>NZ_BAGN01000143.1 GCF_000308835.1 Nocardia vinacea NBRC 16497 | reverse complement strand
GTCGAGCACATCACCGTGGTCCGGTGCGCGGGTGCGATGGAACTTCCGGTGGTCGCTCAGGAATTGGCCCGCTCACATGACGCGGTGGTCGCGCTCGGTGTGGTGATCCGCGGTGGCACACCGCATTTCGAATACGTCTGTGATGCGGTGACCGCCGGTCTCACCCGGGTGTCGCTCGATGCGGGTACGCCCGTGGCCAACGGCGTGCTGACCACCAATAACGAGGCGGAGGCGCTGGACAGGGCCGGATTGCCGGGCTCCGCCGAGAACAAGGGCGAACAGGCCGCCGCGGCAGCGCTCGATGCCGCGCTGACGCTGCGCGCTCTGCGGCCGTAGACCATGCCGGTCGTTCGCATCTGGCGTAGAGGCTCGGCCGCGGCTGCCGAATCGGGCTCCGGCGAGTGGGAGCTCGAGGTGCGGCCGCATCGTGCGGTGCGGACCGCATGGACCGTGGCGGTGCTGCTCGTCGCCGGTTTCACCGCGGGCGGCATCCTGTTGCGCCACGGTTCGACCGGTGTGAACTTCCGCCTCGCGGACCAGTTCGCGATGATCGGCATCGGCGTGCTCGGTGCGGCGGCGGTACTCCTGTTGACCCGCCCGCGCGTCCGTGTCGGCAAGCGCGGCATCTCGGTGCGGAACATTCTGGGTGACACCGAATTCCCCTGGGAGTACATCCGCGGCGTCTCCTTCCCGGACCGAAAGTCCTGGGCCCGCCTCGAACTGGTCGATGACGACTACGTCCCCCTCATGGCAATCCGCTCCAACGACAAGCAACGCGCCGTCCAGGCCCTGGATGAGCTGCGCGCACTCGGCGCGAAATACACCGCCACCGAGGAGTAGTCGCCAGCCGGATGTCAGCATGTCGCCGAGGCATTCGCTGACGATCCGTTCACGACCTCCTGCTGGCCGATGGCGGTCCGCCGCCGAAATGCGTTTCCGCTGTTCTGAGATTCGCGCAGGGCGACCCGGCGCTCGGCGGCGGCCGGTGCTCTATCCGATGCTGCAGACCGGATAGAGCAGCCGCAGGTTAGCGGGTGTCGCCGAGGACGGCGCCTTCGCGTCTGGGATCCGCACCGCCGATCCAGCCTTCGGTACCGTCACGTTGCAGTGCGCTGAGGCCGCTGGATTGGGGGGCGACCGAGACCTGGTGGCCGAGTTGGCGCAGGCGTAGGACCAGTGGATCGTGATCGCCGTTGTCGGTGGCGTTGATGGCGGGATGTTCGCCGCCTACGCCGGTGGCCGGACTGTTTCCGGCGCCGAAGGCGACCGCGGAGACCGCCTGCTGCGGGTCCAGGCCCCAATCCAGCACACCGACAAGGGCTTTCACGACGAACTGGATGATCACCGAACCGCCGGGGGAGCCGGCGACCTGGGTCAGATCGCCGCGGGAGCCGTCGGCATTGTGGTCGAAGACCAGGGTCGGGCTCATCGAACTGCGTGGCCGCTTACCCGGCTGCACGCGATTGGCGACAGGGGCGCCGTCGGTGCCGAGCGGATCGGCGGAGAAGTCGGTGAGCTGGTTGTTCAGCACGAATCCGTCGACGAGATGGAACGATCCGAAGGCCGATTCGACCGTGGTGGTCATCGAGGCGGCATTGCCGTACTTATCGACGACCGAGATATGGCTGGTGCCGTGCTCGGGCGGCTGCGGGCCGACACCGAGTGGCACCGGGCCGAAATCGCCCGGCTGCGCGGTGCCCATGCTGTGGCCGGGATCGATGAGACCGGCGCGCTGCTTCAGATAGTCCTTGTTCAGCAGGGTCTGCGGTGAATTACCCGGCAGCGGAATGAAATCCGTATCGGCGACGTACTTGTTCCGGTCGGCGTAGGCGAGCCGCTCGGCCTCCGAGATCAGATGCACCGCTTCGGCCTTCGGCTTGCCGCCGTTGCGGTCGATAGTGTCCGGCTTCAGCGCGGACAGGTCGAAGTTCTCCAGAATGCCGAGGGTGGCCGCGACGGTGATGCCGCCCGAGGACGGGCTCGGCATACCGCAGATCTCGTGCGTGCGGTAGTTCGTGCAGAGCGCGGTCCGCTTCTTGGCCTGATATCCGGCGAGGTCGTTGACGGTGACGAGGCTCGGGGTGCGCCCGCCCGCAGTGGATCCGGCCGCGTCGACGATGTCGTGGGCGATAGCGCCGGTGTAGAAGGCATTCGCGCCGTCGGTGGCAATCGCGTTCAAGGTCTTGGACATTGCCGGGTTGGTCAGTAAGGTGTCGGCCCGTTTCGGGGTGCCGTCCGGATTGAGGAAGTAGGCCTTCGCGGACTCGTCCACCGCGAGATCCTTGGCGGATTCGGCGATCTGACCGGCCAGGCGCGGACTGATCGGGAAGCCGCGATCGGCCAGTCCGATGGCCGGGTCGAACAGGTCACGCCAAGCGGTCTTGCCGTGGTCGCGATGCGCCAGCTCCAGCATGCGCAAGACGCCGGGCACGCCGATCGAGCGTCCGCTCGCACGGGCACTCGGCTTCGGCTCGGTCCGATCGGTATCGCTGACCCAGCGCAGATAATTCTCGGTCGCCGCCGCCGGGGCGATCTCCCGACCGTCGTACGCCTCCACGCTCTTGCTGGCCGCGTCGTAATAGAGCATGAACGAGCCACCACCGATGCCGGAGGCCTGCGGCTCCACCAACCCGAGCACCATCTGCGCCGCGATGAGGGCATCCGCGGCCGTGCCGCCGTTGCTCAGCACCTCGCAGGCGGCCTTGGTGGAGACCGGGTTGGCCGTGGACACCGCGTAGGTCTTGGTGCGCACGGCCGTCATATCGGACCGGTAGCCGGTCGCGATCTCGGGATTGGTGCTCAGATCCTTGGTCGCGCCTGGAGTCGCGCCCGCTGAGGTCGCGACCACCGGGGTTCCGTTCGGCGTCGCACTACACGCCGCGTTCGCCGGTGTGTCGTCGGATGAACATCCGCTGACAACGCCGACGATGAGCGTGAGCGCCGCCGCGGCGCTGACCCAGGTTCTTCGCGTGCCACTCATGGACCGCACTGTATCGCCGATCGGCGAGCGTCGCGTGAAATCCGACGCTGTGGGCTCCCAGAGCTGGTGAGTTCGGCGAAAACGGTTAGCGGGCAATTGCATTGAGCGCCAGATTCGGTGCGGGATTCTCAGCGGAATTGGCGCTGAAGCCAATCCGCTCGCCCTTAAGGACAACCGTCGCGATCGGTAGGCTGGCCCAGTGGCGATCGAGGCAGTTCTTTTCGACTTCTCCGGCACGCTGTTCCGGCTGGAACCCGATGAAACCTGGGCCGATATGGTCGGGACCGATGGCAAACCCCTGAACCGGTCGCAGCAGGACGCGATCCTGGATCGGATGACGCGGCCGGTCGGCGACGGTGCGGTCTTCGACGCCGAGGGCCGGCTCGCATGGGAGCGGCGGGATCTGGATCCGGCAATGCATCGCGCGGCCTATCGTGAGTTGATGCGACAAGCCGGGGTGCCGACACCGGCGCTGGTCGAGCGACTCTACGACTGGATGCTCGACCCGCTGGCGTGGACGCCGTATCCGGACACCGGTGCCGTCCTGAAAACCCTGGCGGCACAGGGTATCCCGGTCGCTGTGGTGAGCAATATCGCCTTCGATATCCGTCCGGCGTTCGCCGCCAACGGTTGGGATCGGCTCGTCGCCGCGCACACGCTGTCGTTCGAAGTCGGTGCGGTGAAGCCGGATCCGCGGATCTTCCTGGCCGCGGTGGAACAACTCGGCGTGCGTCCCGAATCGGCGCTCATGGTCGGCGACAGTGCCGAGGCCGATGGCGGCGCGGTCGCGGCGGGCTGCGGTTTCGCGCTGGTCGATCCGTTGCCGACGGTGGAGCGCGCCGAAGGGCTGCTCGAGGTACTGCGGCGGCACGGATTGGCGTAATGTCCAGTATGTGACCTGCGACACACTCTGCTGTTCTTGAATGCCGATGTCCCCGAACTGAATTAGCTTGCTGTGACGCACACCACATCGTGGTGCGCAAGCTCGACGGGGAGTGGCCATGGATGAAGCCGAGGCATATTTCGAATCGTCGGCAGTGCGGACGGCGCGGCCGGTCGGCCTGCCCGAATCCGTCCGCGATGCCAGAGAGGCCGCATTGGGACTCGCGGGCTTCGGCCTCGCGTATCCGGTCGTCATGGGTCTGATCGCCGGGGACGAGGCGGCCAGATCCGCGGCCCTGCAATTCGGCTGTAGTTGGGTGCTCGGCCTCGCGGTGCTGGGCCTCGGCCGTGGGCCGCGGGTGCGCCGCGTCGCGATCGTTTCGGTCATGCTGCAGTCCGTCGCGGTACTTAGGATGCACGTCGAGGCTGTCCCGGATTTGGCCCGGCTGGTCGTCGTCCTCTTCACACTGGGCGCATCGGCGACGATCCTTTACCAGCTGTCGCATCCGGAAGCCAAGGCGTGGTTCGATATTCGGGTTGCCGACGCCGAGTGGTGAACAGCTCGGATCAGGCGGGTTGTGCGGATGGCTCGGCTGTCGCGATATCGGACTGTGCTGATCGCGCGTAGCGCTGAGCGAGCACAGTGCAGGTCAGCAACTGGATCTGGTGGAAGATCATGAGCGGCAACACGATCAAGCCGACCGGATGTCCCGCGAACAGGACCGAGGCCATGGGGAGACCGGTGGCCAAGCTCTTCTTCGAACCGCAGAACACGGTGACGATCTGATCGGGGCGGGCGAAACCCAGGAGGCGACTGCCGAAGGTGGTAATCGTCAGGACTACGGCGAGAATGCCCGCGCACACCGCGGCGATTGCCAGTAGCGCCCGCGGCGAAATGCCGCTCCAGATGTGTTCCACCATGCCCGCGCTGAAGGCGGCATAGACGACGAGATAGACCGAACCGCGATCGACAGCCCTGGTCACCGTGGCATGCCGCAGCAGCCAGGTCATCCGGGGACGCAAGAGTTGGCCCGCCAGGAACGGCAGCAGCAACTGAACGACGATCGCGAGGATCGCGGTGGGGGAGACGGTCGCGTTGCCGGTGGTGTCCATCAGCAGCATGACCAGTAACGGGGTCGCGAAGACGCCGATCAGATTCGACAGCGACGCGCTGACCACCGCGCCCGCCACATTCCCGCGGGCAATCGAGGTGAAGGCGATCGATGACTGCACGGTCGACGGCACCAGACACAGGAACAGCACGCCGGTGTAGAGATCGTCGGTCAGCACCGATGGCACCAGCCGATGCAGCGCCAGCCCGATCATCGGGAAGATCAGATAGGTCACCGCCAGCACCGTCGAATGCAACCGCCAATGCCGCAATCCTGCGAGTGCCTCACGAGGCTCGAGCCGGGCGCCGTAGAGCAGGAACAGCACACCGATCGCGATCTTGGTGATCCAGTCGAGCGTATCGGCCGCGACACCCCGGGCGGGCAACAGCGCGGCCACCGCGACGCTGGCCAGGATGCCGAGCATGAACGCATCGATCCGGAGTTTGGCGAGAAACTTCACCAGTCGACCGTACGACTCGGCCAATTGAACGCGAAAGGCGTTCAGAACGATATCTGTAAACGCAAACGGTGATAATTGGGGGTGTGTTCGAACCCGAACTGCTGCGCACCTTCCTTGCGGTCGAGCGCGCGGGCGGATTCACCGCCGCCGGCCGCATCCTCGGCCTGCGTCAGTCCACTATCAGCGGCCACATCGCCCGCTTGGAGAAGGCCGTAGGGCGCGAATTGTTCCGCCGCGATACGCGCAATCTCGCGCTGACCGCCGACGGCGCGGCCATGGTCGGCTTCGCCCGCACCATCCTCGACGCGCAGGGCCAGGCCGAGCGCTACTTCTCCGGATCCACCCTCACCGGCCTGATCCGGCTCGGCGCCTCCGATGACGTGATGGCCCGCGAACTTCCCGACGTACTCCTGGAATTCCAGCGCACCCATCCGGGGGTCGATCTGGAACTCACCGTCGGCCTGAGCGAAAACCTCAAAACCCGCATGGAGACCGGTGAACTCGACCTGGTGGTCGGCAAACGCCTGCCCGGTGAACGGCACGGCGAACTGTTGTGGCGTGACCGTCTGGTGTGGGCGGGCCGTTCGGCCACAACGGAATTCGACGATCCGGTCCCGCTGGTGACCTATCCGCCACCCAGCCTCACCCGCCGCATCGCACTGCGGGCTCTCGAACGCGACGCCCGCACCTGGCGCGTGACCTGTACCAGCGACAGCCAGCTCGGCTTGCGCGCTGCGGTCCTCGCCGGCCTCGGCGTCATCGTGCATGCCGAAACCCTGATCCCGGACGGTCTGCGCGTGCTCGCCGACCCGCGACTTCCGGTGCTCGGCGACCTCGAATTCGTGCTGATGCGGCGGCGTACGACCCTGTCCGCGCCGGAGCAGGCGCTGTGCGACGCGATCATCGCCAGTGCCCGCCGCTTCGGCTGAGCGGCCCCTGCCGATGTGTCGGAGCCGGTCGATAGGCTTGGATTCGTGGCAGATCCCGCGACCTACCGGCCGAAGCCGGGCACGATTCCCGTTGAACCCGGTGTCTACAAATTCCGGGACGCGCACGGGCGTGTGATCTATGTCGGCAAGGCCAAGAGCCTGCGCAGCAGGTTGAATTCGTACTTCGCCGATGTGGCGTCGCTGCATCCGCGGACCAAGCAGATGGTCACGACGGCCGCCAGCGTCGAATGGACCGTGGTCTCCACCGAGGTGGAAGCCCTTCAGCTGGAATACAACTGGATCAAGGAGTTCGATCCGCGATTCAACGTGCGGTATCGGGACGACAAGTCCTATCCGGTGCTGGCGGTCACCTTGAACGAGGAGTACCCGCGGCTGTTCGTCTATCGCGGCGCGCGCAAGAAGGGGGTGCGGTACTTCGGGCCGTACGCGCACGCCTGGGCCATTCGGGAAACCCTGGATCTGCTGCTGCGGGTCTTCCCCGCGCGCACCTGCTCCAACGGAGTCTTCAAGCGGCACAACCAGATCGGGCGGCCTTGTCTGCTCGGCTATATCGACAAATGCTCGGCCCCGTGCATCGGCCGCGTCGATGCCGACGAGCATCGCCGGATCGTCGAGGACTTCTGCGACTTCCTGGCCGGGCGCACCGATCGCATGGTGCGCGACTTGGAGCGCCGGATGCACGACGCCGCCGAGGACCTGGACTTCGAAACCGCCGCCCGGCTCCGCGACGACGTTCAGGCGCTGCGGCGGGCACTGGAGAAGCAGGCCGTCGTCCTCGGCACCGGCACCGACGCCGATGTGGTCGCCTTCGCCATCGATGAGCTCGAGGTGGCGGTGCAGATCTT
Source organism: Nocardia vinacea NBRC 16497 (assembly GCF_000308835.1). GTDB lineage: Bacteria > Actinomycetota > Actinomycetes > Mycobacteriales > Mycobacteriaceae > Nocardia > Nocardia vinacea. The sequence goes on along the minus strand of NZ_BAGN01000143.1, from coordinate 16,564 downwards.
CCACGTCCGCGACGGCCGGGTGCGCGGTCAGCGCGGCTGGGTGGTCGACAAATCCGGCGACGCCATCGACGGGCAGGAGGCCGGCGGCGAGGTCGCCGCACTGGTCGAGCAGTTCCTCACCCAGTTCTACGGCGAGCAGGCCGCACAGGGTGAGGCCGAACACGACGAGGCCGACCAACCGGCCACCGCGGTGCCGCGCGAGGTGCTGGTGCCGGAACTGCCCGCCGATGCCGAACAGGTGGAGGAATGGCTGAGCAAACTGCGCGGCTCGGCGGTGCGGCTGCGGGTGCCGCAGCGCGGTGACAAGAAGGCGCTCGCCGAAACCGTGCAGCGCAATGCGATGGAGGCGCTGGCCCAGCACAAACTCAAGCGCGCGGGCGATCTGACCTCGAGATCCGCTGCACTGCAAGACATTCAAGATGCCCTCGATCTGGACAGCGCGCCGCTACGAATCGAGTGTGTGGATATCAGCCACGTGCAGGGCACCGATGTGGTGGCTTCGCTGGTCGTGTTCGAGGACGGCCTGCCGCGCAAGTCCGAGTATCGCCACTACGCGATCAAAGAGGCCGCGGGTGAGGGCCGCTCCGACGATGTCGGCAGTATCGCGGAGGTGACCAGACGGCGGTTCTATCGTCTGCGCCGCGAGCGGGACGAGCTGGAGGCCGAGGAGCTGACCGCTGGTCAGGAAAACGGACACGTAGACGACGACCTCGAACTCACTTCCCGCCCCGGCATCGACCCACGCACCGGCCGCCCGCGCAAATTCGCCTACCCGCCCAATCTCTACGTGGTCGACGGCGGCGCACCCCAGGTCGCGGCCGCCGCGGAGGTCCTCGACGAACTCGGCATCACCGATGTCGCGGTGATCGGTCTGGCCAAACGGCTGGAGGAGGTGTGGGTGCCGGGGGAGAGCGATCCGGTGATCATGCCGCGCAACAGTGAGTCGCTGTATCTGCTGCAACGGGTGCGCGACGAAGCACACCGCTTCGCCATCACCTTCCACCGCAGCAAACGCTCCCGTCGGATGACCGCGTCCGCACTGGACTCGGTGCGCGGCCTCGGCGAGTCCCGCCGGACCGCGCTCGTCACCCACTTCGGGTCGGTTGCCAAACTGAAGGAGGCTACGGTCGAGCAGATCACCGAGGTGCCCGGCATCGGTGTGGCGACCGCGAAGGCCGTTTTGGCCGCATTGCGGGAGGAATAAGACACCTACGTTGTGTGTCTGCGCCCGATACCGGAAACGGTGCGGGATGATCGACAGGCACCCTGACACAGATCCGGTAGGACATGACACGCGTCGAATCGAACAACAGTGCGGGCAGCCCGCGGTCGACCGCTGGGCGGACCGGCCCCGCGGGCACCCTCGGCGCACCTGTCGAACGTGGCGACGGCAACCCGGCGCAGCCAAAGGTCGAGGTGGTCATCGTGACCGGCCTATCCGGCGCGGGTCGCGGTACCGCGGCCCGTGTACTCGAAGATCTCGGCTGGTATGTCACCGATAACCTGCCGCCCGAGCTGATCGGGCGGATGGTCGAACTCGGCGCCTCCGCCGAACCACCGATCCGCAGGCTCGCACTGGTCATGGACGTGCGCAGCCGCTTCTTCACCGGCGATCTTTCGGCCGTCACCGATCAGCTGCGCTCCGCGGGCGTGCCGACCAGGATCCTGTTCCTCGAGGCGTCCGATGACGTGCTGATCCGGCGCTTCGGCTTCGCCCGCCGGCGCCACCCGCTGCAGAGCGAAAGCGCGGACGGTACGCTCTCGGCGGGCATCGCAGCCGAACGGATCCGCCTCTCCGCCGTGAAAACGGCGGCCGACCTGGTGATCGACACGACCGAACTCTCGATCCACCAGCTGCACCGCAAGCTGGAGGAGGCCTACGGCGGCGGCGCGCCCACCGCACTGCAGCTGACGGTGCAGTCGTTCGGATTCAAGTATGGGGTTCCACTCGATGCGGACATGGTGTTGGATGTGCGTTTTCTACCCAATCCGCATTGGATACCGGAACTTCGGGAACATTCGGGACAGGAGACCGTGGTCAGCGAGTATGTATTGTCGCGTCCCGGCGCGGCCGATTACTTGAGCACCTGCCATCACCTGGTCGACCTGACGACGAATGGTTACCGCCAAGAGGGGAAGCGATACATGACGGTGGCAGTGGGCTGCACCGGAGGTAAACACCGCAGCGTGGCGATAGCCGAGGCGCTCGGCGAACTGATCGGCTCGGAGACGGAGAAATCCGGCCCGGCCGATGTCGTGCGTGTTGTGCATCGGGATCTGGGGCGCGAATGACGGGGTGGGAATCGGATCCCGCCATAGTTGCGCTCGGTGGCGGGCACGGGCTGTACGCGACGCTCACCGCGGTGCGGCGGCTGACCAGAAAGATCAGTGCGGTGGTGACCGTCGCCGATGACGGCGGGTCATCGGGCAGACTGCGCGCCGAACTCGGTGTGCCACCGCCCGGCGATCTGCGCATGGCCCTCGCGGCGCTCGCCGCGGACAGTGACGATGTGTGGACGCGCACCGTGCAGCATCGCTTCGGCGGCACCGGCGCGCTGGCCGGACATTCGGTCGGCAATCTGATCCTCGCGGGACTGACCGAGGTGCTCGGCGATCCGGTCGCCGCGCTCGACGAGGTCGCCAAGATGTTGCGAATCACCGGACGGGTGCTGCCGATGTCGCCCATCGCCCTCGATATCGAGGCGGATGTTTCTGGGCTGGAAGCGGATCCGCGGGTGAGCCGCTGCATCCGTGGTCAGGTCGCCATCGCGACGACACCGGGCAAGGTGCGGCGGGTGCGGCTGATTCCGTCCGATCCGCCCGCCAGTCCGGAGGCGACCTCGGCCATCGAACACGCCGATGTCGTTGTGCTCGGCCCTGGTTCCTGGTTCACCAGCGTGATTCCGCATGTGCTCGTGCCCGAATTGCGTGACGCGCTGGTCTATACCAGAGCACGCAAGGTTCTGGTGCTGAATCTGGCTGCGGAGCCCGGAGAAACGGCGGGTTTCTCCGCGGAACGCCATCTACATGTATTGTCCCAGCACGCACCGGAATTCGTGGTCGACGAGGTACTGGTCGATTCCGGGTCGGTGCCGGAGGGTCGCGAAAGAGAACATGTGGCCAGGGCTGCCGAACAATTGCGGGCGCGAGTAACCTTCTCCGATGTCGCCGAAGCGGGAACCGACCGGCATCACCCCGGAAAGCTTGCCGCCGCACTGGATCAGCTGATCCGGCAACCTCGGCCACACATGGCAGGGCTTCGAGTCGAGGGACGGCACATGGGTCAGGATGTGCGTTCCGGGTTGGGTGGAAAGGAGCGCGTCTCGTGGCGATGACAGCCGAAGTGAAGGACGAGCTGAGCAGGCTCACAGTCTCGCAGGTGAGTTCTCGCAAGGCGGAATTGTCTGCGCTGCTGCGGTTTGCGGGCGGCCTGCACATCGTCGGCGGGCGGGTGATAGTCGAGGCCGAGGTGGATATGGGTTCCATCGCGCGCCGGCTACGGCGCGAGATCTTCGAGCTGTACGGCTACGGCTCCGATGTGCACGTGCTCGGCGCGGGCGGTTTGCGCAAGACCTCGCGCTATGTGGTGCGGGTGTCCAAGGAGGGCGAGGCGCTGGCCAGACAGACCGGCCTGCTCGATGTGCGCGGCCGTCCGGTGCGCGGTCTGCCCGCGCAGGTGGTCGGCGGCAGCATCGGCGATGCCGAAGCCGCTTGGCGCGGAGCGTTTCTCGCGCACGGCTCGCTGACCGAACCGGGTCGCTCCTCGGCGCTCGAGGTCAGCTGCCCCGGTCCGGAGGCCGCGCTGGCACTCGTCGGTGCGGCGCGTCGGCTCGGCATCACCGCCAAGGCGCGTGAGGTGCGCGGCACCGATCGGGTCGTGGTGCGCGACGGTGAGGCCATCGGCGCACTGCTGACCCGGATGGGTGCGCAGGACACCCGGATCGTCTGGGAGGAGCGCAGGCTGCGCCGCGAGGTGCGGGCCACGGCGAACCGCCTGGCCAATTTCGACGACGCCAACCTGCGCCGATCGGCCCGTGCCGCGGTCGCCGCCGCCGCGAGAGTCGAACGTGCACTGGAGATTCTGGGCGACGAGGTGCCCGACCATTTGGCCGCGGCGGGCAAGCTGCGCGTGCAGCACCGCCAGGCGTCACTGGAGGAACTCGGCCAGCTCGCTGATCCGCCGATGACGAAAGACGCTGTGGCAGGCCGAATTCGACGGCTGCTGTCGATGGCGGACCGCCGGGCCAAGGAGTTGGGCGTACCCGATACCGAATCGGCCGTTACCGCCGAACTGCTAGACGAAGCGTGAGGCGAATCGCCGTCCGGATGGGCGGCGATTCGTATTTTCCGAGGCCGGGCTGTCCACCCGGCTTACGGTCCGAGGTCCGGCGCGCAGGCCGTCGCGGCCGCGCGTGTCGGACCTGCTCGGGCCGCATCCGGCCGGGGTGGGCACCGGGTTCCATGGTGACCCGAAACAAGGGTGTGGACGGCGGATTAGTGCGCTGAAACCACACGTGCGGGCGTCTGCGCAGGTCCCGCGTCCTCACGAATGCGAGGTACGTGTCGGAGAGAGTACGGCCGGGCACTAGTGTGGTGATGGCATCGGAATGAATCCGCTTGAAAGCTGAGGAGCGATAACGTGACTGTCCGGGTTGGCATCAACGGCTTCGGCCGTATCGGACGTAACTTCTTCCGGGCGGTGGAGGCGCAGAAGGCGCTCGGCACCACCGACATCGAGATCGTCGCGGTCAACGACCTCACCGACAACGCGACCCTCGCGACGCTGCTGAAGTACGACTCGATCCTCGGCCGCCTGCCGCAGGACGTGTCGCTGGACGGCGACGACACCATCGTCGTCGGCGAGCAGCGGATCAAGGCGCTGGCCATCAAGGAGGGCCCGGCCGCCCTGCCGTGGGGTGACCTGGGTGTCGACGTGGTCGTCGAATCCACCGGCATCTTCACCGACGCGACCAAGGCCAAGGGCCACATCGCCGCCGGCGCCAAGAAGGTCATCATCTCCGCGCCCGCCAAGGGCGAGGACCTGACCGTCGTCATGGGCGTCAACGACGACAAGTACGACGGCAGCCAGAACATCATCTCCAACGCCTCCTGCACCACCAACTGCCTCGGCCCGCTGGCGAAGGTCCTCAACGACGAGTTCGGCATCGTCAAGGGTCTGATGACCACCATCCACGCCTACACCCAGGACCAGAACCTGCAGGACGGCCCGCACAAGGATCTGCGCCGCGCCCGCGCTGCCGCGCTGAACATCGTGCCGACCAGCACCGGCGCCGCCAAGGCCATCGGCCTCGTGCTGCCCGAGCTGAACGGCAAGCTGGACGGCTATTCGCTGCGCGTCCCGATCCCCACCGGTTCGATCACCGACCTGACCGCGGATCTGGCCAAGAAGGCCACGGTCGAGGAGATCAACGCCGCGTTCAAGGCCGCCGCCGAGGGCCCGCTCAAGGGCATCCTGAAGTACAGCGTGGACCCGATCGTGTCCAGCGATATCGTCACCGACCCGCACTCGTCGATCTTCGACGCGCCGCTGACCAAGGTCATCGACGACCAGGTGAAGGTGTACTCCTGGTACGACAACGAGTGGGGCTACTCCAACCGCCTGGCCGACCTCATCGGCCTCGTCGGCAAGTCGCTCTGACGCGCATGGCAGTCAAGACACTCCAGGACCTGCTGAGCGAGGGTGTCGAGGGTCGGGGCGTACTCGTGCGCTCCGACCTGAACGTCCCCCTCGACGAGAACGGCGAGATCACCGATCCGGGGCGCATCATCGCCTCGGTGCCGACGCTGAAGGCACTGGTCGAGGCCGGTGCGAAGGTGGTCGTCACGGCGCATCTCGGCCGTCCGAAGGGTGAGCCGGATCCGAAATTCTCCCTTGCCCCGGTCGCGGTGAAGTTGGCCGAGCTGCTCGGCCGCAATGTCCAGCTGGCCGGTGACGTCGTCGGCTACGACGCGTTGTCGCGCTCGGAGGGCCTGACCGACGGCGATGTACTGCTGCTGGAGAACGTGCGCTTCGATCCGCGTGAGACCAGCAAGGACGATGGCGAACGGGCCAAGCTGGCCGCCGCCCTGGTCGAGTTGGTCGGCGATGATGGCGCGTTCGTCTCCGACGGCTTCGGTGTGGTGCACCGCAAGCAAGCTTCGGTCTACGACGTGGCCAAGCTGCTGCCGCATTACGCGGGCACGCTGGTCGCCGCCGAGGTCGAGGTGCTGGCCAAGCTGACCGAGAACTCGGAGCGCCCGTACGCGGTCGTGCTCGGCGGCTCCAAGGTCTCCGACAAGCTGGCCGTCATCGAGGCACTCGCACCCAAGGTCGACACCCTGGTGATCGGCGGCGGCATGTGCTTCACCTTCCTTGCCGCACAGGGCCTTTCGGTCGGTGGCTCGCTGCTGCAGGAGGAGATGATCGAGACCTGTAAGGGCCTGCTGGAGCGCTACGCGGATGTCATCCACCTGCCGCGCGATATCGTCGTCGCGGATAAGTTCGCGGCCGACGCGGATTCGAAGGTGGTGCCCGCCCACGAGATTCCGGACGGCTGGCTCGGATTGGATGTCGGTCCCGAGTCGGTGGACCGGTTCGCGGTACTGCTCACCGAGGCGAAGACGGTGTTCTGGAACGGCCCGATGGGCGTATTCGAGTTCGAGAACTTCGCCGCGGGTACCCGCGGTGTCGCCGAGGCGATCGTGACCGCGACGGGCAAGGGTGCCTTCACCGTTGTCGGCGGTGGCGATTCGGCCGCGGCCGTGCGCGCGCTCGGCCTGCCCGAGGACGGTTTCTCGCACATCTCCACCGGTGGCGGGGCATCCCTGGAATACCTCGAGGGCAAGGAACTGCCCGGTATCGCGGTACTGGAGGACTGAACCATGGCACGCAAACCGCTCATCGCGGGCAACTGGAAGATGAACCTCAACCACCTCGAGGCCATCGCCCTGGTGCAGAAGATCGCCTTCGCCCTGCCGGAGAAGTACTTCGCCAAGGTCGACGTCGCGGTGATTCCGCCGTTCACCGATATCCGCAGCGTGCAGACCCTTGTCGAGGGTGACAAGCTGCTGCTCACCTATGGTGCGCAGGATGTGTCGACCCACGACGAGGGCGCATACACCGGTGAGATCAGCGCCGCCATGCTGTCCAAGCTGGGTTGCACCTTCGCGGTCGTCGGCCATTCGGAGCGGCGGCAGTACCACTCCGAGGACGACGCCACCGTGCTGGCCAAGACCAAGCAGGCGCTGAAGTACGGGATCACCCCGATCGTGTGCATCGGCGAGGGTCTCAATGTCCGCGAGGCGAAGACCCACGTCGAGTACAACCTCGAGCAGTTGCGTGGCTCGCTCAAAGGTCTGACGGCCGAAGAGATTTCGAAGATCGTCATCGCCTACGAGCCGGTTTGGGCCATCGGCACCGGTAAGGTCGCCACCCCCGCCGACGCGCAGGAAGTCTGCGGTGCGATTCGCGCGGAACTCGTCGAACTGGCCTCGGCCGAGGTCGCGGCGGGTGTGCGGGTGCTCTACGGCGGTTCGGTGAATGCCAAGAACGTCGGCGAGTTGGTCGCGCAGACCGATATCGACGGCGCGCTTGTCGGCGGTGCGTCGCTCAAGGGCGACGAATTCGCCACACTGTCCGCGATTGCCGCGGGTGGTCCGCTGCCCTGACGGGTGAATGTTCGAATCAGCCCGGTAGCACGCCCGATCGCGTGTTGCCGGGCTGATTCGCGTCGGGCCTTCCCGCTCGGGGTGAGGCATGCCGTGCCAGGGAGCCGTAGCGAATTTACGGACCGGGTGATCCTGACGCGGAAGTAGTCGGGATCAGAGGTGGTTCACTATGAAACCGCTGGCGGTGAGCGCCAGCTCCAAAGGTTCGTCGTGCGGGTCCATCGAGACTTCGGCGGTTCGCACGTCCGGATAGTGCACATGTAATCGATACAGGGTGCCGCGCAGGAGGTGGGCGAGTTCTGCGGGCTGCTTGGTGGCGTGCACGATGTACAGCCTGGCTGTGGTATCGGAGATGCCGACCGAGCATTCGGCCAGGAGTGCGCCGTCGGGGTCGATAAAACCCAAAGTGAAGGTGGTGTGCAGGAATTCGTCGCGCGCGGCGAGTAGCGCGGTGACGGTATCCATATCCGAGCCGCCGTTTTCGGTGCGGCGGATGCGGCCCGCGGCGGTGTAGAGCTCGGCGTAGCGGACGAGGGTTACCGGGGACGGCGGCGCGGGCAGCTTCTCGATGTGGGCGGACGGAAGATCCGGCCACGGACCGATCTCGGTATGCCAGGTGCGTTTGCGGTCCGGGTGACGGAGATCCGGTGTGCGGGAGGCGTTTTGGTCCACGGCTAGGCCGCGCGCAGGGTCAGGCCGAAGCCGTTGGTATTGCGCAGGATCAGACTGTCCGCGTCGATGGTCGCCGTTGTCTTGCCGTCGAGGGCCTTCAGCACCGCCTGCTCGACCTCCATGATCTCCGGCGCGCACGCCATCTTCGTGGTGCCGATCTGGAACGTGACGTCCGGGCCGTTGGCGGTGGGCGATGCGGTGGCGTGACCGGTCATGCGATTGCATCCGGCGCTTCCGGCGACCCCGCCGTCCGCCGCGATGGCGAGCGTCGGCTTCACATCGTCCAGCGTCTGGGAACGGATCTGCGCATCGGGCGTCATCAGGGCGGAGACGATCCATGTCGTGCCGATGAGCGGTTTATCGGGTTGAGCGACCTTCCTGTCCAGCAACGTGACCGTTGTTTCCTGTCCGGTCAGCGTCAGTGTCGAATCGTCGACCCGCCATTTGGGTAGCGACGTCAGCACTTTGTCCTGCCAGCTATCGGCCTGGCTGCGCTCATCCGGACAGGCCATCAGGGTGCTCGAGAGCGTGCCGATATGGAGGATCCCATCGGTCAGATCCACCGTGCCATCGGCGGTATTGCAGCCGGAGTTCGCCGAGATCTTGCCATCGGCGAAGGTGAGCGTCATCGGTCCGCCGCCCGGAATCTGCTGCCCCTCGACCCCGATCGAGACAAATGTGCGCCCCATCGGCGACCCCGCCGGTTTGTTCTCCTTCTCATCGTCCCCCGAACACCCGGCCAGCAGACCGGCCGCCATAGCCAGAAGAATCCCGACGCGCACCGTTGTAGCCGACATGTAGCCGATGGTACGGCCGTTGCCCCTGGAAACCGCGCAAATCACCTGGCCGTTGGGCAGGTGCGACCGTCGAAACAGGTAGTGGGTTACTCGTGTCGGTGTGCGGGGGTGGGCACAGACTTGATTCCGGAACACGGATCGCTGCTCGGAGAGGTAGCTATGGGAAGCGAGGCACGAGCGTTCCTTGTCGCGGTGGCCGCAGTGGCCGCGGCGGGTGTGCTCGGCGTGGTGGCGGTACCGCTGGCGGTGTCGGCGCCTACGACAACCTCACCAACGCCGACCACCGGACAGGCGGGGCCGTGCACTACGGCTCGCACGGCGGTGGGGGAGTCTTGTCCGCGTCCCGATCCCACTTTCAACGTTTCGCCGACCCGCGCGGAACGCGGCACACAGATCGCGGTGAACGGCAGTTATTGGCCGTGTACCGTGATCCGGCTTACCCCGAGCTGGTCCGGTTCGCCGCAGAACGCGTCGGTCTCCCAGGGGGCGTTCGCCACGTCCATTGCCGTGTCCAATCAGGCCGCAACCGGCCCTCAGACGATCAGCGCCGCGTGTGGCGAGGCATCTGCAGTCCGGCAGATCACGATCGACCCTCGCTCCGGCACGACCACCACCACGACCACCAAGCCGATCACGACGACCTCCACACAAGCAGCTGTCGCGACATCCGACACGCCGACCGCAGGGTCAGCGGTGGACAATCCGCAGCGGGGCAACCACTTCGGTGCAGTGCTGGGACTCGGCTTATTCCTCCTCGCCGTCGGTGTGGCGACACTCGTACTGCGCCAGCGGCGTAAGGCAGCCGATCGGTCGCGCGCGTACCACCGTGATCCGCGCCCGCCGTTGGTACGCGTGCAGGTGGCCGGGGGCCTGCGGCCGTCGATTCGTATTCGGGAATTCATGCGCCCCACTGTTCCGGCTGTTCGGGTTCGGCTGAGTGTCGGTGAGCCGCAGCTGCACATCAGGGAGGTTTCGCGATGACGAGGCCGATATCGATCACGGCTCGGGCGGTGTTGTTCGGGCAGGTGGCGCGTGAGGTCGTCGAGGGGGAGTTGGCCGAGCGCCTGGGCGCGAGCGGTATCGAGCAACTGGCTTTGCGCAGAACACCGGTCGTTACCGAGGTCCTGCGGTCGGCGGTGCTGCGTGAGGTGGCCAGGGCGGTGGACGGGTTGCTCGAGCTCGATCTCGGCGGGGTCGCGGTCGCGGGTTGGCGTCGCTACCAGCGGCTGCACAGTGCGGCGATGCGAACCCGCGCGGGCGGAGTCGAGCAGGTCGAGTTGTTCGAACACGAGGTCACTCGGAGCTACTGTCCGCGCCTGGAGGTCACCGTCGACGGCAGCCAGGTGGGCGAATTCGAGCTCGAACTCTGTGTCACGGTGCTGGTTCGACCACTCGTGGCAACCGTTCGTGATGGCATGCTGGCGGCGTTGGGGCCTGGTGACTGCACTGTGACGGTCTCGATCGGCGCACCGGAAGTCGGGCCGATCATCGAGCGTGAACATCCGATCCCGCTGGCGACCATGGTCGATCTGCGGCGGCCGATCCAGCTCGTCGACCACCAGTCGCTCCGGCCCGCCGCCGCACCGACCCGAGCCGTGCCGAGGTCGTAGTCACCCGATTCGCACCAATGGCGAACGGCACGTACTTCGACCCGTCGCTATGCTCGGGCCAGTGACCACTGCCGATGCGACGACACCTTTATCCACCTGGGCGCCGTTACGGTCGCGAATCTATCGGGCGCTCTGGATCGCGCAGTTGGTCTCGAATCTCGGTACCTGGATGCAAACCGTTGGGGCGCAGTGGATTCTGGTCGATGCGCCCAATGCTGCGACGTTGGTGGCATTCGTGCAGACGGCGACGACATTGCCGGTGATGCTGTTGTCGATTCCGTCGGGGGTGTTGGCGGATCTGTTGGATCGGCGCAGGTTGTTGGTCGGGGCGCAGTCGGCGATGGCGGTGTTGGCGGCGGTGCTCGCGGTGTCGACGGCGACCGGGCACACTACTCCGGGCGTGCTGTTGACGTTGCTGTTCCTGCTCGGGTGCGGGCAGGCGTTGACGGCGCCGTCTTGGCAGGCGATTCAGCCGGAACTCGTTGCACGCGAACAGATTCCGTCCGCCGCGGCGCTGGGCAGCATGAATATCAACATCGGGCGCGCGGTCGGACCCGCCATCGCGGGCGTACTGGTCTCGGTGTCCGGGCCGACGCTGGTGTTCGCGCTGAACGCGGTGTCGTTCGTCGGCATCGTGACGGTGCTGCTCAGCTGGCGAAGACCGGCGAAGGAACGGAAGCTGCCCAGTGAACGTCCGCTGGCGGCGCTGCAGGCGGGCACCCGGTTCATTCGCGCCGCGCCCGCGATCCGGCGGGTGCTGTTGCGCTCGATTCTGTTCATAGCGCCGGCGAGCGCGGTGTGGGCGCTGCTTCCGGTCATCGCCCGCGACGAACTCGGCTTGTCCTCATCGGGCTACGGCCTGCTGCTCGGCGCACTCGGGCTCGGCGCGGTGACAGGTGCGGTCGGCTTGGGTCGGGTCCGTGCTCTGCTGACACCCACGCAGCGCTTGACCGCGGCCGCGGTTCTATTCGGCATCGCCTCGGCGGGTGCGGCGGTCCTGCACAGTGTGCCGGTGGTGCTGGTGCTGCTGGTCGGGGCCGGATTCGCCTGGCTGCTCGCGATGTCGACGATGAACTCGACTATGCAGTTGTTGCTGCCCGCATGGGTGCGGGCGCGCGGGCTGTCGGTGTACATGCTGGTGTTCATGGGCGGCCAGGCACTCGGTTCGCTGGTGTGGGGTCTGGTCGCGGGTGCGGTGGGGCCGGTGACCGCACTGCTGGCGGCCGCGGTGCTGTTGGCAGGCTCCGCGCTGAGTTCGGTCTGGCTGCCGATCCGCCACAATGCGGAGGAATTGGATCTGAGCCCGAGTGCCTTCTGGCCGGAACCGCAGCTCGTGGTCGAACCGGATCCCGAGGACGGCCCGGTGCTGGTGTTGCGCACCTACGATGTCCCGCCGGAGAAGCTCGACGAATTCCTGGCCGCGATGGTGTTCGTCGGACGGTCCATGCAGCGCACCGGCGCGATGGAATGGCGGCTGTATCGCGATGTCGGGGTGGTCGATCGCTATGTCGAGGCATTCGTGGTGCGTTCCTGGTCCGAGCATATGCACCAGCATCAGGTGCGGCTCACCGCCCAGGACCAACTGCGCGAACGCGCCGTCGCGGAGTTCATGATCGGCCAGGACACCACCACGCACTTGGTCGCGGTGGACACACCGTAGGTCGCGTCGAGCCGGGGTGATTATGCGGGTACCGGCGCGCACCCATAGACTGTCCGGCATGCGGATGTTCCTGGATATCCTCCTGATCGTCACCAGCGTGCTGCTGGTGCTGCTGGTGCTGCTGCACCGCGCCAAGGGTGGAGGTCTGTCCAGCTTGTTTGGTGGCGGCGTGCAGTCCAGCCTGTCGGGTTCGACTGTCGTCGAGAAGAATCTCGACCGCATCACCATCTTCACCGGCATGATCTGGCTCATCGCCATCCTCGGCATCGGCCTGGAGATCAAGTTCGCTTGAGTTGCCTGGCGACGATGACGGCAGCCGCTGTCGCCGCCGCCAGCACGAGGGTCGCGATCACGAAAGCCATCGCATAGCCGTCGCCGATTACCGGTGCGACGACCAGGGGACCCAGCATCTGCCCGGCGCCGTAGCCTGCGGTGAGTGTGGCCGCGGCCCGATGGTCGGTCAATTCGGTGCCGATCTGGATCGCGAGCATGCAGATACCCATGAACGTCCCGCCGAACAGCGCCGCCGCGATAACCGCCGACCACATGGTCGTCGACCAGGCGAGCAGGGCCGACGCCGCGCACTGCGCGAGTAGCCCGAAGACCAGGGCGGTCGTCGGTGTCCAGCGATGTGCGGCAATGCTCCAGAGCACCGCCGGTGCGGCGGCCGCGCCGACGATCACCCACATCGCCGAGCCCACGGTCGCGTTGTGTGCGCCGACGGCGGCGACCAAGAAGGTGCCGATCACGATATAGCCGACGCCTTCGAGCGAGTAGGAGATGAGCAGCGCGCGCCAAGCCGTGCTTTTACGTTTCGCATGGACCACCTCGGTACTCCGCCCGCTGTGAATATCCAGTCGGAAGCCGGGCAGCAGTAGTAAGGCGGTCAGTCCGGCGGCACCGAGCCACAGGCCCTGCCAGGACAAGACCGGCTGCGCGGCCAGCGCGAGCAATCCGGTGAGCGCGATACCGAAGCCGACCCCGCCGAAGGCGATGCCCGCAGCGTGCGGGCGGCCACCGAGTCGAGCGATCGCGCCCGCGCAGCCGACGAAGATCACCGCGCTGGCCAAGCCCGCGATCAATCGAAGCAGGGCGGGGATCACGGTCGGGCCGGGCAATGCGACCAATGCTTCGCTGACCACCAGGACCACAGCCGAAGTGCGAAAAATATTGCGGCTGTTCATATCCGGACGACGCGCGAGCAGCACCGCGCCCGCGAGATAGCCCGCATAGTTGGCGGCGGCGATGAGCGCGCCATCGTGGGCATCGATGCGGTGCGCGTCCACCATCGCGGGCAGCAGCGGTGTGTAGGCGAAGCGCCCGACACCGACGGCGCCTGCGAGGCCCGCGCCTGCGGCGAGCGCCGGTGCCAGGGTGCGGCGCGGGGTGTCGAGGAGAGCTGATGCGGTCACAAGATCCGACGGTATGGTCCGTTGACAAGTCTGTGAAATGCTTTCTGTGCACGATGTATACGCTCGACGCATGGATATCGAGGTGCGGCACCTGCGGGCATACGTCGTGCTCTGCGAGGAAGCGAACTACACCCGCGCCGCCGCCCGGTTGCACCTCAGCCAGCCCGCGCTGACCCGAACCATCCAGCAGTTGGAGCGCCTGGTCGAATGCCGGTTGATCGAGCGCACGTCCCGGCGCTTCGAGCTGACCGACGAGGGAGCCGAGCTGCTCGAACACAGCAGACGCATCATCGGCGATATCGAGACCGTCCAGGCGGATCTGCGCATGCGCGCCACGATCGAGGTCGGTTTCTCTTGGCTGCTGCCCGATGCCTGGTTCGCCGCGATCCGCACTCGCTACGAGGCGCTTGGCGGCCGGATTTCGCTACGTCGCGTGGAGGATCCGATGGCGGCACTCGACGATCGCTCGATCGATATCGCCATCCACCGCAACGATATCTGGCTGCCGCACCATCTCGAATCTCGCGAAATAGGTTCGGAGCAGCGGGTTCTGGCGGTTTCAGTGCATTCGCCGCTGGCAAGTGCGGTCGAGGTGCGCTGGGCCGATCTCGCACACTTTCCGCTGGTGGCCAATACCGTTTCCGGCACCACCAATGCCGAATCATGGGACGCACCCGATCCGAATCGCACCGTTATCACCTGCACGAATTTCGACGAATGGATCGAACTCGTCGCGGCGGAACGCGGTATCGGGATAGTGCCGGTGCTGGCGCGCACTCGGGCACCGCATCCGGGCGTGGTCTATGTCGACATCGTGGATGCGCCGCGGTCGCATATCTATCTGACCTGGCGGGTCAAGCCGACGCCGTTGCGATCGGTGCAGCGCTTCCTGATGCTGGTCTGAATCTCAGTCGTTGCGCGGGATGCGGCCGTCGACGTCGGTGAAACCGTACTCTTCGGCGAGATCCGCTATGCGCCAAGCCGATCCGGAGCGCTGGCTGCGGTCCGGATCGGCGGCCAGTGCGACGACGGCACGGCCCGGAAAGTGGGGGGATTCGGCGTTGTCGAGGTCGTAGGTACCCTCACCGGGCAGCGTGACGACGCGGCGGCCGTCCTTATCGCGTGGAACCATTTGCAGCAGTTCGGTATCGACGATTCCGGGCCACAGTGAGACCACCGTGACGCCCGACTCGGCGAGATCGTCGGCCATATCCGAGGTGAGCCGGTCCAGCGCGGCCTTGGCGACGCCGTACACCGCGTTGTGCATATAGCGCTCGGCGCCGGGGGAGGAGATATTGGCGATCAGGCCCGCCGATTCGATCAGCAGGGGGGCCGCGAAAACGCTTGCGACGTAATGTGATCGGAGGCCGACGTCGAATGTCTCATCCCAGGCCTGCGGCGGCACCTCCCAGAACGGTTTGCCCAGCCAACGCGCGGCAGCGGGGGCGTTGTAGACGTTGTTCACCAGTACATCGAGTCGTCCGTGCTCGTTGCGGATCCGCTCGAATAGTCGCTCGACCGCATCGTCGTCGCGGTGATCGCAGACGACCGGAACCCCGACGCCGCCGAGCAGGTCGATCTCGGCCGCGGTCGCGTGCACGGTCCCCGGCAGGCGTCCCGGCACAGCCGAGCGCCCGGTGACGAAGACGGTGGCCCCCGCCGCACCCAACTCCAGCGCGATGCCCTTGCCGATGCCGCGGCTCGCGCCGGTCACCACTGCGACCCGGCCGCCTAGAACCTGAGGTATTCCGTTCACGATCCCGGGACATTACCGTGAAACAAGAACGCGTTCTAGCTATTGGAGGCCGTAGTGGAATTGATCCATCGGTTCGTTACGAGCAACGGCATTCGCATGCATGTCGCCGAGCAGGGCGAGGGGCATCCGGTGATCTTCTGCCACGGCTTTCCGCATACCTGGTTCATGTGGCATCGCCAGCTCGCGGCCGTCGCCGCAGCGGGCTACCGGGCCGTGGCGCCGGATTTGCGTGGATATGGGCGTACGGATGTGCCTACCGATATCGGGGACTACACCAACCGCGCCGTTATCGGCGATCTGCTCGGCCTACTCGATGACATGGACGCCGAGCAGGCGGTCTTCGTCGGCTTGGATTTCGGGGCCGCGCTGGTGTGGGAGTTGGCGTTGCGCGCGCCGGAGCGGGTGAGTGGTGTCATCGTGCTCAATAATCCGTTCGCCCCTCGCCCGCCGCGCGCGCCATCGCAGCTGTGGGCAAAGGCTGCTCAGCGTCACTTCCTGCATCTGGACTATTTCCAGAGGCCTGGCCTGGCCGATGCCGAACTGGGCGGCCGCACAAGGGAATTCCTGGCTCGCGTCTACTTCTCGCTCAGCGCCGACTACCACTATCTCGACACCTGGCGCTTCCCGGCCGAGGGCACCGGCTACCTCGACGTTCTCCCCGAAGCCCCGCTGCTGCCGTGGCGGTGGCTCTCCGTCGCCGAATTCGACACCCTGGCACAGGATTTCGAGCGCACCGGTTTCACCGGCGGTCTCAACTGGTACCGCGTGCTCGATCGGAATTGGGAACTCACCGCCGAATTCGCCGACGCCGAGATCTCCGTTCCGACGTATTTCCTCTACGGCGACCGAGATCCGGATATGGAGGGCTTCAGCGGCCGCGACCCGCTAGCAACTCTCCGAGCCAACGTTCCCGATCTGCGCGCCGTCACCAAGATCGCGGACGCGGGTCACCTCGTGCAGTTGGAACGCACCGACGAGGTCAACGCTCT
>NZ_BAGN01000144.1 GCF_000308835.1 Nocardia vinacea NBRC 16497 | reverse complement strand
TGTATGTGAGGCACCTATTTCGAGATGGAGCACAACAGACGTGACCAGGTTCGACACCATCGAGCGCGCAGTCGCCGATATCGCCGCCGGTAAGGCGGTTGTCGTCGTCGACGACGAGGACCGTGAGAACGAGGGCGACCTCATCTTCGCGGCGGAAAAGGCGACCCCCGAGCTGGTCGCCTTCATGATTCGCTACACCTCGGGTTATATCTGTGTGCCGCTCACGGGCGAGGACTGCGATCGGCTCGGCCTGCCGCCGATGTACGCGCAGAACCAGGACAAGCACGGCACCGCCTACACCGTTTCGGTCGATGCCAGGGAGGGCATCACCACCGGTATCTCCGGCGCCGACCGTGCCACCACCATGCGACTACTCGCCGATCCGAACGCCAAGGCCGACGATCTGACCCGGCCCGGTCACGTGGTTCCGTTGCGCGCCAAGGAGGGCGGCGTGCTGCGTCGTCCCGGCCACACCGAGGCCGCGGTCGATCTGGCGCGGATGGCCGGATTGCAGCCCGCCGGTGTCATCTGCGAGATCGTCAGCCAGAAGGACGAGGGCCATATGGCCCGCACCGAGGAACTGCGCGTCTTCGCCGACGAGCACAACTTGGCGCTGATCTCCATCGCGGAAATGATCGCCTGGCGGCGCAAGCACGAGAAGCAGGTCATTCGGGTCGCCGAGGCCAGGATCCCCACGGCGCACGGCGAATTCAAGGCCGTCGGCTATCAGAGCATTTACGACGATGTCGAACATGTCGCGCTGGTGCGCGGCGATATCGATGACGGCGACGATGTGCTGGTGCGGGTGCATTCCGAATGCCTCACCGGTGACGTCTTCGGTTCGCTGCGCTGCGATTGCGGTCCGCAGCTGGACGCCGCACTGGAGATGGTGGCCCAAGAGGGGCGCGGTGTGGTGCTCTACATGCGCGGACACGAGGGTCGGGGCATCGGGCTGATGCACAAGCTGCAGGCATACCAGCTGCAGGATTCGGGCCACGACACCGTCGACGCGAATCTGGAGCTCGGTCTGCCCGCCGACGCCCGCGATTACGGCACCGGCGCACAGATCCTGGTGGATCTCGGGATTCGGTCGATGCGCCTGCTCACCAACAATCCGGCCAAGCGCGTCGGACTGGACGGCTATGGGCTGAAGATCACCGAGCGGGTACCGATGCCGTTGCGCGCCAACGCCGAGAACCTGCGGTACCTGCGCACCAAGCGGGACCGGATGGGGCACGACCTGATCGGGCTGGACGAACTCGATCTCGGCGAGACCGCCCAGTGATTTCTCACCTCGACGCAGCCCGGAAAGGACACCAGTGAGCGAGCGCAGCGAGCGAACCATGTCACAGCGTGCATCGCGCATGCCGGAGCCGAGCGTCAGCGAGGCGCAGGTATGAGTGGCACCGGCGTACCCAGCTTCGAGCTGTCGGATGCCAAGGATCTGAAGCTCGGCATCGTAGCCTCGCGCTGGCACACCCAGATCTGCGACACACTGGTCGCGAATGCGGAGCAGGTGGCCAAGGACGCGGGC
>NZ_BAGN01000145.1 GCF_000308835.1 Nocardia vinacea NBRC 16497 | reverse complement strand
CCAGGCTGCGGGTGGTGATGAGCGGCGTTCGAATCGTGCGCGGGGTTCGGCGGCAACGGCGGGCCGAGCCGGTGGCGCTTCGGACAGGCGTGTCGATGCGCCGAAAGGTCGCGGGCGGCAAAAGGATTCGGCAGCGCACGGCGATCCGGTGCGGCTTGCGGCGCGGGATGTGTTGCGGGCGGTACGGGAGCGGGAGGCTTACGCGAATCTCGTGCTGCCAGGGCTGCTGCGGGAGCGTCGGATTTCGGGGCGGGATGCGGCGTTGGCGACAGAACTGACCTACGGGGCCTGCCGTTCGCTCGGGCTGCTGGATGCGGTGATCGCGGCGGGTGCTGGGCGGCCGGTTGACGAGATCGATGGGCCGCTGCTGGATGTGCTGCGGCTCGGGGCGTATCAGTTGCTGCGCACCCGGATCGGGGCGCATGCGGCGGTGGATACGTCGGTGGCATTGGCGCGCACGGAGTTCGGTGCGGGCAAAGCGGGTTTCGTGAATGCCGTGCTGCGGCGGGCGGGGGAGAAGTCCGTCGACGAGTGGGTGGATGAACTCGCGCCGCGAGATCCGGTGGGCCGGTTGGCATTCGAATTCGCGCATCCGGTGTGGATCGCGCAGGCATTCGCGGATGCGCTCGGCGCGCGGGCCGGGGAGCTGCGGGACGTGCTGGCAGCCGACGATGCTCGTCCGATCGTGCATCTGGTAGCTCGTCCCGGCGATATCACCGCCGAGGAACTGGCCCTGGTGACGGGCGGCGAAGAGGGCAAGTGGTCGCCGTACGCGGTCTACCTCGAAGGCGGCGGCGATCCGGGCAAGCTGGAGCCGGTCCGCGAAGGTATGGCGGCAGTACAGGACGAGGGCAGTCAACTCGTCGCGCTCGCGCTGACCCGAGCAGAACTGGAAGGTACGGACAACGGCCGCTGGCTCGATCTGTGCGCCGGACCCGGTGGCAAGGCGGCACTGCTCGGCGCGATCGCTGCAATCGACGGCCATCGCGTGGACGCGGTGGAACCGGCCGAACACCGTGCCGAGCTGGTCCGCAAGACCGTTCACGATCTGCCCGTCGACGTGCACGTCGCCGACGGCCGCAACAGCGGCCTCGCTCCTGGCTACGACCGGATCCTCGTAGACGCCCCGTGCACCGGCCTCGGCGCACTGCGTCGCCGCCCGGAGGCCCGCTGGCGGCGCACGCCCGCCGACGTCGCCGAACTGGTCATCCTGCAACGCGAACTCCTCGCCGCCGCATGGGATCTCCTGCGCCCCGGCGGCGTAGTCCTCTACTCGACCTGCTCCCCACACCTCTTGGAGACCGTCGCGGTTGTCGCCGATGCTGCCCGCCGCACCGGCGCCATCCAACTCGACACCCGCGACCTCCTCCCCGGCGTCAGCGATATCGGCGATGGGCCGGGCGCCCAACTCTGGCCGCACCGCCACGGTACCGACGCCATGTTCCTGGCCGCCTTGCGCAAGCCTCTCGAGTAGCTCCTGACCCCAGGTGGCAAGTCCACACTCCGAGGCGACATTCGTCCAAGACTCGGGCAGGTCGGCGGCGCAGACTGATCGCATGGCGATGACATGGGCGCAGGTGGTGGTGCTGGCGACCGAACTTCCCGAGGTGGCGGAATCGACGTGGTGGCGCAGTCCCGCGCTGAAGGTGAGCGGTAAGGGGTTCGCGCGGTTGCGGTCGGAGGCCGAGGGGGGACTCGTGCTGCTGTGCGAGATGGCGGAGAAGGAGGCCATGCTCACCTCCGGTGACCCGGCCTTCTACACCACCCCGCACTATGACGGATATCCCTACATCCTCATCGACCTCGACCGGATCGAGCCCGATCAACTCCGGGAGCTGCTCGACGCCGCCTGGTGGTTGTCTGCGCCCGCGAAACTCCGCAAACAGCAGGCGCGCTGACTCCGTTCAGTCGCGGGCCGACTGTTCGCGCAGGCGGGCAAGGGTTTTTGCAAGAATGCGCGAAACGTGCATCTGCGAGATACCCATGCGCTGGGCGATCTGGGTCTGCGTCATCGATTCGAAGAACCGCATGGTCAGGATGCGGCGTTCGCGTTCCGGAAGTCCGGCGAGCAGCGGACGGATCGCGACATACTCTTCCACCCGGTCGAATTGGGATTCCTCCTCGCCGAGCGTGTCCAGCAGCGATGCCTCGGTATCGCGGCCGAGTGAGGCGGCGTCGATGGAGCTCGGCTGGTAGGCGTTGCCCGCGATGACGGCCTGGGTCACCTCGTCGGGATCCACATCGAGTTCGGCCGCAATCTCTTTCGCGGTCGGGGAGCGGCCGAGGGATTGCGAGAGCGCGTCGATGGCCGCGCCGATGCGCAGATGCGTCTCCTTCACCCGTCTCGGTACCCGCATGGCCCAGGTGTTGTCGCGAAAATAGCGACGCACCTCACCCATGATCGTCGGCACCGCGAAGGACAGGAAGTTCGAGCCGCGCGAAATATCGAAACGGTCCACCGCGTGCACCAAACCGACCCGCGCCACCTGCGTGAGATCGTCGAACGGCTCACCGCGCCCACTGAATTTGCGGGCGATGTGATCCGCGAGCGGAATGCACCGGCTGATCAGCTCGGCACGCAATGCGGTATGCCGCGCGGTACCCGGTTTGCTGGCGGCGAGCTGCTCGAACAGCGCACCGACATCGTCGTAACCCGCACCGGACGCCTGGAGGGTTTCGACTTCCTCGGCGGCCTCTTCGGTCAGCACGGGTTCGGCATCGTCGTCTCGCTCGGCGTTGGACACGGTTTTCTCGTCCGCCACTACGCTTTCCCCCGGACCCGACGGAACTCCACCGTCGTCGGATATCCGGATGCGGCCGAGTCGAATGGGTCCTGTGTCGCTTGTACTTCATCGGTGAGGGTACGCAGCACATGCCAGCCGAAGCTGCGCTGATCCGGCAGCCCCTCCGTTCCCGCGAGGCCGGTGACCTTGACGAGCAATTCGGTGTCACCCACCGTGAACCGGCAGTGCAGGCTGGTCGCCGGTGCTGCGACCGCGATCAGCGTCGAGCACACCTCGTCCACGGCCAACCGGATGTCGGCCACCTCGTCGAGGGTGAAATCGCTGAGCAGCACCAGTGTTTCGGCGAGCCCGCGCACGATCGGCAGCTGCGTCACCGACGCAGCCACCCGAATCTCCACCGGGGTGCTGTAGAGCCCCTGTTCCGCCGAAATGTTGATCACCCTATGCAGGCTACCCACTCCCGGCCGGAGCAACCCTAGGTACCGGTAAGCTCCCGCGATGTGTCCTCTTCGACGTTTACGCGCCCGACCACGCCGATGATCGCCCCGTCCATCCTCTCCGCCGACTTCGCACGCCTCGCGGATGAGGCGAATGCAGTGCAAGGTGCGGATTGGTTGCATGTCGATGTGATGGACGCACACTTCGTGCCGAATCTCACTCTCGGACTCCCGGTGGTCGAAAGTTTGTTGAAGGCCACCGACATTCCGCTCGACTGCCATCTGATGATCGAGGATCCGGCCCGCTGGGCTCCGCCCTACGCGGAGGCGGGTGCGTACAACGTCACCTTCCATGCCGAGGCGACCGACGATCCGATCGCGGTCGCGCGCGATATTCGCGCGGCCGGCGCCAAGGCCGGTCTTTCGGTGAAGCCGAATACGCCGATCGAGCCGTATCTGGAAATCCTGCGCGACTTCGACACACTGCTGGTGATGAGCGTGGAGCCGGGCTTCGGCGGACAGTCGTTCATTGCGGGTGTGCTGGAAAAGGCGCGGATCGTGCGTCGACTGGTGGACGCGGGCGAACTGCGGTTGATCGTGGAAATCGACGGCGGCATCAATGCCGACACGATCGAGGCCGCCGCGGAAGCGGGCATCGATTGTTTCGTCGCCGGATCTGCGGTCTACAACACCGCTGATCCGGGTGCGGCCGTGGAAAAGCTGCGGCAGCAGGCCGCGGCGCTGCGCAGCTCCTAGGACGCGAATCTCCTAGCGGGCGGGCACTTTCCGGCTGCCGATGGCACGCGTCGCCTCGATCACCGCGTTGAGCGGTGGCAGGGTCGTCGCGTTCTCCGGCGGCTGGATCCACGTGCGATAGCCGGTGCGCTCGTCATCCGGTGAGGGCAGCACGACCTGGCTCCCCGTGCAGGCGACGGTCGCGTAGAGCCGGAACAGCTCCGCGGAGATGGCCGCGCTGAGGGTATCGGGTCGGACGGGGCCGGTGATGAAGGTCCAGCGCCTGGCTCGCGGATGGTGCACCACCGGTGCCGCGATCTGCGCCTGGGTGAGCTGCTGCTGCACCTGTTCGCCCAGCTCTGCGGGCATCGTTATAGCGCCGTAATGGGTGCCGATATGGAGGAGGATGCGGCGGGACGTCGGGTCGATCGATGCCGGCATATGGAATTCACGTCGGTATTGCACACAGCGAACTTCCAGCGTCGAATCGACAAGAGTGGTCACGCAACACCCCCATAAGTGTCGAACCTGATTTGACCCACTGCTGTATCCAGCTTCCTCGAGTGGTGGATTTCCCTGGGTCGAACTCGCCGGACCGCGTCGGGACCGGGTCGAACCGTTCCGCACTGAACTGCTCGAGTCGAAGTTGAACGATAGGAATCAGCTACATAACAATCTTGCGACCATTTTCGGGCCCGCGCAAGGTTTTGGTGTAAGTGTGTCTCGGCTGGGTATTACTACCTGTTCGACTCTATGCGCGATGGATGAAATCGATTCGTGTGGTCACGAAAATGGGAATGAATAAATGTCGTCGGCGGGGAAGCGGCGACTTTTTCACACGGCAGTGCACTATTTCGCTTCGAAAAATAATTGCCGCTGGTTCGGCGCGGCCTGAGGTGCCCTGCGGTCTGCTTCCCCAGGGGCTTGCCGAGCCACGGTATCGACCGACCGCTGGTTGGAACCGCGGTGTCGTCTACGACCCGGCGTCGTTAGGCTGAGGAGGGATCGGCGTACCGACGGGAATAGTCGTCGGATCCCGGGTGTTCGGCAACCGTAGAAACGACGCGACAGGGAGTCAAGGCATGTTCACAGGCATCGTCGAGGAACTCGGCGAGATCGTGGCCACCGAAGAGTTGGCCGATGCCGCTCGGCTGACGATCCGGGGCAAGCTGGTCACTTCCGATGCCGGACACGGTGATTCGATCGCCGTCAACGGCGTCTGCCTGACCGTTGTCGACGTGGTCGACGGCGATTCGTTCACCGTGGACGTGATGCAGGAGACGCTGAACCGCTCCAGCATCGGCGGACTCGGCACGGGTTCGCGGGTGAATCTCGAGCGTGCGGCCGCACTGAACAGCAGGCTCGGCGGCCATTTGGTGCAGGGCCACGTCGACGGCACCGGCACCGTGCTCGCGCGCACGCCCTCGGAGAACTGGGAGGTCGTGCGGATCTCGTTGCCCGTCGCGATCGCCCGCTATGTAGTGGAGAAGGGTTCGATCACCGTCGACGGTATCTCGCTGACCGTCTCGGGCCTCGGTATCGCCGACGCGCCCGCCGCCGACGGCAATCGCGACTGGTTCGAGGTCTCGCTGATCCCGACCACCCTGTCCATGACGAACCTCGGTGCCGCCGCCGTCGGTACCAAGGTGAACCTGGAAGTCGATGTCATCGCCAAGTACGTCGAACGCCTCCAACAGCGCGGCTCTGTCTAATTGCCGCGCCTGCTGCGCGGCGTGTTCGCGGCCCCCGGATGTCTCGCGTCCGACCCTTTCGAGCGACCTGCAAGCAGTCGCTGGCGGCGCGGTCGAGACTCGCGACTGCGTCGCATGCGCCTCGACCGCTCGGACGCGAGACGGGCCGCGAACGTCGCTCGTAAGGCTCGCTCCGTGGTGGCTGGTCGGGCGGCTCAGCGTCGGCTTATAGC
>NZ_BAGN01000146.1 GCF_000308835.1 Nocardia vinacea NBRC 16497 | reverse complement strand
CCTGCCTTGAGAGGCTCTGCCTGATGCGAGCCGGCAAGCTGCGCGCGTCCATCGGCCTGTAGGAGTAGCTGATATGGATACGTCGACCTGCCCTGGGAGGCTCTGCCTGATGCGAGCCGACAAGCTGCGCGCCGCCATCGGCCTGTAGGTGTATCGGGCCCGCGTGCACGAACCCACAGCGGACCTCACCGCCATGGCTTCCGTAGGTGCCGGAGCCACGGCGACGCACGATTCGACAGCAGCGGGACACCCGGTCGCCCGGGTGCTCCCGCTGCTGTCGCCTGCTCACCTGGACCGCGACTTCGACTATCTGGTCCCCCCCGAACTGGACGAAATCGCCCAACCCGGAGTCCGAGTCCGCGTTCGTTTCGCGGGGCGACTCGTCGACGGGTATCTGCTGGCCCGCCTGTCCCACAGCGACCACACCGGGAAAGTGGTCAAACTCGAACGCGTGGTCTCCGCCGAACGCGTCCTGACCCCGGAAATCCTGAAACTGGCCACCGCCGTAGCTGCCCGCTACGCAGGGACCCGCTCGGACGTCCTGCGCCTCGCGATTCCACCGCGCCATGCTCGGACCGAGAACGGTGGCACGAAGAAGTCGGCCGAACCCGAAGAGCCGCAGCAAGATTCGAGCGACGTTGGCTCCGGAGGCGCTGCGAGTCGAGCGACGCAGGCGGCGACACCTTCGCGCGGGCGAGCTCGCGCATCCGGCACCTTGCGTGTGCCGCTCGATAGCGATCTCACTGATGATTCCCTGGTGGAGCCGGCCGTAGCCGCATCGTCGCCTGGCTTACCGTCGCCAGATCCCGCGCTGGTGAAGTCGGCAGGGCAGGACGGTGCGAATTCTGTCGCTACCGCCGAAAGAGTAGACGACACGGAGCCGGAGGGTGCCGACACGCCAGTGGGTGAGGTTGCTGCCGAATCGGCGAATGTTGCTGCGGTGCTAACTGATTCGGGTGGCACCGGTTTGCCTGACGGTGTGGAACTGCGGCCCTGGGAGCGGTATATCCACGGGGCGGCGTTTGTGTCGGCGCTCGGGCAGGGGAAAGGGGTGCGGGCGGGGTGGCAGGCGGTGCCGGGGGAGGATTGGCCGCGGCGGTTGGCGGAATTGGCGGCGGTTGTCGTCGGGCGGGGGCGCAGTGCGATTCTGATGGTTCCGGATCAGCGGGATCTGGATCGGGTATTGGCGGAATGTGTTCGACTGGTGGGGGATTCGGCGGTCGGGTTGGCTGCGGGGTTGGGGCCGGCCGCGCGGTATCGGCGGTGGTTGGCGGCATTGCGGGGGACCGCACGGGTGATTGTCGGGACACGCAGTGCGGTGTTCGTGCCCGCGGTTGATCTCGGGCTGATCGCGATCTGGGATGACGGGGACGACACCTATGCCGAGCCTCGGGCGCCGTATCCGCATGCGCGCGAGGTCGCGATGCTGCGGGCGCATGACACCGGGGTGGCATTCGTTGCGGCCGGATTCGCGCGGACGGCGGAGATCCAGGCCGTGGTCGACTCCGGGTGGGCGCACGATCTGGTCGCTGATCGTGCTGTGGTGCGCAAGTTTTCGCCACGCATCAGTGCACCGGGTGACTCCGATATCGCGATGGAACGGGACCCGGTCGCCCGGGCGGTCCGCATTCCGGCCGTGGGTTATGCCGCTGCGCGATCCGCGCTCGCGGAAGGTGCCGCGGTGCTGGTGCAGGTGCCGCGGCGCGGATACATTCCGGCGCTGGCCTGCGCGAAATGCCGTACGCCCGCACGATGTCGGCACTGCAATGGCCCACTTTCCTTGCCGGCTGGGCGAGCTGGGCATCGCGGCGAGACCGCACACAGTCCAGCGTGCCGCTGGTGCGGTATCACCGAGGCCGCCTTCCGCTGTTCGGCTTGTGCTTCCAGAGCACTACGTGCGGTGGTGATCGGTGCGGTCCGGACCGCTGAGGAACTCGGTCGGGCATTTCCCGGCGTACCGATTCGCGGATCCAGCGGCGGCGCGGTACTCGACACGGTGGAACCGGGACCGCAGGTGATCGTGGCGACCGTCGGCGCCGAACCGGTGCTGCCCGGCGGCTACGGCGTCGCACTGCTGCTCGATGGTTGGGCGCTGCTGAGCCGCGCGGACCTGCGCGCCGCCGAGGACGCCCTGCGCCGCTGGATGTCGGCGGCCACCCTGGTGCGCAATCACGGCCAGGTCATCGTGATGGCCGAACCTTCGCTACCTACCGTCCAGGCGTTACTGCGCTGGGATCCGGTCGGCCACGCCCGCGCCGAGGTGGCCAGCCGCGCCGAGGTCGGCTTTCCACCCGCCGTCCGCATGGCCGCCATCGACGGCACCTCCGACTCCATCGGCGAATTGCTTTCCGCCGCAAAGCTTCCCGACAACGTCGACCTCCTCGGCCCAGTACCCCTCCCGCCCGGCGCCCGCAAACCCTTCGACAGCGGCGATACCCCCGCCGAAGTCGAACGCATGCTCCTGCGGGTAGACCGCACCTCCGGCGCAGCCCTCGCCCGCGCTCTCACCGCCGCCCAGGCCGTCCGCAGCACCCACCGCTCCGACGCCCCGCTCCGCGTCCAAATCGACCCGGTCGACATCGGCTGAGCCTCAACGAGAGCATGGCGCTCACCGTCGCCGACGACCACGTCCAACTCGCGCAGCGGCGGCACTTCTACCTCGACGACAAGCTGCTCGCCCTCGGCATCGATGTGCGAGATCGCAAGGGCGAGCAGCAGATTCGAGTTGCTGGCCAGCGCTAGCCGAAGATGGCGCGATTGCGTTGCGCCCATTCGGCATACGAGGTCGCGGGCCGCCCGAGTACGCGTTCGACATCGCGGCTGACCTGCTGCTCGGCAGGCGTCGGCGTGCCGAGGATATCGAGCGTGCCATCCGCCACATCCTCCGGCATGAATCGCAACATGCCGGAACGCGCCTGCTCCCGGGTCAATTCGACGAACCGCAGCGAGGTTCCCAACGCCTCTTCGACGGCATGGGCCTGCTGGCGCGGACTGATCGCGGCGGGACCGGTCAGTTCATAGGTGCGTCCGGAATGGCCGTCCGTGCGCAATACGGTTGCGGCGACCTCGGCGATATCTTCGGGATCGATGGCGGGCAGTGCGGTATCGGCGAAGGGGGCGGCAATCACCTGCTCGGCCCGGATCGACTCGATCCACGCGTAGGTGTTGGAGAAGAATCCGGTCGGCCGCAGAATCGTCCAGTCCAACTCCGATCGCTGCAGCGCGGACTCGAACGCATGCAGTCGCGCATGTGAGGCCAGTCCGGGCCGGGTACCCGTCGCCTGCGACGACAGCAGCACCACCTTCTTGACCCCACCCGCCGCGGCGACCTCGACGAACCGCGCCGGATCCGGTCCGGTCACCAGCTGCGGTCCGGTCAGCAGCAGGAAGAGCGCATCCGCGTTTTCGACTGCGGGGGAGAGGCTTTCGGGATCGGCAAGATCGGCCCGCCGGTGCCGCACCCCATCGGGCACGGCGATGTCCTGGTTTCCGCGGGATACGGCGATCACCTGCTCACCGGCGGCGGCGAGGTGCCGCACGAGGGTGCGTCCGATATTGCCGGTTGCTCCGGTCACGACGATCACATTCACTCCTGAGTTAGTTGACTGACTTAAATGAACGTAGCCGATGGATCCGCACTTGTCTATAGTTAGTTGTGTGACTAACTCAGTCGAAGGACGGCGCGCGACACCCAAGGCGGGCAAGCGTGAACGCCTCGCCGCCGCGGCCGCACAGGTGTTCCACGAGCAGGGCGTCGAGAAGACGACCATCGCCGATATCGCGCGGGTCGCCGATGTTCCGCTCGGCAATGTGTACTACTACTTCAAGACCAAGGATCAGCTGGTCGAGGCGGCCCTCGGCGCACATGCGCAGACGCTGCAGGAGTTGATCGCCGTGCTCGAGCAGTACGGCGAGCCGCAAGACCGGCTGAAGGCGCTGGTCCGCGGCTGGGTCGACCAGCGTGACCGCGCCGTACAATTCGGTTGCCCCACTGGAACTCTGGCCTCGGAGCTGGGTAAACGTGGCGACGGCCTGGAGTTGGTATCGGCGGCGAGTATTCGCACGCTACTCGACTGGATCGAACGGCAGTTCACGGCGATGGGTCGCGCGGACGCGGGGGAGCTCGCGGTGGCGCTGTTCGCCGCCTACCAGGGAATCTCGTTGCTGACCAATACCTTCCGCGATCCGGATCTCATGGTGACCGAGGGGCATCGGCTCGAGCGCTGGATCGATTCGCTTGCGCCATAGTCGGTAGCTGGATGTTTGCCCATCGCCGTTGTCAGTGCTCCGCAACGGCGCTATCGTACGGCGGCAAGGCGGAGTGGTATCGCAATCGCTGGGTTCGCGATCTGCAAACCGTTGCGGCGCTGAGGGAGCCGCCGATTCCCGGGTACGGCGGACCGTCCGGGATCGGTGCGAATACCAATGTGATCGGGTACGCGGGCCGCACGCTCGCACTGGTCGAGGCGGGCATCGACTGCTATGAACTCACCGACGAACTCGACACCGTCGGGGTGTGCGACTTCGACGGCACAATTACCGGCGGTTATCCCGCGCACCCGCAACGTGATCCGGATACCGGTGAGCTACATGCGGTTTCGTATGCCCTCGGGCGCGGCGACAAGGTGCGGTATTCGGTGATCGGGGTCGATGGCAAGGTGCGCGAATCGCGGTTCGACGATCGGCCGCGGGAGTTCCCCCGTGTCGACGAGCGGCTGGTCGGCAAGCGGCATCGGTATGGTTCGGTCCCGGGGTCAGCGGGGAGTCGGTGCTGCTGAAGCATGATCTCGTCGCCGGTTCGACGGCCACTCGAAGTTTCGGCAGTGGAAAAGAGTTGGGGGAGTTCGTTTTCCAGCCGTCCGCAGCGGATTCCGGCGAGGATGTGGGCGTGCTGATGGGTTACGTTCGCGACGCCGACCACAGTGAACTGGCGATCCTCGACGCCGAGACGCTGGAGACGATGGCGAGCATCCGACTGCCACACCGTGTTCCGTCGGGCTTCCACGGAAATTGGGTGCCGACCGCCACCTAGCGCTTCGACCTGCCGCGACATTCGGTGGTGACTTGCTCCACGAGTGCAACCCGCTCATGTGACAAGTCCCTGCGGGCCGCACATCGACCGATCTGCGGCCCGTTCCTCGTTTCAGAGCGCTCGGTCGGTTCGTGTCGCCGATCACTCTTGCGTGAGATGCATTGCCGATATATCGTCGATAGCATGAGATATACACGAGAGCCCAAGGAGGCTGACATGGAAAACATCGAATACGGAGAATTCAGAGGTCGTGGCCGCTGGCGGAAGCCGGGGCACGACGAGGGTGACGCCGGTCGTCACCAGCATCGCCGCGGTGGGCGCCACGGTTTCGGGCCCGAGTTCGGACCGGGCTTCGGTCCAGGTTTCGGACCCGGTTTCGGTCCGGGATTCGGACGTGGGCGCGGCCGCGGTGGCCGGGGTAGGCGCGGTGACGTGCGTGCCGCGGTGTTGTTGCTGCTGACCGAGCGTCCGATGCACGGCTACGAGCTGATCCAGCAGATCAGGGAGCGCAGCGACGATGTCTGGCGCCCGAGTCCGGGATCCATCTATCCGGCGCTCGCGCAGCTCGAGGACGAGGGTCTGGTCATCATCGAGAAGGTCGCCGGTCGCAAGACCGCGAAGCTGACCGACGTGGGCGAGACCTACGTCACCGAGCATCGGGACGAACTCGGCGATCCATGGGCCGATGTCAAGGAGGACATCGGCACCCAGGCGATGGATCTGCGCGCGCTTATCGGACAGCTGATGGGTGCGGCCGCTCAGGTCGCGGCGGCGGGCACTCCGCAGCAGGCGGCTCGGGCCGCGGAGGTGCTCACCGAGGCGCGTAAATCGCTATACCGCATTCTCGCCGAGGACGATGCCCCCGAAAAGTGATGGCAATGTGAAATGTCGCCCGAGCGTGCACTTTTCGAGCGGATCGGGTAGATCATTGTGATATGGAACAGCCGAGTGGTCAGTGGGGTTGGGGAGTATCACAGTTCAGGCGAGTGCTGTCTGCCGGTGTCTTGGCCGGAGCCGTCTTCTTCGGCTCCGGCTCGGCACCCATAGCGGGTGCCGAGCCAGCAGATCCTGCGCCGGTGAGTGCCCAGATCGCCGGATATCGCCCGCCGGATGTACCCACCCAAATCGGTCCGTCCCAATCGGACCATCTGGCCGCGGCGGTGTATCAGAAGGCGCACAAGAACGTGGCCCCGGCCGGCACCAACAACTTCGACTGCAAGCCGACCGCCGAGCATCCCCGCCCGGTCGTCCTGGCGCACGGCACCGATTCCTCGGCGTACTCCGACTGGGCGGCCATCGGCCCGCAGATCTCGGCGCTCGGCATCTGTGTCTTCGCACTCAACTACGGTGGTGCACCCGGCAAAGACACCTGGGGCACCGAGGATATGTGGGTGAGCGCCTACCAGTTCGGCGCATTCGTCGACCAGGTACTGGCCGCCACCAATGCCACCCAGGTCGATATCGTCGGATTTTCCCAGGGCGCCAACGTCACTCGCTACTACGTGAACAAGCTCGGTGGTGCGCCGAAGGTCGGTCGGTGGATCGGCCTCGCATCGCCGAGCTACGGCGGGGTGATGTACGGACTGGTGCCGGTGGCGCAGTCGATTCCGGGTGTACTGCAGGCCTTCGCGCAGGTCACGTCACTCGCGGCGGTGCAGCAGGTGCAGGGGTCGTCGCTGATGGTCGAACTGAATGCGGGCGGTGACACCGTGCCCGGCCCGTACTACGTGACCATCGGCAGCCGCGTCGACGAGATGATCCAGCCGTTCAGCAATATCGCACTGCACGGTCCGAACGTGGAGAACATCGCACTGCAGGACGAATGCGCGGTTGACCAGACCGGTCACTTCCACATGGTCTACGACCCATTCGTGCAGGAGCTGTTGCTGCAGACGCTGGACCCGGTCCACGCACCGGCTCCCACGTGTCGAGAGGTGCCGCTCGGCACCGGCATTCCCGAGGTCATCATCGCCGGACATTCCTGAGGGCCGCAGTTCGGGCGACCGGGCGGAGGTGTATCGACCCTCCGCCCGGCTCAGCTGTCCATGCCGGACTTACGCCGTATGGGAGGATGCGTAGGTGGCGGCCGAAGTCGAGTCTCGAATCCCGTTGAGCCGGATGCGAGTACTTTCCACGGCGATCGGCGTCGCCGACAAGAGTGGTATCGAAGCGCTGACGATGCGTCGGTTGGCGGAACTGCTCGGGGTCGAGGCGATGTCGCTGTATCACCACGTGGCGAACAAGGAAGACGTGCTGGACGGCGTGGTCGATGTCATCGTGGGGGAGATCAATCAGGTCGTTGCCGACATCGATATACCCGCTGTCGGCGCCGCGTGGAAGCAGGCCGTGCGGCAGCGGATTCTGTCCGCACGCGAGGTGCTGCTCCGACATCCGTGGGCGCCCGGTGTATTCCAGACGCGGACCAATACCAGCCAGGCCGTGCTGCGCTACTACGACGGCCTGCTCGGGCTGATGCGCGAAGGCGGCTTCTCCTACGACCAGACCCACCACGCGATGCATGTGCTCGGTAGTCGTGCACTGGGTTTCACCCAGGAGTTGTTCGATCCCGGTGACGGACCGATGGATGCCGAAGCCATGGCCGCACTCGACGGAATGGCGGAGGCGCTCCCGAATCTGGTCGGGATGCTTCGGGAGGTCGCCCACGACGATCCGGACTCGACGCTGGGTTGGTGTGATGACCAATTCGAATTCGAATTCGCGCTCGATCTGATTCTCGACGGTCTCGACCGTCTGCGTGAGACTGCTTGATCTGCAACGACTTCGGTCGGCATGGCTCGCGGCAGCCATTGACGAGCCTTACGACGTAAGGGTACCTTACGTCGTAAGGCTCATGAGCGCGGGCGGCGTCTCGGTGCCGAGATCTGAGGAGAAAATGATGAAGGCCTATGTCCTTCGCGCATTCGGACCACCGGAGCAGCTGACTCTCACCGATATCGACCGGCCGGTGCCCGCCGACGACGAGGTGTTGGTTCGGGTGCGTGCCACCTCGGTGCAGCCCTATGACTGGCACTTCCTGCGCGGCGAGCCGTATATCGCGCGGCTGATGGGTGGCGGCGTCGGATTGCGCAAGCCGTCCATCGCCATCCTTGGCGCCGACGTGGCGGGGGTGGTCGAAGCCGTCGGCAAGGCGGTGACCGGATTCCAGCCCGGTGCCGAGGTATTCGCGATGCTCAAAGGGGGCGGCTTCGCCGAGTACGTATGTGTCCGGGAAATCGAATTGGCGCCGAAGCCGAAGAACCTGTCGTTCGAACAGGCGGCTGCGGTACCACTGGCGGCCAATACCGCGCTGGTGGCCCTGCGTGACGAGGGACGGATCCAAGCCGGGCAGCGGGTATTGATCAATGGTGCGTCGGGAGGTGTCGGCACGTTCGCCGTACAGCTCGCGCATGCTTTCGGCGCGGTGGTCACCGGTATCTGTGGCACGCGGAACATGGAGCTGATCCGCTCGCTCGGTGCGGATGCGGTAATCGACTACACCGCAGCGGATTTCACGCGCAACGGGCATCGCTACGAGCTGTTGGTGGATATCGCGGGAAGCCGCTCGATGTCGGCATGTCGCCGTGCGCTGACTCCCAAGGGCACGTATGTCGCGGTCGGCGGGCCGCCGGGGCGTTGGGTGCAACCCGCCGGGCGGATGTTCGCGGCGTTGGCGCTCGCGCCGTTCATCTCGCAGCGAGTCGCGCTCGCGGAGGTGACCCGATGCACTCGGAACAGGGAAAACCTCATGACGCTTACCGAGCTCATCGAGGACGGAAAGATCAGTCCGGTCATCGACCGGACCTATCCATTCACCGAAATACCTGCGGCCGTGCGCTACCAGGAGGAAGGCCACGCCATGGGAAAGGTGGTCGTGGTCAACGACTAGCGGATCAACCGCGCCTGCCGTGCAGGTAGTCGCTGACCACGGCGGCGCCGAGTCCGTCCAGGTCCGGGGCAACGACGCGCCCGCCGCTGCGGCGGGCCACCAAATCGACGAATGCGGCCAAGCTCGGGTCCTCGCCGAGCATGAAGACGGTGACCGATGCGCCGAGTTTGGCGAGGGCGTCGACCTGGGCCATTGTCACGGCCAGGGTGCGCGGTGCGGTCGGCCAATTGAAGTACGCCGCGCCGTTCGGTTCCAGGTGAGCGGTGGGCTCGCCATCGGTCACGACGAGCACGACGGGCACCGCGTCCGGATGTCTGCGCAGATGGCGTGCGGCCAGCAGCAATGCGTGGTGCAGGTTGGTGCCCTGTTCCCAAACGCCTTCCAGCGCAGTCAGTTCACCGATATCGACAGTGGTGGCGTGCCGGCCGAAGGTGATCAGGCTCAGTGCGTCGGAGCGGAACCGGGTGCTGATCAGCTGATGTACCGCGAGGGCAGTGCGCTTCATCGGCAGCCATCTGCCCTCCTGCACCATCGACCACGAGGTGTCGACGCAGAGCGCGACAGCGGCACGGGAGCGCTGTTCGGTTTCCATGATCTCGACATCGGACACGTCGAGCGTGACATCGCGACGGCCGACCGACATCGACCGCAGCACCGCATTGCGCACGGTCCTCGGTACGTCCCACGGTTCGGTATCGCCGAACTGCCATGCCCGGGTGGCGCCGGTCGGCTCGCCCGCCGCACCGGCCAACCGGGTATCCCGCTCGCCGCGCCGGGACCGCAACTGCCCGATGACATCGCGCAGCGCGGTCTCACCGAGCCGTCGTAAAGCCTTGGGCGTCAACCGAAGTGAGCCGTCCGGTGCCCGTTCGAATACGCCCTGTCTGCGTAGTTCGCGTTCGAGTTCGGCCAGCCGGGCGGCATCCACGCTCGCGTCGTCGCCGAGTTGGCGGGCCAAGGCGTCCAGATCGATATCCTCGAGGCTGGCGCCCGGATAGGACTGGCTGAGCTGTTCGGCCAGCGCGTCGAGTTCGGCGAGATCCTGCAGGGCCTGGGTGCCCGCACCGAGGCCCAACGGATCGTTGCCGCGAAACCGCTGGGCGGAGTCCCAGTCCTCGCCCGGCCGCAGCGCCCGCAGCGCGGCATCGAGGGCGGCGACCTGCTGGGCAATGCGCGGGTCGCCGAATGCCTGCCCGATCAGCTCGGCCAGTTCGGCTTGCTGCTCGGCGGACATCGAGTTCAACATCCGTTGTGCGGCGGCGGACCTGGCGGCGAGCGCGTCGATCAGCTCATCGGTGTTGCGCGGGTTCTCCGGGAAGAATTCGCCGTGCTCGGCCATGAATTCGGCGAATTGCTGTTCGGTGTCCTCGCCACGTGCATGCGCCGCGAGCAGGTCGTTCAGATCGGACAGCATCTGTCCGACGCGCTCGACATCCTCGGCAGTGGTGTTCTCCAGGGCCTGTTTCATGCCCTGGAACCGGGATTCGAGCAGTTCCTGACCGAGCAGGTCGCGGATCTTCTGGTAGTTCTCCCTGCCGGTCTCGGATCGCCACCGGTATTCGGCGAGCTCGTTGACGGCGGCCGCGGTGCTCGGCGGCAATGCGTCCAGCTGTGCCTCGGCAAACCTGGCGTCGTCGGCGGGATCCGGAAACAGTTCGCGGCGCTCGGCTTTCAGAGCCTGCTCCAGCAGTTCACGGACCTGTTGCAGGGTGCCGTCCAGTCGGTGTCGTCTACTGATCTCGGCGCGGCGCTGCCACACCTGCCGGGTGAGCTCATCCAGCCCCCGCATTTCGCGCATACCGCGGCGCAGCAACTCCTCCAGTGCGGTGCGGGGGGAGCTGCCCTCCATCACATCGCGCCCGATCTGGTCCAGCGCCTCGCGCAGATCGAGTGGAGGCGCCAGTGGATCGGGTCCGTCGTGATAGGGCCCGTAGGCGTAGCGGTCGGGGGCGGTCATGAGCCGTACACCGCGACGCCGTCGTCGGAATCCTTGGCTATCTGACGAGCCAGGAAGAGGGCTTCCAGCGCGAATTCGACCGCCGACGCGATCCGGGCCGGCGGTTCGTCGGCGCCGACGCCGAGTCGACGCGCGACCTCGTGCAGGACAGGCAGTTCCGGCAACGCGGACAGCACATCCTTACCTGGGATGCGTTCGCCGGTGGTGACCAGATGGCCGTCGCCGACCGCCTCCGCCAACGGCCGCAGATTCAGCCCGCCGAGCAGCGCACTCCCGGCCTCGGCGAACGAACGCCGCATCAGGTGCGTGAGATGCTCCTGCTCACGTCCCTCCTCCCCGGATTCGAATTCCAGCTTGCCGCGCAATACCGCGGGTACGGATTCGAGGTCGACGGGACGCGCGACCGCGGGTCGCTCGCCGGTGAGCGCCGATCTGCGCAGTGCGGCAGCTGCCACCGTCTCGGCGGCGGCCACCGCGAATCGCGCGGATACGCCGGAGCGCTGGTCGATCGCGGACGATTCGCGCAGATGCCGCACGAACCGGGCCAACACCTCGATCAGCGGGTCGCCGACCTCGGCCACCAGTTCGGCCTCCTGCCGGACCAGCGCCACCTCGGCCGCCACGCTCAGCGGATAGTGGGTGCGGATCTCCGCGCCGAACCGGTCCTTCAGCGGGGTGATGATCCGGCCGCGGTTGGTGTAGTCCTCGGGGTTGGCGGTGGCGACGAGCAGCACATCCAGGGGTAGTCGGAGGGTGTAACCGCGGACCTGGATATCGCGCTCCTCCATCACATTCAGCAGCGCGACCTGGATACGTTCGGCGAGATCGGGCAGTTCGTTGATGGCGACGATGCCGCGGTGAGCGCGCGGTACGAGCCCGAAGTGGATGGTTTCGGGATCGCCGAGGCTGCGGCCCTCGGCCACCTTGACCGGATCGACATCACCGATCAGGTCACCGACCGAGGTGTCCGGAGTTGCGAGCTTCTCCGCGTAGCGCTCCGAGCGGTGCCGCCAGGTGACCGGCAGGTCATCGCCCAACTCCTCGGCCAATCGGCGACCGGCCGGGCTGATCGGCGCGAGCGGATGCTCGCCCAGTTCGGTACCCGCGATGACGGGTGTCCACTCGTCGAGCAGGCCGATCATGGTGCGCAGCAGCCGGGTCTTGCCCTGACCGCGCTCACCGAGCAGTACGACATCGTGGCCGGCCAGCAGCGCACGTTCCAGCTGCGGCAGGACGGTACGATCGAAGCCGACGATGCCCGGCCACGGATCGTCGCCGGAACCCAACCGGGACAACAGATTCTCGCGAATCTCGGACTTCACGCTGCGCGGCAGATGGCCGCCCGCGCGCAACTCGCCGACGGTGGTCGGCAGGTGCTCAGGAACAATCACCCCATCGACGCTACGTCGGTTCGGCGACGCGGTCGACGTTCAGCGTGCTTGGAAACAAGCCGGAAATAACCTTGACAAGCACGGGCGGCCGGGCGGAGGCGTGAACACCCCGCCCGGACCGCACTGGAGTTCTACCAGCTTTTTCCCATTCGGTCGGGGAGATCGGTGTGAACGGTGTCGCTCTCTAGAATGAATCGACCGTGTTCATCGTTTTGGGGAGCCGCCGCCGTGACCATTCAGCCCGTTCGCCTCTTCGGCGATCCCATCCTGCGATCACGTGCGGCGGAGGTCACCGAATTCGATCGTGAGCTGCGGCAGTTGGTCACCGACCTGACCGAGACCATGCACGATGACGGCGGGGTCGGGATGGCGGCGCCGCAGATCGGCGTCGGTCTGCGGGTTTTCGTCTACGACACCGAGGACGCCAGGGGGCATCTGATCAATCCGACCTACGAGGTAGTGGGTGCGGAGGAGCAGGTCGGCCCCGAGGGCTGCCTGTCGATTCCCGGGCTGCGCTATGACACGCGCCGCGCGCTGCGGGTGCGGGCCGCCGGTGTCGATGTGAACGGTAAGCCGGTGGAATTCGCGGCCGAGGGTCTGCTGGCCCGCTGCGTACAGCACGAGACCGATCATTTGGACGGCGTGCTGTTCATCGATCGGCTCGATCCCGCGCAGCGCAAGGAGGCGATGCGCACCATTCGCGAATCCGATTGGTTCAGCGCGGGTATCACCGTGCGCAGTTCGCGTGCGCTCGGCTCGACCGAGGCCGGACCGTTCGGACGGGGTCGCTGATGCGCATTGTCTTCGCGGGCACACCGGAACCGGCGGTCCCGTCGCTGCAGCGTTTCATCGATTCGGAGCGGCACGAGGTGCTCGCCGTGCTGACCCGCCCCGATGCCATCGCGGGGCGCGGACGTAAGGTGCAGCGGTCGCCGGTCGGGCGGCTCGCCGATCAGCACGGCATTCCCGTGCTGACGCCGCGCCGCCCGGCCGAGCCCGAATTCATCGCGCGGCTCACCGAACTGGCGCCCGACTGCTGTCCGGTGGTGGCCTACGGTGCGCTGCTGCCGCAGCAGGTGCTCGATATTCCGCGCTTCGGCTGGATCAATCTGCACTTCTCGCTACTGCCCGCGTGGCGTGGCGCGGCTCCGGTGCAGGCGGCGATCGACGCGGGCGACGAGATCACCGGCGCGTCCACGTTCCAGATCGAGGCGGGTCTGGACACCGGCCCGGTCTTCGGCGTGGTGACCGAGAAGATCGCGGTGACCGATACCGCGGGCGCGTTGCTCGACCGGCTGGCGAACACCGGGGCGGTGCTGCTCGAGAAGACGCTCGACGGCGTGGAAGACGGGACGCTGCAAGCGGTTCCACAAGCGCATGACGGTGTTTCCTATGCACCCAAGGTGCCGGTCGAGGCCGGGCATATCCGCTGGGATCAGCCCGCGCTGGCGATCAACCGCCGCATTCGCTCGGTCACCCCCGCACCCGGTGCCTGGACCGAGGTGAACGGCACCCGCTTGAAGGTCGGTCCCGTCGAGATGGTCGAGGAAGTCCTGCCGGAACGGACGATCGAGATCCGCAAATCCGGCGTGTTCGTCGGCACCGCGACCACCGCGGTCCGCCTCGATCAGGTGCAGCCGCAAGGCAAACGCATGATGCCGGCCCTCGACTGGGCCCGCGGTGCGCGCCTGCAGGCCGGCGCGGTGGTCGAGTGACCACGCCGAATCGCGAGCCCGCCGTCGACGCAGGTTGGCTCGCCCGCGCGACGTCAGCGAAAAGTGGTGCACAACAGAAGAATTCGCAGTCCATCCGGCGCGACGACGAAGCCCGACCGTGGCGCACCGACCAGATCCGCGGCGCTGCGCCGCGGACCCAATCAGAGCGGCGGAATATGACCGATCAGCGCAAGTCCGCATCATCGGGGGACGGTTCGTCGCAGCGCAAAGGTTCGGGCTCGGCGCGGGGCAAAGGCTCGGTGCGCGGTGGATGGCAGGGCGGTGGAGCCGGCGGAAAGGACGATCCGGCGAGGCGTGGCGATGCGGCGTCCGGCGGGCAGCGGCGGGCCAACCGCCCGGCGAAGTCCGGTTCGGCCGGATCGAACGAGGGGCG
>NZ_BAGN01000147.1 GCF_000308835.1 Nocardia vinacea NBRC 16497 | reverse complement strand
CGTCGAAGTTGTACTTGAGCATGCCCGCGTAGTCGGCATGGCCGGGCCGCGGCCGGGTCAGCGGCGCGTTGCGTGCCATATCGGCGAGTTCGCTCTCGTCCACCGGATCCGCGGACATAACCGTCGTCCACTTCGGCCACTCGGAGTTCGCGATCTCGATGGCCACCGGTCCGCCCATGGTGCGCCCGTGCCGCACACCGCCGATGACGGTGACCTTATCGGCCTCGAACTTCATCCGGGCGCCGCGCCCGTACCCGAGCCGACGGCGCGCCAACTGTGCGGAGATCTCGTCGGATGTCACCTCGACACCGGCCACCATCCCCTCGAGGATGGTGACAAGAGCGGGACCATGGGATTCTCCGGCAGTTATCCAGCGCAACACGCTGTCCATCTTCCCATGTCGACGCGGGTGCTCCGGCACGCGGCCCGCCGTGATGACCGGCACGGCCGCGTCGCGGCATCGGCTAGCCATACGCCGCCGCCAGGCTCAGCACCGTCGCGACGCACATGGCGGGCCCATGGGGAAGCGCGTGCGGTCCGGCCCGATCAGCACCGGACCGAATCCGCCAGTGGGCCAATACGACGAGCCCGAATGCCGCAGTCAGTATGGGTGCGACGAGCGCTGCCCGCACCCATACCTGCGCACCACCGAGCGCGGCGACCGCGCCGAGCCCGACGGCCAGTTTCACATCACCCGCCCCGAGTGTGGTCGGCGCGATCAAGTGCACCAATAGATAGGGCACCGCCAACAAGATCGAACCGACCACCGCGACTGTGAATTGTGTTGTGAACAGCGCATATCCGAAGATGATCACCGCGCCGGAAACGGTGGATGCGTTGGGCAGTCGGCGCCGCCGGATATCGAAGACGGTGAGCACCGTGCACCAAGCCACCAGCAGGGCAAAAGCAATGGGGGACATGGCTTTCAGCCTCGTCGGCCCCGGTCGCGGATGCAGCCCCGGATCCCGGATTGGGGATAACCGATCGATATGTGAACATCGATCGCCTCGCTCGAATACCGGTAAACCGGTGTTTTATGCAGGATCTACGGCGTGTCGGCGGTAGTTTTGAGATATGTCTGCTGATCACGTGGGCCCTGGGCCCGACTACGCGGGGCGCCGGAGCGCACTGCGCAGTCTGCTGGTGGAGAACGAGGTCGACGCGCTGTTGGTCACCGATCTGGTGAACATCAGGTACCTGACCGGCTTCACCGGGTCCAATGCCACACTACTGGTGACCTCTTGGGATATCCGTAATTCCGAGGAGCGCACCGTGATCGGCACCGACGGGCGTTATCTGAGCCAGGTCGCCGAGCAGGTGCCGGATCTGCGCGCCGAAATCGCCAGGGCGACCGCCCGACGCATCGTGGAGCTCGCTGGGGAGTGGCAGCTCGGCCGGGTCGGTTACGAGAGCCATATCGTCACCGTCGACCAGCATCGCGGATTCATCGAGCAGAAGACCGGTTTGGAATTCGTCGCCACTCCGGGGCTGGTCGAACAGCTGCGCATGGTCAAGGACGCTTACGAGATCGAACAGTTGCGTGCGGCCTGCGCCGCGGGTGACGCCGGGTTGGCGACCCTGCTGGAACGCGGCGGCCTGCGCCCCGGCCGTACCGAACGTCAGGTCGCCAGGGATCTGGAATGGGCGATGTTCGAACACGGCGCCGATGCGGTCGCCTTCGAGACGATCGTGGCGACGGGTGCGAACTCCGCCATTCCGCATCACCGGCC
Organism: Nocardia vinacea NBRC 16497; assembly: GCF_000308835.1. Classification (GTDB taxonomy): domain Bacteria; phylum Actinomycetota; class Actinomycetes; order Mycobacteriales; family Mycobacteriaceae; genus Nocardia; species Nocardia vinacea. The sequence goes on along the minus strand of NZ_BAGN01000147.1, from coordinate 35,801 downwards.
CACCGGGGCGGTCCTGGCTACCGGCGATTTCGTCAAGATCGACTTCGGCGCCGTGGTCGGCGGCTACCACTCCGATATGACCCGCACCTTTGTGCTCGGCACCGCATCGGACTGGCACCGGGAGGTGTACGCGCTGGTCGAGGCGGCGCAGCGGGCCGGACGCGAGGCGCTGAAGCCCGGCGCGCCGGTCACCGACGTGGATGCGGCCGCGCGTGCGGTGATCGAGGCAGCCGGACACGGGAAGCTGTTCGTGCACGGTCTCGGACACGGTGTCGGACTGCAGATCCACGAAGCGCCCGGAATCGCCAAAACCGGAACCGGTACACTTCTGTCTGGCGTGGCGGTGACCGTCGAACCAGGTGTGTACTTCCCCGGCCGCGGCGGCGTCCGGATCGAGGACACGCTCGTGGTGCGCGAGGGGGGCCCGGATCTGCTCACCAACACCAGCAAAGACCTGACCGTCGTCGAATGACGCCGGTCACCGAGACCGCATATCCAGAACTAGGAGATCCGAGAACAGTGGCGGACACCAGCGACTTCAAGAACGGCCTCGTGCTGAAGATCGACGGTCAGCTCCAGCAGATCATCGAATTCCAGCATGTCAAGCCGGGTAAGGGTCCTGCCTTCGTGCGGACCAAGCTGAAGAACGTGCTGTCCGGCAAGGTGGTCGACAAGACCTTCAACGCGGGTGTCAAGGTGGAGACCGCCACCGTCGACCGTCGCGATATGACCTACCTGTACCACGACGGCTCGGATTACGTCTTCATGGACGGCGAGACCTTCGACCAGATCTCCATCTCCGAGGAGACCATCGGCCCCGGCGCCAGGTTCCTGCTGGAGAACATGATCGTTCAGGTCGCCACCCACGAGGGCGCGCCGCTCTACGTCGAGCTGCCGGTCACCGTCGAGCTCCAGGTGCAGCACACCGACATCGGCCTGCAGGGCGACCGTTCCACCGGCGGCACCAAGCCCGCCACCCTCGAGACCGGCGCCGAGGTGCAGGTCCCGCTGTTCATCAACACCGGCGACAAGCTGCGCATCGATTCGCGCGACGGCAGCTACCTCGGCCGCGTGAACGCCTGATCGCCCGCCCAGGCGAACAGGGATAATGACTGCTGTGGCGGAACAGCCCATAGACAAGAAGTCCACCTTCAAGAAGCTCGGCGCGCGCCACAAGGCCCGCCGCCGGGCGGTCGATCTGCTCTTCGAGGCGGAGGCCCGCGATGTGGACGCGGCCGACCTGCTCACCGAGCGGGCCGAGCTGGCCACCCAGGACCAGGCGGTCGCCCCGGTGCATGCCTACACCCGCACCCTGGTCGAGGGCGTCGCCGACGATCTGGATCGGGTGGACGGCACCATCGAGTCCTACCTCAAGGACTGGGAGCTGTCCCGGCTGCCCGCCGTCGATCGGGCCATCCTGCGGATCGCGGTATGGGAGTTGTTCCACGCCAACGACGTTCCGCCGGTCGTCGCGGTCGACGAGGCGGTGGAGTTGGCCAAGGAGCTGTCCACCGACGATTCGCCCGGATTCGTCAACGGTGTGCTCGGCCAGGTCGTGCTGGTCGCCCCGCAGGTGCGCGCGGCCGCCGCGGCTACCAGGGCACCGCGTCCGGAGTCGCAGGCGTGATCAACAAGTACCTGGTCATGGCGATGCGCAAACCGTCGTTCGACCCGGCCGTGATCGAACCGCACAAGCAGTTCCTGAACGAATTGCTCGAGCGCGGGCAGTTGGTCGAGAGCGGTCGGTTCACCGACGGCACCGGCGGTGCGTACGTGATCAACGCCGAAAGTCTCGAAGCCGCAAGGAAAATCGCGTTCACTGACCCCGTGCACACCACCGGTTCCTCGGAGCTCACGGTGTACGAGTGGGAGATCGCCGTTTCCGCCTGATTGTCGACGGCCCAGCCGCATGCCGAAATGGTGTGCGGCTGTTGACGTTTCAGGGCCGATCACGTTCCGTCCATAGCTGCCCCGAGCTCCCGCTGGTGGGTGTACTGGCCCAGCGGGAGCGAACCGCGAGGACCGTCTCGCGGAATCGGGTGTGCCCGGCTCTGCGGCGCGCACCGACGGATGGTGTGCGCCGCATTCGGCGAACCTGGGCACGGTCGATCTTGGTTCCTCAACCGCACTCGAGATCAAGCTTCCGGCATATGGGCTGGCTCACTCACGGTGAGGACGATCTTCCCGGTGGTTCGGCCCTGTTCGATCAGGCGGTGCGCTTCGGCTGCCTGCTCCAGCGGCAGCACCGATTCCACGTGTGGGCGCAGCTTCCCCTTCTCGACCAGGTCGGTCAGTGCCTCGAGGTCGGCGCGGTCGGGTTCCACCAGGTAACCGCTGGCGCGTACGCCGAGTTCGGACGCACGCTTGGCCATTCCAGGTGTCCATGCCGCCTGTGCGTTGACGAGAATGCCACCGGGACGCAAGGTTTCGAGCATGCGCAGCGCCGGTTCGCCGCCGTGCATCTGGATCACGATATCGACGTCGCGGACGGTCGCGGCCACATCGGTCGTCGTGTAGTCGATGGTCTCGTCGGCGCCGAGTGCGGCGAGGAAGTCGTGTTTGGCCGCGCGTGCGGAACCGATCACGTAGGCCCCGAACGACTTTGCGATCTGCACGGCGAGGTGGCCGACGCCACCTGCTGCGGCGGATACCAGAACACGCTGTCCAGGTGCGACTTTCCCGATATCGACAAGCATCTGCCAGGCCGTGAGCGCGGCCAATGGCAGGGCCGCGGCCTCGGTGAAATTCGAACCCGTTGGCATGGGCGCGAATTGGTGCGACGGCGCGGTCACATATTCCGCGTAGGCCCCCGCCGCGCGCGGAAACCACGGCATGCCGTACACCCGGTCGCCGGGTCGGAAGCGAGTCACCCCGTAGCCGACCTCCTCGACGATTCCGGCGACATCCCAGCCGTTGACGAAGGGCAGCGTCAATGCCTGGACATACGCCTGCCCTTCCCGGCTGAAATAGTCGATCGGATTGACCCCCGCTGCAACGACTTTCACCAGCACTTCGGTGGGTAGCGGTGTCGGCCGGGCGATCTCCGCGAGTCGCATGGTGTCCGGCCCGCCCCAGTGCTCCTGTTGAATAGCGCGCATGATCTGTCCTCTCACCTGAAGAATGTGGACGCTCGTCCTAGGTGCGAGCGGGGTGCTGAGCCGCTGGTCATATGTCGACTCAGCATCGAGATTCGCCTAACCAGTTGTCGTCGAGGATGCTGATTTCGGTGTGGATCAGCGGCATTGGTCTCGAACTATGTGGACGGTCGTACTATCACTCTTTGCCTTGGGTTCTGTCAACGCCACCGAATCGGTGGTTGATCAAGCTAATTCAGTGTTAAACAATTAGGACGATCGTCCGTCGGCTATGCTCGACCTCGGACGAAAGGTGGGTGCCGATGACCGTCGAAACCAAGGTCGACAAGCGGTTGGAGCGCGGTGAGCGATCTCGGCGCGTCATCCTCGACCGCGCCATGGATATCGCCTCGGTCGAAGGCCTGGAAAGCCTGTCCGTGCGGCGTTTGGCGACCGAACTCGACCTCAGCAAGAGCGGCGTTTTCGCGCACTTCGGCTCCAAGGAAGAACTCCAGCTCGCGACCGTCCGCGCGGCCGTCGAGGTCTTCGTCGCACACGTGGTGAAACCCGCGCGACGTGCACCCGTTGGCATCCGCCGGGTCCGGGCACTCGGTGAGTCCTGGTTGGACTATGCCGCGAAGCCGTACTTCAGCGGCGGGTGCTTCTTTCTGTCCGCCGTCGCGGAGTTCGACGCCCGCCCCGGGCGCGTGCACGACGCCGTGGCCGCATCGCGCCGAGACTGGTTGCGGCTCTACGAAACCACCATCGCCGAGGCCATCGGCCTCGGCGAGATCGTCCCCGATATCGAGCCCGCCGACCTCGCCTTCGAACTCGACGCCATCGCACGCACCGCGGCCCAGGATGCACTGCTGTTCGGCGAATCGGCGCCCTACGATCGAGCCCGCCGTATCCTCGCCGCTCGACTGGACGCCGTCACACACCGACCTGCCAGCGGGACTTGACCGTTCGCTCGCTGCGTCCACACCGGTGCACCTATCCTGGGTAGAAACCCTAGGGGAGGCCGAAAACATATGGCACGGGTGCTGATCTGGCTGCGGAACAATATCGACGGTCTCGTCGCGCTGGTTCTCGCGGTCATCTTCGGTGTGATCTCGCTGATCGATATCGGCTTCTTCGATGCGGATCTGATCAACGCGGTCATCCTACTGGTGCTCGGTTTGCTGGCCACCACGTTGCTGCGTGATCGGCATCTGTCCGCCAAGGCCATTCAGGATTCGAACTCGGTACAGCTGCTCTACGGTCCGGAGATCGGGCATGCGCATACGCTGGCCCGCCGCGGTACCGAACAGTGGCTGTTCAAAGGGGGCACCGGAACCTATCTGCGGGCCGTCACACTGCGCGAATGCGTGGAGAACGCGCGCCGCGAACAGCGTCCGCTGCGGATCCAGGTAGAAGTGCTGGATCCGACCAATGAACTGCTGTGCAAGACCTACGCGCAGTTTCGCTCCTCGCTGGTGCCCGAGGCCGACCGCACCGGCGAATTGTGGACCACCGAGCGGACCCGCAAGGAGTCCTTCGCGACGGTGCTCGCGGCGTGCTGGTACCGGCAGCGGTTCACCTTCCTGACCATCGATGTCGGACTCTCGATGGTGATGACGACCTTCCGCTGGGATCTCTCGTCGAGCTGCGTCATTGTCACGCAGGACAATCCGAATACTCCGGCCCTGATGTTCGAACGGGACAAGCCCTACTACCGGGACTTCAACCGGGAGCTCGTGGCCAGTTTCAAGCAGGCCAGACAGGTGCCGCTGAGCCGGAGCGAGGAACTCGCGCTCGCCGACGAGCCGTCGGTCGATCAGACTCGTGCGCTGTTCGATCTGCTCGGTCTCGCGCTACCGGCTTCCTATACCGATCGCGATGTCGCCGATATCGTGCGACGCGCACTGCAGCCGAGGAATCCGTACTGAATGAACGACTATGTCCGACTACGAACGCTGATCGGCTCCGATGCGGCGGGACCCGCGGTGCGACGCTGGGCTCATGATTTCATGACAGGAGTGCTCGACGGTCGCACCGACATCGGCGCGGTCCGGCATCCGTTGGGGTTCTTGTGTTTTCCCGCGTGGCGCGACGGCGGACTCGGCGTCTGCGTGCACGTCTGGACCGATGGGCTGCGGTCGTATCCGACGACCTCGGCGATGCACGCGCACAGCTGGGATCTGCTCAGCGTGGTCTTATACGGCGAGGTCGGCAACGAGATACTCGAAGTGGAGGGCTCTGCGGACCGGGCAACCCATCGCATCTTCGAAATCCATAGTGGCGCCGACGGTGATGTGGTGCGTGCGACCGAGCGCCTGGTCCGCTATCGCATTCGATCCAGTGAACATTTCCGTGCAGGCGAGGTATACACCCTGCCACACGGGGTATTTCACCTCTCCGATGTGCGGGGCGAGGCGGCCACCGTGGTGCTCGGCGAGGTTCGTCGCGGCCGACCGGACCGGTCCCTCGGCACCCTCGCCACCGCCGACCATCGGGTGCACCGAACCGGTTGCACCCCGAGCGAAACCCGGCGCGCCGCGCAAACGGTGCTCGACCACCTGTACTTACCCGCCCCGCCGGCTACGCCGGCTGCCATCCCCCTGCAGGAGCCCACCCTGCCGGAAAAACTGGAGGACCGATGCGAGCAGGCGACGTAGCGAACCTGGCGCTGCCGCCGGATGGTCCGGCGCTGGCCGATCTGGATCCGATCAGCGCCTTCGACCGGCTGGACACCGTCCTGACGACCGCTGCCGAGGTGGCCAGGGCGGCGGCGATCGAGGCGGGACGGGCGATCCGGGAGGGTCTGGCCGGATCACTGACCGTTCGCACCAAGGACGCCAGCGGCGATCTGGTCACCGACCTGGACCTGCGCGCGGAACGTATCATCATCGGCCATATCCGCCGCGCCTTCCCGCACCACCGCATCCTCGCCGAGGAATCCGGGCTCCATGGCGTTGACGATTCCTGGTGCTGGGTCGTCGACCCGCTCGACGGCACCAATAATATCGCCATCGGCCTGCCCGTCTGCACGATCGGTATCGCCCTGTGTCACAACGGAGTTCCGATGCTCGGCATCGTCCACGAACCGTTGGCCGACCGCACCTGGTCCGCTGTGCGCGGATCCGGCGCCACAGGGCCGGACGGCCCGCTCTGGCGGCCGCCGCACCGTTCCTCCGAATCCGCTCCGACCCTGGCCTGGCTGCAGGGCTATCCGGTGATTCGCAGCGACACCACGGCACGCGGCCTGCGCCTGGCCCTGGAATCCGGTTCCCGTCGCCTGATCCAACTGTGGTCTCCGCTGCTGTGCTGGGTCATGCTGTGCCGCGGCGATATCGACGGATTCGTCGGTTACCGAGCGGGTTTGGTCGACCTGCCCGCGGGCACCCTGCTGGCCCGTGAATCCGGTATCCACATCACCGATTTCGACGGCGCACCGCTCAACGACCACCTCGACCTCCCCGGCGGTGAAGTGAACTTCATTGCCGCCAGCACTGAAATGCTGCCGGAGCTGGCCTTGCTGGTGAAGGCCGCCGCCGAGGTGAGTGTGACGGGGCTGCCGGGCTGACGGGATCGGCCTGAGCGCCCATTCCTGCGCTGACCCCGCGCCGTTGGTTGCGGAATGGGCGATCGAACCAATCGATCCACCTATCCGGTCGCCAGCAGCACAGCAACGGCACTGGTCGTAGCGACAACCGCGAGCCCCAGCCCGGTGAGTACGAACCGCGGCATCGGCACCCGAACACCATGGGTGCGGCAGAACTCCAGGCACAGCAGCGTCGCCAGCGACGCCCATGGCGTTACGATCGGCCCCACGTTGGTGCCGATCAGCAAGGCCAGCAACTGATTTCGATTCTCCTCGGACACTACCGCCTCACCTGCGGTGTAAGCCGGAAGGTTATTGGCCACATTGGACAATCCGGCGCCGGCGCCCGCCGCACGGTACGCCCCGACTACTCCGGAGTCGTGCCCGATCAGCGCATGCATGACATCGGCGAGCCCGAACCGGCTCAATGTCGGCACCACCAGGAACAACCCGACCACGAAAACCAGCAACTGCCACGGGATCAGCGATAGTCGCAGCGACGAACGGTCGAAGATCGCGAAGGCGACCACCGCAATGGCGGCGGCCAGGGTGGCGGCGATACCGATCCGATCACCCACGAACGGGATCGCAAGAATGAACAGCAGACACGCGCCTGCCGTCGTGTAGAGTAGCGTGCGCTCCCTGGCGTTCTCCGGGCGAATCGGCTCCGGCGGAACGTACCGATCGGTTTCACGTCGACCGCGCCGCCAATACCAGACCCAGAGGCACACCATGGTCGCCGTGATCGACACGAGCTGCGGCGCCCACATCCGTGCCGCGAAATCCGTGGCGCGCAGCGCAACCCGATCGGCGGCAAGCAGATTGGTGAGATTCGAGACCGGAAGCAGCAGGCTCGCGGTATTGGCCAGCCAGAGCGTGGTCATCGCCAACGGCAGTGGCGGAATGCGAGCAGGCACCGCCAGCGCGAGCATGACCGGAGTCAGCAATACCGCAGTCGTATCGAGATTGAGCAGAATCGTTGTTGCCGCTGCGAAAAGCACGCAGAGCAGGAACAACGCCGCATAGTAGCCGCGCCCGAATATGGCAAGGCGGTGTGCGATCACATCGAACACCTTCGCCTGCCGCGTCAGCTCCGCGAGAATGATCACACTGCACAGGAACAGCAGCAGCGGCCCGATCCGGCGCATATTGTCGGCGGCCTCGGCGCGCGGCAGCAATCCGGTCGCCACACACAGCAGTCCGGCCGCGAACAGTCCGAGCCGGACCCAATCCAGCGTGCTCAGCCCCCGTCTCGGCGGCGCGGACACCAGGGAACTCGACGGCGGGTTCTCCGCAGCGGAATCGGCCTGTTGTTCGGACACATGCCCCATCATGCAGCATATCGGCTGGGGCACTTCCGCATTCGGTACGCGTCGTAATGATCTTCTGCCGTTTGGCGTGGCGACCCATCGGGGCATACTGATGCTGTGACTTCGGGCGGGCGGCGGGACTTCTTCATCAGTTATTCACCGGCCGACGAGCGATGGGCCACATGGTTGGCCTGGCAGTTGGAGACCGCGGGTTACCGCACCCTCATCCAGGCCTGGGATTTCGTGCCCGGCACCAACTTCATCGATTTCATGGATCGCGGTGTTCGTGATTCGGCGGTGGTGCTGGTGGTGCTGTCGGAGAACTATCTCGGTTCCTACTACGGAACCATGGAATGGCAGGCGGCCTACCGCACCGATCCGGGCAAGCTGATGCCGGTGCGTATCGCCGAATGCGCACTCGAGGGTCTGCTCGCCACCATCACCTATCTCGACCTGGTGCGGGTGTCCACCGCCGAGGAGGCGCGCCGAATCCTTTTGGAGCGGGTCGGACATCTGCTCGCGGGGCGGGCGAAGCCGCCGTCGGAACCGGGCTTTCCACACGACGGTCCAGACCGGTTCGCCGTCGAAACCATCACGGACGCACCCGAATCCGTGCTGCCGCGTCGCACACCGGTTGCGGCCCCCGCGTTTCCGGGTGCCACCGATCATGGGGAGCCGCGTACCAGTGTCTCGGTGCTGCATGTGGCCGGTCCGCGGTTCGGTCGTGGGCTGCTCGCGCCGGACGAGCCGGGCACCGCGGCCGAATTGCAGGCGCGCATCCACGCCAATGTGACCCATCTGGTGAATCAGGGTGTGGCCAAACCGGATTTGATCGTGGTCTCCGGGGATATGACCGAATCCGGCCGTCCGCGCGAGGTCGACGAGGCGCTGACCTTCCTGAGCGGATTGCGTACGCTGCTCGGTCTCGGTCCGGAGCGGCTGATCGTGGTGCCCGGCAATCACGATGTCTCCAAACCGGCCTGCCACGCGTATTTCCTGAACTGTGAGGCCCGGGATCGCAAACCGCAGCCGCCGTACTTCCCGAAGCTCGAGCAGTACACGCGGATGTTCGGTGCGCTGTATCAGGGGCTGGATCACCTCGTCTTCGATATCGGACAGCCGTGGACACTGTTCCCGATTCCCGAATTGCGGGTGGTGGTCGCCGGATTGAACTCGACCATGGCCGCGACCCATCTGCCCGAGGACGATTACGGCCGCATCGGCGAACCACAGGCGTCCTGGTTCGCCGAGCGGCTGCGCCCGTTCGAGGAGAACGGTTGGTTGCGCCTCGGTGTTGTCCGGCACGATCCGCTGCCCGGCGCCGGCACGCCCGCCCATGATCCGGACCTGCTGCGCGACGCAGATACGCTGTCCCGGTTGCTCGGCGGCCGGTTGAACCTGCTGCTGCACGGTCCGGGACCCGGTGGTCCGCATCTGGATCGGCTCGACGACACGCTGCCCGTCCTGCCCGCGGCCGCTCCGGGCCGCGACGAGATCATCCAGCTCACCGCCGCCGGCCTGGCGCGTTTCTCCGGACATGGTGAGTCCACCACACAACTCGAATTCGATTGGCTGAAGGTGACCGCGGCGCTGCCGACGGCCAAACAGCCCGAACTCCTCGGACCGGACGAGCCCGAGCTCCCGGAACCGCCTGCGGAGACTCCGGCGGTCGATCCGCATGGGCGGCTGCTCGAGCGCGTCGCCGAGGTGTGCGAAACCCGTTATCCCGGTGCGAAAGTCCGGCGCGTCGAGGTGGAGCCGCCGCATCTGCTGATCACCAGGGAGGACGACGAGGTCATCGCCCAGTGGCGCGTTGGCGTGCACGTCGGTGATATGACCAGGCAGGTGGTGGAGGATTTCCTTGGTCACGATCCGGAATACGGATCCGAACTCGTGTATCGCGGTGCGGCGCCGCCGCGTTCGCTACGCGAGGAGGCGGCCAGCCACGGTCTGCGGGTGCGCAGCTTCACCGAATTCCAGGGCCTGCTCGATCTGGACAACTACCTCACGCACCAGGCCGCGCGATTGCGCGCGGACCGCACCTATCCGCCGGACCTGTACGTGCCGCAGCGCTTCCGGATCCTCGAACACGGTGACCAGCAGATCCGCGACGATCTGGTCGGCGAACTGATGAAGGTGATCGCGGCCGACCACGGCCGATTCATCCTCATACTCGGTGATTTCGGACGCGGAAAAACCTTCGCGCTGCGCGAGTTGGCCCGCCGCATCACCGAAACCATGCCCGCGCTGATTCCGATCCTGATCGACCTGCGGGCCCTGGACAAAACCCATTCGGTCGACGGGCTGGTCGCCGCACATCTGGCCAATCACGGCGAGGATCGCATCGATCTGAAGGCGCTGCACTACATGCTGCGCGAGGGTCGGGTGGTGTTGCTGTTCGACGGCTTCGACGAACTCGTCACCCGGATCAGCTACGACTTCGCCGCCGACCATCTCGAAACCCTGCTGCAGGCGGCCGTCGGCAAAGCCAAGATCATCGTGGCCAGCCGCACCCAGCACTTCGAATCCCGCGCCCAGGTGCTGACTGCCCTCGGCGAACGCGTCGGTGTGCTGCAGGATCGGCGCATCGTTGGCATCGAGGACTTCGCGCCCGCGCAGATCCATGCCTTCCTGACCAACCGCTACGGCGGCGATATCCGCCGCGCGGATGCCAGAATGGGGTTGATCACCGGTATCGAGGATCTGCTCGGACTGGCACAGAATCCCAGGATGCTCGGGTTCATCGCCGATCTGGACGAGCGGCGGTTGCGGGCCGCGGCGGGCGCGAAACAGGCGGTGGGTCCGGCCGGGTTGTACCGGGAAATCCTGGAGTCGTGGCTGACCTACGAGGCCGACCGCACCGCGGGCGTGGCTGGTGCGCTGCCCGGGCTGCGCTTGCACGAATTGTGGCTCGGTGTCACGGCATTCGCGCTGCGCGTCTGGGAAACCGGCGAGCCGTATCTGCGGCTGTCCGAATTGACCGAGGTGGCAGCGGGTTTGGCCGAGCTGACCGGTTCGAGTCGAATGTCGGTGCAGCAGTCGGCGCACGCCATCGGCTCCGGCAGCCTGCTGGTGCGCACCGAGGACAACCTGTTCGGCTTCATCCATTCGTCGGTAATGGAATGGCTGGTGGCCAACCGCATTGCCGAACAATTCGAGGTCGGCACCCTCGCGCCCGCCCAGCTGACCCAGTCGCCGCTCTCCCAACTCTCGATCGACTTCCTCTGCGATCTCGCCGACAACCGGGCACTGCGCACCTGGGCCGAGGGTGTGCTCGCCGACCAGGCGGCCGACGAAGTCTCGCGCACCAATGCCATTCGGGTGGCGACGCGGCTGCGCACCGCACCGACCGCGGATCTGCGCGGTGCGAGTCTGGCGGGGGAGGATCTGTCGTATCGGGACCTGCGCGATGTCGATCTCACCGGGGCGGATCTCAGCGGTGCCCGGTTGGTCGGCACGAACCTCGATCGTGCCGTCCTGCACGGTGCGCGGTTGGTCGGCGCCCGACTCGACGAGGCCAGCCTGGTCGGCGCGGATCTGGGCGAGGCCGATCTCACCCGAGCCCGCCTGGTGCATACCGATCTGACCGGATCACGGGCCAGTGGCAGCCGCTGGTCCCGGGCGGCACTGATCGAGGTCATCGGCACCCCGACCGGCACCGATCTGTACGGTGCGGCGTGGGTGCCCGGAGTCGCGGCACAGACCGAATTCGCGCCTGCCGCAATCGGAGTCCGGCACGGCTTCCACGCCAGACACGGCCGATTGCCGCAGCCGGTCGCCTATAACCCGGACGGTGGCACGCTGGCCATCGGCAGTGATGACGGGGGCGTCCTCATCTGCGATGCCGAAACCGGAAGACCGCTGCGCACCTTGCAGACGCATCGAGCACGAACGTTCGCGGTGGCGTTCACCGGTACGGTGCTGGTGACCGGATCCGGCGACGGCACCGTGGGCATCTGGGATGCCGCCACCGGCGAACTGCGCCGAATCCTGTTGGGGCACAAGAACTGGCCGTGGCCGGTGGTGCTGAGCCCCGCCGGTGATCTGCTGGCCACCGGTGACGCCGATGGCGTGCTGCGGCTGTGGACGTTGCCGAGCGGCGAACTGCGACACGAATGCCGTCCCGCCGGTGACGGCCGGGAACTCATCTACAGTTTGGATATTCGCGGACCGCTGGTCGCGGCTTCCTACCGTGATGGCACCGTACGGCTCTGGGATACCGAAAGTGGTAGGGAGAGCGGCGAATTCAGCGGTGCGTCCGGCTCGGTATTCCGGGTGGCGTTCAATCCCACCGGTGAACTGCTCGCGGTCGGAGGCGTGGACGGCACGCTCGCGCTGTGGGATCCGTTGGGTTGTCGGAAGATTCGCGACTTACCCGGTCATACCGGGCGGGTCTATACCGTGACGTTCCACCCCAGCCTGCCGATTGTGGCGAGCGGGGATACCGATGGGGGACTGCGTCTGTGGGATGCGGATACCGGTGCGGAGCGGCAGTCGCTCACCGAACATACTGCGGCCATCTACTGGCTCACCTTCGATCCGGCGGGTGAACTGCTCGCCTCGGGCGACAGCGCGGGACTGGTCTGTCTGCGCGACAGCGAGACCGGGGAGTCGCGACACCGGCTCACCGCGCATACCGGCTCGATCTGGCCGTTCGCCTTCCGCCCGGACGGTACCCAATTGGCCATTACCGACGACCAATTCACCACCCGGCTCTGGGATCCGGTGACCGGCACCTGCAAACACACGCTCACCGGCCACGGCCGCCAGGTTCGCACGGTCAGCTTCAACGCGGACGGCACCCTGCTCTCCGGCGTGGGTAACGACGGTGTGGTTCGACTGTGGGATCCGGTGACCGGGCGGTTGGTTCGCCGACTGATCGGCAGCGAAGATCGCCTGCTCACCTTCGAATCGGCGATATTCAGCGAACTCGGCAGCCATCAGCTCGGCCTCGTCGTCAATGACGGTCGGCTCAGCCTGTTCAACCTCGACGCCGACCTGTACGAACGCCATATCAATGTCGAATCCGCACCGATCTGGGCCGCTGCCTTCGACCCGACCGGCGACTATGTGGCCACCGCCAATGACGACGACACGGTGATCGTCTGGGTGCGCACCACCGGTGCACTGCACGCCGTCTGCGCCGAACATCGCGGCCGGGTGCGCTCGATCGCATTCAGTGCCGACGGTGCGCTGATGGCCACCGGCTGCGACGATTCGGTGGTGCGGCTGTGGGACGTGCGCTCCGGACGGTTCCTGCGCGCACTGCGCGGACATCGGGACCGCGTGTATTCGGTGGCCTTCCACGAGGACCGCCTCGCCAGCGTGTCCTGGGATACCACTGCCCGCATCTGGGATATCGAATCCGGCGATGCACTGCATACGCTGACCCGGCACACCGGCAGGCTCTGGACGGCCGCGGTCGACTCGCGCAGCGGAACATTGGCGACCGGGGGCGATGATCTGGTTGTTCGGTTGTGGGACATGGCATCCGGACGTCATCTGCATACCCTCGAAGGGCATAAGCGTCGGGTCTGGTCGCTCAGCTTCGATCCGTCCGGCAAGCTGCTGGCCAGCGGCGGTGATGACGGCAACATCCTGCTGTGGTCGCGGCCGGAGGATGGCGCGCCGTCGATTCGTGCCATCCTGCTCGGTCTGTCCGAAGGATGGGCGGCCCTCGCACCCGATGGCCGATACAAATTCGAGGGCAATACCGCCGGTCAGTTCTGGCATGTCATCGGCATGTCGCGGTTCGAATCCGGCGAACTCGACCCCTACCTGCCCGAAGTGGGGCAGTTGGCAGCCGACGCGCCCTTCTGAGCCGACCGAATGAGAGATTGATAGCCTTATCTTCGCAACGTTGCTGTGGAGAAGGAGATCCGTTGTGGCCGAGAATAAGAGCGCGCAGTCCGATCTGGCGGACTTGCTCGATGGTGGATGCACGACGGAGCAGGCGTGGGAGCTGTTCGATAGATTGCCCGCGGCCAGGGTCGCGGAGGTGACCGTCGGCCGCTGGCGGGGCGACGAACTGGATACCGGTCATCCGATGGCCGGGGTGCTGGTCGCCTCGGGCTGGTACGGCAAGCAGTTCGATGATCCGGAGTCGGTGCATCCACTGCTGTTCGCCGACGAATCGGGAAATATCTTCGCGGTCGATCCGCGGCGGGTGCCGCTCGGTCTGGCCGGTAGGGTGCCGCTCGCGGGCGTGCAGACGGCGCGGAGGCTACTGCCCGTCCTCGCCCCGGCGATCCGAACACGCAGGCCGACAGCACGTTTGCGCGATATCGAATACCGCGGTGCCGTGAGTGCCGCGATGGTTTACGACCACCTGCCGATCATCGACCACTTCCGTCGGGTGGATATCGATACGCTGCTCGGGGTGATGGATATGCGAGGGATGACCGAGCCGTACTTTTTCGTTCTGCGTCGCTGATCTGATCGCTGACGCAACGGTTACGGGCCTTGTGCTCGGCTGTGCGGCATACCATTGAAGTCGGCCCAGGGAAACCGCTACATCCGCGCCCGCGGAATGTCCGTCCGGCGCGTGCGCACGGAGGGAGGTCGGGGCAATGGAACGTACGACGTGTCTGGTGGTTGGTGGTGGACCCGCCGGTATGGTGCTCGGGCTGCTGCTGGCCCGCGCCGGTATCGATGTCACCGTCCTGGAGAAACACAAGGACTTCCTGCGCGACTTCCGCGGCGACACAGTACATCCAACGACCCTCGACCTGCTCGATGAACTGGGTCTCGGTGAGGAGTTCGCGAAACTGCCCGCGCGCAAGCTGCAGCAGATCCAGCTGCCGATCCGAGGGTCGGTGCAGACGGTGTTCACCTTGGAACATCTGCCGGGTACGCACAAATACATCGCGATGGTGCCGCAGTGGGATCTGCTGGACCTGTTGGCCGGTGCGGCCGATCGGGAGCCGAGCTTCCGGCTGCGGATGAATACCGAAGCGACAGCGGTGATTCGAGAGGACGGCCGGGTCGCCGGTGTCGCCTATCGGACCAGTGACGGCGAACCGGGCGAGATCCGCGCCGACCTGACCGTTGCCTGTGACGGCCGCGATTCGGTGCTGCGGGGCGAGGTCGGACTCGGCTCACGCAGTTGGCCGACACCGATGGATGTGTGGTGGTTCCGCTTGCCGCGCACCGATATCGACCCCGCCGGTTTGATCGGACTGCTCAGCGCCAACCGCGCCGCGGTCATGTTCGACCGCGGCGACTACTGGCAGGTCGCGACCCTCATCGCCAAGGGCAGCGATGCGACGGCCCGCCGCGGTCCGGTCACCGAGATCGTACGCAGCATGGCCGATTCCGCACCATGGCTGCGTGACCGGGAGGACGCACTCCGGGACTGGCACGAGGTGAAACTGCTCGACGTGAAATTGGACCGCCTGACCAAGTGGTACACCGACGGCCTGCTCTGCATCGGCGATGCCGCCCACGCCATGTCGCCCGCCGGCGGAGTCGGCATCAACCTGGCCATCCAGGACGCCGTCGCCACCGCGAGAATCCTTGCCCCACCCCTGACTTCGGGTACACTGACCACCCACGACCTGGCCAGGGTGCAGCGTCGCCGCACCCTCCCGACCGCCGTCACCCAGGGCCTGCAACGCATCCTGCACGCCGCCGTATTCCGCCCGGCCCTGTCGGGCCGAATCGATATCGCCAATGCCGCAACGACTCCGTTGCCGCTACGCATCCTGCGTCGAATCCCAGTGCTGCGCACCGTTCCCCCATTCCTGATCGCCCGAGGGATACTCCCGGAACACGCCCCTGCTTTCGCCCGGCGCCCCTGACCCAGCCCGGTGGATGCACTCGGTGCAACAATGCAGTCCGCGCACCGAATGCTCCACGGGAAACACCAACGGCCACAGATCATTTCGATCCCGAAGGCACTTTTTGAGGACGGCTGCGGCGCGGCGGGTCGGGTATGTGCGGTGCGTCAGGGGCGCAGGACGATCTTGCCGATGGGGGAGCGCTGCTCGATGAGCTGGTGGGCTTTGGCGGCTTCGTCGAGGGGGAGAACGGAATCGATTTGGGGAGTGAGGGTTCCGGTGATGGCGCGGTCGAGGGCAGCGGCGCCGGAGCGGGATACCTCGGCGAGCCAGGCCGGGCCGGCGCAGGCGGTGAGGGTGAGGCCGTTGGGGAGTAGATCTGTTGTGGATATCTGGGCTGGGGCTCCGGAGAGCCAGCCGTAGCTGAGGATTCGGCCGCGCACCGGGGTCATGGCTGCCAGCAGGTCTCGGGCGGTGCTGCCGCCGATGGAATCGAAGACGACGTCGAGCGTTGTGCCGTCGAGGGTTTCGCGCAGACGGGCCGGCCAGTTCGGCGCGTTGTGGTCGATGACTTCGTCCGCGCCCAATGCCAGTGCCCGCGTGGACTTTTCCGGGCCGCCGGCGGTTGCGATGACGCGCGCGGCGCCGAATTCCTTGGCGAGTTGGGTGAGTGCGCTGCCGACTCCTGTTGCGGCGGCTTCGATCAGGACGGTTTCGGTGCCCGTGAGCGCCGCGGTCGCGAGCAGAGGCAGTGCCACCGATCCGTCCATCAGGACAGCCGCCGCGTCTTCCGACGAGAGAGCCGCCGGAATCACGGTCGCGGAAGGTGCTGGTGCGCAGACGAATTCGGCGTAGGAGCCGAAGCCTGCGGTGGCCACCGTGACCCGTCTGCCGAGCAATGCCGGGTCGACGCCGTCCCCGATCTCGACGACCGCTCCGGCGGCCTGGAAACCGAAGACCGCCGGTGTTTCGACAGGCATCGGGAACTCGCCTGAGCGCAGTTTGGTCTCCGGGAACAGCACCGGAATCGCCTCGGCGCGGATCACCAGTTCGCCGGGGCCCGGATGCGGTACGGCGACATCCTGGGCGACCAGGACCTCGGGTCCGCCGACGCCCGTCATTACGATTGCCTTCATCAATAACTCCATAACTTGACTGTTGGTCCAGATGTCTCGAACAATATGGACCGGCGGTCAAGTTGTCAATGAAGGTGGCGGAATGACAGACGAACGCCCGAGGGAACGGGCGGATGCTGCGCGTAACCGGCAGGCGATCCTGGCCGCGACGGCCGCGCTGCTCGCCGAACACGGCGCCGACGCACTCACCATGGATCGCGTCGCGGCGGCCGCCGGGGTCGGTAAGGGCACGATCTTCCACCGCTTCGGCAATCGCGCCGGATTACTGCACGAGATGATCGCCGAGAGCACCTTCGCCTTGATGGATGCCGTCCGGAGCGGACCGCCGCCGCTGGGTCCAGGGGCGCCGGCCGGGGAGCGACTGCTGGCCTTCTTCGACGGCTTCGTGCGAATGATGACCGACAACATCGAGGTGACGGTTGCCTACCTGCAGGGACCGCCGCATCCACGTGCCACCGAAATCCACGAATTCTGGGATGCGCACATCACCGCGCTGTTGCGTGAGGCCCGCCCGGACCTGGATGCCGAGGTGGTCGGCAGACTGCTGTTGGGCGCATTGGGTGGCGAACAGGTGCCGCGACTGGCTCGTGCGGGAGAGACCGAACGGCTGCTCGCAGCGGTTGGTGAACTTGTCGAATCAGTGCTGCGCGGGCCCTAGTCCCTGGCGAGAATGGCGTCGAAACGTTCGTCGGCGCTGTCGAGCTGGTGCAGGATACGCCGTTTGACGTGCTCGGCGAGCGGGGTATCCGGGCGGGTGACGAGGTCGCGGTAGATATCGGTGAGCGGGCGGTACTTGGTGGCGAGTTTGCGCATCGCCGGTCCGTCGGCGTAGAGGATGCCGACGCCGTTGTCGGTGAAGTCGGAGAGTTTGACAATGCGGGCCCACGGCGCCCGATCGAGATTGGCCGCCACGTGTTCGCGGTATTGCGCTTGCCGATCGCTATCCGGATCCGGTTCCGGATTGGTGACGGCGGCGACGAGTTCGGCGACGCGGGTGCCGAACCGGGCCGAGAGTTCGGCGAGGGCGGCATCGGTAGGCGAACCGGGACGCGCGCCGGCCAGTTCGACCGGATGATCCTCGACCGAATCGTGCAGCAGCCCGGCCGCGACGACATCCGGGTCCCGCACCTCGTAGTGGCTGACGATCCGAATCGCAACGCGCAGTAGGTGACTCAGATATGGTTCGCGGCCGTAACGATCCTCGCGGTGTAGTTCGGTAGCCAGGTCCAAGGCCTCGGTGAGCCGTTCGGTATCGGATAGTTCGGCGATTTCCAGCAGTAGTCGTTCGCGCAGTCCGCTCTCGCCGTAGACCTCGCTGATCGTATGCAGCGGCATCACGGCCAAAACCCCCGCCCCAGGATTGCTCATATGGCCAATCTATCGGTGGAGGCCGCGCCCCGCTGTGCTCTGGACCACTGTTCAACCGCGCGAAAATAATCCGTTGCCCCGTGGTGGCGGCCGTGGTCTCCTGGAATGCACGCGAGGCAGAACTGGAGGTGAACGTGGCCGCGCAGAACAAACGGCCGCGCCCCGGTTCGGCCACCGACAATATGGCGAAACTGCATCGACGCACCATGGTGCTCGACGGTCGGGTGTATACGGTGCTGAGCCTGCGCCCCGGTAGCGATTTCCGTTTCGCCACCAACCATTTCCACGAGACCTGGCATGTGCTCTCCGATTGGCGTGGTGCGCGGATGCTGGCTCGACTGCTGTGGGGCCTGGCCTATCAGCGGCGGCCGGGCACGCTCGTGGTCATCGATCCGGCGCATCTGGATCCCAATCCGTTCGACGCCGCGCCGTCGGATCCGATTGTGCTGGTCCCCGCCGACCTGACCGTCCTCACCCGCGCCGCCGCCGTCGCTCTGCGTAGGCAACTACCGTTCCGCGACCGTTCGCAGGGCACGGTTCGCTGGCAGACATTCGGTCTGGATGCCGCGGTGGCCCAGCTGCAGGAGTGGCGCGCGAAGGGGCCGGGGGAGCGCGACTGGAATTTCGCCGATATACCGACCGGATGGGAACGGATCGACCGCATCGGCGGCATGGTCACGATTTTCGGTGCGTGTGATCAGCTGCGATCCTGGGCAACCTCGCTCGCGACTCTCGGGACCTACGCCTACTACGGCATGGATTACGAATACCTGGACGAGGACCGCAATGGCGAGGTGCAGATTTTCCGGCAATACCGTCGGAAGGTGAATATCGCACGTCAGGCCCGCGCCGAAGTGCTCGTCCGATTCGACGGACATGCCTCGATGGAGGAGGTCCAGCGGGCCGTCTGGTCGCACGGCGCGACGGTTCGCCGCCGTCGCTTCCCGACGCGCGAGGAACGGCTCGCCGCGCCCCTGAACTGACGGCTAGTTCGTCTGCGGGACCAGTGTGTTCTGCCGGGCCGCGGTCCACCACCGACCGTTCTCTTTGACCAGGATGTACAGCGCGATCATCGCGTGATCGATATCGATCAGCTTGCCCTCGGCCGTGGTCGCCCGGGCGAGCTTGTGCGCGATCGCGATATCGGGCCGCAGGAATACGATGTCGGCGACCTCGTAGCGGACATACTGGTCCTTCAGAAATCCCGCCAGCCCCTGCCGATTCGCCTCCAGCAGTGCGTCTTTCCCGATCACGAGCGCACCGACCGCATTGACCACCGCCGCATTGGCGGTGAAATCGGCGGTCATCAGTTCGGCATCATTGGTGTTGTACGCGGTTTCGACATTGGCGATGATCTGCTCGATCGCCGCAATGTCGTCGGTGTGATCGACCGTGGTGTCCGCTACTACGGGCTGAATTGTCGTTGCGCTCATGGAGATCAGCTTCTTATCTCAACCGTGGTTGAGGTCAATAAGCCGTCGTAGCCGCTGCATAGTCAGCGCACGCCTCGCGGTCGAAATTGAATGCTGATTCGCGGCCCGGCCGGTCTGCGCGTCTTCGGTACGGCATGTTCCCAGGTGCGCTGGCATGAGCCCCCCATGACCAGCAGATCGCCATGTCCCACCTGAAATCGAAGACTCGCGCCGCCACCGCGCGGTCGCAGCAGCAGCGCTCGCGGCGCACCGATCGAAACGATGGCGACCATGGTGTCGTCGGTCGCGCCGCGCCCGAAGGTATCGCCGTGCCAGGCCACGCTGTCGCGTCCGTCGCGGTAGTAGCACAACCCGGCTGTGCGGAACGGTTCACCGAGTTCCTCGCGGTAGTGCGCGGTCAGTGCATCCCGTGCCTCGTCCAACGCTGGATCCGGTAACTCCGCGCCCTCCCCGTAGAAACACAGCAACCGCGGCACATCCACCACCCGGTCGTACATCGGCCGCCGCTCCGCCTGCCACGGCACTCGGTCCACCAACCGTTCGAACAGCACATCCGCCCCCGACAGCCATCCGGGCAGCACGTCCACCCAGGCTCCATGACTCAACGCCGTCCGGCGCACGCCATCGAACCCGCACACCTCGATGTCTCCGAACCCGTCGAGTAATGATCCCTGCAGCGGTGTCGGCATGCCGTCGAATCTACGCGCTATCGAACATATGTGCTAGCGAGAAACGGCCATTCAATTCTTGGTGAGAATGTCTCGCGCGATATCGACGGCCGCGGCGTAGCACTCGTCGTCGGTGAGCGGAAGATCGCCCATCATGGCGGTGCTCCAGCTGATGGCGAGCAGGGCCTCGCGCGCGCGGAAGACGGCGAGCGGCGGCTGGTCCGGACCGGCCATCAGATCGGCGAGCACGCGGAACTGATAGCGCATGCTCGAGCCGAAGTCGAGCTGGCGGAAGGCCGGCTGGTTCTCGTGCCAGAAGCGGACCATGCTGCGGCCGATGCCGTGCAGCAGCGCGCCGTAGCGGCTGAGGATTTCGTTGGCTCGTTCCATGCCGGGTGGGGCGCTCTCCGCCCAGGTCGCGATGTCGTCGATGCCGCGGCGCAGGTCGTCGGAGAGGCTCGCGACGATGTCTTCCTTGGTGCGGAAGTGGTAGTACAGCGCGGCTTTGGTGACGCCGAGGCGGTCGGCGATCTCGCGCAGGGAGGTCTTCTCGTAGCCGAGCTCGGAGAACAATTCCATCGCGACAGTACGAATCCGCTCACGCGTATCGCTGCGACGTCCGTCCATGGCGCTCTTCCTCCTTTGCTTGACGACCGGCTAGTGGAAGCCTAGCGTCTTCGCTGTGCCCGAATTACTAGCCGGGCGACAAGTTATCTATTGGGGAGGCAGTAATGACCGAAACGCATCCGAAGGTGCCGACGGCCGGTGTCGCATTGACCGCGATCGGTGTCGCGATCATCCGGGCGAGGGAATCCGTGGGCCCGGACCGCCTGTACGACGATCCGCTCGCGCAGCTGTTCGTCGACGCTGCACGCCGCGCCTACTGCGATATCGACGGCGGAGCCGAGCGCTGGGCGCGGCTGGAAGAGGTCGCGGACATGTTCTTCGAAGGCCGCACGGTCGGTGTCCGGCTCGTCGACGACCGCGTCGCCGAGGCGGTCGAAAAGGGGATACGCCAGATCGTGCTGATCGGTGCCGGCTTGGACACCAGGGCATTCCGCATGGCTCTACCCGCCGACGTTCGAGTATTCGAGATCGATCTGCCGGAGCTCTTCGCATTCAAGGAGCCGGTCCTCGCCGCGGCACATGCGGAACCTCGCTGCGGCCGCGCGGTGCTCGCCATCGATCTGCGCGAAGACTGGGCAAAGCTGCTCGGGGAGCACGGATTTCGGCCGGACCTGCCGACGCACTGGGTAGACGAGGGCGTCCTGGGCTACCTGACCCACGAACACGCTTTGCACGTGGTCACCACCCTGACCGAATTATCCGCTCCGGGAAGCCGTTTCGGCGTCAGCCGCTTCGCCGTCGACGAAAATGCCCGGCCGTACGCCGAACTCAAACGCCTGGTCCGTGGTGACGACGGCACGGATCGCCCGCGCACCGGCCTCGGCGCCGACGCCGACGCCAGAACCTGGCTGGACGAAAACGGCTGGCATACCGAATTCCGTAGCTGGGACGATATGGTCGCCGCACTGGACCGGCCCGTCGCTGTGCACGATCCGGACATCGGAGTCGTCATCGCGGTCCGCGAAGCGTGAACCTCCCGGAATGCCCGGAGTGTCCCGAACCGCGCGTGGCCCCGCTCACAGCGGGATATGCCTGGTTAAAGCGGTGCAAACGGCGCTGCTAGGCTGCATGCCGTAAAGACATCCTTTAACGGACCGTCCGGTGAGGCGGGGAAGGAGGTCGGTATGGCTGTGCCCGAGGAACGGGCCGCCAAGTCCGGCGCTGCCGAAACGTCGCAGCGACACACCCCGGAGTGGGTGAGTGCGGGACGCGAATTGCTGTCTCCCTCCGACGTCGGCCGGACCATCGCGCGTATCGCGCATCAGATCATCGAAAAGACCGCCCTCGATGCGGGCGAGCCGGACGCACCGCGCGTGGTGCTGATCGGCATTCCGACCCGCGGCACCACTCTGGCCGCGCGACTCACCGATAAGATCGAGGAGTTCTCCGGCGTCCGCCCGGCACTCGGCTCGCTCGACATCACCCTCTATCGCGACGATCTCCGCAGCCGACCGCACCGCCCGCTCGAGCGGACCTCGGTGCCCGAGGGCGGCATCGAGGACGCACTCGTGGTCCTGGTCGACGACGTGCTCTTCTCCGGCCGCACCGTGCGCTCCGCCCTCGACGGTCTGCGCGATCTCGGCCGGCCCCGCGCCGTCCAACTCGCGGTGCTCATCGACCGCGGCCATCGCGAACTCCCCATCCGCGCAGATTTCGTCGGCAAGAACGTGCCGACCTCCCGCAGCGAGGACATTTCCGTATTGCTCACCGAACACGACGGCCGCGACGGCGTCTACTTGCATCAGGAGGAAGCGCAGTGAACCGGCTCGCCGGAGCGAGTGTCAGCGAGGTGGAGTCGTGAGCGAGCGTAGTGAGCGAACCATCAACGCAGCGGCCGGAGGCCGAACGACGGAACCGAGTGTCAGCGAGGTGGAGTCGTGAGCGAGCGTAGTGAGCGAACCATCAACGCAGCGGCCGGAGGCCGAACGACGGAACCGAGCGCCAGCGAGGTGGAGTCGTGAGGCATCTGCTGACGGTGACCGACCTCGATCGTGCCACCGCCACCGAATTGCTCGACGAGGCCGAACGCTTCGAACAGGCGCTGCTGGGCCGGGAAGTCAAGAAGCTGCCGACGCTGCGCGGCCGAACCGTGATGACCGTCTTCTACGAGAACTCGACTCGGACCCGGGTCTCATTCGAGGTCGCGGGCAAGTGGATGAGCGCCGATGTGATCAATGTCAGCGCGAGCAGTTCCTCGGTCGCCAAGGGCGAATCACTGCGCGACACCGCGCTGACTCTGCACGCGGCGGGCGCCGATGCGCTCATCGTCCGGCATCCGGCCTCCGGTGCGGCGCATCAGATCGCGCGCTGGATGGATGGCTGGGCGGTCGCCGAGGGTCGGCAGGGCCCGGCCATCATCAACGCCGGTGACGGCACCCATCAGCACCCCACGCAGGCTTTGCTGGACGCGCTGACCCTGCGTCAGCGCCTCGGCGATATCGAGGGCAAGCGGATCGTCATAGTCGGCGATATCCTGCACAGCCGGGTCGCGCGCTCGAATGTCTTCCTGCTCGATACCCTTGGCGCCGAGGTGGTGCTGGTCGCGCCGCGCACGCTGCTGCCGGTCGGCGCGGACCTCTGGCCCGCCCGGATCTCGCCTTCGCTCGACGCCGAATTGCCCGGCGCCGATGCGGTGCTCATGCTGCGGGTGCAGCAGGAGCGGATGAACGGCGGCTTCTTCCCGTCGGCCCGCGAATATTCGGTCAACTACGGACTTTCCGAGCGCAGGCTCGCACTGCTGGACGAGAACGCGGTCGTCCTGCATCCGGGGCCGATGCTGCGCGGCATGGAAATCGCCTCGCCGGTGGCGGATTCCCAGCAGGCGGCGATCCTGCAACAGGTGACGAACGGAGTGCATATGCGGATGGCCGTGCTGTTCCGGCTGCTGGTCGGTACCCAGGAGGCTGCCGCATGAGTGGTCGGCGCCCGGAGGAGGCAGCTCGCGTAACCACGGAGGGCGCCCGCTCAGGCGAAATTCAACCCGGCATGAGTCTGCTGCTCAAGGGTGTTCGGCCGTACGGCGAGGGTGAGCCGGTCGACGTACTCGTGCGCGACGGCCTGATCGCCGCCATCGGAACCGATCTCGGCATTATCGACGCCGAGGTTATCGACGCGCAGGGCCAGATCCTGCTGCCCGGCTTCGTCGATCTGCACACCCATCTGCGCGAACCCGGCCGCGAGGACACCGAAACCATCGAAACCGGTTCCGCCGCAGCGGCACTCGGCGGTTACACCGCGGTCTTCGCCATGGCCAATACCAACCCGGTCGCCGATTCGGTGGTCGTCACCGATCACGTGTGGCGGCGCGGTCAGGAGGTCGGCCTGGTCGACGTGTACCCGGTGGGTGCGGTCACGGTCGGCCTGGAAGGCAAGCAACTCGCCGAAATGGGCACCATGGCGGCCGGTGTCGGCGCGGTGCGCATGTTCTCCGACGACGGCCACTGCGTCTACGACCCGCTGCTCATGCGCCGCGCACTGGAGTACTCGAACTCCCTCGGCGTCTTGATCGCACAGCATGCCGAAGAGCCGCGCCTGACCAAAGGCGCTGTCGCGCACGAAGGTCCGACCGCGGCCCGTCTGGGGCTGGCCGGTTGGCCGCGCGCCGCGGAAGAGTCGATCGTGGCTCGCGACGCACTGCTGGCCCGCGACGCGGATGCCCGCGTGCACATCTGCCACGCCTCCACCGCCGGTACCGTCGAGCTGGTGAAATGGGCCAAGGCCCAAGGTATTTCGATCACCGCCGAGGTCACTCCGCACCATCTGCTGCTCGACGACTCGCGCCTGGAGACCTACGACGCGGTCAATAAGGTGAACCCGCCGCTGCGCGAGGTCTCCGACACCATCGCGCTGCGGCAGGCACTCGCCGAGGGCATCCTCGACTGTGTCGCCACCGACCACGCCCCGCACGCCGAACAGGACAAGTGCTGCGAATTCGCCGCCGCCCGCCCCGGCATGCTCGGCCTGGAGACCGCGCTGTCGATCATCGTGCAGACCATGGTCGAACCCGGCCTGCTGGATTGGCGCGGCGTCGCCCGTGTGATGAGCGAGCGTCCGGCCGAAATCGTCGGACTCGACGGCCACGGTCGCCCGATCGAGGTCGGCGAACCGGCCAACCTCACGCTGGTCGACCCGGAGGCGACCTGGACGGTGCGGGCCGCCGAACTCGCCAGCATTTCGAACAACACGCCGTTCGAGGACATGACGTTCCCGGCTCGGGTGACGACGACGTTGCTCCGAGGCCGGGTAACCGCCCGTGAGGGCAAGGCGGGCGGAGGTTCGTAGGTGGAAAGAACGCTGTGGGTGGTCGGGCTGCTCGCGCTGTTCGCCCTGTGCATCTGGTTGATGTACCGAGGGTGGCAGAATCGTGCCGCGCGGCAGGCGGAACGGATCGGTGAGCTGCCGCATGTGCCGGGTGATCTCGGCGCTCAGGTGCTCGAGCCGACCACCGGACTGTATCTCGGCAGCACCATCGCGCCCAGCTGGCAGGACCGGATCACGGTGGGCGACTTGGGTTTCCGCGCTACAGCGGAACTCACGCGGTTCGAGCGGGGGATTTTGCTCGAACGTGACGGTGCGACGGTGCTCTGGATTCCGCAGGAATCCATTACCGCCGTGCGGACCGAACGCGGACACGCGGGCAAGGTGATGACGGAAGATGGTGTGCTGGTAATTCGCTGGAAGCTGCCGACCGGAACCGAGATAGATACCGGTTTCCGAGGTGACGACAAGACGGTGTACCCGGCGTGGGCCAGGGCGATGACGGGAGACGACGAATGAACGCAGGATCGCGGAGCGATTCGATGAGGGGTGGTGGTCGGGTGACGGGAGGGCCACAAGAAGCAGCAGCACTCGTACTGGAGGACGGCCGGGTATTCCGCGGCACGGCCTTCGGTGCCGTGGGCGAAACACTCGGTGAGGCGGTGTTCTGCACCGCGATGACCGGGTACCAGGAGACCCTCACCGACCCCAGCTACCACCGCCAGATCGTGGTGGCCACGGCCCCGCAGATCGGCAATACCGGCTGGAACGACGAGGACGACGAATCCGGCAAGATCTGGGTCGCCGGATACGCGGTCCGCGACGCCTCGCGCGTCGCATCGAACTGGCGCTCGACCGGCACCCTGCAGGACCAGCTGGACCGCCAGCAGATCGTCGGCATCGCGGGTATCGACACCCGCGCGCTGGTGCGCCACCTGCGCACCCGCGGCTCGATGAAAGCGGGCATCTTCTCCGGCTCGGCGCTCGCCGACGCAGACGAACTGCTGGCCCGGGTCAACGGACAGCCTTCGATGCTCGGCGCGGATCTGGCCGAGGAGGTCAGCACAGACGCGCTGTACACGATCGAACCGAACGGCGCCCCGCGCTTCACCGTCGTCGCGGTCGACCTCGGCATCAAGACCAATACCCCGCGCATGTTCGCCCAGCGCGGCATGCGGGTACATGTGGTGCCGTCGACCGTCTCGCTGGACCAGATCCTGGAGTTGAAGCCCAACGGGGTTTTCCTGTCCAACGGTCCGGGTGATCCGGCCACCCAGGACGGCGCGGTCGCGATCACCCAGGGTGTGCTGGAGAAGGGGCTGCCGCTGTTCGGCATCTGCTTCGGCAATCAGATCCTCGGCCGCGCCTTCGGCCGCAAGACCTACAAGATGAAGTTCGGCCACCGCGGCATCAATATTCCGGTCGTCGAACACGAGACCGGCCGGATCTCGATCACCGCGCAGAACCATGGTTTCGCGCTGGAGGGTGAACAGGGCGAACAGTTCGACACCCCGTTCGGCAAGGCCGAGGTCAGCCATGTGTGCGCCAATGACGGCACCGTCGAGGGCGTGCGCCTGGTCGACGGCCGCGCATTCTCGGTGCAATACCACCCGGAGGCCGCCGCCGGACCCCATGACGCCGCCTATCTCTTCGACCGTTTCGCCGGTCTCATGGAAGGAGCCTGATGCCTCGCCGCGAGGATCTGAAGCACATCCTGGTGATCGGCTCCGGTCCGATCGTCATAGGCCAGGCCTGCGAATTCGACTACTCCGGCACCCAGGCGTGCCGGGTGCTGCGGGCCGAGGGCCTGCGGGTATCGCTGGTGAACTCCAACCCGGCGACCATCATGACCGACCCGGAGTTCGCCGATTCCACCTATGTGGAACCGATTACGCCGGAGTTCGTCGAGAAGGTCATCGAAAAGGAACGCCCCGACGCCATTCTCGCCACCCTGGGTGGGCAGACCGCGCTGAATACCGCGGTCGCCCTGCACGAGCGTGGAGTGCTGCAGAAGTACAACGTCGAGTTGATCGGCGCCGATTTCGAGGCCATCCAGCGCGGTGAAGACCGGCAGAAGTTCAAGGACATCGTCGCCAAGGTCGGCGGCGAGAGCGCGCGCTCGCGGGTCTGCCACACTATGGACGAGGTGCGCGAAACTGTCACTGAACTGGGCTTTCCGGTGGTCGTGCGGCCGTCGTTCACCATGGGTGGTCTCGGCTCCGGCATGGCCTACAACGACGAGGACCTCGATCGCATCGCGGGCGGCGGTTTGGCCGCCTCCCCGACCGCCAATGTGCTCATCGAGGAATCCATCCTGGGGTGGAAGGAATACGAACTCGAGCTGATGCGCGACGGCCGCGACAATGTCGTGGTGGTCTGCTCCATCGAGAATGTGGACCCGATGGGTGTGCACACCGGTGATTCGGTCACCGTCGCACCCGCCATGACCCTCACCGACCGTGAATACCAGAAGCTGCGCGACCTGGGCATCGACATCCTGCGCGAGGTCGGCGTCGATACCGGCGGCTGCAATATCCAGTTCGCGGTGAATCCGCGCGACGGCCGCCTGATCGTCATCGAGATGAACCCGCGCGTCTCGCGCTCGTCCGCATTGGCTTCCAAGGCAACGGGTTTCCCGATCGCCAAGATCGCGGCCAAGTTGGCCATCGGCTACACCCTGGACGAGATCGTCAATGACATCACCAAGGAAACCCCGGCCTGTTTCGAGCCGACCCTGGACTATGTGGTCGTCAAGGCGCCGCGCTTCGCCTTCGAGAAGTTCCCCGGCGCCGACGCCACGCTGACCACCACCATGAAGTCGGTCGGCGAGGCGATGTCGCTGGGTCGCAACTTCGCCGAGGCACTCGGCAAGGTGCTGCGCTCGCTGGAGACCAAGGCCGCGGGCTTCTGGACCCAGGGCGACGGCAACTGGACCGATAGCGAAACCATCCTCGAAGACCTGCGCACCCCGACCGAGGGGCGCATCTACCAGGTCGAGCGGGCGCTGCGCCTGGGCGCGAGCATCGAGGACGTCGCCGCGGCCTCCGGCATCGACCCCTGGTTCGTCGCCGAGGTGGCCGGCTTGGTCGAGTTGCGTCGAGAGGTCATCGACGCTCCGGTACTCGACGAGCCGCTGCTGCGCCGCGCCAAGCACTACGGTCTGTCCGATCGCCAGATCGCGGCGCTGCGACCGGAATTGGCGGGTGAGACCGGCGTGCGTGCACTGCGTCATCGGCTCGGTATCCGTCCGGTCTTCAAGACCGTCGACACCTGCGCCGCAGAGTTCGAGGCCAAAACCCCGTATCACTACTCGACCTACGAGCTCGATCCCGCAGCCGAGTCGGAGGTCTCGCCGCAGCGTGAACGCGACAAGGTGATCATCCTGGGTTCCGGCCCGAACCGGATCGGCCAGGGCATCGAGTTCGATTACTCGTGTGTCCATGCGGCGCAGACGCTTTCGCAGGCCGGATACGAGACCGTCATGGTCAACTGCAATCCGGAGACCGTCTCAACCGACTACGACACCGCGGACCGGCTCTACTTCGAGCCGCTGACCTTCGAGGATGTGCTCGAGGTCTACCACGCCGAAACCGAGTCCGGCACCGTCGCCGGTGTAATCGTGCAGCTCGGTGGCCAGACCCCGCTGGGGCTGGCGCAGCGCCTCACCGACGCCGGTGTGCCGGTGGTCGGCACCAGCGCCGCCGCCATCGACCTGGCCGAGGATCGCGGCGAATTCGGTGACGTGCTGGTCGCTGCGGGCCTGCCCGCGCCGAAGTACGGCACCGCGACCACCTTCGCGCAGGCCAAGAAGATCGCCGCCGGCATCGGCTACCCGGTGCTGGTGCGCCCGTCCTACGTGCTCGGCGGACGCGGTATGGAGATCGTCTACGACGACGCCTCGCTCGAGGGCTACATCTCCCGGGCCACCGAACTCAGCCCGGAACATCCGGTACTGGTCGACCGGTTCCTGGAAGACGCCATCGAGATCGACGTGGACGCGCTCTGCGACGGTGACGAGGTCTACCTCGGCGGTGTGATGGAGCACATCGAAGAGGCGGGCATCCACTCCGGCGACTCCGCCTGTGCACTGCCGCCGATCACCTTGGGCCGCAGCGATATCGAGGCGGTGCGCCGCTCCACTATCGCGCTGGCCAAGGGCATCGGCGTCAAGGGCCTGCTCAATGTGCAGTACGCGCTCAAGGACGATGTGCTCTACGTACTCGAGGCGAATCCGCGGGCGAGCCGCACGGTTCCGTTCGTCTCCAAGGCCACCGCGGTGCCGCTGGCCAAGGCGGCCGCACGGATCACCATGGGCGCCACCATCGCCGAACTGCGTAAGGAGGGCATGCTGCCCGCCGAGGGCGACGGCGGCCACGTGCCGCTCGACGCGCCCGTCGCGGTGAAAGAGGCAGTGCTGCCGTTCCACCGGTTCCGCAAGGCCGACGGCAGCGGTGTGGATTCGCTGCTCTCGCCGGAGATGAAGTCCACCGGTGAGGTCATGGGCATCGACGCCGATTTCGGCACCGCCTTCGCCAAGAGCCAGGCCGCGGCCTACGGTTCGCTGCCGACCGAGGGCACCGTCTTCGTCTCGATCGCCAACCGGGACAAGCGCGCCATGGTGTTCCCGGTCAAGCGTCTCAACGACCTCGGGTTCCGGATCCTGGCCACCGAGGGCACCGCAGAAATGCTGCGCCGCAATGGAATTCCGTGCGAACAGGTGCGCAAGCATTCCGAGGAGGGGCCGGCCGACCAGCCGACCATCGTGGAGCAGATCCGCGACGGCGAGGTCGACATGGTGTTCAACACCCCCTACGGCAACTCCGGTCCGCGGGTGGACGGTTACGAGATCCGCACGGCGGCGGTCGGTGTGAACATCCCGTGCATCACCACGGTGCAGGGTGCGGCCGCGGCCGTGCAGGGCATCGAGGCGAGCATCAACGGTGGCATCGGGGTGCGCTCGCTGCAGGAACTGCATTCGGTGCTGCGTGGCTGACGAAGGAGACGGTGCGATGAAGACCTTCGGTGCCCGATTGCAGCACGCCATGGGGCATTTCGGGCCACTGTGTGTCGGCATCGATCCGCATCCGGGCCTGCTCGGATCATGGGGTCTCACCGATGATGTCGACGGTGTCGAGGCATTCGCCGAGATCTGCGTCGAGGCCTTCGACGGCCGGGTCGCGCTGATCAAACCGCAGGTCGCCTTCTTCGAGGCCTACGGTTCCGGTGGAATCGCGGTGCTCGAGCGCACCATCGAGGTGCTGCGCGCCTCGGGCACCCTGGTGCTCGCCGATGCCAAGCGCGGCGATATCGGCTCGACCATGGATGCCTACGCTCGGACCTGGCTCGCCGACGGCACGCTCGGCTCGGACGCGGTGACGGTCTCGCCATATCTCGGATTCGGTTCCCTCGCACCGGCTTTGACGCTCGCGGAGGCGAACGGGCGCGGTGTCTTCGTACTCGCCGCCACCTCGAATCCCGAAGGTGCACAGGTGCAACGGGCAGTGGCGTCGGACGGTCGCACGATCGCGCAGACCATGGTCGATGCGGCGGCGCAGTGCAATGCGGGCCAGGAATTCGGCTCGGTCGGCATTGTGCTCGGCGCCACCCTCACCGAAGCGCCGGATCTCACGGAGCTCAACGGCCCGATCCTGATGCCGGGCGTCGGTGCGCAGGGTGGCGGTCCGGAAACCGTGCGTGCGCTGGTGCCTGAGCAGTTGTTGCACGCCGCGGTGCCGACCGTTTCGCGCGAGGTCCTCGGCGCCGGTCCGTCCGTGTCGGCACTGCGTGCCAAGGTGAGCGCGCTGCAGGAGGAGTTCGCCTTCCTGCGGCGATGACGGG
Organism: Nocardia vinacea NBRC 16497; assembly: GCF_000308835.1. Classification (GTDB taxonomy): domain Bacteria; phylum Actinomycetota; class Actinomycetes; order Mycobacteriales; family Mycobacteriaceae; genus Nocardia; species Nocardia vinacea. The sequence continues at coordinate 4,729 of NZ_BAGN01000147.1, read as the reverse complement.
TGACGATTGCGATGGACCGACGCTTCGGCGTCGGTCCATTTCGCATTTCAGGCGGGGGCGGGCACGTTGAACGGGGATGACGTGTCATATCGAACAGCTGTGCGGCCCGCTGCGCCAATTTTTCTGCGATCTGGCACACCGGTGGCCGAGGCGGCGTCCTGATCGATCACGGAGCCAACTGGACCGGCACAGAGTGCCGTTCGCTCTCGCCGCGCTGCGGTCCAGGCGAATGCCGGGATTTTGTGGCGGTCCATAAGTCCGGCGTCGGTTCGGCAGGTACGGAATCCCGAAATCGGTCATTTCCCGCCCCCGACACGCGCAAGAACAACGCGACACGCGGAAAAATCCTAGAAAATTCCAGGTCGGACACGTGACCGGTTGCTGGTCCGATGCGGGTTGGCGCCGCAACCACTCCGCTAACCCACTTTGGGCAGGAAAAAGCCCTGCTAGCGGGGCATTTCGAGATTTCGGCGGTAGGATCACCGCAGCGATCGACGCGCTGTGCGCATCCCGCCGGGCCCACCCTTACGACATCGGCGAATCATGCGCTGACCTGGGGGGTGGGTTCGCAATCGGGCAACGTCGTGGGTACGGTCGCTGAGACTGCTGGGTTACCGGCAGGAGTTGATGCAATGAACGATGAGACGGAGGAACCGTGGCCCTTCCCCAGCTGACTGACGAGCAGCGCGCCGCTGCTTTGGAGAAGGCGGCTGCCGCTCGCCGTGCTCGGGCGGAGCTCAAGGAGCGCCTGAAGCGTGGCGGCACCGACCTGAAGCAGGTCCTCACCGATGCCGAATCCGACGAGATCCTCGGCAAGATGAAGGTGTCGGCGCTGCTGGAGGCCCTGCCCAAGGTGGGCAAGGTCAAGGCGGCGGAGATCATGAGCGAGCTGGAGATCGCCCCCACCCGGCGTCTGCGCGGACTGGGTGATCGGCAGCGCAAGGCGCTGCTCGCCCGATTCGACTTCGCCTGACCACCAAGGTGGTCGAACACACGCGGAAGGGTCGACTGGTTGTACTGGTCGGCCCCTCGGCCGTGGGCAAGTCGACCGTGGTCCGCTGCGTCCGCGAGCGACTGCCCCAACTGGTCTTCAGCGTGTCGGCGACAACCCGGGCCCCACGGCCCGGGGAGGTCGACGGCCGCGACTACCGGTTCGTGTCCCGGGAGGAGTTCGACGCCATGATCGCGGCGGGCGAACTCCTCGAGTGGGCAGATATCCACGGGGGACTACAGCGCTCGGGTACTCCGGCGAAACCGGTGCGTGACGCACTCGCCGCCGGCCTGCCGGTGCTCGTCGAGGTGGACCTCGAGGGCGCGCGGTCGGTGCGCAAGGCCATGCCGGAGGGGCTGCTGGTATTTCTCGCCCCACCCAGCTGGGAGGAACTGGTTTCCCGGCTGACCGCGCGGGGTACCGAATCACCCGAGGTGATCGCCCGCAGGTTGGAGACCGCCAGGACGGAATTGGCGGCCTGTGACGAGTTCGACATCGTCATAGTGAACGACGAGGTGACCAGCGCCTGTGAGCAGTTGGTATCGTTGTTCGTTAGCACAAATTCGAGTTCGTGACCCGCACCCTCGGAAAACCACCCAGCCCGAAGAACCGATCCCCGCAGGAGCCCTCTCAGTGAGCAGTACGGACATCAAGCCCGCGCCCGCATACGACACTCCGGTCGGCCTCACCAACCCGCCGATCGACGAGTTGCTCGAGCGCACCTCGTCCAAGTACGCGCTGGTGATCTACGCGGCCAAGCGGGCCCGTCAGATCAACGACTACTACAACCAGCTCGGCGACGGCATCCTCGAATACGTCGGCCCGCTGGTCGAGCCCGGTCTGCAGGAGAAGCCGCTGTCGGTCGCGATGCGTGAGATCCACTCCGACCTGCTCGAGCACTCCGAAGGCGAGTAACAACCACATCTAGGCCGGAGGCGTAGTGACCACACGGATCGTCGTCGGCGTCGGCGGAGGGATCGCCGCCTATAAGGCCTGTTCTATCGTGCGCCGGTTCACCGAGACCGGGCACCAGGTACGGGTGATCCCCACCGAGTCGGCGCTGCAGTTCGTCGGCAAGGCAACCTTCGAGGCGCTGTCCGGGAACCCGGTGCACACCGATGTGTTCACCGATGTCCCCGAGGTGCCGCATGTGCGGTTGGGCCAGGAGGCGGACCTTGTGGTCATCGCCCCGGCGACCGCCGATCTGATGGCGCGCGCCGCACAGGGCCGCGCCGACGATCTACTCACCGCCACCTTGCTGACGGCCCGATGTCCGGTGTTGTTCGCGCCCGCCATGCACACCGAGATGTGGGAACATCCGGCCACCATCGCCAATGTCGCGACGCTGCGCGCGCACGGTGCGATCGTCATGGAACCCGCGTCGGGCCGGTTGACCGGTACCGATACGGGGCCCGGTCGGTTGCCCGAGCCCGAGGAGATCTTCGGGCTGGCGACATTGCTGCTGGAACGCGCCGACGCCATCCCGCGTGATCTGGCGGGCCGCCGCGTGGTGATCACCGCGGGTGGCACCAGGGAACCGCTGGACCCGGTGCGTTTCCTCGGCAACCGCAGCTCCGGCAAGCAGGGCTACGCATTGGCCAGGGTCGCCGCGCAGCGCGGCGCCCACGTCACGTTGATCGCGGGCAATACGATCGAGATGGCCGCACCCGCCGCCGTCGACCTCGTGCACATCACCACCGCCGAACAGCTCAAGACCGCCGTCGAGAAGCATGCGGTCGGAGCTGACGCGGTGATCATGGCCGCGGCCGTCGCCGACTTCCGGCCGACCACCGTGGCCGCGGCCAAGATCAAGAAGGGCGCACACGAGCCCGACGTGATCCCGCTGACCAAGACCGACGATATTCTCGCCGGACTGGTCCAGTCGCGGCGCGATGGTCAGCTACCCGGAACCGCGATCGTCGGATTCGCCGCCGAAACCGGTGACGAGCACGGCGATGTGCTCACGCATGCGCGGGCCAAACTGGCGCGCAAGGGCTGTGATCTGCTGGTCGTGAACGCGGTCGGTGAGGGTAAGGCGTTCGAGGTCGACACCAACGACGGCTGGCTGCTCGGTGCCGACGGCACCGAACAGGCGCTAGACCATGGATCGAAGGCATTGCTCGCCAGCCGGGTGCTGGACGCGCTCGGTCCGCTGCTGCGCTGAGACCCGTTGCGGCGCTTGGTTTGTGCTGTGCATCGAAGATGTCCGGTGGATACACCGCCGCGTGATGGCTAGGCTGTTATCGACCGCAACCCGGACTGGTCGATGTGTTGGAGGCTGGAGCCCCGGCCCGATACGTCGACGGATTCAATAGTCTGAGACAGTTGCCTGTCGTTAACCCCGTCGCGTCGGTGGTTTGGAATAGTCTGAATGAAGGGTTGTGCGGTGACCACATCGCGTTACCGTCGCAATCCGATACGAGTAACCCGTTGAGGGAGAGGGAAGAACTGTGCCCACGTCTGGCAGCCGCCTTTTCACCAGTGAGTCCGTGACCGAAGGTCATCCGGACAAGATCTGTGACGCCATCAGCGATTCCATCCTCGACGCCCTGCTCGCGGCGGATCCGCGCAGCCGGGTCGCGGTGGAAACTCTCGTGACCACCGGCCAGGTGCACGTCGCGGGTGAGGTCACCACGTCGGCTTATGCGGATATTCCGAAAATCGTCCGCGAAAAGGTTCTGGAAATCGGATACGACTCGTCCGCAAAGGGTTTCGACGGAAATTCCTGCGGTGTGAATATTGCGATCGGCGCACAGTCGCCGGATATCGCACAGGGCGTCGACACCTCGCACGAGGCGCGTACCGCCGGATCGGATGACGAGATCGAGCGGCAGGGCGCCGGCGACCAGGGCCTGATGTTCGGCTACGCCAACACCGACACTCCCGAGCTGATGCCGCTGCCGATAGCACTCGCACATCGGCTTTCGCGCCGGCTGACCGAGGTCCGCAAGTCCGGTGTGCTGCCGTACCTGCGTCCGGACGGCAAGACTCAGGTGACCATCGAATACGACGGGGTTCGCCCCGTTCGCCTCGACACGGTCGTCATCTCCACCCAGCATGCCGCCGATATCGACCTGGACAACCTGCTCGCCCCCGACATCCGGGAGAAGGTCGTCGACGCGGTGCTCGCCGATCTCGATCTGCCCGAGCCGCTGGATGTGTCCGATATCCGCCTGCTGGTGAACCCCACCGGCAAGTTCGTCCTCGGCGGCCCGATGGGCGATGCCGGCCTGACCGGACGCAAGATCATCGTCGACACCTACGGCGGCATGGCGCGCCACGGTGGTGGCGCGTTCTCCGGTAAGGATCCGTCGAAGGTGGACCGCTCGGCCGCCTACGCCATGCGCTGGGTTGCCAAGAATGTCGTCGCGGCCGGACTCGCCGACCGGGTCGAGGTCCAGGTCGCCTACGCCATCGGCAAGGCCGCACCGGTCGGCCTGTTCGTCGAGACCTTCGGCACCGAGAAGGTCGATCCGGCGCGCATCGCCACGGCCATCACCGAGGTCTTCGATCTGCGCCCCGGCGCGATCATCCGCGACCTCGACCTGCTGCGCCCGATCTACGCGCCGACCGCCGCGTACGGCCACTTCGGCCGCACCGACGTCGACCTGCCCTGGGAGCACACCGACCGAGCCGACAAGCTGCGCGCGTCCATCGGCCTGTAGGGGTAGCTGATATGGATACGTCGACCTGCCCTGGGAGGCTCTGCCTGACTGCGAGCCGGCAAGCTGCGCGCGT
>NZ_BAGN01000148.1 GCF_000308835.1 Nocardia vinacea NBRC 16497 | reverse complement strand
TGCGGCAGCACCGATTCCATGCCCAGCTTCGCCATGATCATCCGCACCACTCGACCCGGGCTGCGACCGTCGGTGCGCACCCGCACCGTGGCGACCTCCCGGTACAGCGGTCTGCGCTTGCGCATCAGCTCACGATATTTCGCACCCGGATCCGCACCGTTGAGCAGCGGTCGCTGCGTACTCGCGCCGGTGCGTCGAAGTCCTTCGGCCACACTGATTTCCAGATACACCACGGTGCGATTGCGCAGCAGCTCCCTGGTGTCCTTGGACAGCACGGCCCCACCGCCGAGCGAGACCACACCGCGTTCGGCGAGGATGGCGCGGCGCACCACCTGCTCCTCGATCCGGCGGAATTCCGGTTCGCCGTCCTCGGTGAAGATCTCCGGGATGGTGCGTCCGGTCTCCCGCTCGATTCCGGCATCGGTGTCGTAGAGCTCGACGCCGAGTTCCCTGGCGAGCTTGCGGCCGATCGTCGACTTCCCCGCCCCCGGCGGTCCGACCAGCACCACGCGCGGTGCGCGCGGATCGGACTGCACGATCATTGCGGCACGTGTGGTCGGGTGCCGATGCGCTTGACGTAGCTGGTGATGTTGTCGACGGTCTCGACCAGTGAATCACCGCCGAACTTCTCCAGCGCGGCCTGCGCGACGACCAGCGCGACCATGGACTCGGCGACCACACCCGCGGCGGGCACGGCACAGACATCCGAGCGCTGATGGATGGCGACGGCCTCCTCGCCGGTGGTCATATCCACCGTGGACAGCGCGCGCGGCACCGTCGAGATCGGCTTCATCGCGGCGCGCACGCGCAGCGGCTCGCCATTGGTCATACCGCCCTCGAGACCACCGGCACGGTTGGTCGAGCGCAGCACGCCGTCCGGTCCCGGCTTCATCTCGTCATGTGCCTGGCTGCCGCGACGGCGCGCGGTTTCGAAACCGTCGCCGACCTCGACGCCCTTGATCGCCTGAATCCCCATGAGCGCGCCCGCGAGCCGCGAATCCAGCCGATCCGCGCCGCTGATGAACGAACCCAATCCAACCGGTAGCCCGTCCACGACCACCTCGACCACACCACCGAGGGTGTCGCCGTCCTTCTTGGCGGCCTCGATCTCGGCGATCATCGCGGCCTCGGCGTCCTTGTCGGACGCGCGCACCGGACTCTCGTCGATCGCGGCCAGGTCGGCGGCGGTCGGCACGATGCCGGTGGTGTTGGCGGCAGTGCCGATCGAGACGACATGCGAGATGACCTCGACGCCGAAGGCTTGGCGCAGGAAATTCCTGGCGACCGTGCCCGCAGCGACGCGCGCGGC
>NZ_BAGN01000149.1 GCF_000308835.1 Nocardia vinacea NBRC 16497 | reverse complement strand
CGGGCGCGCCAGGTCCGAGCGCGGCGGGGGTCGGGCAGACGAGGAGCGTACGGAGTCCCGCTCGGAGCGTCGGCGCAGTGCGCCTTCGCGCGGCCGACGGTCCCGGGTGGCCTCCCGCAAGGCCGCCGAGCGCAAGAAGCGCCGCCGGAATCTGTGGCTGATCGGCGCGCTATTCGTGGCGCTGTTCGCCGGCGCCGCGGTATTCGCGGGCATGAAAGTGGTCAAGATGTTCGGCGCGCCCGAGGACTTCGCGGGTCCGGTCGGACCGCTGGTGGTGGTGCAGGTCCATCCGGGCGATACGTCGAACCAGATCGCGGAAGAGATGCACAAGAAGGGCATCGTCGCGAGCAGTGAGGCCTTCTTCCAGGCGGCCGTGCGCAATTCGAATATGAATTCGGTACAGCCCGGCTACTACGCGATCCCGAGTCACAGCCCGTCCACGCAGGCGGTGACGGCACTGCTCGGCAAGAGTTCGCGGGTCGGCAATCTGGTCGTCTCCGAGGGACGGCAGCTGCACGACCAGCAGGATGTGAATACCGGCTCGCGCAAGGACGGCATCTACCGCAAGATCGCCGACGCCAGCTGCGTCGGTACCGGTACGAATCAGAAATGCATCACCTATGACCAGCTCGATGCCGCCGGTGCGGGTGCGGATCTGACCGCCCTCGGCGTGCCGAGCTGGGCCGAGCAGCGGGTGCGTGACGTACCGGACCGCGGCAGGCAGCTGGAAGGTCTTATCGCCGCGGGCACCTGGGATTTCGATCCAAGTGGTACCCCGGAGCAGATCCTGAAACAGCTGGTGAGTGCGAGTGCGCGCAGCTATGAGTCGACCGGTCTGCTGCAGTCCGGCGCCGAGACGAAGCTGAATCCGTACCAGACCCTGATCGCCGCCTCGCTGGTGGAACGCGAAGCGCTGCCGCAGGATATGGGAAAGGTGGCGCGGGTGATCGTGAACCGGCTCGCGGACAACCAGCCACTGCAGTTCGACTCGACGGTGAACTACGCACTCGACCGCACCGAGGTCGCAACCACCGACGCCGACCGTGCCAAGCGCACGCCGTGGAACACCTACGCCATGCCGGGACTGCCGGCGACCCCGATCTCTGCGCCATCGTTGAATGCGCTGCGCGCCGTGGAGAATCCGGAGCCGGGGACGTGGTTGTACTTCGTGACTGTCGACAAACAGGGGACCACCTTGTTCACCGAGAGCTACAGCGAACATCTGCGCAATATCGAAAAGGCCAGGCAGAGCGGAATTCTCGACAGTGGGCGGTGAGGCGATGACGATGACGGAAACCCGCAAGGCGGCCGTGCTCGGTAAGCCGATCGCGCATTCGCGTTCGCCGCAGCTGCATCTGGCGGCCTACCGTGCGCTCGGGCTCGATTGGACCTATGAGCGGATCGAATGTTCGGCCGAGGAGTTGCCCGGTCTGGTCGATGGGCTCGGGCCGGAATGGGTCGGGCTCTCGGTGACCATGCCGGGTAAAGAAGCCGCGCTGGCATATGCGAGCGAACGTACCGAGCGCGCGGTGCTGGTGGGCTCGGCGAACACCCTGGTTCGGATCGGTTCGCAGGGTTGGCGTGCCGACTGCACCGACGTCGACGGTGTGCTCGGCGCGTTGCGCGGCGGTGGTGTCGGCGGGTTGGCCGAGGCCGTCGTACTCGGTGCGGGCGGAACCGCGCGTCCGGCGCTGCTCGCGTTGTCCGAACTCGGTGCGAAGGCGGTGACCGTTGTCGCCCGCGATGCCGGAAGGGCGCGCAACGCAGTGGATCTCGCGGAGCAGCTCGGTATGACCACCGCCGTGATCGGATTCGACAAAGACGCATTGCGCGCGGCGTGCGCGGATGCCGGTGCGGTGGTGAGCACGATCCCGGCCGAGGCGGCCGCGGTCGTCGCCGAGGCGGTGGCGGCAGCCCCGGTGGTGCTCGACGCGATCTACAATCCGTGGCCGACGCCGCTGGCCGTTGCGGTCGCGCGGGCGGAGCACACCGTGGTGGGCGGGCTGGAGATGCTGCTGCACCAGGCCTACGGCCAGGTCGAACAGTTCACCGGCCGCCCGGCTCCACACGCGGAAATGGCCGCGGCGATAAATCTGTAACCGGTTCTCATTTGGATCCGGCCGACTCGAGGCTATGGTGTTGACCATGAATGGTTGGGTGTTGCGGGCCATCGGGCTCGGTGCGCTGGTCGTTTTCCTGCGTGCCGCGCTGGGATTCGCGATGGTGTACTGGCCGACCCAGGGCAGTTGGATGCGACCGCTGTGTCTGGTGGTGCTGCTCGCCGCGGTGGTGTTCTGGGGTGTGCTGGATGGCCGTAAGGACCGTGAGGTCCATCCGGATCCGGAGCACGGCTCCGACCTCACCATCCTGTGGCTGAAGACTGCTGCTGCCGCGGGTCTGGGCAGCGGTGCGGTTTCGTGGCTGCTCGATTGGCTGCCCCGCTTCGATCTCGGCGATAACGGCCTGCTCTTCGAACTGACGGCGGGCGCGTCCTTCATCGTCCTGCTGGTCTTCATTCCGGGCCTGATCGGCATCGGCATCGGCCGCATCATCGCCGACCGCCAGATCAACAAGTCCGCTAATCGGTCCGCACCCCAGGCACCGGGCGCCGCCGCGACTCCCGCATAGCCGCTGGCGAATTCGATTTGGAGGCGACCTTCATCGGCCGATCCGGCCGGAGGGTCGCCTTCGTTTTCCGGATGGGCCGTAGTCCTGTTCGGGTGCTCAGTTCGCCCATGCAGCGGGCGGGCCGATGCCCGTCGGCATGCGCCTGCGGCTGAGATCGCAAAAGCGGCGCAACCGACCGAATCGGATGCGCCGCTTCGCTGTTCGCGACTACAGCAGGATCGCGCCGCTGCTGGCGCTGTCCTCGCGGGCGATGGCCGAGTACGCGGCGGCCAGCAGGGTGGGGTCCGGGCCTTCGAGGCGGCCGGGCTTGGCGAGGCCGTCGAGGACCACGAAGCGCAGCACACCGGAGCGGGTCTTCTTATCGGTCTGCATGGCGTCGAGGAGTTGCGGGAGGGCGTCGGCGTCGTAGCTGGTCGGCAGGCCGACGCTGGCCAGGACGCTGCGATGGCGGTCGGCGGTGGCATCGTCGAGGCGACCGGCGAGGCGACCGAGTTCGGCGGCGAAGACCAGACCCACCGAGACGGCCGCACCGTGCCGCCAGCGGTAGCGCTCGCGGCGCTCGATGGCATGGCCGAGGGTGTGGCCGTAGTTGAGGATCTCGCGCAGGCTGGCTTCCTTGAGATCGGCGGCAACGACATCGGCCTTGACCTGGATGGCGCGGCGGATCAATTCGGGCAGCACATCACCGGTCGGGTCGAGTGCGGCCTCCGGATCGCGCTCCACCAGGTCCAGGATCACCGGGTCGGCGATGAAACCGGCCTTGATGATCTCGGCCATGCCCGCGACGATCTCGTTGCGTGGCACCGTCTCCAGGGTCGCCAGATCCACCAGCACCGCGGCCGGTTCATGGAAGCTGCCGACGAGATTCTTACCCGCCTCGGTATTGATACCGGTCTTACCGCCGACGGCCGCGTCGACCATCGCCAGCAGCGTGGTCGGCACATGCACGATATGCACACCGCGCATCCAGGTGGCGGCGACGAATCCGGCCAGATCTGTCGCCGCACCGCCGCCGAGCGATACCACCACGTCATTGCGGGTCAGGCCGATGCGGCCGAGCACCTCCCAGCAGAAGCCGGCCACGGCCAGATCCTTACCCGCCTCGGCATCCGGGATTTCGACGCGGTGCGCATCGATACCCTTGTCGGCCAAGGCCTTGCGCACCACCTCGGCGGTTTCGGCCAGCGGCGGCTGATGGAAGATCGCAACGGTGCGCACGCCGGTAGTCGCGCCGACGACCGACTCGACGAGCTCGCCGAGCAGGCCGCGGCCGATGATCACCGGATACGGGTCGGCGGTGCGGACCTCGATGCGACTCGGCTCGGTCGGGCTGGTCGGCTGCTGCTCAGCTGGGCTGTTGGGTCGCTCGCTTCGCTCACTCACGTGTACTCGGCTCCGATTCTGTGCGTGCTGATTGTTTGAGCGCTCGCGCGCGGGCGCGACGGGCCCGGGTGCGGCGGGACCGGCTTCCGGGTGTCGCTGGGTCACCGGATCCTTCGGAACCGGCACGGCC
>NZ_BAGN01000150.1 GCF_000308835.1 Nocardia vinacea NBRC 16497 | reverse complement strand
CGAGCGGCGGGCGCGACCCGGCGCCGCTGCCGCGGACGGTGGCCGTGCCGATCGGCCGCATCCGGACCGCGGGCGCATCAGGCCCGAAAACGGCCGCGGTGAGCGGACTTCGACCGAGCGTGGACGTCCCGACGGCGCCAGGACCGCTCGCCCGCGCGATGGCGCACCGCAACGACCGGCACGGGGGGAACGCGTGGCACGACCGGAACGCAATGGCTCGCGGACGAGTCGCGAGGCACAGCGCGCGGCCAAGATCGACTACACCGCCGACCGCGCCATGGGCACCCCGCTGATGGATAAGGCCGCCCGTCGCGCAAAGGCGAGGTCGGACAAGCGCAAACAGTCGGGTCCGGCGCTGCTCGACGATGCGACCAGGGCCAAACTCGAGCAGATCAGCCGTGAGGGCACCGGCCTGCGGGCGGCCTTCGCGACCTTCCGGATCCGCACCGACGATATCCGCCGCCGCAATTACGCGGCCCGCGCCGAACAGGTCTTCGAAGACGGATTCGACCGCAGCACAGCCCAACTCACCGATCGCGGCTATATGGGTCCCGGCGGTGGCCGGATGAACGTCGTGGGCCGCCCGGTCGAATATCGGGCCACCACCGCCCAGGTGGCGGGTCTGTGGCCGTGGTCGGTCGGCGCGGGTGCGCCGTTGATCGGCACCCCGCTCGGTTCGCATCTGCATACCGGCGCCCCGGTCTGCTTCGACCCGATGAATTGGTTCCTGCGCGGCAGCTTCATCACCGCGCCCAGCCTTTTCGTGCTGGGGCTCAACGGTTTCGGTAAATCCTCGCTGGTGCGCCGGATCGTGCTCGGCGGGATCGCGCAGGGCATCACCCCGCTGATCCTGGCCGACGTGAAACCGGACTACCGCAAGTTGGTCGAACTGGTCGGCGGCCAGGTGATCGATCTCGGTTACGGCCACGGCAAGCTCAACCCGCTCGCCGCCGGTGTGCTCGGTTCGGTCGTGCCGATGCTGGACGAGTTTCCGGCACTGCAACTTCAGGTGCTGCAGGATCTGCGCGCCCGCCAGGTCACGCTCATCGCCGGTCTGGTCGAGCTCGTACGCGGCGCACGGGTGCGCGACTACGAGGAGACGCTGATTGCCACCGCACTGCGCATCCTCTACCGACCGGGCAGCGGTTATACGCCCGACCAACCGCCCATCATGGAGAACCTGCTCGAGGTGATCGTCGCAGGCGGTGACGAATTGCAGCTCGACGCCGGCGCCGACGATCCGAACGAATACCAGGTGGCCATCAAGGGCCTGCGCCGCTCGCTGCGCGCCCTGACCCAGGGCCCGTTCGGCGCGATCTTCAACGGGCAGACCACCGTTCCGATCGATACCAGCGCGGTCGCGGTCTGCATCGACGTATCCCATATCCCCACCGGCGATAAGAAGCTCAAGGCCGCGGTGATGCTGGCCTGCTGGGCCGACGGTTTCGCCTCGGTGGAGGCCGCGCATGTGCTCGCCGACGCGAAACTCGGCCCGCAGCGCTATTTCCAGGTAGTGATGGACGAGCTGTGGCAGGTGCTCGGCCTCGGCGACTTCATGGTCGACCGGGTCGATGAGCTGACCCGTCTGCAGCGCACCATCGCCACCGCGCTGATCATGATCAGCCACACCATCAAGGATCTGCAAGCACTGGGATCGGAAGCCGCCATCGCGAAGGCGCTGGGCTTCCTCGAACGCGCGCGCGCCAAGATATTCGGCGCGCTACCCGGCGAGGAGATCAAGCGCCTGGACAGCGTGGTTCCGTTCACATCCGCCGAGGAGGAGATGGTGACCGGATGGTCCGCACCGCAAGCGCTGACGGGCGAGGCGCTCAAGCCTGGTCAGCTGCGCCCGTCGCCGCCGGGTACCGGCAAATTCCTGCTGAAGATCGGTGAGGATCGCCGCCCCGGCATCCCGTTCCATATGGAATTCACCTTGTCCGAGAAGGAGAGTGGGATCCACGAAACCAACCAGCGCTTCTCCGAGTTCACCGAGTCGACTTCGCGTGGTGGCGATTCCCCCAGTGGGAGTGCCGCATGAGGGGGCTCGCGCCGCTTGCGACTGCTCGCGGGTCGCTCGAAACAACGCCGCTTGCGACTGCTCGCAGGTCGCTCGAAACAACGCCGCTTGCGACTGCTTGCAGGTCGCTCGAAACAACACAGGTTTCGAGACCGGTGGATGGCTGTGGGAGGTGGGGCGCATGATGCCGCACCGGTCCTATCGGAGAGTGTCGCCGGAAGTGCGCAAGGCTGCGGTCGAGCAGGTCATTGCACTTACCGGCAAACTACGCAGCGAATCGGAGGCCTGCCGGGTGGTCGCCGAGCAGATCGGCGTGCATACCAACTCGGTACGCAACTGGGTGCGCGCCGCCGAGGGACCGAGTCTCGAGCGCCTGGACGCGACGGCGCTGCGCCGCAAAGTCGCTCTGTTACAACAACAATTGGCCGCCGCCGCGGAGATGAACCGCACCCTGGCCGACACCCTCAACGAATCTCGGCGGCAAACGTGAACTTTTTCGGTTCGGTCCGCGGCCGTTCGGCACTGCCGGGGATGCGGTGACCGGGCGGACCCTCCTCTACCTGGCGCTGACGAGCGTACTCGGGTTGATGACCCTGGTTGTCGTCATCGTGATGCCCGCCGTGGACGACGCCTGCGAGGGCACTTCGGTGCTCGTATCGTCGACTGTGCTGGCGCCGCTCGGCGGATACACACCGGGTAATTCCCGCGTCGCGGGCAGCCCCACTTCCATGAGTACGACCGGCAATCCGACTGCCACCCAAGCCCATTCGACCGCCACGGGTGCGCCGTCGCTGGCCGCGGGCGTCGGCCCGATCCGCCGGACGCTGCCGCTGGCCGCTGGCACCTTCACCGTTTCGGACGTATTCGGCGCGCGCGGCGGCACCCATAAGGGCGTCGACTTCGCCGCGGCCGACGGCACCACCATCTATTCGGTGTCGGATGGACGCGTCGTAGCGGCCGGTCCCGCTTCGGGTTTCGGCAACTGGATCGTCGTCGATTCCGTCGACACCAACGGCCGCGCATATTCCGCGGTGTACGGCCATATGTGGGACAGCGGCGTGCATGTGCACGTCGGCGATACCGTCGTCGCCGGTCAGCCCATCGCGCAGGTCGGTTCGGCGGGTGAATCCAGCGGCCCGCATCTGCATTTCGAGATCGTGCCGGGCGGACGCTTCACCGGTGGTCGGCAAATCGACCCGCTGCCCTGGCTCGACGGCGCACCGACCCCGGATGTCGGTGGCGCGCAGGCCTTCTCGTCCGATCCGCGCTGTAACCGCGGCTTCGGCACCGCGGGGGGTGCGTTGGCCGCGGGCAAGGTGCCGCAGGAACTCGAGATCTGGTATCGCCGTGCGGGTTCCATCTGTCCGCAGATCACCCCGTCGCTGCTGGCCGCACAGGGCAGGCAGGAGTCCGGATTCCGGCGCGGCGCGTCCTCTCCCGCAGGCGCGCAGGGTCTGGCCCAGTTCCTGCCCGGCACCGCGGCCAGTATCGATCCCGATGACGGTCAGCCCTATGTCATCGATGCCGACGGCAATGGCGTCGCGAGCGTATGGGACGACGGCGACGCGATCATCGGTCAGGGCCGTTATATGTGCGCGCTCGCGCACAAGATCACGGCGTGGGAGTCCCAGGGCCGCGTGCAGGGCGATGTCGTCGCACTGACCCTGGCCGCTTACAACGCCGGCGAGGGCGCGGTACTCGCCTCCGGCGGTATGCCGAACCAGGTGGCCGCGCACTACGCAGAAACCCAGCCGTACGTCGCGAATATCCTTTCGATGGAACCGCAATACCGCGCGCAGGGTTCCACTGGCCGCTTCACCCCGCAGGAGGGGGCGGGCGGCGTTCAGGTCGTTCAGGCGGCGCAGCAATGGCTCGGCACGCCGTACGTCTGGGGTGGCGGTGGCCCGCAGGGACCGAGTGGCGGCGGCATGGACGGTCCCGGCCTCACTTCGGCCGCGGTGTTCTCGGCATCGTCGGGCACGGTGACCTTGCCGCGGACCGCCGAACAGCAGTGGGAGGCGGGCGTCGAAGTACCGCTGAGCAAGCTGCAACCCGGTGATCTGGTGTTCAGTTCATTCGGTCCGCGCGGCCCCGCCGAGGTCGGAATCTATTCCGGCAACGGCCGAATGATCCAATCCAGGCCCGCCGCGTACGGGCATTCCAGTGGCGTGACCGAGGTCGCGGTACCGGGCGACGGCCGCGGGAGGAGGGTGCTGTGACGACAATCGATACCGCGGCCGGCGAACACGCCGAAGCACGTGCGGCGATTGGACCGCGCAAGTGTCGGTCCCGGCGGTTAGCCTTGAATAACACGGCGGCGCGAGCGACGGACCCGGAGGCGGTAGCGGAGCGTGACCACGAAGGGGCCCGCGAACGCCGCATATCGAACACTGCACGCGCGAAACTGGTGGTGATGCTGGTGGTGAGCGTCGTGATGTCGGTTGCGGGGTGCGCCGGCTCGGATCGGGAGTCGGGTTCCGGTGCGCCGCAGCCACCCACGTCCACGACCCGATTGCTGGAGGGTGTGCCCGCACCCGATCCGGTGACGCCCGACGGCGTCGCGGTGGCCGCGCTGAAGGAGATCTACTCCTGGCAGCCCGCCACCGAGGCCCAGGGCGCCTCGCTGTCGCGCGCGCGGAAATGGTTGGGCCCCAGCCTGATCCGCATGCTGGACAGCACGCCGACCGGAATCGAGACACCGAAAGCGACGCTGCAGTGGGCGGACTGGGCCAAGGCGCAGGCACATATCGAAGCCTTCACCTTCGCATCGGGTGAGCGCCCGCCCGCGAGCGCCGATCCGAACGTCCAACAGTTCAAGATCGGGATCGAGCAAACGGTCGTCTACCCGAACGGGCGCAAGGAATCCCTGCCGCCCGCGACGGTCATCGCGACCGTGGTGCGCACATCGGAAGGTTGGCGGCTCGACGCCTTCCGCTGAACCCGCACCAGCGACAACCACATAGCTAGGTCCTAACAGGAGGCAGACATGGCGAAAAAGAAGAAGGTGCAGGATCCAGCCGCGGTCGGACCCGATATCACCCTCTACATGATCTACGCCGGTTTCGCGACTCTCGGAACCCTGTGGATCGCCCTGCATCTCGGCAACGCGATGGCTGTCACCCCGCAGGACGTTCCGGTCAACCCGATCGCGATCGTCGCCGATCTGGTCAGGGGGAAACTGCACTGGCCACGCGCCTCCACGGTGATCGTGCTGCTCGTCATCGGCGCGATCGTGGCCTATGTGGTGGTGCGCAAGCGGCTTGCCGCACGCCGATCGGTCGGTCGGCTCTCCGTGGACGAGAAGGCCGATGTGATGGGCAGCGGCAGCGCCATCAAATCGCTTACCGAGGCCGGGGTGCGGTCGAAGGCCGAAATGCTCGGTGTCAGGCTCGGCTACAACGACAGCCCGGGTGTGCCGATCGGCGTCGGTATTGCCGATGGGGTGATGCTCTATGGCTCGTATGAGGATCTGCACTTGGACATCTGGGGTCCGCGCCAGGGCAAATCGACCTCGCGGGTGATCCCGGCCATCCTGACTGCCATCGGACCGGTCCTGTCCACCTCGAACAAGCGGGATGTGGTCGATGCAACCCGAGATGTGCGCGAGGCCAAGGGAAGTCGTACCTTCGTCTTCGACCCGCAGGGCGTCGCGGGGGAGGAGCCGACCTGGTTCTGGGATCCACTTGCCTGGGTGGACGCACATCACGATGGTGCGGAGATGCGGGCCGCGCGGCTGGCCGGACACTTCGCCGATGCCGACAGCGGTTCCGATGCCAAGGGTGATGTGTTCTTCGATCCGGAGGCCGAGGATCTGCTCGCCGGGCTGTTCCTGGCGGCCGCGCTCGGTGGTCGCCCGATCGTCCAGGTCTGGGACTGGGTGACCAATCCCAACGACTCCGAACCCATCGAGCTGCTGCGCAATTCGAGTAAGCACTACACGGCCTCGGGCCTCGCGATGCAGTACAACGCCGACCCGCGCACCAAGAGCGGCATTTTCGGCACCGCGAAGAAAATGATCCGCTGCCTGCAGCTGTCCAACGTGCACCCGTGGATCCTGCCGGGCGATAACCGCATGCAGTTCGACGAACTCGAATTCATCGAGAACAACGGCACGCTCTACAGCCTCTCGCTCGAGGGCCGCGGTTCCGCGGCGCCGCTGGTCAGTGCGCTCACCGAGGCCGTTGTCGATGTGGCCATGCGCAAGGCCACGCATTCGCCCGGCGGACGGTTGCCGATCCCGATGCTCGCGGTCCTGGACGAGGCGGCGAATGTGGTGCGCTGGAAGGATTTGCCCAAGCAGTACAGTCACTTCGGTTCACGCGGCATCGTGGTGATGACGGTGCTGCAGTCCTGGGCACAGGGTGCGCGCTGCTGGGGTGACGACGGCATGCTGGCGCTGTGGTCGGCGGCCAATATCAAGGTGCTGGGTCCGGGCGTCGACGATATGAACTTCCTGCGCGACCGTTCCGAGGCGATCGGCGAATACGACGCGATCTCGTCCTCGGTCTCGGAATCCAAAGGCGGCAAGAGCTATTCGCGTTCACTCGGCTCGTCCAAGACATTCACCGTGAACGCGCTTGCGACCCTGCCGCAGGGCCGCGCGATCGTCTTCACCTCCGGCCAGCCCGCGGTGCTCGTGCGTACCGTGCCCTGGTGGGAGGGCGACTACGCTGACGACGTGAAGAAGTCGATCTCGCACCATCTTCCGGGGCGTAAGACCGAGATCGCCGACCTGTTCGGCTCGCCCAATCTGACCAAGGCTGCTCCGCCACCCGAATACGGTCAAATCGAGGAGGTTCGGCCACTGTGACCGAGCGTAGCGAGGGAACCATAGACACCGCACGGCCAGTCACAGCGGAGCCGAGCGTCAGCGAGGTGGAGCTGTGACGGAACAGCAGCAACAGCCCATGATCTACAGCAATGTGGTGGACTTCGTCGAGAACTACCTCGGCCTGGTGTACCGGCGTCAGGTCACCGATATCAGTGAAACGGTGTGGTGCCCGGAGTGGTGGAAGCATGCCGAGGCGGTGGCGCGACTAGATGCGCTCTGGCGCGCATGGGAGCACTATCGGCTCGAGCCGAGCACCGGATTGAGCATCTGGTTCCTCGACCATGCGGATCCGCATATGACCAAACTCTTCGATCCCCGCGGACCGTTCAAGTACTGCAGTGTGCGCAACGGCCACAAGGACATGCTGAGCCCACTGCCGCTGAAGTCCCCCACCCAGGGGCTTTTCGGTGATCCGACCATCGGCGATTTCCGCGTCTGAGGAGCCGAAAACGTCGAAACGCCCGCTGATTTCAGCGGGCGTTTTCGGTTTACGGCGTTGGGAGCCAGTTACTGGCGGACGCGCTCCAAACCGCGTGCGTCTTGTTCCCGACCTCGTGCGGCGGCCGCGCGGGCGGCTTCGTCGCGAATGCGTACGGCCTCTTCGGGCGGTTGCCCCTGACCTACCTCGATGAGCATCCGGATCGCCGCGAGTTCCGGTGCGATACCGATGCGGGCGAGATGCGCGGCGATGGCCTGCCGACGCTCCTGGGAGTCGTAACGGATGAGCGGTTTGGACTGAGCCGACGCCGTCGCGGCCATTCGACTGGCCTCGGCCTGTGCGGAGAAACGATCCTTCTCCAATGAAATACCCTTGGCTGGAACCGATTTCTCGACCATCCTGGCCAGTTCGAGATTGCGTGGGTCCTTCGCCTTCGCGTCACGGGCCTCACGGATCTGCAGTTCCCGGGCCTCCTTGATGCGGGCCTCGGTGACCTTGACGCGGGCTTCGGCTTCCTTCTGACCACGCTCACGGGTCCGCAGTGCGACCAGGGTCGCAAGCTGCAATGCGGTCTTCATCATGGCCGCGGTTTCCCGGCCGATGTCGTCCAGTTCCTCGGACATGGCTGCTCCCCGATGCTGCAGTGATCACTATGGATGTTGTGGTGCTTCGTCACGGACGCCGCCACGTCGAACTGTAGTCCGCCGCGCCGGTGCCCCGCCTGCAAACGTGGACACCCAGAGAACTCGTGGCGTGGCATTCCCGGTTGGGATCGTCCGGCAGGGGATGACTACGCTTCGCGTTCTCCTTTATTCGAGATTACCCGAGAAAGCTCGGCGCCAACCGTCTGGGCGTGCCGCTTAACAGCATATATCGCACAATTCCGGCGGGTAGGGGAAAGCTTCGGAGGATCTCCGGCCTTAGCACACCCTAACCGGACGATTAGGGCCGCCTACCCTGGCTTGTTCGGGGAGGTAGTTCGGGCCCGCTGCGCATTGTGCGCAGCGGGCCCGGACGAAGCGAGTATTCGGATCGGGCGTGTCGTAGCGACTGCTTGCAGGTCGCTCGAAAGGGCCGGCTCAGTCGATGCGGACCGACTGGATGGTTACGGGGAGATTGGGCTTGCCGTCGCCCTGTCCGTTGGAGTTGTCCTGACCGCCTGCTGCGATCTTGTCCAACGTGCCCATGCTGTCCGGATCGACGGTGCCGAAAATGGTGTAGTTCGGCGGCAGTTGTGAATCGCCGTAGACGATGAAGAACTGACTGCCGTTGGTGCCGCCACCGGTGACAGGATCGGGTCCCGCGTTGGCCATGGCCAGCGTGCCGCGCTTGTAGTCCATGGGCTGCTGCAATGCGGGATCGGCGGGGTTGTACCGATTGGTCGGGTACTCGTTGTCGAACTGGTAGCCGGGACCGCCGGTGCCGGTGCCGGTCGGGTCACCGCACTGCAGCACCTTCAGGCCCTCGTCCGCGGTCATGCGGTGGCAAATGGTGTTGTCGAAGTAGCCCTGACCGGCCAGGCTCGCGAAGCTGTTGACGGTGCACGGCGCCTTGGCATTGTCCAGGGTGAGGCCGATGGGGCCCTGAGTGGTATCCATGCTGACGCTGAGACTCGCATTGTCGCCGGTGTTCTCGATGCCGCTGGTGCGCGGCTTGTTCACCTGCTTATCCGCGGGCTTCTGACTGTCGCGGTAGTCACAGCTGATGGCCGCGGGCTTATCGTCGCTCTTGGTCAGGAAGTAGACGCCGACGGCCGCTGCCGCCACGACCACCACGCCGAGCGCCGATCCGGCGATCATGAGTCGCTTGCGCTTGCGCGCCCGATCGGCCCGGTTGGCCAGCTGGCGCTCCAGCTTGCGTTTCGCCGCTGCCCGTCGCTGTTCGTTGCTCGGCACTACCACGTTCCTCCCGTATCCGTTACGTACGGCACAGGATTGTGCCATCTATTCCTGAGACTGCTCAGCAGGCCATTTCGACCAGTCGTGACGCCGTATAACGGAGCTGATCCTTTCGAGCGACCTGCGAGCAGTCGCTAGCGTGGCAAACCGGTTGGACTTGATGGGCCGTAGTGGTGGAAACTGGACCATCGTGACCAAGACCAGCAGCTTCTCCGCCCCGAAGGGGGTTCCGGATTACGTGCCACCCGGTTCGGCCGAGTTCGTCGCGGTGCGCGACGGCTTGATCCGTGCCGCCCGACTCGCCGGGTACGGGCATGTGGAGCTGCCGATCTTCGAGGACACCGCCTTGTTCGCGCGTGGCGTCGGTGAATCCACCGATGTGGTGACCAAGGAGATGTACACCTTCGCCGACCGCGGCGAGCGCAGTGTCACGCTGCGGCCGGAGGGCACCGCGGGTGTCATGCGTGCGGTCATCGAACACGGGCTCGATCGGGGGCAATTGCCGGTGAAGCTGGTGTACTCCGGTCCGTTCTTCCGCTATGAGCGCCCGCAGGCCGGTCGGTACCGGCAGTTGCAACAGGTCGGCGTCGAGGCGATCGGTATCGATGATCCGGCACTGGATGCCGAGGTGATCGCGATCGCGGACGCCGGATATCGCGAACTCGGGTTGGATGGCTTCCGACTGGAGATCACCTCGCTCGGTGACGAGACCTGTCGTCCGCAGTATCGAGAGCTGTTGCAGGAGTTCCTATTCGGGCTGCCGCTGGACGAGGAGACCAAGCGAAGGGCGCAGTTGAATCCGCTGCGGGTGCTCGACGACAAGCGGCCCGAGGTGCGCGAGATGACCGCGAATGCGCCGCTGATGATCGATCACCTGTCGGAGTCGGCGAAGACGCACTTCGAGCAGGTGCTCGGGTATCTCGACGCGCTCGGCGTGCCTTACGTGGTGAATCCGCGGATGGTGCGTGGCCTGGACTACTACACGAAGACGACCTTCGAATTCGTGCACGACGGTCTCGGGGCGCAGTCGGGTATCGGCGGTGGCGGACGCTACGACGGGCTCATGGCCGAACTGGGCGGACAACCGCTGTCCGGCATCGGATTCGGACTCGGTGTGGACCGCACCATTCTGGCGCTGCAGGCCGAGGGCAAGTCGGCGGGCGATCCGGCGCGGTGCGAGGTCTACGGCGTATCACTCGGCGATGCGGCCAAGCAGCGGTTGGTCGTGCTCGCGGCACAGTTGCGGGCGGCGGGCATTCGGGTCGATCTGGCCTACGGCGGTCGAAGCGTCAAGGGGTCGCTGAAGGCCGCCGACAAGTCCGGCGCCAAATTCACCCTGGTCCTCGGTGACCGTGATCTGGCCGAGAACACCATCGGCCTGAAGGATATGGCCACGGGTGAACAGCGTCAGATCCCACTGGACGAGACGGTGGCCGCCGTCGCGACCGCTTTGCGCTCGGGCGAGTAGTACGGTGCCGGGATACACCCGCACCACGACGAATGGGCAGCCGTGCCTGTAGAGCCCACGAATCCCGGTGCATCCCAACCGGTTCCGTCGGTCGGACTCGATCTCGTCGCGCCCGAGACCTACGCACCCATGCTGCGGCGTCTCGCCCTCGCCGCGGTAGGGGTGGGTATCGGTGCCGCATTGCTCGCGGCGTTGCTGGTGCCGTGGTCGATCGCGATCGCGATCGGCCTCGTCGTCGCTGCGCCCACCGTCGCCTACGCCATCGCGCTGCGTCGTCGGCGGATGTGGTTGGCGGGGACCACGATTCACGCGCGGCGGGTGATCGGGGAGCGCCAGGTCGATATCGCGGCCGCCAACGGCGTCGAGGTCCTCGTCTTTCCGGCTCGTTTGAGCCGCATCGTCCTACGGGTGACCGCAGGTGTCGAGTCGCAGGTCGTGCCCCTCGCGATGTACACCGATGCGGGCAGCGGTCGCGAACTCCACCTGCTCGGCCTCCGCAAACTGGCCGACGCCCTGGCCGCCAGCGAACTCGCCGCGGCCGTAGCGGTATCGACCATGCTCGTCCACCAACTGCGCGCCGAGGCCCGAGATGCCGGACTGGAGGAGCGGCCGCTGTACCGTGCTGTTCGCCTGGCTCGGGCGAAGGATTATGTGTCGCCGATCGTCCTGACCGATCAGGAAGTCGCGGGACTGTGTTGATACGCGAGTTGAGTTGTGCGACTTACGAATCGGCCTGCCATGCGCGATTGCATGCGATGTGCGGTTGCGCAATGTTCTGAACAGCTGCATCGCAGCCGTTGTGGGTATCCCTGCGGCTGAGCGCAGTGCCGCGGTCGGGACAGTCCCGGGGCGGGGTTGGGTCGACCGCGGTGGCCCGGGACCCGGTCTTGACCGGGTAGTCGGGCAGGGGGCGACCGGACGGCCGAGGCCGCACCGTTGGCAGGGCGCTTGTTGTTAGCTGGGGAGGTTGGATGGGTGCGGCGGGGTGATTGTCGCGTAGCTCACCACTGGGGTTCGGGGGCCGTGAGAGTCGTTAGGGTGGGGATCGAGTGTCCGTCTATCGCAAGGAGTTTCTCGTGAGCACCGCTGCTCGGACCGCGCCCGTGACCGTTGCCGTGACCGGAGGTGCGGGGCAGATCGCCTACGGCCTGCTGTTCCGGATCGCGTCCGGTGCGCTGCTGGGGTCCGAGACGCCGGTACGGCTGCGGTTGCTGGAGATTCCGGCGGCGGTGGCGTCGCTGGAGGGTGTGGCGATGGAGCTCGAGGACGGTGCGTTCCCGCTACTCGAGTCGATCGATATCAGTGACGATCCGTGGGTCGGGTTCGCGGGCGCGAATGTCGCGCTGCTGGTCG
Source organism: Nocardia vinacea NBRC 16497 (assembly GCF_000308835.1). GTDB lineage: Bacteria > Actinomycetota > Actinomycetes > Mycobacteriales > Mycobacteriaceae > Nocardia > Nocardia vinacea. The sequence goes on along the minus strand of NZ_BAGN01000150.1, from coordinate 24,973 downwards.
GTGCCCGGCCACGCACCGCGGGGATGGAGCGCTCGGACCTGCTGGCCGCCAACGGCCCGATCTTCACCGAACAGGGCCAGGCGATCAACGCCAGCGCCGCCGACGACGTCAAGGTGCTGGTGGTCGGAAATCCGGCCAATACCAACGCCTTCATCGCCATGAGCAATGCCCCGGACGTCCCGGCCGAGCGATTCACCGCGATGACCCGCCTCGACCACAACCGCGCCATAGCGCAGCTGGCCAAGAAGACCGGCGCGCCCGCCGCCGATATCGCCCGCGTCGCCATCTGGGGCAACCACTCCGCGACCCAGTATCCGGATATCACCCACGCCACCATCGCGGGCCGCCCCGCCCATGAACTCGTCGACCAGGGCTGGGTGCGCGAGGAATTCATCCCTACCGTCCAACAGCGCGGCACCGCCATCATCCAGGCCCGCGGCGCCTCCTCGGCCGCCAGCGCGGCCAGCGGCGCCATCGACCACATCCACGACTGGTCTCTCGGCACCCACACCGACGACTGGACCTCCATGGCCGTCCCCTCCGACGGCTCCTACGGCATTCCCGAAGGCCTCATCACCTCGTTCCCCGTCACCACCTGCGCGGACGGCGAATACTCGATCGTCGATGGCCTGGAGCTCGACGAATTCTCCCGCGCCCGCATCGACGCCAGCGTCGCGGAACTCGAACAGGAACGCGACGCCGTCATCGACCTCGGTTTCGCCAAGCACGTCTGACTCATGTCCGTAGTCGTCGCTCAGGCTGCGGCTGTCGCGGAGCGACTCCTGCCGAGGGCCAGTTGACCCGCGGTGGCGAGATGAATGAGCGCGAGCACGCTGCCGCCGACCATCATGCCCGGAACTCCCTGGGTAGCGCCGATGGCGACGTCGCCGAGCTGTACCGCACCGGACACGGTCAGCAGCGGTAGGAGAGCCCGCTTGCGGCGGCTCGTCAGGCTGAACAGCAGTGCGGCGCCCAGCGGGATGGCACGGGCAGCGTAGGCCTGGGCATACAGATCGACACCGGGCGAGTCCGCGCTGCTGGTTATCGCCAGGGTTGGGTCGACGAGTGCCGCGACGCTGAATGCCACGGCGACACTCGCGCCGACCGCATTGACGATGATCGCGGATCTGGTGAGCTTCTCGTCCTGCATCGTTCACTCCCTAAATCGTTCAGACTCTGAATGGTTTAGGGTTAGTATTATGCTGGCTATGAAGAACGTCAAGGCAGAAAAGCTGCCGGAGACCATCACCTTCCGGCTCGGACTGCTGGGTGCGTTCCTGACCGACCGCTTCAGCGCCGATGTGTCGAGTCTCGGGCTCAAGCCGAAACATGCCGGAATGCTGAATGTGTTGGCGGCCAACGGTACGACATCGCAGATGGAGATGGCGCAGATACTGCGCGTCGCGCCGAGTCTGGTCGTCGCACTGGCCGACCACCTGGAGTCCCTCGGGGCCATCGAACGACTGCGGGATCCGGAGGATCGCCGCCGTCAAAACCTGAGCTCGACCCCCCACGGCCGTGCACTACTGCGTAAATGCCTCGACGCCGCACATGCGATCGACGCCGAGACCACCGCGGATCTCACCACCGCCGAGCGTGCCGACCTACACCGCATCCTCGGCACGCTCGCCGATCGGCTCGGCCTGCCTAGCTGATGGTCCAGGTTTCCGAACCATTGAGCAGCGATTGCAGCGAATCCTCTTGTACCGGTTTGCGTTCCCGCGCCATGGCGGTTTGGGTGCGAACCGCATCGTCGTAGGTGGGCCGGGTGACATCGCGGAAGATGCCGGTGACCACGTGGCCGAGGTCCTGGTCGGACAGGCGCGAGAGCGCGTAGGCGTACTCCGGATTGTCGGTGTAGGCGTCGTGCACGATGATCTCGGACTCTTCCACCTCGTCGGTGCGCACCACCGCGAGCCCGAAACCGGCACGTACCACGGCGAATTCGCCATCGGCGCCGAAACGGATCGGCTGACCGTGGTGCAGCGGGACGAGGCGGGATTCGGCATCGCCCTTGCGCAGCACGTCGAAGGAACCGTCGTTGAAGATCGGGCAGTCCTGCAGGATCTCCACGAACGAGGTACCGCGGTGTTCGGCGGCAGCGCGCAGCACCTCGGTGAGGCCCGCCCGATCGGAATCCAGAGCGCGCGCCGCGAAGCTGGCTTCCGCGCCGAGCGCGACCGACAGCGTGTTGAACGGATGGTCGACCGACCCCATCGGCGTCGACTTGGTGATCTTGCCCTCTTCCGAGGTGGGGGAGTACTGCCCCTTGGTGAGTCCGTAGATCCGGTTGTTGAACAGTAGGATCGTCATATTCACATTGCGGCGCAGGGCATGGATCAGGTGATTGCCGCCGATCGACAGCGCGTCACCGTCACCGGTCACCACCCACACCGACAGATCCGGCCGGGTCACCGCGAGCCCCGTCGCGATGGCGGGCGCGCGGCCGTGGATGGAGTGGATGCCGTAGGCCTCGAGGTAGTACGGGAACCGGCTCGAGCAGCCGATCCCGGAGACGAACATCAGGTTCTCCCTGCGCAATCCGAGTTCGGCGAGGAAGCCGCGCACCGTCGCCAGGATCACGTAGTCACCGCAGCCGGGGCACCAGCGCACCTCCTGATCGGAGGTGAAGTCCTTGACCTTCTGCGGCCCGTCCGCGGACGGCACTCCCGACAGTCCGGTGAGACCCAGATCGGTTCCGAGGAGCGAGGTTTCGACGATCGTCATCAGTTACCCCCAGCCGAGTACGTGGCCCGCGCCCGTGCCGCGAACGCCTTGTCGTGTTCCATATCTTCGAGCGACCCGTCCAGTGCCGCATCGATCACCCCGACGAGTTCCTGTGCGGAGAATGCCGTGCCCGCGATCTTCGTCCACGGTTGCACATCCACCAGATACTTTGCCCGCAGCAGCATGGCCAGCTGACCGCCGTTCATTTCCGGTGCGACCACCGTCCGATAGCTCCGCAGCACGGTGTCGAGGTTGGCGGGCAATGGATTCAGATATCGCAGATGCGCCTGCGCGACCGGGACGCCGCGACGGCGTGCACGCCGACACGCCTCGCCGATCGGCCCGAAGGAACTGCCCCAGCCGATCAGCAGGAGTTCGGCCCGCCCGTCCGGATCGTCGACCTCGAGATCGGGGACGGTGATGCCATCGATCTTGGCCTGCCGCAGGCGAACCATCAGTTCGTGGTTGCCGGGCTCATAGGAGATATTGCCGCTGCCATCAGCCTTCTCCAGTCCACCGATCCGGTGCGCGCGACCGGCGGTGCCCGGCACCGCGAGCGGCCTGGCGAGAGTATCGGGATCACGGGAGTAGGGCTGGAACGGCGTGCCCTCCTCGGCCTCGGGTTCGAAGCGCGGATCGATCGGCTCCTGTTCGGTGACCCGCGGAATCGACCACGGCTCGGAGCCATTGGCGATCGATCCGTCGGAAAGCAACAGCACCGGCGTGCGGTAGGTGAGGGCGATGCGGGCCGCCTCCACCGCGGTGGCGAAGCAGTCGGCGGGGGAGCGCGGCGCGAGTACGGCGACCGGCGATTCCCCGTTGCGGCCGTAGAGCGCCTGCAGTAGATCGGCCTGTTCGGTCTTGGTCGGCAGTCCGGTGGACGGTCCGCCGCGCTGCACGTCGACGATCACCAACGGCAGTTCCGTCATCACCGCCAGCCCGATGGTTTCGCTCTTGAGCGCCAGCCCGGGGCCGGAGGTGCTGGTGACGCCGAGCGCGCCGCCGAGCGATGCGCCGAGGGCCGCGCCGATGCCCGCGATCTCGTCCTCGGCCTGGAAGGTGGTAACGCCGAAATTCTTGTGCTTACTGAGTTCGTGCAGGATGTCGGAAGCGGGCGTGATCGGATAGGTGCCGAGAAAGACCGGCAACCCGGATAATTGCCCCGCGGTGACGAGGCCGTAGGCGAGCGCGGTATTACCGGTGATCTGGCGGTAGGTGCCCGGCGGCAGTTTGGCCGGGGCCACCTCGAAGGTGGTTGCGAAGCTCTCGGTGGTCTCGCCGTAGTTCCAGCCCGCGCGGAAGGCGAGCAGATTCGCCTCGGCGATATCCGGTTTCGCGGCGAACTTCTCGCGCAGGAAGCGTTCGGTGCCGCCGATCGGGCGCCCGTACATCCAGGACAGCAGGCCGAGCGCGAACATATTCTTCGCGCGTTGGGCGTCCTTCTTGCCGACACCGGTCGACTCGGTCGCGCCGAGGGTGAGTGAGGTCATCGGCACGCGGTGGACCACGAAATCGCTCAGTGTGTTGTCGTCGAGCGGATCGGTGGTGTAGCCGACCTTGCCGAGATTGCGTTTGGTGAACTCGTCGGTGTTCACGATGAGGGTGGCACCGCGCGGCAGGTCCTCCAGATTGGACTTCAGCGCGGCGGGATTCATCGCGACCAGCACGTCGGGCTGGTCGCCCGCGGTGAGGATGTCGTAATCGGCAATCTGGATCTGGAAGGACGAGACGCCGGGCAGCGTGCCCTGTGGCGCCCGGATTTCGGCCGGGAAGTTGGGCTGGGTGGCGAGGTCGTTGCCGAATGCGGCCGCCTCGTGCGTGAAGCGATCACCGGTGAGCTGCATTCCGTCACCGGAGTCCCCGGCGAACCGAATTACGACCTTTTCCAATTTCGCTGTGGCGACATCACTTTGGTCGGAAACCATATGCCTGCTTCACTTCCTCGTCCGATGGGAGGTGCCATTGGCCAACCTACTCCGCCGTGTGCGGGAATTGCTTGTGAAATGCTTTACGCGAACAGGGCCAGCTGCGTGTCGTTGGGCAGCGGTGTCGGGGGTTGTGTCTGCGGCTCCGTGGTGTGCTCGCGGGTGAGGCCGTGTTGCTGGAGCAGTGGTTGCACCCGCTCACGTAGCCAGGACGCATATTCCGGCGTCACATAGGCGCCGCGGCCATAGAGCTGGCGATAGCGGCGCACCAGCGCCGGATGCGCCTCGGCCAGCCAACTCAGGAACCAGCCACGGGTGGCGCCGCGCAGATGCATCGGGAATGCGACCACCGATACCGCCCCGGCCTCGGCGATCGCACCGAATAATGCGTCCAGATGGGCGCGGCTGTCGGTGAGATATGGAATCACCGGCGCGACCATCACATTCACCTCGAACCCGGCATCGGCCAGCGCCCGCACCATCTCCAGCCGCGCCCTGGGCGATGGCGTACCCGATTCCAGGCTGCGGTGCAGATCCATATCCAGGATCGCGATGGAGACCGCGATGTTCACCCGGACCTTGCGCGCCGCCGCCGTGAGCAGCGGCAGATCCCGGCGCAGCAGCGTGCCCTTGGTGAGAATGGAGAACGGTGTGCCGGAATCGGTCAGCGCGCGAATGATGCCGGGCATCAACCGATATCGGCCCTCGGCCCGTTGATACGGATCGGTATTTGTGCCCAGCGCGACCGGTTCGTGATGCCAGGACCGCCGGCCGAGTTCCTTGCGCAGCACCGCGGCGATATTGGTCTTCACCACGATCTGCGAATCGAAATCCCGGCCCGCGTCCAGGTCCAGATACTCGTGGGTGGGACGCGCGAAACAGTAGCGGCAGGCGTGTGAACAGCCGCGCATCGGATTGATCGTCCAATGGAACGGCAGATTCGACGCCTCCGGCATCTTGTTCAGCGCGCTCTTGCACAGCACCTCGTGGAACGTGATGCCCTCGAATTCGGGGGTCTGTACGGTGCGCACGAAACCCGCCCGGTCGAGACCGGGCAGGGCGCCGTCGTCGGCATCCAGGGTTTGGCTTTGCCACCGCACCCCATCAGTCGAACATGTGTTCTAAAGAGTGTCAAGCGATCTGTCGGGCGTCAGGTGCGGTGAGCTGCTTCGGATCGGTGAAGAAGGTGACCAGGTCGCGCACGGTCTCCTCGATGGGCCTCGGCTGATAGCCGATTTCGCGCTCGGCCTTGCCGTGGTCGACGATCGGGGCGGAGACCAATGCGCCGAGTGCCGCCTTCGATACGATATCGGTCTTGAGCAGTTTGCCGATCGGTTCGAGCACCGGAATCAAACCGTTGACGACCTTGGGCGAGATGGAGAACTTCGGACCCTTCTTGCCGCCGCACTCCGCTGCGGTGCGACACAGGTCGAGCATGGAGATCATCGAACCGCCGAGCAGGTAGTTCTCGCCGGTCCGGCCTCGCTCGCCGGCCAGGATCAGGCCCTTCGCGACGTCGCGGACGTCGACCAGATCGAAGCCGCCGCCGATCATCGCGGGTACCCGGCCTCGGGCGGCGTCCTTGAGAGTGCGGTTGATCCTGGACAGCGGGGTGCTGTAGTCGAGCGGGCCGAAGACGCCGGTGGGATTGCAGATTACCGCGTCCAGGCCCTGTTCGATCACCTTGCGCAGTTCGATTTCGCCCGCCCATTTGGAGCGGTCGTAGACGGGCAGGCCGGGATCGGTCGAGCGCACCGAGGTCTCATCGATGCGGCCGCCGCAGGTGTACTGGTTGAACGCGTGAATGGAGCTCGCGTGCACCATCCGGCGCACGCCCAGATCCAGGGCCGCCTCGGCGACGACGCGCACACCCTCGGTATTGACCTTCCATGCCAGGTCGTGCTGCTCGGCCAGGGTGATCACGGCGACGAGGTGGTAAACGATCTCCGCGCCGGCGAGCACGGTGCGCATGGATTCGGGGTCGAGCACATTGCCGGAGACCCAGGTGACGCTCGGGTCCGTCCGCTGCTCCGGAACGACGCGATCGATTGCTGTGACCTCGTGTCCTCGTTCGACCAGCAGGCTGAGCAGATTCGTGCCAAGGTAGCCGGCTGCGCCGGTCACTGCGACCTTCATGTGATCGAGAATATAGAACTTGTTCTAATTTGCAACCTGTTCCAGTTCCGTTCCGGCGGCCGCGTTGGGCTCGAAACTTGCCGGTGGGGTCCGCTATATTGAGCGCAACCGCAGCGGCGCCGGTACCGACCCGCAGCTGCGCAGGGGCCCGATCGCAGCCGAGCTGCCGGTGCGGGCAGGGAGTAGATGTTGATCGACGCTATGAACACGGAACTACAGTTCACGACGATTTGGGGGGTGCAACTCGATGGCTGATCTCTCGGTGGAGACCGATGCGGTCCGAGCATTCGCGGCGACCAATGCCGGGGTCGCCGGCGAGATCGCGGGAGCGGGCAATTTCGATGCCGTGCAGAACGTTGCGGCGCTCACACCGGTATTCGGTCTGATCGGCGCCGATTATCTGTTGGCGTTCGCCGCGGCACAGGTGTTGCAGGCCAAGGACATCAATGATCTGTCGGCCAAATACGACAAGCTCTCCAAGTCCGCGTTCACCGCGGCCGGAGCGTTCGACACCACCGACTTCGGCAACGCGGGCGTACTGAACGCGATCGCCGACCAGGTCGGAGGCGGGGCATGAGACCGATGGATACCGGCGCGACCGGCGTGATCGCACCCGATCAGCAGAGCGTGGCGATCGAAGAGGCCGTGATCGCGACGCAGAACACCGCCGTCGACGCACTGCAGAACGCGTCGCAGGGATTGAGCGATCTGTCGCTGCCGCAGTTGCCCGCGGATCTGCCGCCGATCGAGGCGCCCGAATTCGTGCTCGCGCGCAAGATCACCGAGGATTCGCCGCAGCTGGGGACCATGCCGGCGGGTATGCCTGGGCTCAACGGCAATTCGACCCCCGACGCGAGCGCGATTCTGTCCGGTGTGGTGCCGCCCGATGTGTCGCAGGCGTTTACGGATGCGCAGACCGCGATCAGCCATGCGGCTGCGCCGGTGGTGCAGGCGGCGCAGAGCGCGGCGCAACAGGCGCAGAGTGCCATGAGCAGTGCGCTCGGCGGGGCGAGCAACCAGGGAGCGGCGGCGGCCGCAGCGGCGACGAATATTCCGTCCGATCCGGTCGCGGCGCTGATGCAGGGGCTATCGATTCCCGGGATTCCCGGAATCGATACGCTGTTCCAGCCGATCCTGGAGCTGCTCAACAGCTTCGGCACCGGCGTCATCGGAGCCTTCGACCCGACTGCGATTCTCAGTCAGTCATCCAAGATCATCGAGGCCGCGGTATCGGTCGGCAAGGGTGGTCTGCAGACCGTCGAGCAGCTGTGGCAGGGCCAGTCGTCCCGCGAGGCGCAGGCCGCCAGCACCACCGCGCAGACCCAGGGGCAGGACACCAGTCAGCGCGGTATCGATATCTCCGAACTCACCCAGCGGGCCGCCGCGGTGGTGCAGCAGGGCAATGTGCAGCTGTTGGGTATCGCGGGCGAATTCGCCACGCAGGCAACCGCACTCGTGCCGGTGGCGCTGACGCCGCCCGGTCAGGCCGCGCTCATCGCGACCGCGACCGAACATCTCGGATCGGCCGTCGCGGTCGCCAATGCCACCCGCGGTGACCTGGCCGGGAAGACCGCCGAGCTGACCGGTCTGGTGAACCAGCTCCTCGGGACCAGCGGTCTGCCCGCGCCGCAGGAGGTCGCGCAGGCGGTCATGCAGAACATCGGTGAGCCGATCATGGAACAGGCGCAGTCCGTCGCGCAGGATGCGTCGACCAATGCCGCAGGCCTGTTGGACGGTTCCAGCACCTCCGGGTCACCGAGCACGTCCACCACGGCGGCATCGACCAATACCGGGCACACCACCTCGGGGATCTCGGGTATGAGCGGTATCGGAAGCCGTTCCGGTTCGCCGAGCACGTCGGGCTCGCCGTCGACGCAGAAGGTGACCGGCACGCCGGGCAGCACCGTGTCACCCATCAGCCGGGTCTCGGGCCTGTCCGGCACATCCCTGGGTACGGGTACGTCGACCAGCGCGGCGAGCTCGGGGAGTTCCTTCATGGGCGGCAGCCCCGGCGCCACCGGCCAACGCGGCGGCAACGACGACGAGCACACCCGCAATGTGGACCCGTACCAGAGCCGCACCGGCAACGATGACCTCACCGGGCCACTCGGTGAGTCCACTCCGGACGTCATCGGCGCGACCCACCCGGATGAATTGGTCAGCTCGGACTACGAACAGGACCAGTTCTAGTCCGAAGGAGTTCTCCAATGCCCCCGCTCGATTTCGAGTGGAAGGGGCATTGGTGTTCTGTGCATACGTCCGAACAGTGTCGCGGTACCTCAGGCCTTCCTCGTGGCGATCGCTACCGAGGTCGACAACCGGCTCAGTGGTCTCGGGTGAAGGCGTCGACGAGTTTGCGATAGAGGTCGGTGAAGCGTTTGCGGTTGGCTTGTTGGTCAAAGGTGAGGTTCTCGGTCGCGTCGGGGGCGTACATGAGGACATGGACGTCTTGGTCGGGCGGCGCAGGCATGAGGTCGATGATCTGAGTGCCCTGGTCGGTGGCGCTGGGCATGCCGAGGTCGAGGGCGGCGAGTGATTTGGTTTCCGCCAGCGCGGCATTCAGGACGTCGGTGGGGATGGTGCCGGTGAGCCGCTGCGGTGGGGTGTCGGCGGCGCGAGTGGTGGATGCGGCGTCGGGCTGTGCGACCGCGTGGCCGTCGGCGTAGATCTGCAGCACCGGGCGCAGGTCGACCCGCTCGGACCAACCGCTCGGGATGGTCGTGAGTGTCAGCAGTGCCGGGGTGGGCGGTTGTGGTGCGTCGGCAGCGGGTTCGGCTGAGGCGACACCCCAACTACCCGCGAGCGCCACGACGAGAAACAGCAGTGCCGACTTCGTTCTCCGCATGAAATCCCTATCTACGCTGTGCCACAGTCCAACTGGCCTCGATTATCGACGATCCGTCGGCGATCAGCGTAAGGCCGACGGGTTGTTCAGGTCGGCAGCCGAGTACGTGTCGCATGCTTGGACCTGACCGGTTTTGTAGCCGGTGATGAACCATTTCTGGCGTTGGTCCGAGGACCCGTGGGTCCAGGCCTCCGGGTTGACGCGCCCCTGGGCGGCACGCTGGATCCGGTCGTCGCCGACGGCGGACGCGGCGGAGAGGGCGTCACGGATATCGTTGTCGGACAGGGCTTTCAGGAACGGTTGATCGGTGCCGGGGGCGGGCTGTTTGTCGGCGAAGTGGGCCCAGATGCCCGCGTAGCAGTCGGCCTGGAGTTCGGTGCGCACCGCGCCGGACTCCGGTCCGCGCGGATCCTGTTGGGCCCGACCGATATCGCCGAGCAGATTCTGGATGTGGTGGCCGACCTCATGCGCCACCACGTACTCCTGGGCGAGTGGACCGCCGCTGGAACCGAAGCGGTCGACCAGTTCCTGGAAGAAGGCGGTGTCGAAGTAGGCGGTCCGGTCGGCGGGGCAGTAGAACGGGCCGACCGCGCTGGTCGCATTGCCACAACCGGTCGAGACCGCGCCGGAGAACAACACCAGCTTCGGCTTCGAATACTTCTTGCCGGTCTGCTGTGGCAGCTGTGCCGCCCACACCGCGTCGAGGCTCTGTGCGGTGAGCACCACCCGGCAGTCGACGTACTTATTGGCGTCCGCGCCGGTCTTACAGTGCGCGGGCGTGCCCGCGGTGCCGGGCTGCACAGTGCTGCTCTCGCTGCCGTTCAACTGGCCGAGCAGCGAACCGGGATCCCCACCGAGCAACAGGCCGACTACCAGCAGGATGAGACCCCCGGCACCACCGCCGAGGGCGAGCTTGCCGCCCATTCCGGGTCCACCGCCGGATGAAGCCCGATCCGGGTCGATCTGGAGGCCTTCGTTGAAGGTCATCTGCTCCGCTTTCTGTGTTGGATTTGCGGCGCCTGCGGCGCCGCGTGTTCGCGGCCCCTGCTGTCTCGCACCCTGGTGGGAACGTGTGCGGTACTGCCCGGTTTCGGTCCAAACCTGCGGACCGACGACCTGATGTCTACAGCTTCGCACGCGGGGCGGCGATATCGGTTTCCTCTCGGGATATGTGTCTCACTACGATGGCAACCGCACCGGATCGCCCTGCCGGTGTCACATTCGTCGAAAGGAATCCCGTGCTGCGCACCCACTTGGCTGGTTCGCTGCGAAGCGAGCACGCCGGTCAGACCGTCACCCTCACCGGCTGGGTGGCCCGGCGTCGTGACCACGGTGGCGTGATCTTCATCGATCTGCGCGATGCGTCGGGTGTGGCGCAGGCGGTGTTCCGCGAGGGCGAGCCCGCTGCGCAGGCACACAAACTGCGTGCCGAATTCTGCGTGCAGGTCACCGGTGTGGTCGAGCAGCGGCCCGACGGCAACGAGAACCCGGAGCTGCCGACCGGTTCCATCGAGGTCAACGTCACCGAGCTCGAGGTGCTCAACGAGAGTGCGCCGTTGCCGTTCCAGCTCGACGAGCAGCCCGGTGACGAGGCCCGCCTCAAGTACCGCTACCTCGACCTGCGTCGCGAGGCGCCGGGTAAGGCCATCCGGCTGCGCTCGAAGGTCAACGCGGCCGCCCGCGCGGTGCTGGCCCGTCATGAATTCATCGAGGTCGAGACCCCGACGATGACCCGCTCGACGCCCGAGGGTGCCCGCGACTTCCTGGTGCCCGCGCGCCTGCAGCCGGGCAGTTTCTACGCATTGCCGCAGAGCCCGCAGCTGTTCAAGCAGCTGCTGATGGTCGCTGGTATCGAGCGGTACTACCAGATCGCGCGCTGCTACCGCGACGAGGACTTCCGCGCCGACCGCCAGCCCGAATTCACCCAGCTCGACCTCGAGATGAGCTTCGTGCGCCAGGAGGACGTGATCCTGGTCGCCGAGGAAATCCTGGAAGCGCTGTGGAAGCTGGTCGGCTACGAGATCCCGTTCCCGATTCCGCATATGACCTACGCGGAAGCGATGCGCCGCTTCGGTAGCGATAAGCCGGACCTGCGCTTCGGTGTCGAGATCACCGAATGCACCGAATATTTCAAGGAGACCCCGTTCCGGGTGTTCCAGGCGGAGTACGTGGGCGCGGTCGTGATGCCCGGTGGCGCGAGTCAGCCCCGGCGTCAGCTCGATGCCTGGCAGGAGTGGGCCAAGCAGCGCGGCGCCAAGGGGCTGGCGTATGTGCTGGTGCAGGAGGACGGCACGCTCGGCGGTCCGGTCGCCAAGAACCTCAGTGAATCCGAGCGCGATGGCCTGGCGAAGCATGTCGGCGCGGTACCGGGTGACTGTGTGTTCTTCGCCGCGGGCCCGGCCAAGGCGCAGCGCGCGCTGCTCGGTGCGGCGCGGGGCGAGATCGCGCGCAAATGCGGTCTGATCGATGAGAACGCGTGGGCGTTCGTGTGGATCGTGGATGCGCCGATGTTCGAACCCGCCGCCGAGGCGACCGCGAGTGGCGATGTGGCACTTGGTCATTCGGCATGGACCGCGGTGCACCACGCGTTCACCTCACCCAAGCCGGAGTCGCTGGACACGTTCGACACCGACCCGGGCAAGGCCCTGGCCTACGCCTACGACATCGTCTGCAACGGCAACGAGATCGGCGGCGGCAGCATCCGTATCCATCGCCGCGATGTGCAGGAGCGCGTCTTCAATGTGATGGGCATCGGGCACGACGAGGCGCAGGAGAAGTTCGGCTTCCTGCTCGACGCGTTCTCCTACGGCGCCCCGCCACACGGCGGTATCGCCTTCGGCTGGGACCGGATCACCGCGCTGCTGGCCGGCATGGATTCGATCCGTGAGGTCATCGCCTTCCCGAAGACGGGTGGCGGTGTGGATCCGCTGACCGATGCGCCCGCGCCGATCACCGCGCAGCAGCGCAAGGAAGCGGGCCTGGACTTCAAGCCGGAGAAGAAGAAGGACGGCGAGGCGAAGGGCGCCGCCGAGTAGGCCGGACGTTCGCGGCGGCTCGGACCCGCTTTCGACCGTCATCGGTCGGCATGACGAGTACGGTGCGGGTCGTCTCGCTGGATAGCGAGGCGGTCGCCTGAACGGTACTTTTTGGTCAATATCGCCGATGCTGTCGCATCGACGCCGACCACGAGGGGGTCCCGTTGCTGCACTTGCGCATGATCAGCCCGCCCGAACTCACCGACAAGGTGATGGCGGTGCTGAGTGCCGACCCGGGCGTCACGCATGTGACGCTGGCGCGCGGTGTCGCCGTCGAGCCCGTCGGTGACCTGATCCAGGCCGATGTCGCGCGTGAGGCCGCCAATGATGTGCTCGCCGATCTGACCACGCTCGGTATCAAACACACCGGCGGCATCACGCTCGGCCCCGTCGAGACGGTGATTTCCGATGCGGGTGAGCGGGCGGTCGAAGAGGCTCCGGGCGATCCGACCGATGCGGTGGTGTGGGAGGAACTGCTCGCCCAGACCCATGAGGAGTCCTCGCTGACGCTGACCTTCGTCGCCTTCCTCACCATCGCCTGCCTGCTCGCGGCCGTCGGCGTGGCCACCGACTCACCGGTGACGATCGTCGGCGCGATGGTGGTCGGGCCGGAATTCGGGCCGCTGGCAGCCTTTTCGGTGGGGCTGTGGCGGCGCGATTTCCTGCTCGCCCGCAGGTCGGCGATCGCACTGCTGGTGGCATTTCCCGTGGCGATGGTCATCACGCTGTTGGCGACCTTGCTGTGGGAGCAGTTCGGCTGGATCACGCCGACCGGGGTGGAAGCCATCGAGAATGTCGACTTCATCTATGAGGTCGGGCCGTTCTCACTGGTGGTCGCGCTGCTGGCGGGTGCGGCAGGCATGCTGGCGGTGGTGACCGCGAAATCGGCGGCACTGGTCGGGGTGTTCATCTCGGTCACCACCGTCCCCGCGGCCGGATTCGCGGTGATCGCGGCGACTCTGGGGGAGTGGCATGTCGCGTTCATGTCGGCGGGGCAGCTCGCCGTGAACCTGGCCGGCATTGTCACGGCCGGGGTGCTCGTGCTGGCGCTGCGCCCGCGCGCGGGTAGCGAGGGGGGACCGATCGCCCGGTTCAAGCAGTGGTGGTGGATGCGGTCACTGCCCTCGAAGTGACCACCAATTCTGTTGCGGGGCCGATGTTCCGGTGCGCTGGGAGCAGATGCGCCCAGCACACCGGAGGCTAGGACACAGACACGGTGCCGCCGGTGAGTGCCCGGTAGGCGTAGGTCACCGCGATCGTGCACACCGGTCCGGCGACCAGCAGGCCGAAGCCGCACAGCAGGGTGGCGACAAAGGTGATGACCAGCACGGCGAGGCCGAGTAGCAGCACCTGCCCGATATTGGCGATGACCAGCGTCGCGCTGGACTTGATCGCGTCGAACGGACCCTGTTCTTGATCGACGACGAAGTGCAGTGAGAACATGCACAGGAATCCGGCGATCAGACCGGGCACGAAGCACAGCGCCGCGCCGATCCAGGTGAGCGCGAAGGCGAGCAGGGCTGTCAAGAGGACATTGCCCGCATTCACGAAATGGAAGTAGGACGCGAAAGTCGGTTTGTTGCCATCGGTTTCGTAGAGGGCGCCGCGGATCATGGCGGCCTGCAACAGCCAGATCGCGACCATGACCGCGAGGAAGATCAGCAATAGACTGAACAGCGAATTCGGTTGCACGGCCTGGACGATGAGCACGAAGGCGAGATAGATGATCACGCCGACCGCGGTAACGGCCAGCCAGGGGCCGAAATTCGCGCGGAACTTCTCCCAGCCGTAGCTCAGGGCATTGCCGACATCGAGGGTCGTCGGCGCGCCGGGGGCGGATTGGTAGCCGTAGGTCGGCGCGCCGGGCTGAGCGCCCGGAGGCATTGCGCCGGGGGGAGGCATCGTACCGACCGGTTCGAAACCGGGTTGCGTTGCGCCAGGCGGCATTGCGCCGGGAGGTACGGCACCGGGCGGCATGGTGCCGGGCTTCGCCAGGCCGGGCGCTGCTGCGCCGGCCGGATCGAAGCCGGGTTGCATTGCGCCCGGCGGGACCGCTCCAGCAGCCGTTGCGGCAGCTCCGGGCGGCATCGCGCCAGGGGGCATCGATGCGGGATGCGCCGAGCCGGGACCGGTTCCCGGTGGGCCGTAGCTCGGCTGTCCCGGTTGTCCGGGCGCGCCGACCGGCGGTGGCGGCTCCACCGGTTCACTACCGTACTGCGCTGCGCCGGGACCCTCGAACTGTGGGTAGCCCGCGGGTCCGGCCATCTCGTGCCTGCCGTGTCCGGTGCTCGGTTCCGTCGGTTGCGGATTCGGACTTTCGTGCTGACCCGGACGCGCGGCGAACTGTTCGCCGTCACCTTCGTCAGGCGCGCCGCCGCTCGGTTCGGGCGAGCCGGTTGGTTCGTTCGGCTTGGGCGACGGTGAGTCGGACATTGTCTGCAGACCTTTCGACGCAACTGGTTTGCGGTGTGGCGCACGGCAGTTGACGATGAGAAAACCGGACAGCCGCAATGGTGTCAAGCAACCAGCGCCCGTTCCGCAACCTTGACGCAGACACGCCGAACGACGCGGAAAGGTTGTGTAACCGCTCGCTAGAAGTGACCCGGTGCGAGTAGCTTGATTAGCGATGACCGCACTATTGGCCGAACGCGCCGCCGAAGTCGTGTCCGCAGCACAGCAGTTGCTCACAAAGCGAATGGGTGCTCCGGTAAAGCTGAGCGATCCGATGGAACTCAGCGGTAGTGGTAGGACGACGGTCCTACGCGTGCGTGTTTCAGAGAACGCCTTCTCCCTGCCCCGGACGCTCATCGTCAAGCAGGTTCGCGGATCCGCGGCGGACCGCACGACGGGTGGTCTAGCGCCCGGCGTCGCCAGCATCGACTCCGCGTTTCTACGCGAGGCCGTGTCGTATCAGTTCACCACCGCGCTCAGCCGCGAACAGCGGCCCGGCGCATACGTGATCGCGCACAGCCTCCCGGATCGGCTGCTCGTCCTGAGTGATCTCGGGGAGAACGCCCGGATGACACAGGTGCTGCAATCCGGTGCGGAACCGGCGACGCGCAACGGGCTCATGGCGTTCGCGCAGGCGCTGGGTCGGATGCATGCGGCAACCGTCGGGCGCGAAGCGGATTTCGTCGCGCTGCTGCGCCGGGTGGACGTGGTGCACCGGGTCGACGGCATCGCGCAACAGGCCGAGGCCGCCATCTCCGAGGTGCCCGGCATGCTGCAGCGCGAACTCGGCATCGAGGTTCCCGGTGAGATCGCCGAGCGGATCGTTCGAGGCAATCGCCTGTTCTCCGCGGGTCGCTTCCGTGCATTCAGCCCCTCGGACCTGTGCCCGGACAACGTCATCCTCAACGAAGAGGGCGCACGTTTCCTCGACTACGAATGGGGTGGCTATCGCGACGCCACCCTCGACATCGCCTACGCGCTGGTCTCCTTCCCCGGCTGCCTGTGCGACTTCGAACTGTCCCGCGAGCGCGCCAAGCAAATGGTCGAAGCATGGCGCGCCGAGGTCGTCGGCGTCTGGCCCGCCCTGGCCGACGATGCCGTACTCGCCGAACGTATCCTGGAAGCCCGTCTCATCTGGGTCTGGCTCACCACCTACTGGTTCCTGCCGGCCGACCACACCCGCATCGCCGCCGCCCGCGAACACGGCCTCTCCGTTCCGCGCTCGGAAGCCCTGATCAACCGCTGGGCCGCCCTGGCGGAGGACGCGCGCTGCACCGGCGACGACGCGGTCGGGGATTTCGCCGAGGATGTGTCGGCGATGCTCGAAGAGCGCTGGTCGGAATAGCGCTCCTACTCGGCTGCGTCAGGCCGTGAGGTCGGATAGGCGGGATTCGAGGTGGGCTCGTTCCATGGTGTTTTCGGTTAGGAGTAGCGCCGATTCATAGGCTCGGGCGGCTTCGGTGGTGCGGCCCAATTGGGTGAGAAAGGCCGCGCGGGAGGCTTCGAGGTAGCCGTAGGTGGCGAGGGACGGTTCGGCGGCGAGAGCGTCGAGTAGGGCGAGCGCTCGTGTCGGATTGCCGGAAAGGCCCACTGCTACCGCGTGATTGAGGCGCGCCACTGGCGCGGGCCAGATTCGGAGCAGGAGTACGTACAGGCCGGTGATCTCACGCCAGTCGGTTTCCGCCCAGGACAGTGCCTCGTCGTGGACGGCGGCGATGGCGGCCTGCAGGGTGTACCGATCCGTATGTGGCAGAGCGGTTTTCACCAAGGTAATACCCTCGGCGATGGCCGCGTGATCCCAGCGGGAGCGGTCTTGGTGTTCGAGAGTGCACAGGCGCCCTTCGGCATCCACGCGGGCGGCGCGCCGCGCGTCGGTGAGCAGGATCAGGGCCAGGAGGCCGGTGACGGAAGGGTCGTCAGGGACGAGCGCATGCATCATTCGTGCAAGTTGGAGCGCCCGTTCGACGAGATCGGCACGAACAAGCGCGTCACCCGACGGCGCGGTGTGACCGGTGGTGAACAGCAGATGGATGACCGCGCAGATGGCATCGAGCCGGTCCGGGAGTTCACGCACCGACGGCACCCGATACGGAATGCGCGCCACCGCGATCTTCTTCTTGGCGCGCGTAATTCGGGCCGCCATGGTCGATTCGCTGGTGAGGAAGGCGCGGGCGACTTCGGCGGTGGTGACACCGCAGACCAGACGCAGGGTCAGCGCAACCCGGGCCTCGCGGGCCAGCGCCGGGTGGCAGCAGGTGCTGATCAGACGCAACCGGTCGTCGGGAATGGCGGATGCCGAATCCAGTTCCGCGAGTGCGAGATCGGCGGTGTCGCCGGCCTGGTCGGTGATCAGCATGGGCAGTGCGCGCTGCATGGTCGAATCGCGGCGCAGCAGGTCGAGGCCGCGGCGGCGGGCGACGGTGGTCAGCCAGGCGCCGGGTTTGGCGGGAACGCCGTGCGCGGCCCACTCGGTGAGTGCCCGCGCGTAGGCGTCCTGGACGCATTCCTCGGCGAGGTCGAAATCGCGGACCAGCCGCACCGTCGCGGCGAGCACGAAGGCCCACTCGCGACGGTGCGCCCGGTCGACGGCGGCAGCCGCATCGGTATCGATCGGCACAGGGCTAGTCGAAGGTCATGATCGGGCGCACCTCGACGCCGCCGAATCGGGCGGGCACCTGCTTGGCCACTGCGATCGCGGCGTCCAGATCCGCGGCCTCGATCAGGTAGTAGCCGCCGAGCGCCTCCTTGGCCTCGGCGAACGGGGCATCGGTCACGGTGAAATCGCCGTCGTCCTTCTGCCGGATGGAGGTGGCGGTGGCGGTCGGCTGGAGGGCGTTGCCGCCCTGCAGGGCGTCGCCCGCGATCTCCTGGAAGGTCACGTGCGCCTGGTAGACCTCGCCCATGACCTGCTCCGATGCGGTCGCGTACGCGTTCTCGTCCTCGTAAATCAGCACCAGGTACTGGCTCATGATCTCGCTCCTTCGGGTTGCGCCGGCCCGCCGATCGGGCCGTCGTATTCGTTCCGACGATCGAGCTCGACGGAAATCGACAACCTTCGCGAGAAAAATTCTGCTCCTGGAATCGCGCGGAGTCTCGCAAGTCGTGCCTATGCGGACCCTCCCGAGCGATCAGGCGACCGGTCCCGGGCGTGGCTCGACGCGTCCACCGGAACGAACGGCGAACGAAGCACCGTGACGCACGCCGGAATCGGGATCGGTTATGTCGGTGACGTAGAACCAGTCCATCTGCGCCTGGGCCGGGGTGACCTCCAGGACGCCATAGCCGTGCGACTCCATCTCGACGTACCGCAGATGCCGATTCACCCCCTTGACGGACTCCTCGACCGGGACCGCGACCGTGCGCGGCGGCGCCTTCAGCAGCTCGCCGAGACTCGACGAGGTCACCGACGGGACCACGAATTCCGCGCCCACCGTCGGCCCGCCCGGATAATTCGCCGGGTCGACGGGCAGGTCGGCGGCCCATGAGGAGTGGATATCGCCGGTCAGGAAGACGACATCGCCCACCTGCTGATCGGTGATCGACTGGAACAGTGTGCGACGGTCGGCGGTGTAGCCGTCCCATTGGTCGGCATTGGCCGGAACGCCGGATCGCGGCACACCCATCATGGTCGTGATGGCCTCGGTGGTCGCCGGTTCCAGCGGCGGGAATATCAGCGGCGCGATCATCACCGAATTGCCGACGAGCTTCCACTGCACCGGCGCCGACGTCAAACCGGCAGTGAGCCAATCCATTTGGGCCTTGCCGGTTATAGTGCGCGCCGGGTTGTCGACCTCGCGCCAGCCCGCGACCGGTTCGACCTCCTGATCGCGGTAGCTGCGCAGGTCGAGCATGGACAATTCGGCGAGGTTGCCGAAACGCAGCCGTCGATAGATCTGGACGTCGGCCCCCGAACTGCTCGCCCGGACCGGCATCCACTCGAGATAGGCGCGGGCCGAGGCGGCGCGACGCTGCTGCCAGTCGCCCTCGGTGGCCGGATCGTGGTTGTTCGCACCGCCGGACCAGGCATTGTCCGCGAATTCGTGATCATCCCAGGTGCAGATGAACGGTACTCGCGCGTGCAGCGCGCGCAGATCCGGATCGGTCTTGTACTGCGCATGCCGAATGCGATAGTCGGCGAGGGTGACGATTTCGTTGGCGGGCTCGTGTGTCCGCACCGCGCCGTTGCGTCCGCCGTATTTCCCGCGGCCGTATTCGTAGATGTAGTCGCCGAGGTGCACGATCGCGTCGAGGTCGGTGCGGTCGGCCAGATGTCGGTACGCGTTGAAGTATCCGGCCTCCCAATTCGAGCAGGACACCACGCCGAAGCGCAGTTGGTCGACCCACGCGGTGGTGGCGGGCGCGGTTCGGGTGTGCCCGATGGGGGAGTGCACGCCGAATGCGGTGAAGCGGTAGAAGTACGCGCTGCCGGGCTGTAGATCGGTCACGTCGATTTTGACGGTGTGATCGGAATCCGCTGTGGCCGTGGCGATTCCGGCTGCGGTTACCGAGGCGAAGCGCTCATCGACGGCCACCTCCCAGCGCACCGCCGCCGATTCGCCGATGCCGGAACCGGGCGTCGCGTCGTCGGAGACGGTGACCCGAGTCCAGATGATCACGCCGTTCGGCAGTGGATCACCCGAGGCCACGCCGTGGCGGAATATCGGTCCCTCGGCGCGGGCGGGTGTGGCGATCGCGATCGCGGCGACGGTCGCCGCGGCACCACCCTTCAGCAGAGTGCGTCGAGCGAACATTTCGGAATCTGGAACGACGACGTTTTCAGCCACGGCTGCGATCACAGCCGATCCACGGTCGGCAGGCAAATCGACGCCGTCCCGGACCTTCCGCGCAGCAGCGTTGGGGAGGTGTCGGTCCCCCTCGGTAACGTGCTCGGTGTGAGCGAAGGCTTATTCGACGTGCCCGGCGATGAGGTTCCGACCGGACACTCCATCGACAGTGTGGTGCGCCGCGATGCCGGTGCGCCGCTGGCGGTGCGGATGCGGCCCGCGACATTGGATGAGGTGGTCGGCCAACAGCATCTGCTCGGACCCGGCTCGCCGCTGCGGCGGTTGATCGAGGGTTCGGGCGCGGCGTCGGTGCTGCTGTACGGGCCGCCGGGAACCGGCAAGACGACGCTGGCGTCGTTGATTTCGCAGGCCACCGGTCGGCGCTTCGAGGCGCTGTCGGCCTTGTCGGCCGGGGTGAAGGAGGTGCGCGCGGTCATCGATGTGGCCCGCCGCCGACTCACCGCGGGCGAGCAGACCGTGCTGTTCATCGACGAGGTGCACCGCTTCTCCAAGACCCAGCAGGACGCGTTGCTGGCCGCGGTGGAGAACCGGATCGTACTGCTGGTCGGCGCGACGACCGAGAATCCGTCGTTCTCGGTGGTCTCGCCGCTGCTGTCGCGCTCGCTGGTACTGCAATTGCAGTCGCTCACCGCGGCCGATATCCGGCTGGTGCTCGATCGTGCGCTCGCGGACCCGCGTGGTTACGGCGGCGCGTACACGGTGACCGAGGCCGCGCTCGAGCACATCGTGCGGATCGCGGGTGGTGACGCGCGCCGGGCGCTCACCGCGCTGGAGGCATCGGCGGAATCCTCGTTGGACGGTACCGTCGATGTGGATCTGGTCGAGGCCAGCGTGGACAAGGCGGCCGTGCGCTACGACCGTGCCGGAGACCAGCACTACGACGTGGTGAGCGCCTTCATCAAATCCATTCGCGGCTCGGATGTCGATGCGGCACTGCACTATCTGGCTCGCATGCTCAGCGCGGGCGAGGATCCTCGCTTCATCGCCCGGCGCCTGGTGATTTCGGCGAGCGAGGATATCGGCATGGCCGATCCGATGGCGATGCAGACCGCGGTCGCGGCGGCACACGTCGTGCAGCTGATCGGCATGCCCGAAGCCCAGCTCACCCTGACCCACGCGACGATTCACCTGGCCACGGCCCCCAAATCCGGTGCCGTGCCTGCCGCGCTCGGTGCCGCGCTCGCCGATATTTCGGCAGGCAAGGCGGGTATGGTCCCGGCACATCTACGCGACGGCCACTACGCGGGAGCCGCCGCCCTCGGTAACGCCCAGGGCTACAAATACCCGCACGACGACCCGGACGGCGTACTGGCCCAACAGTATCCACCCGACGAAATCGTCGGCCGCGACTACTACACCCCGACCGACCACGGTGTCGAACGCGATATCCAACGCCGGGTCGAGAAGCTACGCAGAATCGTCCGCGGACGCTGACGGTGTGCGCGGCGCCCAGCCGCTCTCCGAACATGTGTGGCGTTATCGTGACTGCGTCGGTGCATACCTGATCAGGTCGGTATCGCGATGGATACCGAGCCCCTGAAGTCCCGGGTCCTTTGACGGCCGCGGCAAGTGTGCGGCAGCACCCGGTCGCTGAAAAAGGGGATGCGGGGCACCGGTAGGCTGGATATCTGTGCAGACCCACGAGATCCGACGGCGATTCCTGGACCATTTTGTCCGTGCCGGACACACCGAGGTGCCCAGTGCCTCGCTGATCCTGGCCGACCCGACCCTGTTGTTCGTCAACGCGGGCATGGTTCAGTTCAAGCCGTATTTCTTGGGCCAGGAGGCGCCGCCGTTCCCGCGCGCGACCAGTGTGCAGAAGTGCGTGCGCACCGGCGATATCGAAGAGGTCGGCGTCACCACCCGGCACAACACCTTCTTCCAGATGGCGGGCAACTTCTCTTTCGGTGACTACTTCAAGGAGGGCGCCATCACCCTCGCCTGGGAGTTGATCAGCAAGTCGCAGGAGGACGGCGGCTACGGCTTCGATCCGGAGC
This sequence comes from Nocardia vinacea NBRC 16497, assembly GCF_000308835.1. Taxonomy (GTDB): domain Bacteria; phylum Actinomycetota; class Actinomycetes; order Mycobacteriales; family Mycobacteriaceae; genus Nocardia; species Nocardia vinacea. Next base: position 3,052 of record NZ_BAGN01000150.1, on the reverse strand, counting down.
GGATCTGGGTGACGGCCTACGAATCCGACCCGGAGGCCGCCGAGATCTGGCACCGGGTCGCGGGCATCCCGAAGGAGCGGATCCAATTCCGCGACGGCAAGGACAACTACTGGGATATGGGTGTGCCCGGCCCGGGTGGCCCGTGTTCGGAGATCTACTACGACCGCGGCCCCGAATACGGTAGGGACGGCGGCCCGGTCGCCGACGAGGACCGCTACCTGGAGATCTGGAATCTGGTCTTCATGCAGGACATCCGCGGTGAGCAGAGCCCCAAGCTCGGCTACCCGCCGGTCGGATCGCTGCCCAAGAAGAATATCGATACCGGTATGGGCGTCGAGCGCATCGCGCTGCTGCTGCAGGGCGTCGACAACGTTTACGAGACCGACCTGCTGCGCCCGATCATCGATAAGGCCGAGGAGTTGACCGGCCGGTCCTACGGTGTCGAACACGAGGACGATCGCCGTTTCCGCGTCATCGCCGACCATGCCCGCACCTCGGCCATGCTGATCGCCGACGGTGTCAACCCGGGCAATGAGGGCCGTGGCTATGTGCTGCGCCGCCTGCTGCGCCGGATCGTGCGCTCGGCCCGGTTGCTCGGCGCGGACAAGCCGGTGATCGGCGAATTCATGAAGGTCGTCAGCGAGCTGATGTCCCCGTCGTATCCGGAACTCGCCACCGACTTCGCGCGGATCGAGAATGTCGCGGTGGGTGAGGAGACCGCGTTCCTCAAGACGCTCAATACCGGCTCCCGGCTGTTCGCCGATGCCGTCGATGAGGTTGCGGCCAAGGGCGGCAAGACGATTCCGGGTTCGGACGCCTTCAAACTGCACGACACCTACGGCTTCCCGATCGAGCTGACCCTGGAGATGGCAGCCGAGGCCGGACTGTCGGTCGACGAGGAGGGCTTCCGCTCGCTCATGGCCGAGCAGCGGAAGATGGCCAAGGAGGACGCACAGGCGCGCAAGCACGGCCATGCCGACCTGTCCATCTACAAGGAGTTGGTCGACCGCGGCGCAACGGAATTCACCGGTTTCGACGAGCTGACCTCCGAGGCGCACGTCCTCGCGCTGATCGCCGACGGTGTCCGGGTGCCGACCGCCACCATCGGCCAGGACGTCGAGGTGATCCTGGACCGCAGCCCGCTGTACGCGGAGTCCGGTGGTCAAATCGCCGATCGCGGCACCATTACGGCGCAGGGCCTCAAACTACGCGTCAACGATGTGCAGAAGATCGCCAAGAAGCTGTGGGTGCACAAGACCACGGTCGAACAGGGCCAGATCACCGAGGGTGACGTCGTGCTCGCCCAAGCCGATCCGGCCTGGCGCCACGGCGCCACCCAGGGCCACTCCGGCACGCATATGGTGCATGCCGCGCTGCGGCAGGTGCTCGGCCCGAACGCCGTGCAGGCCGGTTCGCTGAACAAGCCCGGCTATCTGCGTTTCGACTTCAACTGGCAGGGCCAGCTCTCCGAACAGCAGAAGGCCGATATCGAGGCCGTCTCCAATGACGCGGTCGGCTCGGACTTCCCCGTGAACACCTTCGTCACCGATCTGCCCAAGGCCAAGCAGATGGGCGCGCTCGCGCTGTTCGGCGAGAACTATGGCGACGAGGTGCGCGTGGTGGAGATCGGCGGACCGTTCTCGATGGAGCTGTGCGGTGGTACACACGTACAGCATTCCTCGCAGATCGGCCCGATCACCGTGCTCGGCGAATCGGCGATCGGTTCCGGTAAGCGACGTGTGGAGGCCTTCGTCGGCCTGGACTCATACAAGTATCTGGCGAAGGAGCGTGCGCTGCTGGCCGGTGTCGCGTCCTCGCTGAAGGTGCCTTCGGAGGAGGTGCCTGCGCGCGTCGAGCAGCTCGTGGAGCGGCTGAAGGTGGCCGAGAAGGAACTCGAGCGCACCAAGATCGCCACGGTGCTCGCCTCGGCGGCCAAGTTCGTGGACGAGGCCGAGCGGGTCGGCAGCGTGCTGCTGGTGGCCGCAGCCGCGCCCGAAGGTGTCACCGCCGGTGACCTGCGCACCCTCGCCACCGATATCCGTGGCCGGTTCGGCACCGAACCTGCGGTCGTCGTGCTGCTCGGCAATGCCGATGGCAAGGTGCCCTTCGTCGTGACGGTCAACAAGAGCGCGCAGGATCTCGGCTTCAAGGCCGGCGATCTGGTCGCCAGCTTCGGCCCGAGCATTTCCGGTCGCGGCGGCGGCAAGCCGGAGATGGCGCAGGGCGCCGGTTCGGACCCCGCGGGTATCGAAGTCGGTCTGGCCGCGGTCCGTGCCCGGGTGGCCGAACTCGCCGGGTGATGGGCGACTCGGAGAGTCATCGTCCCTCGCCCGACACCGATCCCGGCCGCGGCAGGCGGATCGGCATCGATGTCGGCAGTGTCCGAATCGGGGTCGCCTCCAGTGACCCGGACGGCATGCTCGCCACGCCCGTGGAAACGGTGGCGCGCGCGAAGCCGAATAAGCGCGCGCCCGGACCGGCAAGCGACATTTCCAGAATTGCCGAAATTGTGCGGGAATACGAAGCCGTCGAGGTCATCGTCGGTCTGCCACGGACATTGCGCGGGGAAAAGGGGACCGCAGCCGATGCGGCGATGGCGTTCGCGGAGCGTTTGCGCGCAGTCATAGCACCCGTGCCTATCCGACTTTCCGACGAACGTTTGACTACGGTGTCAGCTGCACGTGCATTGCGGGACAGTGGAGTTCGCGCGCGTGGCCAGCGGCAGGTGATCGATCAGGCGGCCGCCGTAGCGATCCTGCAGGGATGGTTGGACGAACGGAGTGCGGTGTTGAAGTCGGCCGAAGCGGCGTCTGATTCCGGAGACGGTGCATGACGGATCGATGGGCGCGAGCCGAGGAACGTTTCCGTCAGCGCGAGGCTGAGCGGCGTTACCGGCGAAACGACCAAGCATGGGAGGACTACGACGACGACACCACAGTCATTCCGCGCTACACCGACGAAGATCACGACGAGGCACTCGAGGCCGAGCGTTCGCGGCGTGCGGCCCCGCAGCGGGCCGAGCGCGGGGAACCGCGGCGTGGGCGTCCGCGGC
>NZ_BAGN01000151.1 GCF_000308835.1 Nocardia vinacea NBRC 16497 | reverse complement strand
GGGTGGACCCGGTGGCGCTGGAACATGCGCGGATGGTCTGCATGACAGCCGGGGTACAGCACCCGACCGGGGTGGACGACAATGGATTCCTACCCGGCGTCGCCTACGTGACTTTCCAGGAACTGGCGACCAGGGTCAGCCACCGCAATACCGGCCGGGTCTGCAACGACGCGATCGCCGACCGGATGCTGCAGCGCATTTCCGCCGACGAGAACCTGCACATGGTCTTCTACCGCAACCTGTGCGGTGCTGCCATAGATCTGGCTCCCGACCAAGCGCTGGCGGCGATCTCCGCGGTCATCCGCAACTTCCAGATGCCGGGTGCGGGTATGCCGAACTGGCGTCGCAACAGCGTGCTGATGGCCAAGCACGGCATCTACGATCTGCGCCAGCACCTCGAGGAGGTCGTAACACCGGTGCTGCGCAAGTGGAATATCTTCGAGCGCAATGATTTCGGGGCCCGCGGCGAACAGGCGCGTGAGGAGCTCGGCGTATTCCTCGAGCAGCTCGGCAAGGATGTGCTCAAGTTCGAGGAGCAGCGGGACCGGGCACTGGCGCGTGAGGCGCGCAAGCGCGAATGGCAGGACGCCTGAACTGATCCCGCTGGATTGATGATCTTGGTCTCGACCAGCGAACTCTTGACGATCGAAGTTTTAGTCGCATACACTAAAACTAAGTTCACGAGAGGAAGTGATGACATGGGATACGGACATTGGGACGACACCGCCTACCGCGCGGCCAAGACCTTCCGTGCCGGTCGAGGTCTGGACGACTTCGGATACACCGCGGAGATGCAGGGGCAGCCATATTCGGATTGGCGGGCGCATCCCGCGCTCGAACCGCTCGGCGTCACCGCGCGCGAATGCCGGGATTCGGTCGAGCACGGCAACTCGCTGCCGATCGCGGTGCTGTTCGACGTCACCGGATCGATGGGGCGGGTGCCGCGGATCATGCAGGACAAGCTCGGCAAATTGCACGGGCTGCTACAGCGCAAGGGCTATACGGAGGATCCGCAGATCATGTTCGGCGCCATCGGCGACGCCGATACCGACCGCGTGCCGCTGCAGGTCGGGCAGTTCGAATCCGACAACCGGATGGACGAGCAGTTGCGCAATATCCTGCTGGAGGGTGGCGGCGGCGGACAGAAGTCCGAAAGTTATGAACTGGCCGCGTATTTCATGGCCACCCATGTCGCGACCGACGCATGGGAGCGGCGCGGCAAGCGCGGCTACCTGTTCATCATCGGCGACGAGCTGAACAAGGCGAAGCTGGCGGGGCGGCATATCCGCGGCGTCATCGGCGATCACGTGCGCACCGATATCGAGGTCGCATCGATCTATCGGGAACTGGCCCAGCGCTGGCATGTGTACTACATCCTGCCGAACCAGTCGAACTACTTCGACGATCCCGAGATCGCCGAGCACTGGCGGGGGTTGCTCGGCCAGAACTTCATGAAGCTCGACGATCCCGCCGCGGTCTGTGAGCTCATCGCACTCACCATCGGGCTGGAGGAAGACCGCATCGACGTGCATACCGGACTGGCGGATCTGCGTGACGTGGGGTCGATGGCGGAGGCCGATTCGGTCGGAAAGGCATTGGGCGTCAAGGCGGGACCGAGTATCCGCGCCCTGTCACGGGGGCAGAGCTGAATCCGGAAGTGTTGGAGCGCTGCCGCTCCGATGGGGTTCGGCCCCGGACGGCTATCGCGCGGGCACGCTGCTGATCTGCCGCGCTGAGCCTGTGTCCGACGCCGCAGTGGCGCTCGGATGGCGGTGCACAGGTCCGAATCGTGGTGCGCAGCCGCCGCGGCTCGGGTCGAATGTCTGCGCTTTCGAACGTATCAATGGAAGGCAAGGGGTGAAAGGTGATTCCGTCTCACATTATCGTGCTCGACCTCGGGTTCGGGGATGCGGGGAAGGGAGCGACCGTCGATTGGCTGTGCTCACCGGAAGCGGGGCTGGACGTATCGGCAGTCGTGCGATTCAACGGCGGTGCGCAGGCCGCGCACAATGTGATCGCCGACGGTCGCCATCACACCTTCGCGCAGTTCGGATCCGGAACCTTTTCCGGTGTGCCGACGCTGCTCTCGCGGCACATGCTGGTCGAGCCGATCGCGCTGGCGAGTGAATCGCGGCAGCTGGCGGCACTCGGGGTGCGGGATCCGTTGTCGCTCTTGCGGATCGATGGTCGTGCATTGCTCACGACCCCGATCCATATCGCCGCCAACCGTGCGCGCGAGGATGCGAGGGGTTCCTCGCGGCACGGTTCTTGCGGTCGTGGCATCGGCGAAACAGCGAGTTACGCACTCGAATACGATGCGCCGACTGTCTCGGACTGCCTGCGCCCCGATGTGCTGTACGCCAAGCTGCAGGCGATGGCGGCACACTACGGGCCGCTGATCGCGCCGAGCGTGCACCGCTACGAAGCGATTCGCGATCTGGTCGATATGTACCGGGAATTCGCCGCCGCCGTACGCATCGTCGACGGCACCGAACTCGCCCGCCTAAACCAATGTGGCCGCTTGATTTTCGAAGGCGCACAAGGCGTTCTCCTCGACGAATGGCGCGGCTTCCACCCGCACACCACCTGGTCCACCGTCGAACCGCGCAACGCACGCGCCCTACTCGCCGAAATCGACGCCCCCGCATACACACTCGGCGTTACCCGCACCTACATGACCCGCCACGGCGCGGGACCATTCCCCACCGAAGACCGCACCATGGACATTCCCGAACCCCACAACACCACCGGCCGCTACCAGGGCCACTTCCGACGCGGCCACCTCGACCCCATTCTGCTTCGCTACGCCATCGAGGTCTCCGGGGGCATCGACGGCATCGCTCTCACCCACCTCGACGCACCCGGAACCGGTTACGCCGCAACGGCATACGAGACTCCGCGCGGGGCAATCGACCGTCTCGAACCGGGCCGCTGGCAAGACCTCGACCATCAACAGGACCTCACCGCCCTGCTGACCACGGCCGACCCGATCCTGACTGCCGTGCCAACCGACCCGGTGCTGTGGCTGGAACGTCAACTCGGTGCCCCGATAGTCCTGACCGCAGACGGCCCGGACCGTCGCAACCGGATCCCGACCCGGGTCGTCGCCGCTGCCTAGAACTTCGTTGGTGTGCCAATCGGTCGAAGCCGGCCGGGGTGCGGCAGGATGGGGCGGCGTGGAGCAATCCGTGGTTTCGGTTGATGTGGTGGCGTTGCGGTTCTGGTCCGACGATGCCGGGGTGACCGTGGGTATCGCAACGCGCGAGATGGAGCCGTTCACCGGGCAGTTGGCGCTGCCGGGGGTGCTGCTCGGCCGGGGGGAGCGGTTGGTCGCGGCGGCGCGGCGGGCGGTGCATACCAAGTTGGGCGTGCCCGAAGCGGCGATCGGGGCAGTCGGGCAGTTGGTGACCTTCGACGAACCCAATCGCGACCCACGCGGGCCGACGCTGTCCATCGCCATGTGGGCGGTGGTCGGGCCGCATGAGGGGCCCGCGCAATGGGTTTCGTTCGATGCGGTGCCCGCATTGGCCTTCGACCACAATCGCATCGTCGATGCCGCTCGCGGCCTACTGGCCCGTCTGCTCTGGAAGGATATGGTTTTCACCAGAGCGCTGACCGGCGACGAATTCCCGGCGACCCGCGCGGTCGAACTCAGCTCCTCCGTCCTCGGCGCCCGCCCCGACCCGGCCAACCTGAACCGCACCCTGGCCGCCATCTCTGGCCTGGAACGCACCACCGAACGCCGCCGCGTCAAAGCCACCGGCCGCCCCGCCGCCGTCTGGGCTTTCACCCCCGACGAATAACGCACCGCGTCAACATCTTCCACGCAGCGAGGTGGAATTCGTCGACGATCATGCCCCAGGCGAGGGCGCCGGCCACGAACACGCCACCGTAGGCGGCCAGGATGCGGCCGAAGTTCGGGTCCGGTTGGAAGGCAGGTCGGCCCGCGCCGCATCCGGGCGCGGTGCTCGGCGCTGCCCTCGTCGGGTGTGCCCGGGTAGTCGGGAAACCCACCGCTGCCACCCATCACACCGGCGATGCCGACCTGCCGCCCGCGCAGCTCGAGCGTGACCGCATCGCCGTCGAGCACATGCACGCCGAGTGCAGTGAGCATGGCCGCGATGCGGTACCCGAGCCGCCGATCGTGATCGTGATTGCCGAGCACCGCGACCACCGGCATTGCTGGTCCGGCGATCTCGGCGCACAGCAGATCCGTTTCGTGCGGCCCACCGCCCTCGGTGAGATCGCCGCCCAGCAGCAGCACGTCGGCGTTCAGTCGCAGGAAGTCCGGGCGGAAACGTCCCGCGACGGCATCGCGCATATGCAGATCCGCGACGGCGGCGATCCGGAGGGGTGCGGCGGGGGACATGGCGGTCAGCCAGCCACACGCTGGACGGCGTGTCAACCGGCTTCTGCTGTTCACCTCACCGATACACATCCGTGAGCAGTATGAATAGCTAATAGCTATCGCAAGTTCAATGGTTGTTCAGCAAGGCGACCGGTGATGGCGAGACCGATGAAACGTCCATGAACACTCACTCGGTGCGCTACCGAAAGGCACTGTCGTACCGGATCGTTCGGGATATGAGCGCGCGAACCGTCGCCACCACGTCCCTCGCACGCAGGCAACTCTTCTCCGGAGCCGTTGCCGTCGCGGCCGTTTCGACCGTCCTCGCCGCCGGACGCGCGCAGGCCGCCCCCCAAGCCGACAAGGTCGTCCTCATCGGACTCGACGGCACGATGTACCGCAAGATCGAGGAGGTGCGGGCGCCGAACCTGTTGCGGCTCAGCGCCGAAGGCACACTCGGCCGCGGCTCCATCGCCCCGCATATCTCCATCTCCGGCCCGTCCTGGGCCACCGTGCTCACCGGCGTCTGGGGCAGCAAACACGGCATCACCGACAACAACTTCGACGCCACCCCGTTCGCGAAATATCCGACGGTCTTCACCCGCCTCGAACGCCACGATCCGACCCTCAAAACCCAGTCCATCGCCACCTGGGATCAGATCGCCACCATGACGGCCAGCGGCGATCCACGTGCCGATGTCGTCATCTCCACCCCGCTCGTCCCCGATGACGACAACGAAAGCGCCACCGACGCCGCCACCACCGACAGCGTCGTCACCGCCATCACCAAATACGCCCCTGACTTCCTCTTCACCCATCTCGACCAGGTCGACCGCGCAGGCCACCAGCACGGCGGCGCGTCCAGCGAATACCGCGACGCCGTCACCCGCATCGACGCCCTCGTCGGCCGCATCGTCGCCGCCGTGGACGCGCGCGCTCGCGCCAACCCCGCCGAACGCTGGACCATCCTGGTCACCACCGACCACGGCCACCGGCCCAAGGGCGGCCACGGCGGCCAAACCCCCGACGAGACAGCCAGTTTCGTCATCGCCCGCGGCCCGAACTTCCTCGCGGGCGCGACCAGTTCCAGCTTCTCACTGGTCGATATCACCCCCACCGTGCTGGATATCTTCCAGGCCCCGCTCGACCCGAACTTCGACGGACAATCGCGCATCCGCCAGCCCGTTGAACCTTTTACGAGCCGATAGGGCACCTTTCGCACGCTCCGCTCGTTGTCGCCGCATACGATCGCCAGCGCCGCAATTCACCCGCGCAACCGGGGCATTTCCGACTCGGCAACCTCGGATCGGGCAGGTGACCTGCGCGCGGACTAAAGTTGTGGTCTGGGCGGTTGCAGCGGTCGGATACTGTGGTCCGATCGCGGCGTGGAGAGGTGGTGGCATGACTCAGCATCTGGGCGAGGCGAATGTCGAGCAATCGGCAGGTGCCCCGCAGTCGAATGGTGCGGCCGCCTCGGATGTGACCACGCCGAAACCGCAGATGAGCGGCGGTGCCGCACCGGCGCGTCAGCCCGGGACCACGGCCGCGGTCCCGACCTCCGCCTCGCGGCGGGTGCGCGCCCGCCTGGCCCGGCGCATGACCGGCCAGCGCGGTATCGCGGCGGTCAAACCGGTGCTCGAACCACTGGCCAGCGTGCACCGCGAGCTGTATCCGAAGGCGAATCTCACGCTGCTGCAGCGCGCCTTCGACGTGGCCGACGAGCGCCACGCCCACCAGTTCCGCAAGTCCGGTGATCCCTACATCACCCACCCGCTCGCGGTCGCCAATATCCTCGCCGAACTCGGCATGGACACCACCACACTGGTCGCGGCGCTGTTGCACGACACCGTGGAGGACACCGGCTACTCGCTCGAGCAGCTGACCGAGGACTTCGGCGCCGAGGTCGCGCATCTGGTCGACGGCGTCACCAAACTCGACAAGGTCAACCTGGGCGCCGCCGCCGAGGCCGAGACCATCCGCAAGATGATCATCGCGATGGCGCGCGACCCGCGCGTTCTGGTGATCAAGGTGGCCGACCGCCTGCACAACATGCGCACCATGCGCTTTCTGCCGCCGGAGAAGCAGGCGAAGAAGGCCAAGGAAACCCTCGAGGTGATTGCGCCGCTGGCGCACCGCCTCGGTATGGCCACGGTCAAATGGGAGCTCGAGGACCTCGCGTTCGCGATTCTGCACCCGAAGAAGTACGACGAGATCGTGCGCTTGGTCGCCGACCGCGCGCCGTCGCGCGATACCTACCTGGCGCGGGTGCGCGCGGAGATCGTGAATACGCTTGCGGCGTCGCGGATCAACGCGATCGTCGAGGGTCGGCCCAAGCACTACTGGTCGATCTACCAGAAGATGATCGTCAAGGGTAAGGACTTCGACGATATCCATGACCTGGTCGGCATCCGCATCCTGTGCGACGAGGTGCGCGACTGCTATGCGGCGGTCGGTGTCGTGCATTCGCTGTGGCAGCCGATGGCGGGCCGGTTCAAGGACTACATCGCCCAGCCGCGCTATGGCGTCTACCAGTCGCTGCACACCACGGTCGTCGGGCCCGACGGTAAGCCGCTGGAAGTGCAGATTCGCACCCAGGACATGCACCGCACCGCCGAATTCGGCATCGCCGCGCACTGGCGCTACAAGGAGACCCGCGGCAAGCATTCCAACGACTCCACCGAAGTCGACGATATGGCGTGGATGCGTCAACTGCTCGACTGGCAGCGCGAGGCCGCCGACCCGGCCGAATTCCTGGAGTCGTTGCGCTTCGACCTGAAGTCACCGGAGATCTTCGTGTTCACCCCGAAGGGTGATGTGATCACGTTGCCGCAGAAGTCGACTCCGGTCGATTTCGCGTACGCCGTGCATACCGAGGTCGGGCACCGCTGCATCGGCGCGCGGGTCAACGGCCGGCTGGTCGCACTGGAACGTCAGCTCGAAAATGGTGAGGTCGTCGAGGTATTCACCTCGAAGGCGCAGAACGCAGGACCCAGCCGCGACTGGCAGAACTTCGTGGTCTCTCCGCGCGCCAAGGCCAAGATCCGGCAGTGGTTCGCCAAGGAACGCCGCGAAGAGGCCCTGGAAAGCGGTAAGGAGCAGATCTCCAAGGAGGTCCGCCGCGTCGGGCTGCCGCTGCAGCGGTTGATGAGCGTGGACGCGATGACCGCCGTCGCGCACGAACTGCACTACACCGACATCTCCACCCTCTACACCGCCGTCGGTGAGCACCAGGTGTCCGCGCACCACGTCGTGCAGCGGTTGATGGCGCAACTCGGCGGCATCGGTGATGTCGAGAACGAGCTCGCCGAGCGCTCCACCCCGTCGACCACGCCGAGCCGACAGCGCGTGACCGGTGACGCAGGGGTGCTGATCCCCGGCGCGTCGGGCACGGTGGCGAAGCTGGCCAAGTGCTGCACTCCGGTCCCCGGTGACGAGATCATGGGCTTCGTGACCCGCGGCGGCGCGGTCAGCGTGCACCGCACCGACTGCACCAACGCCGGTTCCCTGCGCGAACAGGCCGAGCGCATCATCGATGTGGAGTGGGCGCCGTCGCCGTCTTCGGTGTTCCTGGTCGCCATCCAGATCGAGGCACTCGACCGCACCCGACTGCTGTCGGATGTGACCAAGGTGCTCGCCGATGAGAAGGTGAATATCCTGTCCGCCTCGGTCGCCACGCACGGCGACCGGGTCGCGATCAGCAAGTTCACCTTCGAGATGGGCGATCCGAAACACCTCGGCCACTTGCTGAATGTGGTGCGCAATGTGGAGGGTGTCTACGACGTCTACCGGGTGACCTCGGCCACCTAGAACCGCACCCGTCAACCTCGCTGGACATAGCCGGCGTACCCGCATGGAAAGTTGCGGTTGCCTACCCGGGTGGTTCGGCGTTCGCTGGAATGCGAAGTCCAGGTTGATGATTCGATTCGTCGCAGGGTCGCCGACCGGTTGCGGGGTGATTTTCGCCGTCGGAAACTTGTTGGATAATCCAGGATGGCACGCCGTGAACGGCCATGTGCCACTCGGCGGTTCGCGCAAACTTTTCGTCGAAGCCGCAGCAAGAGTCGGAATCTGTTACGGTCTATTGCGTTTCATGGCGTTTAGGTTAGCAGCGGCAACACGAATTGATTGCGGATCGCTATGGTGAACTACACGGCACGGATCTCGGGAATGCTGATCGCATTCGCCGTTGCTGTGGCGACCGCGGGGACCGCCGTAGCCGAACCGTCCGATTCCGCAGGCCCGACGACGAACATCGCCATCGGTACGTGCCCGGCACTGTACGCCTTGGGAATTCAGGGCACAGGCGAATCGTCACCCGATGCCGCGCCGACCACCGATACCGGCATGCTCTCCACGGTCTTCATGCCGATGCTGGCCAAGGCCGATCCCAGTCTGGTCGACCGCGCCTATGTCCCATACGAATCCGGTTTCGGCGGCGCGACCGCCGGTGGCACGGTGTCGTATGCGGAGTCGGTGATCGGCGGACTGCTCCGGCTGCGCTCGATGGCCCAGGATGTCGCGGCGCGCTGCACCGAGACCCGCTTGGCGATCGTAGGCTATTCGCAAGGCGCGCATGTGGCCTCGATGTTCGCCCAGGAGGTCGGCCAGGGCCATGGCGTGATCGCGCCCGAGAAGGTCGCTGCGGTCGCCTTGTTCGCCGATCCGACCCGCAATCCCGGTGCGCCGCTGTTTCCCGGCTCGCCGGGCAAGGCGACGCCGGAACCCGCACCGGGTACATCGGGGGACCGGGTCGCCTCCATCGCGGCACTGCCACAGGAGCCCGCGAGCGGCGGCGGAATCGGGCCGGAACGCGATAAGGCCCCCAATTTCGCCGCGCTCACCGGGCGTGTCGCGAGTTTCTGTGCCGCAGGCGATCTCGCGTGCGATGCGCCGGAGGGCGCGCCGATTCTGAAGGCAGTGGCGTCTATTGCGGGCCAGTCCAAGTTGAGTGGTGGCGACCCGATCGCGTCATTGGTTTCGATTTCCCAGGCACTGGCGTACACGTCTATCAAGACCGCCACCAAAGTTGTCAACGAGGATGTGCAGGGCAACTCACTCGCGAATTTGTCGATTTCACCGCAGAAGTCGATTTCGCAGCGCTTGGCCGATGCCGCCGATCCGCGCACGCCGTTGAATATTCCCGCGGCACTGCAGGCGCTGCTGAAGGTCGGCATGATCGGACTCAACGCGGTCGCGACAGTGGTCAAGTCGGTCATCAGCTCGGCCAATATCAGCCAGCTGGCCACCGCGGGTTTGGCCGATCCGGTCTCCGGAATCCTGCTATTCGGCACGAAATTGCTGGGCGCCATTCCGCAGTTGGTGCCGCCGACGACCGGTGCCCGATTGGTAACTCAGGCCTTCGACGCGGTGGTACAGAACATCACCGATAACAGCGAACTGCTCAATGTGACTACCTGGGTGCGCTATTGGGATACCGTGCAGCGCCACGGCGCCTACAGCACGGCGTCGGTCACCGCGACCGGTGATGCACCCACCCGATTCGTCGCGGACTGGTTCGCCGCGGCGGCACACGATCTGGCCGATAAATATGGCAGCGGAGCTGCGCCTATCGGTGGCAGCACGAAATCGACCACCGGATTCTTCGGAGAAAGTTCCGGCGCGTCGACTACGCCGAATTCGTCCGGTACGGGACAATTTCCGTTCGGGACAGGAGCCGATGGCACCTCATCCGGCGGCGCGACGTCGACTCCGCCCACCGTTGTACCCAGCACCGTAAACAACACCTACCCGTTCTCCACGAACTGATCGCAGAGAGGGTCCGATTATGCATGTGCCTCGCTCTGCGGGAATGGGGGAATGTTGAAGTCGTACAAACAGCTGTCGCGCTGGTACGGCGCGCTGGAGCCGGAGACGGGGGTAGCGGCCCCGAACCCCGATGAGCCGGGATTGCGGGATCCCGGTGACGAGGACGGTGCGCCCCGGTTTCCGCACTACATTCGCGAGGAGGATCCCGACGAGGTGCGCGCACGCAACGAGGTGCCCGCCGATCTGGCCTCCAGTCGCAGCGAATTCACCGGTGGGTGGTCGGATTGGGTGGCCGGACGCGCCCCCGGTCCCGATGACGACTACGTCGGTCCGCGCGATGGCGAACTTGTACAGTTCCCGTGGCCGGAGGACGACGACCACGACCACGTTCCGCGCGAACGGTCGACTCGCGCGACGCGCGCGCTGCGCCAGGAGGCGCGCGATCATCCGGCCGCGCGCCGGGCCCGGGTGATCGCGGTGCTCGTCGTGGCCGTACTGCTGTTGGCCGCAGCCGCCGCGGGCGCGGTGTTGTTCCTGCGCTCGTCCGGTGACCGCGCCGCCGCGCCGGTCGTGCCCTCGATGCAATTCACCGCGGGCAGTGTCCAATCCCGGGGTATCGCCGACTGTCCGACCGAACGCGGCGACCGCATCGTGCGCAGTGCCGAACCCGGCGGCACCGACTCCGGACCGGACGCGATCCTGGCGTTCCAATACGCCTACTACGTGGAACGCTCCGGCGAGCGGGTCAGGGCGGTGGTCGCCCCGGATTCGAATATCTCCTCGGCCACGGTGATCCAGCACGGCATCGACACCATTCCGCTGGGCACCACGCACTGCGTGCGGATCCAGACGATCACCGACGACCGGTATTCGGTCGAAGTCACCGAGTACCGACCCGGCGGCGCGCCCGCCACGTACAACAAGCAGACCGTCACCACGGTGGTGGTCGACGGCCGCACGCTCATCACGGGCGTCGCGGCCGGATGAAATAGGGAGAGCTGATAGCGATGGGAGACGACTGGAGCCGCTGGCTCGACGAGGCACCCGATGCGGGTGATCCGTCGGACCGGCACGCGCCTTCGAAGGCTCCGGTGGTGCGTCTGCGGCGTAAGGGCGGAGACAGCGAATCCGCGGAACCGGCGCAGCGTTCGATTCTGGTGGTCGGTGGCTGTGGTGGCGCGGGAACCACGACCACGGCCTTGGGCTTGGCCGGTGAACTCGGCACGACGGGCACCTCGACGGTGGCGGTGGACGCCACGGCGGCGGGCAGCGATCTGGCGCTACGCGGGGCCGATGAGCACCTGCATCCGATCAGCCTGCAATCGTGGTTGTACGGGCGCGGCAACGATGAGCCGGCGCCGTTGAAGGAGTGCCTGTCGCAGGCGAGTTCGGGCATCGGACTGCTCTGGCGCGACGCCGCGCCACTGCGTCGGCGTGCCACATATCTCACAGTTGCGCGCGCGATCTATGACGCCGGGTACACCGCCGTATACGACGGCGGCAACCCGATTGCCGGACGGCAGCTGAGACCATTGCTGGATGACGCGGATGTCGCTCTGGTACTTGCCATTCCGGCGCGCGCCGATGCCGCGAACCGGCTGCGGGTGACCCTGGAATGGCTCGACGACCAGTTCGGCGATTCGGCCGAGGGGCAGGGCGCGGGCATCGTCGGCGATACCACAATCGTTGTCTCACACCAGCTCCCCGGCGCGGACTCGCATGTTGCCGACCATTTGCGCGAGCACCTTTCCGGCTGGGTTCGTGATATCAGGGAGATTCCCTACGATCCGCATTTGGCGCGCGGTGAACTTGTTCGCCACGCATCGCTGGCTTCGGAGACGCGCCGGGCTTATGGGCGGCTGCTCGCCGGAGTGGCATCATGACGGCCGCCATGAAACTTCGTCGCCAGTCCGAAGCCGCCCAGGCCGGTGTGGTCGCCCCACCGGAGTCCCGTCGCGCGCCCATTTGGGACCGTCCCGTACCCGGCGTCGGCCGGGCGCCGCTGTGGTGGCTGCTAGGTGTGCACGGCGGTGCCGGAGCCAGTAGCCTCGCGCGTGTGCTTGCGCCCGCGGCGGATTCGGGCCGCCGCTGGCCCGGCGTTTTCGACCGCGAATCGCCCTTCGTCGTCCTGGTGGCTCGCGAGACCATCGCTGGGCTCACTCGTGCGCATGATCTTCTGCGCCAACATCATTCAGGTTTCGCTGGCGCCTGTGAGGTCCTCGGGCTGATCACGGTCGCGGCTCGTCCCGGGCGCATGCCCGCCGAAATCCGCCGCTACCGCGATGTGGTCGGCTCCCTGGCCGGTCAGGTCTGGCAGGTTCCGTGGTACGAGGAATGGACCCTCGTCGAACCGGAGAGCCTGCCGATCTGGACCCCGGGCGACGACATACCGCAGAAGAAAAAACGGATCGACCCGCTCGAGGAAGTTCCGCTCGAGATCCGGGAGCTCGGGGCCGATATCGTTGCGGTCGTGCGCGAAAACTTGGACAGCAGTGCATCTTTCGATGAGGGCCACCGTTGACCACCACTACCAAGAAAGGCAGCCGATGAGCATGATTCTCCTTGCCGTGCAGGACACGTACGGCACTGTCCTGGCTCAGGTCGGTAACCCGACACCGGAGGCGCCTCCCGGCTCGGAGAAGATCCTGCAGCTGGTCCGCTACCTCACCTGGTTCGTGTTGCTCTCCGGTATCTGCGGAATCACCTACGCGGGTGGCAAATTCGCGTGGGAGAAGTGGACCGGTGGTGGGCTCGAATCGCCGAAGATGGTGGCCGGAGCCATGATCGGCGGCGTCGTCGCGACGAGCGCGGGCACCATCATGAACGCCGTCATCGGGACCTGATGTCGGCGATGGCTACCGTGCGAATGTCGGCGGCGGAACTGCTTGCCTACAAACAGATGCCCGCCGAAGTGCTGCAACCGCTGATGCAGCTGCTGAACTGGCTGCTCTGGTTCGTACTGCTGGTGTGCCTGGCGTGGATGATCGTCTCCGCGGGCCGCCTGTGGATCGCGTTCCGGAGCGACCTGGCGATGAACGACGCCTCGCACGGTGTATTGATGAGTCTGCTCGGGGCGGCTGTGGCGAGCACGGCTTCGGGGATCGCGTTGGCGTTCCTGCCGACGTGAACGGGGATGGGGACGGCCCTGGGATGATTTCCACAGTTGTGCGGGAGCAACCCGGCGTGTGGCGGCGCGGCGTTCGCAAGCCCGCTGCCGGTGCGTTCGGTGCTGCTCTGCTACTGGCGGCGGTCGGCTGCAGCGCCGGTGACGGTGATTCCGGCCCGAATCTGACGGCCGCGCCGACCCATGTGCGGTGGCAGCCGTTCCAGGGCGTGGCGCTCCCGAGTGCCGACCAGGGGCCGAAGCAGGTATCCGACGGCGCCGCAACGGGTTTCGAGCATTCGCCGATCGGTGCCGCCTTGGCGGCGATCGTGCACACGGTGCGATTGTCGGTGGCCGCCGACAGTCAATGGGCCGAGATCGTGCGCCAAGAGGTGGTTCCGAACAAGGCCAGAGACGAGTGGGCGGTCAGCCGGGTGCAGCTCTCGATCACTGGTCCGGCCGCGCCCGAATATGCGCCGAGAGTGCTCGGATACAAGATCACCGGCTACACCGATGCGGCCTCCGCTGTCGACGTCTATACCGAATATTCGGACAACTCGAAGGCGGTGAACCACACCACTGTCGAATGGTTCGGCAACGACTGGAGATTACGACTGCCGGATCCCGACTCGACCGCCCGGCCCATCGAGGCGGTCGATGAATTGCCCACGGACATAGTGAAATTGGAGGCACCGGCATGAGCGAGCGCAGCGATCGAATCATGTCGCAGCGTGCTTCGCTCATGACGGAGCCGAGCGTCGGCGAGGTGGAGTCATGAGTGAGAAGGAGTCGTACGCGCGCGATCGCGTCTCCTTCGGCGTCGTCGCGTCCGCTGCCGTGCTGGTGCTCATCGTGGTCGTCGGCGTATTCGTGTATGTGAGCCGGGACGATTCGGGTTCGGGTGGTGACAAGGCCGCCGCCGCAGTCGATTCCGGCGGTGAGGGCTTCGCGACCCCTGAGGTGGATATCCTGGGCAGGCGCGTCGATATTCCGAACAACCCTGCCGGACAACCACTTCCGCAGGATCCGACCCGGCAGCGCAGGCCGTCGGACGCGGACTGGCTGACCGCGGCACCCGAGGGCACCACCGCACCGCACGGTTGGCAGCGCGTCTACGGCGCCTCGGTCCCGTTCTCCACCTCCGACGGACCGACCCACATCGAAGACGGTCTGGCCGTGGGCTATTCGCACACCCCGCAGGGGGCGGTGCTCGCAGCGGCCCAGATCACCTATCGCCTCAACGCCCGCCCCGCCGACCGCGACCTCTACGTCCGCCAGGTCCGCGTCTCGGCCCAGCAGATCGCCGCCTACGACAAGGCCCTGTCCCAGGACAAACTCCCGCAGCAGCAGCCGGAGAAGGTGACAAAGTATTTCGTCGCCTCGGACGCGTTCAAGGTCGAGAACTATGCGGACGATCTGGCGATCATTCAGTTGGCCACCCGTGGCCAGGTGGTCGATGGCAAGCAACTGTGGGCGGCCCTGCGATTGGTGATGATCTGGGACGCGGGGGACTGGCGGCTGAAGCCGGCGACCTCCAATAACCCGCAGACCGAATACGTCGAGTCGTTGAACGGGTGGACCAAATGGTGACCATGGGGCCCGGATCCGGTCCGGCAGGCAAACGTTCGCCGCTCGCGATGCTGGGCGTCGGCGCATTGCTTGCCGTGGTCGTCGCGGTCGCCGTGACCGTGGTCGCGATGCGAGACAATGCCGCCGGGGGTGACCAGGTATCGAAGACCGGCACGAGTTCGGGCAGTGTCCCTGTCAGCGCCTCCGCCACCGCGGGGGCCGCCGGATTCAGCGGCTCCGACGTGGATTCGTTCGGCCATCATTTCGATATTCCGAACAGTCCTGCCGGACAACCGCTTTCGGAGTCTGTTGCGCCGCGTCAGCCCGCCGACGCCGACTGGCTGTCCGGCGCTCCGGGTGGCACAGGTCAGCAGGGTGGTTGGCAGCGGGTGTACAGCGGCCCGGTGATCCCGTTCTCGACGACCGACGGCCCGACCCGCATCGACAATGACATACCGATCGGATTCACTCGTACCCCGCAGGGAGCCGCGCTCGCGGCCGAGCAGATCTACTGGCGCACCGTGGCACGTCCGACCGATCGGGCACTGTGGCAGCAGTTGGTGATCCTGTCGGACCAGGAGCAGACCGATCGCGACCGAAAGATCGCCGACGGCAAGATCCCGAATGAACTACCCGACAACATCAGACCGTTGTTGTTCGCCTCCGACGCATTCCGAATCGAAAGCTATGGTGACGATTTCGCTGTGGTACGCATCGCCCGCAAGACCCGTGATTTCCTGCACGGTGGGCGCAGTTGGGTCGCCATGAGACTAAATGTGCTCTGGCGCGATGGTGGTTGGAAACTCAAGTCGTCCACGAGTGATGCACAGCCGCTCGAGACGATCGACTCGATCGATGGGTGGACAAAATGGTGAGGCGGGTTGTCACGATCCTCGCGGTCATCTTCACTGTCATGATCGCGACACCGACGGTGGCGTACGGTCAGACCTACGGATTCGACGATACGTGCAACGAATTGCACGACACGCTCGACAACGTCGGTCTGCCCGGGTTCTCGCTCGGTGACGCCGCGTCGGCCGCGTGCAAGGCGGGCAATGCCGCCTCGCACCCGGGCAGCGCCGCGAACGCGGTCAAGGACAAGGCATGGGATTCGACCTTCGGCAAGGTCGTCGATTCGCTGATGAACGGCCTCGGTGAGGCCATCATCCTCGCGCTGACCTTCTGGATGAAGGTCCCCAACGAGGCGGCCAGTGATTCGGGTTCGTTGTTCGTCAAGATCAACGACTACACCTATCAAGCGCAGATATTGCTGCTCATAGCCTCGGTGATATTGTCCGGCGCCAGATTGGCCGAGGCCAGACGCGGCGCCGTCATGAATGAGGCGGCCGAATCGTTCCGCATGTTCACGCGGGTGGTTTTCAGTTCCTGGATGCTCGGCGCCGTCATCGTCGCGGGCACGCAGGCCTCGGATCGCTTCTCCGAGTGGATCATCAATGATTCGACCAACGGCAATGCCAAGGATCTGGCCGAGCTGATGGTGAAAACCAGTAAGCTGCAGGCATTCTCGCCGGGTCTGGTCTTGATCATCGCGATCGTCGGACTGCTCGGCGCACTGGCACAGATTGTGCTCGCCATCGTGCGTCAGGGTCTGCTGATCATCGCGGCGGGTGTGCTGCCATTGGCTGCGGCCGCATCCGGGATGAATATCGGCAAACAGTCATATCAGAAGCTGATCGGCTGGATCATCGCGTTCATGCTCTGGAAGCCGGTGGCCGCTATCGTCTACATGATCGCGTTCACCACCGCGGGCCATGTGGATTCGCTGACCGATACCGGCGGACTGCCCGAAGGCGAACAGGCACAACGGATGTTGGTCGCTATCGTGCTGCTGTGCAGTGTCGCGTTCGTGCTGCCCGCGCTGATGCGGTTGGTCACGCCGGCGGTCGCGATCGTGGGTAGCGGTGGTTCCGGTCTCACCGCGGCCGGCGGAACCTTGCTCGCGGTGGGCGCTTTGGGTGCGATGGGTACCAAGGCCGTCTCGGTCAAAGGTGCCGCACCGGGCTCGGCGGGTTACGTCAGCGGTACCTCCACCGGTCCGCGTCCACCGGGTGGTGCGGGTGGTCCGCGCGGCGGCGGTGGCGCGCCGCGCCCGGTCCCGCCACGCGGCGGTGGTGGTGGCGGCGGAGCAGCGGCGGGCGGGGCTCCGCGCGCCTCCGCCCCGCAGGGCGGGGCGGGGGTACCGTCCGGTGCGTCGAGGGCGGCGGGTGCGATCGGCGTGGCCCGCGCGGCGACCGCGCCGCTGAACCGAGCCGATGAAGCCATGGGTGATGTGGCGGGCGACCGCTGGGCGAACCGTTCGCCCGACCTCGGGAGGAGCACCATTCCGCGATGACGATGACGACGAGCGATACCTACGAGCGCCGCTCGTACGGGCTGTGGCAGAAGCCGCGCAGCGCAGGCCTTTTCGGTCTGCGCTGGGAAGAGACCGTCATCGGCTTCGTCGTCGTGATCACGGCCCTGATCTGCGCCATGGTCGGCGGCTTCAAATGGGGTCTGATCGTGGGCGGCACCGGTGTTGTCGTGATGGTTCCACTGGTGTGGCGGACGGGGGGCCGCTCCGGATACGAGAACGGATTGATGATGTTCAACTGGATGCGCTCACGCAACCGCGGTGAGCATGTGTATCGCGGCGGCCGGTTCTCGCGGATTCCAGGCGGTGTCACGCGGCTACCCGGTCTGCTCGCGCCCTCGAAGCTCTACGAGGGCATCGATGCGGGCGGCTACAGCTTCGGCATGATCCACCTACCGCAATTCGCCCAGTACACAGTGGTTTTGCGAGCTTGGCCGCAGGGGCACGAGGCGGTGGACCAGCCGGTCATCGATCGCTGGGTCTCGGCCTGGGGCACTTTTCTCGCCTCGGTCGGCCAGACCAGTGACATCGTTGCCGTCGTCCCGGTGATCGATACCGTGCCCGAGACGGGGAACCGGCTGCTCACCGAGGTCTCCACTATCACCCGTCCGGAAGCGCCGGAGTTGGCGCAGCAGGTGATGTACGAACTCGCCACCGAGTTGCCGCAGGAACGGGTGCAACTGCTGCCGCGCGTTGCGATCACCTTCAAGGCGACCACCGCCGAGCGCCGCAAGAATCCGGCCGAGGAGGCCGTCGAGATCGGGCGCAGGCTCCCCGGAATCTGTGCCGCGCTGGCCGAGGCAGGTGTGCGCGCTCAGCCGATGTCGGCCGATGAGGTCATCTCGTTCATACGGCGCAGTTACGATCCCGCCTCGCAGGCCGATCTCGAGGTCGCCTCGGGCGAACCCGAGGGGCACGGACTGGATTGGGCCGACGCCGGACCGGTCTCGCACGACGAGAAGTGGGATCATCTCGTGCACGACGGTGGCCGCTCGGTCACCTGGGAGATGGACGCCGCACCCGAGGGCGCGGTGGACGAGCGAGTGCTGCAGCGGCTGCTCGCGCCGAATCCCGAAGTGCCACGCAAGCGCATCGCCATCGTGTACCGTCCGCATTCGGCCGCCGACGCTGCCGAAATCGTCGACGACGATTTCAAGAACGCGCTGGTGGCCCAGCAGAGTGAACGCGGTGTCGTCTCGGCGGCCGCGACCCTGCGGGTGGGCGCCACCCAGCAGGCCCGTGAGGAACAAGCCC
>NZ_BAGN01000152.1 GCF_000308835.1 Nocardia vinacea NBRC 16497 | reverse complement strand
ACACTGCTCGCCGAAGGCGACCGCGCCGCACGCCAAGCCGACCGGGGGCAGGCGCTGCAGGACAAGGCGACCCGCAAGGACGCGAAAGCCGTCGCTGCCGACGCCGCACACGAGCGTGCCTGCAGGCGTTGCCGCTGGGTGGTGAGCCGGTCAAGATCGGCCATCACTCCGAACGCCGTCACCGGCGCGCGATCGAGAAGTCGTGGGATACGTTGGGCCGGTCGGTGCAGGCGGGCCGGGACGCCGATCACGCGCATGATCGCGCCGACGCGGCGACGCGAACCACCGATCACCGCTACGCACCACGCACCGTGGCGAATCGTATCGACACCCTCGAGGCCGAACAGCGCGGCGATCAACGCACCCTCGACGGTCACACCCGCGTGATCTCCCGAACCGCCGACGGTGAGGTCCAATACGCCGAAACCCACTCCCCCGCAACGGGTGAGTATCGGCAGCGAGTCCTGGACCGGATGACCCAACGCGGCGATGAGATCACCTACTGGCATCAGGTCCGCGATCAACAGATCGCCGACGGCCTCACCCCGGCTGGGGACCCACGGATTTCAGCGTCGGTGACTTCGTCCGCGTCGGTGGCCGGGTGTGGCGGCAAGTCACTCACGTGAACACGAAATCGGTGTCGGTGGCCAACATTCCGCAACCGCGCACGCCGCTGCACACCATCATCGGCAAGCAGACCTGTCATCGTGAGGTCACCACCGACTACACCGTGCGCTACCACCAGATCACGGCGGCGATGACCGAACCCGAAGCCCGCGACCGGTTCCCGGACATCTTCGAGGACCTCCACGCGAGCCCACTGCCGCCGCGTCCGAAACGCCGTGGCGGTAAGACCAAACTCGACCACCACCGCGGCCCGCAGTCCGATCGCTGGTACTGGGAAATCGGCGGCCTCGAATACGCCGCGGTGCGGGCGCACCCCGACCGCTGGTATGCCACCCCACCCGAGCCGGTCACCGACCCGGGGTTGGTGCGGGTGAGCGCGCAGCGCCGCGAACCGGGCCGGGTGCACGGTGAACCGATCGAGCTGCCGGTCACCGAGTTCCCGGTGTCCGGGCCGGTGTGCTGGCCCGAACAGGTCCACAACCAGGTCCGCGTCATCGTCGAGGCCCGTACCTACCTGCCCGCCGCCGCAGCCTGAAAAACCTGTCACCGCCGCCCCTTACCCGCTGGGTGCGGGACGGGCTCGTCGATCCCACGAAGGAGTTGTTCGCCATGTCCGCACACCAGCCGCGACGACCAGTGCCGCCGGAGTTCCTCGCCCAGCGGCGCACCACCCTGTCCCCGAACCCGAACTCCTGGCGGGCGTGGCTGATCGGTGGCGAGGTCGCCGACGTACCCGGAGCAGACCGATGACCCGAATACCGGAGTTCGAGCAGTACACCGCCGCGATGCGGAACCGGACCGCGGAGCTGATGTGTTTCGAGGCCACCGGCTACGTGCGTGGCTGGTGCGACGCGCGTGGGGTCGGTGCTGGGGAGGCGACCGATTTCGGGCATGCATTCGCCGTACTCGTCGCCGCGGGCGGTTCGCGCCCGAATATCGCCGACGCCTGGACCAACTGGTGCCACGGCCGCGACATCGGCGCCGGCCCCGAGTTCGAGTGCACCCGGCCCGCAGCCCTCCGCCCCTGAGCCCGGCCTCGCTGCACTGGGCGGCCGAGCAGCGCCGCCAAAACGCTGCCCGCGCCCTGGAGGCCATTCAAGGCCTCGAGCAACTGGCATTTCGCCGCCACGCCGTTGCCCGCGCGGAGGTCGACGCGTCGTGGGCGCTGGTGCAGACACTGCGCCAACAGCAATGAACCCCTGGGCGACCTAACGCCTGCACTCCCTGCCGTGTCACCTGTATCTGCCTGTCGGAGAGGAGTTTTCACTCATGTCGATCGCTACTTATGTGCGTCACGCCGAGTTGGGGGACCTGGTCGGGCTGCTGAATGCTCAGCAGGCCGCGAAACTCGATGTCGTCGCCCCGGCATCGGCGTTGCGTGCCAGTGATGGTCTGCTGCAGCTGTCCGGGGTCGAACCGGTCCTGGATGAGCGGGGTTTCACCCTCGTCGACGGCCTCTACCGGCCCACCGCCGCCGCCGACTCCCACCTCGGGACCAAGCTCAAGATCCCCGTTGGGTACCTGAAATGGTTGCGCGAGGAATCGCGGACCGATCTGTACGACGGCAACGTCAACGGCCTGCTGCATGGCTGCGACGACCCGCGCCTGCCCAGCACGGGTGATGACCGGTCGTTTCTGCTGCGCCTGTTCACCTCCGGAGTCCCGGACGAGCCCGGGATCCTGCGGGCAGTGTTGTCGGATCGCTACGGGATCATCGACAACCTCGACGTCCTCACCGCCGTGCTGGAGGGCATCCGGTTGGCCGATGCCGATGTGTCGGTGCGTTCGTGTGATCTGACCGAGTCCTCCATGCACTGCAAGGTGTACTCACCGAAGGTGTCCGCGCTGGCACCGAGCTTCCTCGCGAACTATCGGACCCCGTTCGCCAACCCCGACCTCGAGGCCGAACGCCGCCGCGCCGCAGGGCAACTGGAGCGGTGGCGCCCGGTCGCGGCCCGCGAAGGCCACGGCTATCGTCCCGGCAGCGAGCCGATCGTGTTCGCCGGGTTCCGGTTCTCCAACTCCGAGATCGGCCACCACGCAGTCACATTGAAACCGGAGCTGATGGTCGAAATCTGCGGCAACGGGCTCACGTTGCCGATGTTCGCCTACACCAAACGCCATATCGGGGATCGTCTCGAGGTCGGCGGTGTCGGCGGCTGGTCGCAGGACACCTACCGCAAACGCCTGGCGGTGATCACCGCTGAAACCCGCGACAAGGTCGCCGAGTGGCTGTCCCCGGAGTTCTTGGCCGCCCGTGTCACCGAGTTGGAGCGGCATGCCGCTACTCCGGTCGCGCACCCCGAACGCACCATCGAAGTCGTGTCCAAGAAGTTGGGGTTCACCGAGGACGAACGCACCGGCATCCTCTCGCATTTCATCGCCGGCGGTCAGCTCACCGCCGCCGGGATCGCCAACGCCGTCACCAGCTATAGCCAAACCGTGCCCGACGCCGACCGTGCCGACGCCCTCGACGACCTTGCCCTGCAAGCGATGTCCCTCGTTTGAGCGCCACCAGCGGCCCGTGGCACAGCCTGCGTCCGGACGTAGTCGTTGTTCTCCCTCACCCATCCCTGTGGGCCCTCACCAGCCCAGACCCTCGAGGAGGTTGTTTCCGCATGCCCGACACCCTTACCCTCGCCCGCGCAGAGTTCGACAGCGCCGAACATTTCGGCACCGCCGGGACCGTCACCGAGCTCGGTGAACCCACCGTCACCCGCTGGCGCGCCCAGCACCCGGACTGGAAAGCCAAGCACTGGGGCTACAGCGACCCCGACGACCACGGCGCGCGGTTCCTGCGCCCGATCAACGTCGCACTCCGCACCAAGAACTAACCCTCGCAACCGAATCCGCCGCACCGACCGGCCCTCGGGCGGCCCGCCACCGGTTCTCACCTGTCATATCCGCTCGGGTAGGCACCGACCAGTCCAAAGCTGGCCGGTGCCTACCTGTTTCACGATAGGAGCCATATTCGATGTCAAACGACACCGACACACCCATCACCGACACCATCGATACCGACACAGAAATCACCATCGACGACGCGGCACCCGCCGCGGCTGTCGTCGGTTCCGAGTCCAAGAGCGCGGTGCCCGCTGCGCCGGTGGCGGGTCGGGGGCCGACGATGGGTCCCGCCGAGCTCGATATCGACGAGAACGTGCGTAAGACCTTCCGGCTCGAAGACCACCCCGATGTCACCGAGTCCATCCGTGAGCACGGTGTGAAGAACCCGATCAAGGTGATCCGGATGCCCGACGGACGCCACGTCGTGCGCGACGGGCAAGTCCGCACCCTCACCGCGCTGGCCTACGGGCAGACCGAGGTGCCGGTGTGGGTCACCGACTTCGATCCATCGGTGGATGCCGCTGAGGCCGAGATCGACCGCATCACCGAGCAGATCACCGTCAACGACCGCCGGATCCCGCTCACCGATGGCGACCGTGCCGCGGGTATCGCGCAGATGCTCGACCTCGGCGCCTCGCTCACCCGGGTCGCGAAGGCGTTGCAAACCAAACGCGACGACGTCAAACGTGCGGGCAAGATCGGAACCTCGGCCACCGCACGCGGATTGATCGACGAAGGCCAGTACGACCTCGAACAGGCCGCTCTCATCGCCGAATACGACAACCTCGGCGACACCGATGCAGTCGAACGACTCCTGCGCGCCAACCGCAACTGGTTCTCGTACGAGGCCAACCGGATCGCCGCCGACCGCACCGAACAACGCAACTACCTGACCGCGGCACTGCCCTACGCCGAGGCCGGGGTCGGGATCCTCACCGACTACCCCGACGACGGACAATTCACCGACAACGGGCCGCTCGTGCTGGCAGCGGATCTGGTCGACGCCGACGGCGCGGCCGTCGATATCAGCCATATCAACGCCAACCCCGGTTTCTGGCTGGTGTGGTTGGAGGTCGGCGAGGACATGGTGTGGGTCGAGGTCGACACCGGCGCTCTCATCGACCCCGACACCGTGGACTGGGACACCCGCGAAAACCCCGACACCGAACCCGCCGAAGGACTGCGCCACGCCCGTGAGGTCGAACAACGCGAACAGATCCTCGCCGAATACTTCCTGCCTCGGGACCGGCTGGAGGCGGCCGGTCTGCGTGAACGCGAGAAAGACACCGACACCGATACCGGTGCCGACGGCACCGACACCCGCGACGCCTTCCAGGACGAACAAGACGGCCACGGCGAGGGCGACGAGCTCGCCTCCGCGCGTCGCGCTGCGGCGGAAGCCGCCGCGCAGGCCCAGGCGGAGGCGCGGGAGCAGGAGCGGTTGGCGCGGCGGCGGGTCCGCGAGCTCAACAAGCAGGGGGTGGCGGCCAAGACCACCCGCACCGAGTTCGTGGGGCGGCTGTTGACGCGCAAGACCCCACCGGCGCAGGCTCCGGTGTTTCTTGCCCAGGCGCTGGTCTCCGACAGCGGGCTGCTCAGCGAATACCACGCCTTCAGCACGGCCCTGGAACTGTTGGGCATCAAGGGTTTCCGCGGGCGCGACGAGGTCCTCGCCGACCTCGACACGACGAAACCGGCCCGCGCCCAGGTGATCGTGCTCGCGCTCGTCCTCGGTGCCTACGAAAGCCGCTGCGAGAAGACTCTGTGGCGCTACGCCGACCGCGGCGTGCGCCGCTACCTGAAATTCCTCAGCCTACTCGGCTACCCGCTCGTGCCCGTCGAACTCGCCGCCCTCGGCGAGGTCAACTCCGACGACATCGACATCGACATCGACACCGCCGCAACCGAACCCGACGAGCCAGAGCAGGCCGCCTGACCAACCTGTTCGGCCACCCCGGCATGCCGGTGCGCGCCTCGTTCATTACCGCGCGCGTACCGGCGTCCCTGGGGTTGTCCTTCCTTCGAACATGTAGGAGGTGTCCATCCCGTGACCGCTGTCCTGGACCTGCGGGCGGTGGCGTTCGCTGCCGCCGCCCGTGGCTGGCCGGTGTTTCCGCTGCGCCCGGGTGGGAAGAAACCGGCGATCAAGCGCTGGCCCGAGTTGGCCAGCACCGACGAAGATCGCATCCACCGCTGGTGGGGTTACAACCCGCGCTACAACGTCGCGATCGCGACCGGCCCGCCCAGCGGGCTGCACGTCATCGATCTCGATCCACACCACATGAGCCCACCCGCTCACCACCTCCCCGAGGCCCTTGCCCGGCTCGCCGCCCACTGCCCCGGCCCGCGCCACCCACACTGACCATCGCCACCCCCGCAGTTATCAACGGGTTGGTTCAGGCGCTCTTCAACGTCACCAACGACTGGAGCCAATGCGTCTTTGCCTCGTTGATTCATTGCTATCAGGGGGTGTGCAACAACGAACCCGAACGCATCACGCCGCCAGATCGGAGGATCAATGATCAGGAATTCAGCTCTGCTCCGCGCGGCTTTAGCTGCGGCAGGCCGTGGTTGGAACGTTATCCCGTTGGTCCCACTCGGCAAGACTCCTGCCGGTGCGCGGTTGGGAAGATCGGGCCACCACAGATCCCGATCGCATCCACCGCTACTGGGCTCACGGTGCGCGCAACAACCTCGGCATCGTGACCGGGAAGTCGGGCCTGGTTGTCATCGACCTCGATGACGGCCATGATGGGCGAGCGCCGAAAAGGTTCATGGGTGCGCGCCACGGTCGAGATGTGTTGGCACTGTTGGCTGCTCGCGCTGGCGAAGAAGTGCCGACCGACACCTACACTGTGGCAACACCGTCGGGGTTTCACCTGTATTTCCGGACACCCACCGGGCTTGCGCTACGCAATACGACGGCCAAGCTCGGTTGGCGGATCGACACCCGCGCGCACGGCGGCTATGTCGTCGCGGCCAGTTCGATCGTCAGGAACGGCAACTACCGGGTCGTTCGCGCGGAGCCTGCCGCTGAGCTGCCCGGGTGGCTCGCCGAGGCGTTGACACCGCCCGCGCCTCCCGATCCCGGGCCGCCGCTGTGGTTGCCCGGCACCCGGGCGGCTGCCTATGTCAGCGCCATCGTCGATAGCGAAGCACGAGCTGTGACGGCCGCCGAAGTCGGCACGCGCCACATGATCCTGCTGAAGGCGGCCCGCACTCTCGGCCGCTTGGTGGGCGGCGGGGAGTTGACCGAGCAGGACGCCAGGAACGCACTGATCGCGGCTTCGGCACCACATGTCGGCATCGCTGGCTACACCACCGGTGAGGTGGTGCGCACGATCGATGACGCCATCGCTTATGGCAAGCGTCTACCCCGGAGAATTAGGCCGAACATTTGACCTTCATCAGTGTCTCGCCAGCAACCGAACGAACGCGATAGGCGGCCATTACAGGATGCCCACAGCTCGCACGCGGTGCGACCGTGACTGTATAGACCGCGAGTTCTTCGAGCACGGCGCGCGGGGGTGGGCCGCATCGGGTCCTGATCAGCTGGCACCGCGACCAGGGCGACGAGCACATAGGCCAAGACGACTTCAGCGACCAAGGGTGGAACTGGACAGTTATCCAGGGCAACGAGACCACGCTGTTCGGGTTCCCGCGCAACTTGCCCCAGTTCCCAAGCCGTCGCTTGGGCATCCCACACCTGGCCGAACCCGACAACGTTGCGGAGGTCATCCGTCGTGTACCCACCATCGGGCGGTGAAGGCTACGAAGGCACCGACTATCGTCCCGGCAAGAAGTCGCGGTCAAGGTACTACACGGCACTGGGGCCAGTAGGCCGATAGGCGTCGTAGACGCCCTCTACGTTGCGGAGCACGCGGAGCAGATGGCTCAGGTGCTTCGGGTCGCCCATCTCGAAGGTGAACCTGCTGATCACGACCCGGTCACCGTGCGTGGCGACCGAGGCAGACAGGATATAGACCTTCTCGAAGGTCAGCGCCTTGATTATGTCCAGCAGCAGGCCGGTGCGGTCCAGCGCCTCGATCTGAACGGCCACCAGGAATACCGAGGACGGTGATGGCGCCCATTCGACGTCGGTGATGCGTTCAGCCTGATCCTGTAGCGATCCGACGTTAATGCAGTCGGCGCGGTGCACCCTGATCCCGCCGCCGCGTTTGACGAAGCCCACGATCTCGTCGCCCGGCACCGGCATGCAGCACTTCGCCAGCCTGGCGACCATGCCCCGCGCGCCCGGGATCAGCACGCCCGCGTCGCCGGTGACCCACTGCCTGCTCGGCGTCGTCGACAGGGTGGAGCGCTCGGCCAGCTCGTTCTCCACATCACCGATGCCACCGAGTTGGGCCACGAGTCGCTGCACGACGTGATGCGCGGACACCTCGTTCTCGCCGACGGCGGCGTAGAGCTCCGAGATGTCGGTGTAGTCCAGCTCATGCACGACGGCGGTCATCGCGTCCACGTTCATCAACCGGTACAGCGGCATCCCGACGCGGCGGACCTCATTTGTGATCGCTTCCTTACCTGCCTCCAGCGCCTCTTCGCGGCGTACCTTGGCGAACCACTGCCGAATCTTGGCCTTGGCGCGCGGGGAGACCACGAAGTTCTGCCAGTCACGACTGGGCCCGGCGTTCTTTGTGGTGGAGGTGAATACCTCGACGACCTCACCGGTTTCGAGCTGACGCTCCAGTGCAACCAGACGGCCATTGACCCGCGCGCCGACGCAGCGGTGCCCGACATCGGTATGCACGGCATACGCGAAATCGACCGGAGTCGACTTATACGGCAACGTGATCACATCACCCTTCGGGGTGAACACGAAGATCTCCGGCGACACCAGGTCGAAGCGCAAAGACTCCAGGAACTCGGCCGGGTCGGCGGCCTCACGCTGCCAATCGAGCAGCTGGCGCATCCACGCCATATCGTCGACCTCGGTGGAATCGCTGGAATGCTTACCGCGGATTACCTTGTAGCGCCAGTGCGCGGCAATGCCGAATTCCGCAGTGCGGTGCATGTCCTGAGTGCGGATCTGCACCTCCAGCGGCTTACCGTCGGGCCCGACAACCGTGGTGTGCAGCGACTGGTAGCCATAGCGCGGCTGGGCGATGTAGTCCTTGAACCGGCCCGCCATCGGCTGCCACAGCGAATGCACCACACCGACCGCCGCGTAGCAGTCGCGGAGCTCATCGCACAGGATGCGGATGCCGACCAGGTCGTGGATATCGTCGAAGTCCTTACCCTTGACGATCATCTTCTGATACATCGACCAGTAGTGCTGCGGGCGACCCTCGACCACCGCGGCGATGCGGCTCGCGCTCAGCGAGGTGACGATTCGGGCGCGCACCCGGGCCAGATAATCGGCGCGCGAGAGGGCACGGGCGGCGACCAGACGGACGATCTCGTCGTATTTCTTCGGGTGCAGGATCGCAAAGGCCAGATCCTCGAGCTCCCATTTGACCGTCCCCACGCCGAGACGATAGGCAAGCGGCGCAATGACTTCGAGGGTTTCCTTGGCTGTCTCGGCCTGCTGCTCCGGCGGCAGGAAACGTATGGTGCGCATGTTGTGCAGGCGGTCGGCCACCTTGATCACCAGAACGCGCGGATCACGCGCCATGGCGATGATCATCTTGCGGATCGTCTCGGCCTCCGCGGCCGCGCCGAGGTTGACCTTGTCGAGTTTGGTGACGCCGTCGACCAGGTGCGCCACCTCGGAACCGAAGTCCTCGGTCAGCTGCTCCAGCGGGTAGTCGGTGTAATTGACCGTGTCATGCAGCAGTGCCGCCACCAGCGTGGTGGTGTCCATGCCGAGCTCGGCCAGGATGTTGGCGACCGCGAGCGGATGGGTGATGTACGGGTCACTGGATTTGCGGAACTGATGCTTGTGCCGCTCGTCGGCGACGTCGAAGGCGCGCTGCAGCAGCATCAGGTTCGCCGTGGGATACAGCTCGCGATGCACGCCGGCCAGCGGCTGCAGCACCGGCTTAACCGCGGCGATGCCGCGCTGACCTTTTATTCGGCGCATCAAGCGAGCGCGCACGCCACGGGAGGCGGAGGTCGCCGCCGTCGAAGCGCTGTCCGGCTGTCGCATCGGTGCCTGCTGGTGCAGGTCGGCAGCCTGCCGGTCATCCTCGATGAGTCGGTGGAGGGCATCGAGGGCGTTGAGAGCGTCGGCTTCACCGTGGCGGTGGCCGAGGGTGCGATAGAGAGTTTGCGCCTGCTTGTACAACTCGGCGGCCTGACCGTAATCCTCTGTGGTCTCGCGTACGCGGCCGAGGTTTTTAAGGGCGTCGGCTTCCCCGAGGCGGTAGTCGAGGGCTCGGTAGAGGGTGAGTGCCTGCTGGTACAGATCGGCAGCCTGCCCGTCATCCTTGGTATGCCGGCGGAGGTCGCCGAGGGCGTCGAGTGCGTCGGCTTCGCCGTGGCGGTGGCCGAGGGCGCGATAGTGCGTCAGCGCCTGCACGTGCAGGCCAGCAGCTTGTTCG
>NZ_BAGN01000153.1 GCF_000308835.1 Nocardia vinacea NBRC 16497 | reverse complement strand
CCCATGGCCTACACCAGGATTCGGCGCTGGATCGATGGCAACGACTTCGATGTGCTGCACATCCACGAACCGAACGCGCCGAGCCTGTCCATGCTCGCACTGAAGATCGCCGAGGGGCCGATCGTGGCCACCTTCCACACCTCGACCACGAAATCGTTGGTGCTGAGCACCTTTCAGGGTGTGCTGCGGCCCTATCACGAGAAGATCAGCGGCCGGATCGCGGTCTCCGAGCTGGCGCGGCGCTGGCAGGTGGAGGCGCTCGGTTCGGATGCGGTCGAGATCCCCAACGGCGTCGCCGTGCCCGCCTTCGCGCGGGCCCCGATGCTGCCCGGATATCCGCGCGCGGGCGGAACGGTGCTGTTCCTCGGTCGCTACGACGAACCGCGCAAGGGGATGGAAGTCCTGCTCGGTGCGCTGCCTGAATTGGTGCGCAGACATCCGGATGTCGAGATCCTCATCGTCGGGCGCGGTGACGAGGAGCGGCTGCGCCGCGAAGCCGGGCCGCTCGCCCGGCATCTGCGTTTCCTCGGTCAGGTGTCGGATGAGGAGAAGGCCTCGGCGATGCGCAGCGCGGATGTGTACGTCGCGCCGAATCTCGGTGGGGAGAGCTTCGGCATCATCCTGATCGAGGCGATGGCGGCCGGAACCGCAGTGGTGGCAAGCGAATTGGATGCCTTCCGTCGGGTATTGCGCGATGGCACGGCGGGAATGCTCGTCCCGGTGGGGGATTCGGTTCGACTTGCCGCCGCGCTGGACACCCTGCTCACCGACGATGTGCGCCGCGAAGCCCTGATCCACACCGCCAATCAGGTGGTCGGCGAATACGACTGGCCGGTGGTCGCCGAACAGATCCTGCGGGTCTACGAAACCGTCACCGTGGGGGATACGCGCGTGCGGGCCGCCGGATGATCGATAGCACGGTGAGGGCTGCTGGATGATTACGTTCTCCGCCACAACGGTTCTCGTACTCGCACTCATCGCCGCGGTGGTCGTCGCGATCGGTCTGTGGGCGGCTTCGACAGCGAACCGGCTCGACCGGTTGCACGTGCGGTCGGATCAGTCCTGGCAGGCCCTCGACGGTGCGTTGGCACGACGGGCGGTGGTGGCCAGGTCGGTCGCCGTGGCCATCGCGGGTCCGACAGCCGATTCCGCGCTGGTCGAGCAGGCCAAACGGCTCACCACACTCGCCGATCGGGCCGAGCGGGCGGGCCGTGCCGACCGTGAAACCATCGAAAATCAGCTCTCGGCAGCGCTTTCCGCGATCGATATCGCCCAGTTGCGCCCGCAGCAGGTCGCCGAACTCGCCGATGCCGAGGCCCGAGTGCTGATCGCGCGTCGCTTCCACAACGACGCGGTGCGCGACACCCTCGCCCTGCGCACCCGTCGCCCGGTCCGCATCCTGCACCTGGGCGGTACCGCGCCGCTGCCGACATATTTCGAGATCAGCGAACGCGCCACCCCGGCCGCATCGACCGGCCTGGTCGTCGATACGGTCCGTACCTCGGCGCGCGTGGTGCTGCTCGACGAACAGGACCGCGTGCTGCTCATGCGCGGCAACGACCCCAAAACACCCGACGTCTCCTTCTGGTTCACCATCGGCGGCGGCGTGGAACCGGGGGAGACCCTGCGCAGTGCGGCGGTGCGGGAGCTCTGGGAGGAGACGGGGCACACTGCGGATCCGACGGCCCTGCGCGGTCCTATCTGGCGGCGGGTCGCGGTATTCCCGTTCGACGGTGAACTCATCCGGGCCGAGGAGCTGTTCTTCGCCCTGCGTGTCCCCGCCTTCGACCCCAAGCCGGGCAATCTCACCGCGGTCGAGCGACGCAGCATCACCGACAACAAGTGGTGCACCGGGTCGGACATCGTCACCCTGGACCACACCGGTGAGACCGTTTACCCCTACCACCTGGACCAACTGCTTCCCGAAGCAGCCAAAGCCGCGTCGGGTGACTCCCATCCCGAGGTGCGGTCTATTCGGTGATCGGGGCTGCCCTGAGCGCCAATTCTGCCTCGATCGCGGGGCTTCCCGCGGAATCGGCGAGAGAATGGGTGCTCAGGCCGATCACCTCCCGCGCCTGCGATCAGCGTGCGCGCGTGGATCTTTCGGCTGTGATGTGTTTCACGATCGTGATAGCGTCGCGACTGGATTGCTGCCGCCTGGGTAGTGCTGGTGGGGGAGCGCTACCGGGGAGTTCTGGTGGTACTTCCACTGCAGTGAGATGGTCCGTTGGCGTGTGGAAGGTAAGCAGTACATGTCCTACCTGTTGTTCGATTTCCTATTGCCGTTGTTGGGTTCCGATGCCGCGGGGTATTGGGCCCAGTTGCTGGTAGTCGGCCCGCTGTAGTTCCCGTCGGGTGTTCGTCGGGGCGGCGCAAGACTTGCGTCGGCCCCGACGGATCCGCCTCGCGACCGGTCCAGTGGTTGCGGACCGGACGCGGACCCGCTGGTCGGGGCAAGGCCAGTGGTGCCCAACTGGCTATCAAGTGGCCTGATCGGCCCGCCTAGAATCGGTGGCGTTAGTTCCAAGCGACCCGATTGGCGCACATGACTCAGGAGTTTGCCGTGACCACGCCCGAGACCACCAACACCATCGGCACCGCCCGTGTGAAGCGCGGGATGGCCGAGATGCTCAAGGGCGGGGTGATCATGGATGTCGTCACCCCCGAGCAGGCGAAGATCGCTGAGGACGCCGGCGCGGTCGCGGTGATGGCCCTGGAGCGTGTTCCGGCCGATATCCGCGCACAGGGCGGCGTTTCCCGGATGAGCGATCCGGACATGATCGACGGCATCATCTCCGCCGTCTCGATTCCGGTCATGGCCAAGGCGCGTATCGGCCACTTCGTGGAGGCGCAGATCCTGCAGAGCCTCGGCGTCGACTACATCGACGAATCCGAGGTGCTGACCCCCGCCGACTACGCCAACCACATCGACAAGTGGAACTTCACCGTTCCGTTCGTGTGCGGTGCCACCAATCTGGGCGAGGCGCTGCGCCGGATCACCGAGGGCGCGGCCATGATTCGCTCGAAGGGTGAGGCGGGTACCGGCGACGTCTCCAATGCCACTACCCACATGCGCAAGATTCGCGCCGAGATTCGCAAGCTGTCGTCGCTGCCCGAGGACGAGCTGTTCGTCGCCGCCAAGGAGTTGCAGGCGCCGTACGAGCTGGTGCGCGAGGTCGCGCAGACCGGCAAGCTGCCGGTCGTGCTGTTCACCGCGGGCGGTATCGCCACCCCCGCCGACGCCGCGATGATGATGCAGCTCGGCGCCGAGGGTGTGTTCGTCGGTTCGGGCATCTTCAAGTCCGGCAATCCGGCCGAACGCGCCGCCGCCATCGTCAAGGCGACTACGTTCTACGACGACCCGGATGTGCTCGCCAAGGTTTCGCGCGGTCTGGGCGAGGCCATGGTCGGCATCAATGTCGAGGAGCTGCCGGTCGATCACCGGCTGGCCGAGCGCGGTTGGTGATCTACCGCTGAATCGAATCGACGCCCGCGGCACCGGGGATCGCTTGATCCACTGCTGCGGGCGTTGCTCGTCCTGGGTGATGAGGGAGAAGCTGTCGCGGCCCTCACAGTTGTCTTATGCCCGCCACAGAGTTGGTGGCTAGCTTCGGAATTCGGTGCACGTCGGCGGCCGCGCGGGCAATTGGCGCGGCACCCGTCGGGGTCACGGACCTGTCCGAATGGCAAAGGATGATCAGTTGAAGCTTCGTAAGACCGGACGTGTCGCGATCGCGGGTCTGGCCGCCGTGGCCGCCCTCAGCCTGTCGGCATGTGGCGGCGACGACTCGAAGACCGCGACCACGCCGACCAAGACCTCGACCAGCGTCACGAAGTCGAATGCGAACCTCCCGCCGACCCCGAGCGTCGCCGACCTCAACGCCCAATTGCTCCGCGCGCTGGACCCGTCGGTGCCGAGTTCGGAGAAGTTGGATCTGGTGCAGGGTGCGCAGGCCGATCCGGAACTGCCCAACCGCCTGGCGCAGGCCTTCCAGCAGGCGGGCGCCAAGGCCGAGGTCACCGAGGTGAATGCCTTCGGTGACGCGCTCAATGCCAAGGCGAAGTTCACCGTCAACGGCCAGGAGAACATCGTCGACGTGCCCTTCGTTGCCGAGGACGGCAAGTGGAAAGTCGAAAAGAGCTGGGCCTGCACCATGTTGAGTAACCTCGGTCAGCAGTCGACGGCCTGCGGCTGATCCCTGATCCCGGCCGCAGTGGGTTCGGCCGGGGGAGTGGGTGATTCGAGGCGGCGAGCATCTTGCTCGCCGCCTCGCAGCGTCTCATCGCGAAGAGTCGTGCGCTTTCCAGGGATTCGCATCCGCCTGCTGGCTCTCGTTGCGGATCGCGAAAAGGAGGCTTGTGCTCCAGCGAAGGCATGCTGATACGAAGATATGCGCATTTAAGTATGTAATTCACGCCGTGCTCGAAATCCGGAAATGTCTGTCTCCCAACAAAACTGCAAGGAGGGGGAGGGGCGGCCAGTGTTCTCGGGTGGGTACGACTATCGGCGGGCGGTGTGGTCTATTCGATGTCGTCTATTCGGAGCGCCGGACGATCGGGGTGGTCCCAGCGAATGAAAAAGGTTGGGGTGCTGGGGTTGTCGCGGTCGTGGCGGAGGAGGGCGGGGATGGTCCACCGGTCGTCGGGTGGGGTGCGGCGGTGGAGTGCGGGTTCGGACATGTCGAGGTGGACGATCAGATCGAAGTCGAGGCCGCGGCCCAAAAGCATGGGACCGGCGACGAGCAAGACAGTGCCCGGGGCGGCGGTGCGGATGGGGGAGCGGGCCGAGCGGTCGCGGTCCTCGTCCCAGAGCGCGGAGAGCCAGCTTCCGTCGTGGCGCAGCGCCCGGATGACTTCGCGGTCGAGTGCGGCGTAGTCGAACCAGGCGGTGCGGTAAGAGAATTCGTCGGTGCGGCCGAATTCCATGCGGAGTGAGGCGGGGCGGATGTAGTCGTGCAGCGAGACGACTTCGGCGGCGCGGCCGATGTCGCGCAATGCGGTGGCGATGCGGTCCGCGATCGCCACGGGTTCGGCCGCGTCGGCTCCGTCTATGGCGATCAGCGTCTGCCCGTCGAGCTCGAGGATGCGGTTGGTGATGAGTTCGACGAGTCCGTCCCGGGTGATCGGATCGAAATGCGGCACCGATCCATTCCATCAAATCGCGCTGTCGAAGGCCGTTCTGGGCGGCGGACGTGGCCATTGCCAAGAGGTCACCGACAGGTCGCGTCGGCGCTCGGGATAATCTCGGCCCCATGGCGACAATCGAAGAGGCGCTGGAGATCGAGCGGCTCGAGCGGGACATCTTCCGTGGCGCGTCCACCAAGACCCAGCTCGTACGCACATTCGGCGGACAGGTTGCCGGCCAGGCGCTGGTGGCGGCGGTGCGGACGGTGGAGCCGCGGTTCCAGGTGCATTCGCTGCACGGGTACTTCCTGCGGCCCGGAAATCCGGAAGAGCGGACCGTGTACCTCGTCGAGCGGATCCGTGACGGCCGGTCCTTCTGCACCCGCCGGGTCACCGGCGTACAGGACGGCGCCGCGATCTTCACCATGTCGGCGTCGTTCCACGTCGGTGACGCGGGTCCGGAACATCAGGACGAGATGCCGTCGGTGCAGGGGCCGGATGACCTGCCCGACGCGAGCACGACGATGAGCCCCGAGCGGCTGTGGGCCATGCGCGAATGGGAGCACTGGGATATTCGCACCGTTCCGCAGGATGTGGTGACCCGCCGCGACGGCGTCGTCTCCCCGCAGCAGGTGTGGTTCCGCTACCGGCATCCGCTGCCCGACGATCCGGTCGTGCACGTCTGCACCCTCGCCTACATGAGCGATATGACCCTGCTCGGTTCCTCGAAGGTCACCCATCCCGATGAACCGACGCAGAACGCCTCGCTCGATCACGCCATGTGGTTCCTGCGCCCGTTCCGTGCCGACGAGTGGCTGCTCTACGACCAGTCGTCCCCGTCCGCGGGTTTCGGCCGGGCGTTGACCGGCGGCAAGATTTTCAACCGCAAGGGTGAGTTGGTGGCAGCGGTTGTGCAGGAAGGCTTGATTCGCACATTGCGCGGGGAGTGAGCGCCCCGTACGCGCCCTATTCCCAGTATTGGGAAATGCCGAACGGTCTGTATTTATCCGGGCTGCTCGTAGACTGCCGCGCAAAGAAGTCGCCGACCAGGAACGACGGTTTCAATGCGTCAAGAATGGAGGCAGGAATGTGGCTGTCGGGAGCTTTTCCTACCAGAACGGATCGGGCTATTCGGATCGGATCGATAATCCGGACGAGTACCGGACCTACAACATAGCCATCGGCCGGGGAGCGGCGGACAACCAGACGAATGCAACGGTCTGGCTGTACGCCCGGACGGACGGCCAAGGGGATTCGATCTACCTCGACCCGGGCACCAGCACCTATGTGAGCTCCGGTTACCAGAGCTGCAAATTCACCAGCTGACCCGGATCGACCACGGTGGCGTGGGTGTGGCCGACCCACACCACCGCGGCCGGATCAGCCGCGTCGGGCTCAGACCACCTGCACGCGCAGGTGGCAGACCACCGTGTCGGCCATCCGACGGAGTTCGCGCTCGAGTTCGTCGCTGCGGTGGCTGGGCAGCACCCGGTCCCAGCCGCCCGGCGGATCGATCTCTGCGATGACGACGACCTTGCGTCGTCCGGCGAAATTTTCACGGACATAGCGGGCGACGGGTCCGCCGACGGTGGCATCGCTGTCCTCGAGCAGGACCAGCCGGACCTCGGGATGCCACGCCTCCCAGGCCTTGGTGAACGCCTTGACCGATTCCCCCGGCAGGCAAACATGCACGGCGACAATGTCTTTGCCGATGGACATGGCGGCCGAGAGCGCCTCGCGGCTGAGTTCGGAGACCTCGGAGATCGGCACCACGATCGCGGTGCCGGTGGCCTGGGGCTGGTCCGGGATCGCGCCATTGCCGCGGCAGCCGCCGATTCTGGTGTAGGCGCCGCGGATCCGCTCCATGCCGAGCACGAGCGCGGGCAGCACCAGCACGATGAGCCACGCGCCGTCGGTGAATTTCATGGCGGTGGTGACGATCGCGGCGATGCAGGTGAGTAGTGCGCCGAAACCGTTGAGTGCGATCCGCCAGTACCAGCCCGCGGTCCTGGTCTGCCACCAGTGCCGGACCATACCGGTCTGGGCGATGGTGAAGCCGACGAAGACGCCGATCGCGAACAACGGAACGAGCGCGTTCATATTGCCGCGTGCCGCGATCAACAGCACTCCCGCCGTAAGGCCGAGGGTGAGTACGCCGTATCGGTACACCCGACGTGGCGAGGCGACCGCGAACCGGTGCGGTAGGCAGTTGTCGTCTGCCAGGATTCGGGTGAGCGTCGGGAGCCCGCCATAGGAAGTGTTGGCGGCCAGGGCAAGCAGCGTGACGGTCGCGAATTGCACAACGTAGTAGCCGATTCCGTGCCCGAGCGCCGCCTGGGTGAGTTGGGACAGCACTGTCGCGCCCTCGATCGGCCGCACCGAGAATTTCTGGATGAGCACCGCGAGCCCGATCAACATGATGCCGAGTAGTGCGCCGAGCGCCACCTCCGCCCGCTGCGCGCGTTTTACCTTCGGCGTAGCGAAGCTCGGCACCGCATTGGCGATCGCCTCGACGCCGGTCAGTGCCGCGCAGCCGCTGGAGAATGCCTTGAGCAGCAGCAAGACTCCGACGGTGTGAATATCACCGACGGCTGCGGTCCCGGTGGTGATGTCGGCCGGTTCGGAGCGCATCAGTCCGCCGATAATGACGGCGAAGATACCCGCGACGAAGACGATCGTGGGAATCATGAAGGCGCGCGCGCTTTCACGGATGCCGAGCAGATTGAGCGCGGTGACCCCGACCGATATCGCGATGCAGATTCCCACCGTGTACCCGTGCAGCGCCGGGAATGCCGAGGTCAGGGCCGCGACACCGGCCGCGATCGAGACCGCGACATTGAGGATGTAATCGACGATCAAGGAGGCCGCGGCGACCAGGCTGGTGCGGTGGCCGAGATGTCGTTTGGCCACTGCGTACGCGCCGCCGCCGTCGGGGAAGGCCGCGATCACCTGCCGGTAGGAGGCCACCAGTACGGCGAGCAGGGCGGCGATCGCGATGGTCACGGGCAATGTCATGCCGAGTCCGGCGCCACCGGCGGTGGCCAACACCAGCACGATCGCTTCCGGACCGTAGGCGACCGATGCCATCGCATCGAGGGAAAGTCCCGCCAAGCCGGTCGAGACGGTCAACCCCCGGCGCCTCGGGACAGTATTTGCTTCCGCACGCGGCGCGGGCGCCCTGCGCGGCAAGACGGTAATCACATCAGTGAGTGTCGACCGCTTTCGGGCGAATGAACCCGGTCTTGACGCAACGTTGACGGCCACCGTGAGCAGGGCCACAGCGCCGCGCCTCGTAAGCTCATGGCGTGAACGCATCGGTCGCCTCGCCCGCAACGGGCGCGCAGCGCAGTCCCGACCGGCCCATCATCGGTGTCCTGGCCCTGCAGGGTGATGTGCGCGAACATGTCGCGGCACTCGCGGAATGCGGTGCGCAACCGGTGCTGGTACGCCGCGCGTCCGAGCTCGCCGCGGTGGATGCGCTGGTGCTGCCCGGCGGCGAATCGACCGCCATCAGCAAGCTGCTGGAGGTCTTCGAACTCCTCGAACCGGTGCGCGCGCGGCTGCGGGAAGGTATGCCCGCCTTCGGATCCTGCGCCGGGATGATCCTGCTCGCGTCCGAAGTGCTCGACACGCGCCCTGACGCCAAGCATCTGTCCGGTATCGATATGACGGTGCGACGCAATGCCTTCGGCCGTCAGGTCGACTCGTTCGAGACCGATCTGGACTTCGCGGGCCTGACCGACGGCCCGGTGCGCGCGGTATTCATCCGGGCACCGTGGGTGGAGCGGGTCGGCGCGGGCGTCGAGGTGCTGGCCACGGTTCCCAGTGGCCCCGCCGCCGGGCGCATTGTCGCGGTGCGTCAGGGCAAGGTGGTCGCGACGTCGTTCCATCCCGAGGTCACCGGCGATTTGCGGGTGCATCGGATGTTCGTCGATCTGGTTCGCGCCGCCGAGTAGTCGCCCTCAGGAACTTGCCGTAACCGGACGAGTAGGCTGAGAGAGTTGTCTACCCGGCCGGTGCGGGTACCGTGCGCACGATCAGACGTGCTGTCGACTGGAGGAAGTAGGGAATGAGCGGCCACTCCAAATGGGCCACCACCAAGCACAAGAAGGCGGGGATCGACGCGAAGCGCGGCAAGCTCTTCGCCAAGTTGATCAAGAACATCGAGGTGGCGGCCCGCACGGGTGGCAGTGACCCGGCGGGAAATCCGACGCTGTACGACGCCATCCAAAAGGCGAAGAAGTCGTCGGTTCCGAACGACAACATCGAGCGTGCC
This sequence comes from Nocardia vinacea NBRC 16497, assembly GCF_000308835.1. Lineage (GTDB taxonomy): Bacteria > Actinomycetota > Actinomycetes > Mycobacteriales > Mycobacteriaceae > Nocardia > Nocardia vinacea. The sequence continues at coordinate 26,320 of NZ_BAGN01000153.1, read as the reverse complement.
CGCAAGCGCGGCGGCGGTGAAGAGGCCGGCGGCGCCGACTGGCAGACCATCATGTACGAGGGCTACGGCCCCAATGGTGTCGCGGTGCTGATCGAATGCCTCACCGACAACCGCAACCGCGCCGCGGGCGAGGTGCGTGTGGCGATGACCCGCAATGGCGGCAATATGGCTGATCCGGGTTCGGTTTCCTACCTGTTCCACCGCAAGGGCATCGTGACCCTGGAGAAGAACGGGCTGTCCGAGGACGATGTGCTGCTCGCCGTGCTCGACGCGGGCGCAGAAGAGGTCAACGACCTCGGTGATTCCTTCGAAGTCATCAGCGAACCGTCGGATCTGATCCCGGTGCGCAAGGCGCTGCAGGACGCCGGAATCGATTACGACTCCGCCGAATCCGGCTTCCAGCCGTCGGTATCGGTCGCCGTCGACATCGACGGCGCGCGCAAGGTTTTCAAGTTGGTCGACGCGCTCGAAGACAGCGACGACGTACAGAACGTCTACACCAATGTGGACATCTCCGACGAGGTCGGCTCCCAGTTGGAACAGGACTGACGCAACCATCATCGACCGGTGCCTCGGGGCGGTCCGCAGCGATGCGGACCGCCCCGAGTGTGTTCCGCACCCGGCGTGTACTGGTTATTCCGCGATTCGTGTCCGATCGGACCATTCGTAGACCCGCAGCCGCCCCTCGGGCGTATCGGCCTCCCGATTGGTGACCTTGAAGTGCTCGTATCCGCCGCGGTATTCGACTTTGAGCTCGACGCCGGGCGGTGTGATCGGAACGATGCGAGCGGGCAAGTCTTTCGGCCCACCTTCTAGGACAGCCTTCACAACATTGCTCATCCTTCGGATGGTAGGTCTCGGATGTGATGCACGCCACAAACGCGGCCGAACGACCGCGTTGTCCCGGGGGGAATTTCGATGCCGTGCCTGGCGGAGTCCGATACAACCGACCAATGGTTGCTAAAAGTTAGCCAATTGTATTTCTGGATTCGGGGCAACTGGTCGCCGCTGTCCATGTCTGCGGTGTAACGATTGCGGTTCGCTTGCTGATGTACGAATCGAGGGCCGCGGCAGACCGCCGCGGCCCTCGATAAGGCTCCTGCGCACCGAGAACTTGTCCCGCCCCGGAAAGAGACCAGCCATCATGCGTCGATCCCTTGCCGACGAGCATCCCGGCGATTCAACCGATTTGAACATCACCCTCGCCCCGCTCGCGGTCGCGACCGGACTGATCCTGCTCATCGCCGCATTCGCGACGGTGAACCGGATGCCCGGCTGGGCTGCCGACTACGGCGCGAGCCTGGTGTACTTCGCGATCTTCCTATACGTGGCGATCGCCGGACGCGTGACCTGGTGGGGAATCGGCCTTCTGATGAGTCACGGCAAGAGACGCTGACGCCCGCTCACGGCGCAGCGAGCACCAATTTGCCCACGGTGCGACCGGTTTCGCCGAGCGTATGCGCCTTCGCGGCCTCCCCGAATGGGAAGACCCTGGCAATGGCCGGGCGCAGTGCCCCGGATTCGGCGAGTTCCGCGATTGCGGTCATGCCGGCATGATCGTCCTCGACCAGCATGCGCACGGCGCGGACTCCCAATTGCTTTGCCTCGGTGGCCAAATCGGTCGCCCCGAAAGCGCGCAGCGAGACCAGCAAGCCGTCGGGGCGGAGTGTGCGCAGGGAGTGCAGGCTGTTCTCATCATCGATCGAGTCCAGTACGACGTCGACATCTCCGACCGCCTCGGCGAAGTCGGTTGTGCGGTAATCGATCGTCTCGTCCGCGCCGATTTCGCGCAGGAATTCGTGGTTGGCCGCGCTCGCGGTGCCGATGACGTACGCGCCGCGCGCCTTGGCGATCTGAACGGCGAAATGTCCGACGCCACCCGCCGCGGCATGGATCAGGATGCGTTGTCCGGCTTGTAGTTTCGCGGTATCGACGAGGGCCTGCCAGGCGGTGAGAGCGGCCAGTGGGATGGCCGCGGCCTGAATGTGGTCCAGGTTCACCGGTTTCGGGGCGAAGGCGCGGGCGGGGCCCACGACGTATTCGGCGAATGAGCCGTGTCCGTAGGGGTAGGGGAGCATGCCGAAGACCGCGTCGCCCGGCTCGAACAGAGTGACCCCGATACCCGTGGCCACCACGTCGCCCGATACATCCCACCCCAGCACGAACGGTGGTTCGCCGAGGAAGAGTCCGGAGACGCCGCGATGCCGCCAATCGGTCGGGTTGAGCCCGGCTGCCTGCACCCGGACCAGGATTTCGCCGGGGCCGGGCGTCGGGATGGGCAGTTCGACTTCGGTCAGGACCTCAGGGCCGCCGATTAGATCTTGGCTGATCGCGCGCATGGTGGTGTCGTTCATGTCGTTCAGCCTGCCGTCGGCGGCGACACGAGGAAATGGCACGATTGCCAATATTCGATATGATCGTGCCATGGTCGGTACCTCGGATGGGCATTCGGCGCGACATCGGGTGGTCGTGCTCGCATTGGACGGGGTGTATCCGTTCGAACTCGGCATTCCGACCCGCGTCTTCGGCACCGCCCCGGATCTGTACGAGGTGAGCACTTGCTCGATCGATGGCGCACCGGTACCGAGCCGAGCCGATTTCGCCATTGCCGTCCAACACGACAGCCGAGCGCTGGCGACTGCCGACACTGTGGTCATACCGGCCTGCGATATCGATATGACGCTCGATGGCACGCTGCCGCCCCCGGTGGCCGCGGCATTCGCACGCATCCGACCGGGCACCCGCATCGTGTCGATCTGTACCGGCGCATTCGTGACCGCAGCCGCCGGATTGCTCGACGGTCGTCCGGCGACGACGCACTGGAATGTGTCCGAACTGTTCCGGCGCACCTTTCCGCGGGTGCTACTGAATACCGATGTCCTCTACGTCGACGACGATGACGTGCTCACCTCGGCGGGCGCGGCGGCAGGCATAGATCTGTGTCTGCACCTGGTGCGCCGCGACCACGGCAGTGCGGTCGCGAATACGGTGGCGCGCCGCTGCGTGATGCCGCCGTGGCGTGATGGCGGCCAGGCCCAATACATCGAACAGCCGGTGCCGCCGTCGACCTCGGCGAGCACCGCCGCCGCCAGGCACTGGGCCCTCGAGAATCTCCGATTGCCTTTGACCATGGACGATCTCGCCGTCCAGGCCCGAATGAGCAAGCGCACCTTCGCCCGTCGCTTCCGCGACGAGGTCGGCATGAGCCCGGGCCGCTGGCTCATCCAACAGCGCGTCTTCCGCGCCCGCCAGCTACTCGAATCGACCGATATGACCGTGGACCGCATCGCGGGCGAGGTCGGCTTCGCCACCGGGAGTTCGCTACGCCAACACCTGCACGATTCCATCGGCGTATCACCGCTGGCCTATCGCCGAACATTCCGCGCCGAGTCGGTTGTGCCGGCCGAAGTCCTGGGCTGAGCGCGGCTCAATTCATCGACCGCGCAATCGGTTTCAGGTCGCGTCGGGCACCGGGAGACCGACGCGGGCGACGATCCAGGGGAGCGACGAGGTGAACGCGGCCGAGGCGAATTGCCAAGTGTGGCCACCCTGGGTGGTGTGAATGGTGCAATCGATGCCGACTTCGTGGCCTGCGTCGCACAGCTTTTCGGCGGCGCCGACCTCACCGGTGTCGAAGACTCCGTCATGACCGCCCATGCCCACGTTGTCGTCGTCGGCGGCTGCGGATTGTTGGCGTGCACCATGGGATCCCGGACCGGATTTGGGTGGGGTGAGATCGTCGAACAGACCCGCCATACCCGTGTAGGGACCGTGTGCGGCCATAACGGTGAGCGGATCGAAGGCGGCCCAGCGGTTGGCGTCGCCGCCGAAAAGCCTTCGAATCGTTTGTTCCTTATTGCCCGAGGCCGGGCCGAGATCGCCCGCGATATCGACGAAGGTGCGCACCAATTCGGGGTGCATGACCGCCAGATCGACCGCACAGGTGCCGCCCATGGACCAGCCGACCACCGCCCAGTTCGCCGGATCCGCCGAGGCGCCGAAGCGAGATTCCAGATAGCTGGGCACATCTCGGGTCAGATGGTCGGCGGCATCGCCGCGCGGACCGTTCACACATTCGGTGTCATTGTTGAAACTGCCGCTGGAATCGACGAAGACGAGGATCGGGGCGCGGCCACCGTTTGCAGCGGTGAACTTGTCGACCTCGGGCATGATCTGACCGCTGCGGATCCAGTCGGCGGGCGTATTGAATTCGCCGCCGATCATCATGACGACCGGCAGTGCCGGCGGCGTCGGACCGGCGAACCAGGCCGGTGGCAAGTACACATATTCGGTTCGATGCGGAAAACCGCTGCCCGCGTCCGGAATCTGCACCGGCACGATCTTGCCGGTGCTGACATCGGTATTGCGAAGTCCGGGCAGCGCATCGATATCGGTCTGATTCGGCAGCGGACCCGCGGTGAGCGCACTCCACGCGGACTGCACGGTGGGGTAGTAGCCCACCCACTGATTGAGCACGATGCCGGTACTCGACAGGGCGAGCGGTATGGCGAGCACCGAGACGCCACGCCGCCACCACCTGGCACTGCGCCAGCCGAGCGCGGCGACCGCGATCGCCGCGACCGCGACGCCGACACAGGCCCACAACTCGACCGGCGCCGGATCCGAGGCCAGCCCCTGGTCGTTCACATACGCCCACGCGGCCACCGCGCCCGCCGCACCGAGCACCACGCAGACCGGCAGCAGCACCAGCCGCCAGCGCCGGGTCCGCCAGCCGATCGCCAGGATCAACGCGGCCACCGCGACCAATTCGACGGTCACCGGCAGCCAGCCGTGCAGCAGCGATATGCCGTGATGAAATCCGTTCTGATAGTTCGGATTCAGATTCGCCGAAGGCAGCCGCGGTGGCGGCGGTGTCACGGGGGTCGCGGGTGCGGCTAGTGGGGCACGGACTACGGGCACCTACGGCATTGTCGAGACCGTTCCTCGAGAAAGCCTGTGAATTCGCTCCAGTAAGCCTGGGCACCCATGAAACGCTGGTCGATCGGAGGTCGATAACCGCACAGGTGAATCGGGCTCCGAACAGTCTCGTCCGGTAAAGTCCAATAGCTGGTCGTGCAGGATTCAGGAGGGGTGCACATGACTTATCAACCACCGCCGCAGTACCCGGGTTATCCGGGGCAGGGGTATCCGGGCTACCCGGGATATCCGCCGCAGCCGCCGAAAGGCAAGCCGGTGTGGCCGTGGGTGCTCGGCGGCATCTTCCTGGCGATCGTGCTCACCGTCGGCGGCTGCGTCGCGGTATTCGGATCCATCGCCTACCGGCTCGACAAGGAGTCGAAGAAGGAAACCTCGATCACTTACGAGGTCTCGGGCTCCGGCACCGCCGATATCTCCTACAACAGTGGCGATTTCGATACCGCCGATGCCAACGATGCACCGCTGCCGTGGACCAAGGCCGTGACCGTGACCGGATACGTCCGCACGGGCCGGGTGTCGGCGACCGTCAGCGGATCCAACGGCGGCACGGTCACCTGCCGCATCCTGCAGGACGGCAAGGTAGTCGTCGAGGATTCGGACTCCGGCACCTACGCGTATGTGAGCTGCTACCACTCGTTCAACTAGCCGAATCCCGGGCGGGCGCCGTGTCGTTGGTGAACGGTAGGTGGCCCTTCCACTAGACTCTCGAACAGTTGTTCGTGCCTTCGAGAGGGGACCGTGTGCGGGTGATGGGTGTCGACCCGGGACTCACCCGGTGCGGCCTCAGCATCGTCGAGGGCGGGCTGGGGCGGAAGGTGACGGCGCTCGACGTCGACGTGGTGCGTACCCCCGCGGATATGGATCTGGCACACCGGCTGATGGGCGTCGCCGACGTCGCCGAACACTGGATGGATACGCACAAACCCGACGCGGTCGCGATCGAGCGGGTGTTCGCGCAGCACAATGTGCGCACCGCGATGGGCACCGCCCAGGCAGGTGGCGTGATCGCACTGGCCGCCGCGCGCCGAGGGATACCCGTGGCCTTCCATACCCCGAGCGAGGTGAAGGCCGCAGTCACCGGCAACGGCACCGCGGACAAGGCACAGGTGACCGCGATGGTGACGCGTATCCTCGGCCTCCAGGTCGCGCCGAAACCGGCGGATGCGGCCGATGCGCTGGCCCTGGCGATCTGTCATTGTTGGCGGGCGCCGCTGATGGCACGGATGGCCGAGGCCGAGGCGCGCGCCGCCGAGGCACAACGGCGGTATACACAGCGGCTTGCCGAACAACGGAAGGTGGTGCGCGGGTGATCGCGTCGGTACGCGGTGAGGTGCTCGAGATCGCGCTCGATCATGTGGTGATCGAGGCGGCGGGCGTGGGCTACCGGCTCAATGTCACCCCCGCGACGCTGTCCACCCTGACCCGCGGCGAGGAATCCCGGCTGTTCACTGCGATGATCGTGCGCGAGGATTCGATGACGCTGTTCGGATTCGCCGATACCGAATCCCGTGACCTGTTCGGCCTTTTGCAGACCGTCTCCGGAGTCGGACCCCGGCTGGCCATGGCGGTGTTGGCGGTGCTCGAGCCCGAGGCGCTGCGCAAGGCGTTGGCGGAGAGCAATGTCGCGGCGCTGACCCGGGTGCCCGGCATCGGCAAGCGCGGGGCCGAGCGCATGGTTGTCGAGTTGCGTGACAAGGTGAATCTTGTTCCGGTGCAGGCGGGTCCGCCCGGCAGTACGCCGACGCCGGTGCTCACACCGGTGCGCGAGCAGGTTGTCGAGGCTCTGGTCGGACTCGGATTCCCGGTCAAACAGGCCGAACCCGCGGTCGATGCGGTACTCGCCGAAAATCCCGCCGCCGATACGTCGAAGGCGCTGCGGGCGGCGCTCGGCTCGCTGGGGAAGAATCGGTAAGACGTCATGGATTACGATCCCGAACCCGACGCCGAATCCCAGGTCAGCGCAAGCTATCTCAAGTCCGATGGTGATATCGAGGCCAGTCTGCGCCCGAAGTCCCTGGACGATTTCATCGGCCAGCCGCGCGTCCGTGAACAGCTCGCGCTCGTGCTGCGCGGCGCCAAACAGCGCGGCGGTACCCCGGACCATGTGCTGCTGTCCGGTCCGCCCGGACTCGGCAAGACCAGTATGGCGATGATCATCGCCGCCGAACTCGGTACGGCACTGCGCATTACGTCCGGTCCGGCGCTGGAACGCGCGGGCGATCTCGCCGCGATGCTGAGCAATCTGGTCGAGGGCGATGTGCTGTTCATCGATGAGATCCACCGAATCGCCCGGCCCGCCGAGGAGATGCTCTACCTCGCCATGGAGGATTTCCGCGTCGACGTGGTCGTCGGGAAAGGGCCGGGGGCAACATCTATTCCGCTGGATATCGCACCGTTCACCCTGGTCGGCGCGACCACCCGCTCCGGTGCGCTCACCGGTCCGCTGCGCGACCGGTTCGGCTTCACCGGCCATATGGATTTCTACGATCCCGAGGAACTTCTGCGCATCCTGCTGCGCTCGGCTCATATTCTCGGTGTCACCATCGACCGCGATGCCGCCGCCGAGATCGCGGGCCGCTCCCGTGGCACCCCCCGCATCGCAAACCGCCTGCTGCGCCGTGTCCGCGACTACGCCGAGGTCCGCGCTGACGGCGTGATCACCCGTCCCATCGCTCAGGCCGCACTCGAGGTCTACGACGTCGATGTCCTCGGCCTGGACCGCCTCGACCGCGCCGTCCTCGGCGCGCTGGTCCGCAGCTTCGGCGGTGGCCCCGTTGGTGTTTCGACCCTCGCGGTCGCCGTCGGCGAGGAGGCCGCGACTGTCGAAGAAGTCTGCGAGCCGTTCCTCGTCCGCGCAGGCATGGTCGCCCGCACCCCCCGCGGCCGCGTTGCCACCGCCACCGCCTGGGAACACCTAGGCCTCATACCACCCCCCGACCTCATCTTCGGCTCCATCGAAGTCCGCGGCCGAGAACCTCACCCCACCCTCGACCTCTTCGACTAACCCGCACCCCCGCTGGATCAAGATCAGGTGGAACTGGTGGCGGTGCTTCTCGGGCGATGCCGCCATGGATTCCACCTGATCTTGATTTCTAGCGGTGGTTGTGTTCGAGGGCGGTGACGACGAGGTCGAGGAAGGCGTCGACCTCGTCGCGGGTGTAGCCGCGCGTGCCGAGGCGGGCCTCGGTGAAGCGGACGGCGCGGACGTCGGTGACGGTCAGGCTGCCGGGGCCGCCGTGGGCGAGGGTGGCGGCGACCAGGTCGAGGAACGCGTCGACTTCTTCGATGTCGTAGCCGCGGCGGCCGACAGCGGCCTGGGTGAACTGCATGCGGTGCACATCGTCGGGGGTGAGCAGTGTGGCGGGGCCGGAACCATTGCCGCCGGCGGGGACCGGGCGGGAGCCGCGCTGCCGGAATTCCAGCTCCACACGGACCCGGTCCAGGAATTCGTCGACCTGATCGGCCTGATAGCCGCGGCCGCCGAAGCGGGGGGCGTCGAAGGCGACGTGCCGGATATCGTCGGCGGTCAGCACACCATGACCGGCCAACGTCGCTGAGACCAGTTCCAGGAACGCGTCGACCTCATCGGCATGGTAGCCGCGGTGCCCCAAAGGTGGCATGGCGAAGTGGATTCGGCTCACGTCGTCGGGGGTCACCTGCGACATTGTTCCAGGGTCGCTGCCCTGCTCGCGTCGAATGCGGTTTTTTCGAACTAGGCGGTCTCTGCCGAACACGTGTTGCCCCCGTTGGCCAGTCGATCCGGGTCCACCCTAGCCGGAATCTGCTCAGATAGCCGCTGGAGATTTGCCGGATTTCAGTCCCTGCGCACACCGTCGATCAGCAGCCGCCGGATCGCCTCGTTCAACTCCTGCACCGCGGCCTCGTCCGGATTGCGCAGCCCGTGCACGATGCCCGCGAGCAGCATGCCGGTCACCGCCTTCGCGGTGTACTTGGTGTCGAGATCCGCACGCAGATAACCGAGTTCGACGCCGTGCGACAGATAGCCCGCGGTGAGCGCGTCGGCCATATCGAGCAGACCGTAGAGCCGGGCGGTGAGTTCGTCATCGATGCCGGTGGCATGGAACAGCAGCAGTTGGGCGACCCGGCGGTCGTCCACGAGGATCCGGGTGAGCGCGGCACCAATGCGGTCGATCTGGGCGCGATATTCGTCAAGGGAGGTGGCGGCGTCGGGCGCGTTGTCGGTGCCGAGCGCCTCGATGATCCGGGCGGCCAGATCGTCGATGACCACGTCGATGATCTCGCGCTTATTGCTGAAGTACCGGTAGAAGGTGCCGTGGCCGATGCCCAACTCATTGGCGATATCGGCGATGCCGGTGGCGTGATAGCCCTTCTCGGCGAAGCAGACGAAGGCGGTGTCGATGATTTCCTGCCGCAGTTCGGCCTTGCGTCGCTGGATCGCATTTCCGGCCGCTGGGCGGGGCGCACGCGTGGATGGCTTCGTCACCTGTCCGATGATACGGTGTTCACAAACGGAATGATGTGTCATTCCGTGAGGAATGGTTCCTACATTCCCGATGGAATGTTTAAAGCAGGAGGTTCGACGTGGCGCCTCAATACGACGCGGTCGTGATCGGTGCGGGATTCGGCGGCATGGGAGCGGGTATCGAGCTCGACCGGCTGGGTCTGAGCAATTTCGTCATACTGGAGCGGGAGGACGACCTGGGCGGCACCTGGCATGTCAATCACTACCCGGGTCTGGCGGTCGATATCGCCTCGGTGACCTACTCGTATTCCTTTGAGCCCAACCCGTATTGGACGCGTCTGTTCGCGCCGGGCAAGGAGCTCAAGAAGTACGCCGCCCACGTCGCCGACAAGTATGGGCTGCGCCGCCGGATGCGTTTCGGCACCGTGGTGGACGGTGCGCGGTGGGATGAGGAGCACCAGCACTGGGTCGTGTCCATCGCGGGCGGTGAAACCGTCACCGGCCGTTACCTTCTCACCGCCACCGGCTTTCTATCCCAGCCCTATACGCCGCCGTTTCCCGGCATCGATTCCTTCGCGGGCAAGATCATCCACACCACCGCGTGGGAGGACGATTTCGACCTCTCGGGTCGCAAGGCCGCCATTATCGGCACCGGCGCCACCGCCGTGCAGCTGATTCCCGAGGCGGCGAAGAAGACCAAGGAACTCACCGTGTTCCAGCGCACCCCGATCTGGGTCGTGCCGAAGATCGACACCGCGATTCCCGCGCCGGTGCAGAAGCTGTTCGCGCGCGTGCCCGCCACTCAGAAGGCCGCGCGGCTGGTCAACACCAGCATGCTCGAGGCGCTCATGGTGGTCGGCGTACTGCATTTCAAGCAGGCCAAGCCGCTGAATATGGCCGCGGGTGTACTCGCCAAGGCGCATCTGCGGGCCCAGGTGCGCGATAAGGAGATTCGCAAGCAGCTCACCCCGCACTACGACTTCGGCTGCAAGCGCCCCACTTTCTCCAACCAATACTTCAAGACGTTCAATCAGCCCAATGTCCGGTTGGAGACCAATTCGATCGATCACATCGAGGCCGATGGCATCGTCACCGCCGACGGACACAAAACCGAGATCGATACCCTGATCTTGGCCACCGGCTTCAACCTGTGGGATGTGAACTTCCCGGCCATCGAGATCATCGGCCGCGACGGCGTCAACCTCGGAAAGTTCTGGCGCGACAACCGTTTCCAGGCCTACGAGGGCATCACCGTGCCGAAGTTCCCGAACTTCCTCAGCCTCAACAGCCCGTACTCCTACAGCGGCCTGTCCTACTTCACCACCATCGAGGCCCAGATGAAGCACATGGGCCGGTTGCTCGGTGAGATGTTCCGGCGCGGCGAGACCACCTTCGAGGTGACCGAGCAGGCCAACACTCGGTTCCTGGACCGCGTCACCGAGAAGTTGGGTTCCTCGGTGTTCTACGGCGGTGACTGCGCGACCGCGCGCAGCTACTACTTCAACCAGCACGGCGAGGCCGCGCTACTGCGTCCGACCAGCACCGTCAATGCCCACCGCGAGGCGGTCAGCTTCCCGCTCGACGACTACACCTACGGCAAGACGGCATAGAACGCCGCGTTGCGCAGCCCCGCGACCGTCGCTCGGTCGCGGGTTTCGCGCTGTCCTGGAGCGGCCCGAGATCCGGATTCCGGGACGTCAAGGGTGTGCCGGTGTGGTGGTGACGACATGAGCTGGCAGACTGTTGGGGTAATAGCCCATTCCCACCCACAGACTAGGGACTGACTTCGACGATGGAACTTCTGTTTCCGCTCCTACTGGTAGCCCTGCTCGTGCCCATGTTCCTCGGTGTGCGCCGCCAGAAGCGCGAGGCCGAGAAGGTCACGTCCATGCAGGAAAGCCTGAAGGTCGGCGATCAGGTCACCACCACGTCGGGTCTGTACGGAACCGTGGTCGATCTCGACGACACCACGGTCGATCTCGAGATCGCCGAGGACGTCGTCACCACGTGGTTGCGTCAGGCCATCCGCGATGTGCGTACCGAGGACGAGACCACGGATGAGACCGTGACCGACGAGACCGAGGCCGGTCACGTCGAGGAGTCCGCGGAGCAGACCGAGACCCGGCTGACCAAGGACTGATCGGTTCTACCGGCTCCCGTAGCGATTGCTTGCAGGTCGCTCGAAAGGGCCAGCCCGCGTGTTGCAGATCGCCGCGGGCCATCCGTCCGGGTGCCGGCCGTGCGCGCCCGCGTGTTCCACCCTCGACTTCCGCCTAGGAGATGACGAACTGTGCCACCTTCCCAGGGATCGGCGCATCCGCTCCGGTTACTCGGCGTCTACGCCGTGCTGCTGGCCGTGATCTATGCGCTGGTGTTCTTCACCGGTGACCATTCCCCGACCCCCAAGCTCGGCATCGACCTGCAGGGTGGTACTCGCGTCACGTTGACCGCGCGGACCCCCGACGGCAGCAAGCCGAGCCAGGACAGCCTGCGCCGGGCGCAGACGATCATCGAGAACCGCGTCAACGGCCTCGGTGTCTCGGGCTCCGAGGTCGTCATCGACGGCGACAACCTGGTGATCACGGTTCCGGGTGACGACGGTGGCCAGGCCAAGGCGCTGGCGACAACCGCCAAGCTCTACATCCGTCCGGTGCTGTCGGCGGTGCCCGCGGTCGGCGGCAAGGCCACGCCACAGACGGGTACTGCGGGGACGGCGACGCCGGGCACTGTGCCGGATGCCACCCAGCTCAACCCCGATGGCACCGTGCCGACCCAGCCCGCGCCCACCACCGAGGCGGCGCCGACCACGGAGTCCGCGCCCGCAGCGGAGTCGACCCCGCAGCCGCGCGTCTTCCCCGCGCAGGCTCCGACCTCGCCGCCGGCTCCGCCCGGTGGCCTGACGCCGCAGGAGCAGGCGAAGAAGGAGATCGCGGACGCCAAGGCGACCCGGCAGAGCACCGACGCCACGGTGCAGCAGGCCGCGATGGCCGCGATGGACTGCAATAAGTCCGATCCGCTCGCCGGTAACGACGATCCGAATCTGCCGCTGGTCACCTGCTCCACCGACGGCAAGGAAATCTTGCTGCTGGACAAGAGCCGCATCGACGGCCAGGAGATCAAGGACGCCACCTCCGGGCTCAACCAGCAGCAGGCGCGCCACGAGGTGAACCTCGAATTCAAATCCGGTGGCAGCGATGCGTGGGCCTCGCTGACCGGTGAGTACATCAACAAGCGGGTCGCGTTCGTACTCGACTCGAAGGTGGTCAGCGCGCCGGTCGTGCAGTCGGGTCCGCAGCAGGGCGGTCGTACCACCATCTCCGGTAGCTTCACCGCGGCCAGCGCCAAGGAACTCGCGAACACCCTGAAGTACGGTTCGCTGCCCCTGTCGTTCCAGACCTCCGAGGCCGAGACGGTTTCGGCGACACTGGGTCTGTCCTCGCTGCGCGCGGGTCTGCTCGCGGGTGCGATCGGTCTCGCGGTGGTGCTGCTGTACTGCCTGCTCTACTACCGGATGCTCGGCTTCCTCGCCGGATTCTCGCTGATCGCCTCGGGTGTCGCGGTATTCGGCATCATCGTGCTGCTCGGCCGTTGGATCGGATTCACACTGGATCTGGCCGGTATCGCGGGTCTGATCATCGGTATCGGTCTGACCGCCGACTCCTTTGTGGTGTTCTTCGAACGCATCAAGGATGAGATGCGCGAGGGCCGCAGCTTCCGTTCGGCGGTGCCGCGCGGTTGGCAGCGGGCTCAGCGCACCAACCTCTCCGGTAAGACCGTCAGCCTCATCGCCTCGGTGGTGCTCTACATCCTGGCCGCCGGTCAGGTGAAGGGCTTCGCGTTCACCCTCGGTATCACCACCGTCCTCGACGTGATCGTGCTCTATCTGGTGACCGCGCCGCTGATGATGCTGGCCTCGCGCTCGTCGTTCTGGGCGAAGCCGTCGGTCAACGGGCTCGGTGCGATTCAGGAAGTGGCCAGGGAGCGCAGGGCCGGCGAGGCGCTGGTTAAGGAGACGGCACGATGACGAACTCGACCCTGGAGCCGTTCGCCGACGAGGTGAACGATTTCGAGACGCCCAAACACAGCATCTTCGAGCGCCTCTACACCGGTACCGGCGGATTCAAGATCGTCAGTCGGCGACGTTTCTACTACGCGCTGACCGCGGCCTTCGTGCTGATCTCGTTGCTGAGCATCGGAATTCGCGGATTCACCCTCGGCATCGACTTCGCGGGCGGTTCGCGCATCCAGCTGCCCGCGGCGGGGACGGCCACCACGCAGAAGGTCGAGGACATCTACTCCCAGACCATCGGCCACGCCCCGGTGACGGTGCAGAAGGTCGGATCAGGCTCGGCGGAGACCATCCAGGTCCGCTCGGACACGCTGAGCGCCACCCAGACCGACGCGCTGCAGACCGCGCTGTTCAATGCCTTCCAGCCGAAGGACAAGGACGGCAACGTTTCGCGCAATGCGATCAGCATCGCCGAGATCAGCGAGACCTGGGGTAGCGAGATCACCAAGAAGGCGTTGATCGCGCTGGTTGTGTTCATCGCGCTCACCATGGTCTATATCGCGATCCGCTTCGAACGGGATATGTCGATCTCGGCGATCGCCTCGCTGTTCTTCAACATGATCGTCACGGCGGGCATCTACTCGCTGGTCGGCTTCGAGGTGACACCCGCTGCGGTGATCGGTCTGTTGACCATCCTCGGTTACGTGCTCTACGACAATGTCGTCGTCTTCGACAAGGTCGAGGAGAACACCCGCGGTGTGGTCAATACGACCCGGCGCACCTATGCCGAACAGGCGAATCTCGCGGCGAACCAGACCTTGATGCGTTCCATCAACACCACGGTCATCGGCATCCTGCCTATCGTCGGCATGCTGGTGATCGCGGTGTGGCTGCTCGGCGTCGGCACGCTGAAGGATCTGGCGCTGGTGCAGCTGGTCGGCATGATTGTCGGCGCGTATTCATCGATCTTCTTCGCGGTGCCGCTGCTGGTGTCGATCAAGGAGCGTTGGGGTCCGGTCGCGGCGCACACCAAGAAGGTGCTCAACAAGCGGGCCGGACTGGCATCGGCGCGTGCGGGAGCCGAGGCGGAGCGGCGCGCGGTCGCGGCGACCGGCCGGGAGCTGGGTGCGCGTCCCGTGCGGGAACCTGGACAGGCTCCGCGTCCGGGCGCACGGCCGAGCGGAAAGCGGAACAAGCGCAGGCACTGACAGCCGACGGCAGGGGTTTGCATATATGAAGCAGTCGCTAGCGGTACGTCTGATCGGAGCGGTGGCTGCGGGCACCGTGGTCGCCACGGTGATGGCCGGGTGCTCCAGCCAGAACCAGGTGCCTTCCATCGGCTATGCCGTCGACGCGGTGATCGCCACCTACAACGGCGGTACCACGCTCGGTACGAGCAGCGGCTCGGATGCGGTGTTCGCGCGGGTGCTGACCGGGTTCTTCTACACCGGACCGGACGGTCAGCAGGTCGCGGACACCGATGTCGGCACCGCGAAAGAGGTGCCGGGCGAGGCGCAGACGGTGCAGTACCGGCTCAATGCGGACGGGGTGTACTCCGACGGCGTGCCGACGTCATGTGACGATCTGGTGCTCGCCTGGGCCGCGCGCAGCGGCCGATATACCAAACTGGGTGACCGCGTCCAGGTTCCGCTCTTCGACGCCGCGAGCACCGCCGGATACGCCGATATCGAACGGGTGGACTGTCAGCCGGGATCCAAGGACGCCACCGTCGTGTTCCGCGCCGACCACCACTACCTGCCGTGGCGCAACCTGTTCACCGCGGGTGAGTTGATGCCCGCGCATGTCGCCGCTCGGGTGGCGAATGTGCCGAATGTGGTGACGGCCGTACAGTCCGGTGATCAGGCCGCGTTGCAGCGGATCGCCGACTTCTGGAACAACGGGTGGACGATCGGCGCGGACAAGGTCGACATTTCGCGGTTCCCGTCGTCGGGGCCGTATCGGATCGATTCCTACTCCGCCAAGGACGGGCTGGTTCTCGTCGCGAACGAGCGCTGGTGGGGCAATAAGCCTGAGACCGGGCGGATCGTGGTGTATCCGAAGACCGCAGATCTGAAGGCGAAGGTCGGCGACAATGCGGTCGGGGTCATCGATATCGGCGCGGGATCGGTGAAAGACATCAATCTGGACGGCTTTTCGGTGCGGACCGTGCCCGGGCGCGGTGCCGAGCAGCTGGTGCTCGCCACTTCGGGAGTGTTCGCCTCGGCCGACGCGCGGCGCGGTTTCGCATTTTGTGTGCCGCGCCAGGACCTGTTCGACAAGCTCGGCAAGGCCAAGGATGCGCCGAAGACCGGACTCGGCACGGCGGTGCTGAATTCTCGTATCACACAGCAGGATTCGCTGTATTACCCGAACGTGATCGGCGCGGCCGACAAGTACCGCGGCGGTGATGCGACCGCGGCGGCCGCGAGCGCCGGTGCGGCCAAGCCGACCATTCGGATCGGATATGTGAAGCCGGACGATCGGCGCGCTCAGACCGTGCAGATGATCGCCGACGCATGCAAACCGGCCGGTATCAATGTGGTGGATGCCGGATCCGCCGATTTCACGCCGTCTCAGCTCACCGAGGGCAAAGTCGACGCCGTCCTCGGCAGCACCGCATCGGCCCCGGGTCCGGCCGGATCCGAGACCGGTGTGGCCGCTACCAGCGCGTTGCGCACCGGTAGCGGGCTCAATTTCGGTCGCTTCGGTAACGGCCGCTACGATTCGATCACCGATCAGCTTGCGGGCGACGACAACTCGACCACAACGCTGAATCTGCGCACCGAGGCCGAGAACCTGCTGTGGGCGGAGATGCCGAGCATTCCGTTGTTCGTCACGCCCCGCACCATCGCGTTCGGCAACGGTCTGCAGAACGGCATAGCCGGGCCCACCCAGGCGGGCACCGGCTGGAACATGGACCGCTGGGTGTTGAAGCGGTGACAGGTGTTGGTGGGTGAGTAATCATGGAGAGGTGTCGATGAGCAAGCATGCGGCGGTGGAATCGGACGACGTCCTAGCCGAGCGGACAGGTAAGGCAGCCGAACTGGTCGAACGCCTGACCCGCTGGCGCGACGATTTCCCCTCTCCCGGCATTCGCTTCGCCGATCTCACGCCGGTCTTTGCCGATCCGGAGGGTTTCCGGGCCGTCATCGACTGCCTAGCGGCGTGTGCGCCCGAAGCCGACCTGGTTGCGGGCGTAGACGCTCGTGGATTCATCCTCGGGGCCGGCGTTGCCGCGACCCTGGGGACCGGTGTCATGGCGGTGCGCAAGGCCGGGAAGTTGCCGCCGCCGGTGATCTCGCGTGAGTACAGCCTCGAGTACGGCACCGCATCGCTCGAGATTCCGGCCGACGGTGTCGAGCTGAAGGGGCGGCGCATTCTGCTGCTGGACGATGTGCTGGCCACCGGCGGCACGCTGGCTGCCGCCGCGGATCTGTTCCGGGCCGCCGGTGCCGAAATCATTGCGGCCGCAGTGGTTCTGGAGTTGAGTTTCCTCAACGGTCGGGATCGCCAGGGCGATTACCCGTTGACCTCGGTGGTGCGGGTCTAGGTCGTTCGGCTGCGGTGCTCCGGGTTTGCCGGCTCGGATTCGAGCTGCGAGGATCGCGGGATGGATGTCTCCGCGCCGACGCGGCAGATTCGGGCTTCGTACGACGACTCGACAGTAGTCGTCTATCAAGCGTATTCGCCGCAGATCGCTGAACCCGCCCTGGCCGCAGGGACTTTCGTGAGCCCGTTCAAGCGGGAGCGGATGACGTGGATCAAACCGTCGTTCCTGTGGATGATGTATCGCTGCGGATGGGCCCGCAAACCCGGGCAGGAGCGAGTGCTCGCGATCACCATGACGCGCACCGGATTCGAATCGGCACTGGCGCGGGCCTGCCTGAGTCACTATGTGCCGGAACTGTATTCGGATCGCCGTGCGTGGACCCAGCGATTGCGGACGAGTCCGGTTCGGATCCAGTGGGATCCGGAACGCGATCTGCATCACCGGCCGCTCGGCCATCGGTCGCTGCAAGTCGGCCTCGGTGGGGAGGCCGTCGACGCGTATGTGGATACCTGGATCACCGAGATTCGAGATGTGACCGATTAGGCGCGGCGAATCCATGAGTTGGTGGTCGCCGGGCAGTTGGCGGCGGCCGGGGATGCCCTCCCGGTCGAGCGGCCGTATCCGCTCGCCAGTGCTACCGCGCGGGCCATCGGTGTCATCGGCTAGCGAGCTGGGATACGTCGGACGATCCCAGCAACCGGAACTGGGCGCAAAGCGTGCGACGAGTGCGAATCCTGCAGCGGCTCAGGGATTGCGGACCAGGTAGTCGAGGTGGGTACTCAAGGATTCCTTGGGTGCTTCGGGGGTTTCCATCCATAGGTCGGAGCCGCCGCGGCCTTCCGGACAAAGCGTGTGATCGAAATATCAGTGGCGCGACATTCGCGGATGTGTTTATTCTGGACGGGTCTTATCCCCGTTGATCGGAGTCATGTCGTTGCTCTCATGAGGTAGCCACTCGGGCGGCCCGCATCCTGTGCGCCGCGTTCCCGCGCAACCTCTGGGGTCCACATGACCAATCTGTCTCTTTCCGATCTCACTTTCGCCTGGCCCGATGGCACACCCGTCTTCGACGGTCTGGACGCGGTGCTCGGACCCGGCCACCTCGGCCTGGTCGGTGGCAACGGCGCGGGCAAGTCCACCCTGCTGCGACTGATCGCGGGTGAGCTGACTCCGGCACGCGGCTCGATCACGGTCACCGGGCGACTGGGCTACCTGCGGCAGGACCTCGGCCTCGGCGACGGTCAGCGCGTCGACGCGGTGCTGGGCATCGCCGAAGCACGAAAGGCATTGCACCGCATCGAGTCCGGCCTCGGCGACGAGTCCGACTTCGATATCGTCGGCGCGCAGTGGGATGTCGAGGAGAGTGCCATCGCGCTGCTCGGCCGACTGGGCCTGCACTACCTCGCCGACTCGACCGAACAGCTGGACCGCCGACTCGAAACCCTCTCCGGCGGCGAGACGGTGCTACTCGGCCTGGTCGCCGAGCTGCTGCGCGATCCGGACGTGCTGCTGCTCGACGAGCCGACCAACAACCTGGATCACGTTGCCCGCCAACGCCTCTACGAGGTCGTCTCCCAGTTCTCCGGCACCGTCCTCACGGTCAGCCACGACCGCGAGCTGCTGGAGCGGATGTCCACCATCGCCGAACTGCGTCAGGGTGAATTGCGTTTGTTCGGCGGCAATTTCAGCGAATACGAGCGGATCGTCGAAGCGGAGCAGGAGGTGGCGCGCGCCGCAATCCGGGACGCGCGCAGTGACGTTCGCAAACAGGCACGCGAACTGGTCGAGACCCGCATCAAACTCGATCGCCGAGCCCGCTACGGGCAGAAGATGTTCGAGAACAAACGTGAGCCGAAGATCGTCATGGGCGCACGCAAGCGGGCGGCGCAGGTGTCTGCGGGCAAGCTGCGCAATAACCACATCGAAAAGCTGGACACCGCGAAGGAGCAGCTGCAGCAGGCCGAGGACCTGTTGCGCGACGACCGGCAGATCCGCATCGACCTGCCGGACACCCGGCTCTACCCGGGCCAGGACGTCATCGATCTCGAGGAGGTGGAATTGGCGTGCGGTCCGACCGTGACATTGCGGGTCTCCGGTCCGGAGCGGATCGCACTGACCGGCCGCAACGGCGCGGGCAAATCCACACTGCTGCACCGCATCGCCGCCGAACCGCCGCAGGTGCCGTGGCGCATACTGCCGCAGCGCCTGGACATCTTCGACGAGCAGCGCTCGGTCTTCGAGAATGTCGCCGCGACCGCACCACACGCGGCCGCCGAACAGATCCGAGCCCAACTGGCCCGCTTCCTGTTCCGCGGCGCTGACGCCGACGTCGCGGCGGCGGCCCTGTCCGGCGGTGAGCGCCTGCGCGCGGCCCTGGCCATGCTCCTGCTCGCCGATCCTGCCCCGAAGCTGCTGCTGCTCGACGAGCCCACCAATAACCTCGACCTGCCCAGCCTCGACCACCTCACCCAGGCCCTGGCCAACTACGAGGGCGCACTGATCGTCGTCAGCCACGACCCTCGTTTCCTCGACGATATCGGGGTGACCAGACGTCTCGAACTAACCGGCGACGGGCTGGTCGAAACGTGACAGTGCGCGCCGCATGACGCCCGGATGACGAAGTAGGCGCGGCGCCAGCTTCACCGCGAGCAGGGTCAGCGGGAGCCAGGGCCGCAGGTGCGGTTCGAGTCGGCGGATGCGGCCGTCGGCGGACAATTCGAGGATCATGGCCTCGGTCATCCGGAATGGGCCGACGGCGGCCTCGGCGAGCAGAACTCGGCGCGCACCCTCGCCGATGTGCTCGGTCCAGCGCAGCCGGCCGAGGCTGCCGTATGCCGCGGCCAGCAGGATGCGCAGATCCTGGTGACCACGGAAGACCAACCTGCCGGAGACCGGAGAGGTCAGCGCGGCATCGGGTGTGAGGGTCGTCATCAGCGCATCGAAATCGCTGGCCTCCGTCGCCTCGCGAAACCGCGCCACAGCATCGGACATGTCTCGATCACCCCTTCACAGTTGGTTGTTTCGCAACGTAGCGGAGTAACTTGCAAAAAGCAATGGACTACGATGGGTGGGTGCCCAAAGCTGCCATGTCCGACATTGTGTGCTCGATCGCGCGAACGCTCGACGTGGTCGGGGAGCGGTGGACGCCACTGATCCTGCGTGACCTGTTCGTCGGGGTGAATCGGTTCGAGGACATCCGCCGCGATCTGGGCATCGCCTCCAATGTCCTGACCGCGCGTCTGGATGCGTTGCGGCAGTACGGGATCGTCGAGGCCAGGGCCTATCAGACGAACCCGGTCCGCCACGAATATGTGCTCACCGAGCAGGGGCGCGAGCTGTATCCGGTGCTCACGATGCTCATCACGTGGGGCGATAAGTGGCTCGCCGGGCCTGCGGGGCCGCCCGCGCTGGTCGTGCATCGCGATTGCGGACATCCCACGTCCGGGGTGGTGGTCTGCCGTGACTGCGGTGGGCCGCTCACCGCCGACAATGTGGACTGGCGGCATGGTCCCGGCGCACGGCGCGGACCGGGAACCATGCTGATCGGCGATCATCTGGAACCGGCGCCGTAGGTCCGTCCGGTAACGCAAGTGTTTCGCTCGAGTTGATCGACGTGCTCGGCTGCAGCATGATCAATCCGATGGATCCGGTGTTGCGGGCGATAGCCGATGTCGATTGGGCCGAGCTGGAACATGCTTACGGCCCGGCGGCGGATGCTCCGGCGCACCTGCGGGCGCTGATGGACGGTGATGCCGAGTCCTGTGTCGACGCGGTCGGCTATCTCGACGCCGCGATATTGCATCAGGGCAGTGTGTACTCCGCGACCGCGCCGTTCGTCGCGATCGTGGCCGAACTGCTGGCGCGTCCGCATACCGAGATGAAGGTCGAGGACATACTGCCGTGGGATCCGGGTCCGCGACGGCTGCGCGTCGCGCTGCTGGACTATTTCGAGGTCTTCGCGCAGGGGTGTTGTTCGGGGATCTCCGATGAGCAGTTGTATGCCGAGGCCTATCCATCCGGCCGTACCGAAGAGGATCTACAGCGCGTCAAGGCGAATCGGCGCGCGGGGCTACTGGAATTGGGGCCCGATCCCGCGAATGCCCTTCTAGTGGAGCATGTTCCGACGCCACCGGGCTTGCTGGCCGCCATCGATGACCACGAATTCCGGGCGGCGATGCGGGCCAGGGACGAGATCGCTTGTCGCGCAGTTGTTCCCGGCGTGATCGAGGCGGTCGAGCCCCTGGTCGACGATCGGGATGTGACGGTGCGCATGGCCGCGCTTCGTGCGATGATCGAACTCACCGCGCATCCGGCCTACGCCGAGAAGCGGGCCGCACTGCTGCAGCGGGTGGACGAGATCGCGCCGACTATGTCGGATCCGGTCGAACGAGCCACTGCCGCACGGATTTCCGGCCTCAACGGCGGCCGTCCGGAGCAACTGCTCGCCGATGCCCACCCCGGTGTGCGCACCTGCGCCGCCCTCGCGCCCGCATTCGCCGCCGAACAGCGTGCCACCGACGAACTGCTTGCCGCGCTGGAGCATCCGGAGGTCATCGACCGGTGGTTCGATCGCCATCTGCCCGGACAGGACGGCTGGCTGCGCCACGATGTCATCCGCGAACTCGTCAGCCGTGTCGATGATTTCGAGACGCTGCTGCCCGCCGCGATCGAAGCGGCGTGGGCGGCGAATCCGAGCACCGTGCACTACGACTGTATTTCCTTCCTGCACAGAGCCTTTCCGGATACCGTAGCCGTCGGATCGGAGCTGTCCGCCGCCCAGCTGTCGTTCCTCGCGGTACTGGTGGAGATCGACGATCTCTGGCAGCTCGGTCAACTCGAACGCTGGCTCGATACCGCGGGTCTGCCCGGCGGGCGGGACGGCTGTCGGCGGCTCGTCGAGCAGTAACCGCTCGGTCCCACGTCCGCAGAGTGGGTGTAGGGTCCTGACTTTCGCCGCCGGAACGCGGACACGAGGATGTGTATCCATGGGAATCGAGTTGCACGCGGCGGGGGTCTGTCGCGCGCCCACCGCGGACTTCCTCGATCAGGTGGGGGAGTGGCTGCTGACCGGCCCCGCCGGTGCGCGGGTCGGCTGGACCGCCACGTCGGCGCCACTGCGGAAATCGGTGGAGGTCTCCGGAGATCGCCTGCTGGCCGTGCTGCATCCGGCGGCCGAACCTGTCGATCTGCGTGCGGCGCACGGTCAGGTGGTGGTGAGCGCGGGTTGTGCGTCGGCCGGGCCGGGCTATCATCGGCACGTCGCGGCGGTGCTGCACGAAATGGGTCGGCGATTCGACATCGTGTGGGATGAGGGGACCGAGGATCCGCTCGGATTGGGTGATGACCGCGCCGAGGTCGAACACGACTATCTGGTGTGGATCCGCAGTCTCGCGGAAACGGTCCTGACCGAAGTTCCGGCGGAGGGGGCGTGGGTTTCGATCGGATTGTCGCTCGGCAGTGACCGTTTCGACTACGACGGGCTGGCCGCGAGCTGGTTGGGGCCGCGTGATCGCGACTGGTTCCAGGCCGTCCGCGATGGCGACGAGGCGGCCGCGCGCGCGTTCTTTCCGTGGTGGGAGGACGGTTGGACCGCGCCGACGATTCGCAATACCGCAATGGGCATCATGTGGAATGACGTGCGTTGGCGGGCACCATCGGACGCCGACGACACGCCCGCACTGCATCAGGCCGATGCCTTGCTCGCCGAGGCGCACCGGCTCGACGCGGCGCTGGAGCTGCCGTGGGCGGCCTGGCACGAATTACGGTTGCTGCTCGCGGATTCGGCCGCCATCGCGGCGGGTGCGCCCACTGATCTGTCCGCGCGGGCCGCCGCGGCGGACCAGGTGCCGCTCGGCTACCGTCGCCGCCCGGTGCACACCACACCGATATCGGGGTGGAGCCTGCGGATTCCCGGCGATTTCACCTACGGCTGGGATGGCGATCGGTGGTGGGCCTGGGACGGCACCCGCCAGATCGAGATCACCATCCTGTCCGTCGGCGACCCGAAAACCGGGCCGCCACCGGCCGCGATGCTGCAATACGGTGCCAATGCGACCGCGGGGCATCGCGGCGAACCGGTCAGCGGCGGTCCCGGTGACGGATGGTGGTTGCCCTCGGAGGACGGTGAAGAGGTCGGCGTGCAGGGGATCGCCAGTCGCCGCAACGGAGAATTGCTGCTCGTCACGATCAGTGTGCCCGGGACGCAATTGGATTGGGCGATCGAAGCCTGGCGCTCGCTGCACTACAACGGGGACTGACCGCACGTTTGTGGAAGCGGGTGCGCGCTCTGGTCGAGCAAGCTGGCCTTCCGACTCGAACAGGAGGTTCCCTTGGCAATTGCCGTCAATACCGTCGTCGGCGTGTTCTTCCTCGCGATGGGTGTGTATGCCCTCGCGGCCCCCGCAGCACTGATCCGCCCCTTCGGCATCCGTCTCGAGCAAACCGAGGCGCGCTACGAGATCCGTGCCGTCTACGGCGGATTCGGTCTCGCGATGGCGGCGATGCTGGCGGTCGCGGCCACCCACGACGGAGCCCTGCGCACCGGAATCATGGTCACCATCGGTGCCGCACTGGGTGGAATGGCGTTCGGCCGCATCGTATCCGCGATACTCGATGAGCGAGTCGCCTTCTACCCCAACTGGTTCTACTGCATTATCGAGACGGTCGCCGCGGTGGCTCTGGTGTCGGCCGCCTGAGCCGATTACCGGACAGCGACTCGTAGCCGGTCGGCGTCACGTCCCGTCGCGCTCCGGCGCCTGGGCCAGCGGAAAGAGGATCGGGCTCAGCAGGTACGGCACGCGGCCTTCGGTAGCCGCATTGGACAGTCGGGGCAGGATCGCTGCCCGCAGGTCGGTGATGAGTTCGGTGAGTTCGTCGCGGCTGAGCCATACCGCATGCTGGCGATAGCCGACCAGATCGCCGACCGGGTCCGTGTCATCGCTTTGCAGGTAGGCCTGGAATTCGGCCAGCAAGGTGGCCATGGCGATGGGGAAGATCCGGCGATGGTCGGCGGGCGTCGCGGTTTCGGCATCGACCACCGCGCGCTCGCGTCGCAGGCGATAGCCGCGTTCCACCACGCCGCGCACTCGTTGTTCCCGGGCCACTTCGAGGATGCCGTGGTCGGCGAGCAGGTCTACATGCCGGTACACGGTGGCCTTCGAGATATCGGGCATGCGGGCGCTGAGCTGTGCGGTTGTCAGCACGCTGTCCCCGGCGAGGGCATGCACGATCCGCAGTCGCGCGGGGTGGGCGAGTAGCTCCATCGGGTCCATGGAGCAATGTTCTCATCTCTGATACTGTTCGCAAAGTTGAGATTGATCCCGGCTGATTTGTCCGGGGAGCAGGAGGATTCGATGTCGTCGATCGCACCCACTCGCACCGGCATCGAAGTGGTCGAGGACCTGTGCTCCGGTCGGTATGCGCAGGTGCACGCGATGTTCGCGGCGCAACTGCAAGCGCTGGTATCGGCCGAAAAGCTGGGTACCGCTTGGGAATCGCTCGTCGATCGGTACGGATCGGTGGTCGAGGTGGGTGCCGCGGTGAGTGCGGCCGGGGCGGTGCGCGTGCCCGTGCGACTCGAACTTGGCGAGGTTGTGGTCGGGATGACGATCGACGAAACGGATCGCCTCACCGGCCTGCAACTGACGCCGCCCGTCGCGCCGTGGCAGCCACCCGATTACGCCGACCGGGAGTCCTTCGACGAGGAGCAGGTGTCGATCGGGCAACCGCCGTTCGTCGTTCAGGGCACCATCAGCCTGCCGCGGCGCCCGCGGCCGTGCCCGGCGGTTGTGTTGCTCGCGGGCGGGGGACCGTTCGACCGTGATATGACGACAAGTTCCAATAAGCCGCTCGCGGATATTGCGTGGGGACTGGCCGGCCGCGGGATCGCGGTGTTGCGTTTCGACAAGGTCACCCATGCGCATGCCGGTGCGGTCGCGGCGCTCGAATCGTTCACCATGACCGACGAATACGTGCCTCACGCGGTCGCGGCCGTGCAGGCGCTGCGTGCGCACTCGGCTATCGATGCGGATCGGGTCTTCGTGCTGGGGCACAGCATGGGTGGGAAAGTCGCGCCACGGGTCGCGGCCGCGGAACCGGCGGTGGCGGGGTTGATCGTCCTGGCCGGTGACGCCTCGCCGATGCACTGGGCCGCGGTGCGGGTCACGCGCTACCTCGCCGCCTTGGAACCCGATGGTAGCCTCGGCGCGCAGGCCGCGATCGAGGCGATCGTTCGGCAGGCGCAATTGGTCGACGATGCGCTGACGGAGTCGACTCCGGCCAGTGAACTGCCCCTGGGGCTGCCTGCGTCGTATTGGTTGGATTTGCGGGACTACGACCCGGTCGCGGTGGCTGCGACGCTGGGTAAGCCGATGTTCATGCTGCAGGGTGGGCGGGATTACCAGGTCACTGTCGATGACGACTTGTCGCGGTGGCGGGCCGGTCTGGCCGATCGGGCGGAGGTGACGATCCGGGTGTACGACGCCGATAACCACCTGTTCTTTCCGGGTGTGGGGCCTTCGACCCCGGCGGAGTACGGACCGGCGCAACATGTTGATCGACAGGTCGTCTCCGATATCGCCGACTGGATTGCGACCTCCGGGTAGATCGGACCCCGGCAGATCCGGTATTCGCCACGCCGTCCGCGCCGATACCGTGTCGGCACGTCTTCGCGATTAACCAGTAGTGAGCCACCACGCCTTCGGCGAAACGAATTCGCCGCAGGGGATTTCGGTGGCCCGGCAATAGGGGCACTCTGGAGGAGAGCCCCTGATCCGATGACAGGAATCCGATCGTGACACGTACCTTGACACAGCTGGAGTTGCTGACCGAACTCGAACCCGTTGCCGAACAAAATCTCAACCGTCACCTATCGATGGCAAAGAACTGGCACCCGCACGACTATGTGCCGTGGGACCAAGGCCGCAATTTCGCCGAGATGGGCGGAATCGATTGGGAGCCAGCGCAGTCTCAGTTGAGCGAACTGGCCAAAGCCGCGATGGTCACCAATCTGTTGACCGAGGACAATCTGCCGTCCTATCACCGACTGATCGCCGAATCCTTCTCCCAGGACGGCGCCTGGGGCACCTGGGTGGGGCGGTGGACCGCCGAGGAGAACCGGCACGGGACCGTCATGCGTGACTATCTCGTCGTCACCCGCGGGGTGGACCCGGTGGCGCTGGAACATGCGCGGATGGTCTGCATGACAGCCGGGGTACAGCACCCGACCGGGGTGGACGACAATGGATTCCTACCCGGCGTCGCCTACGTGACTTTCCAGGAACTGGCGACCAGGGTCAGCCACCGCAATACCGGCCGGGTCTGCAACGACGCGATCGCCGACCGGATGCTGCAGCGCATTTCCGCCGACGAGAACCTGCAC
>NZ_BAGN01000154.1 GCF_000308835.1 Nocardia vinacea NBRC 16497 | reverse complement strand
ATCCGGCATTCGGCCGCGCATGTGCTGGCCCAGGCCGTGCAGCAGGAGTTCCCGGAGGCCAAGCTCGGCATCGGCCCGCCCATCAAGGACGGCTTCTACTACGACTTCCAGGTCGACCGGCCGTTCACCCCGGAGGATCTGGCCAAGCTGGAATCCCGGATGAAGAAGATCGTCAAAGGCGCGCAGCGGTTTTCGCGCCGGGTCGTAGCGATCGATGAGGCGCAGAGCGAACTGGCCAAGGAGCCGTTCAAGCTCGAGCTGATCAGCGATAAGTCCGGTATCGACGATCCGGAGGTCATGGAGGTCGGCGGTAAAGAGCTGACCATCTACGACAACCTGGACCCGCGCACCGGCGAAAAGGTCTGGGGCGATCTGTGCCGCGGTCCGCACATCCCGACCACCAAATTCATCCCCGCCTTCAAGCTGACCCGCAGCTCCGCCGCCTACTGGCGCGGTGACCAGAACCGCGAGGATCTGCAGCGCATCTACGGCACCGCCTGGGAATCGCCGGAGGCCCTCGACGAGCATCTGCACCTGCTCGAAGAGGCCGAGCGCCGCGACCACCGCAAACTCGGTCTGGAGCTGGATCTGTTCAGCTTCCCGGACGAACTCGGCTCCGGTCTGCCGGTGTTCCACCCCAAGGGCGGCATCATCCGCAAGGAACTCGAGGAGTACTCACGCCGCCGCCACGTCGCCGCGGGCTATGAGTTCGTCAATACACCGCACATCACCAAGGGGCATCTGTTCGAGGTCTCCGGTCACCTGGACTGGTACAAGGACGGCATGTTCCCGGCCATGCATCTGGACGCCGAACTCAACGACGACGGCACTGTCCGCAAGCCCGGCCAGGACTACTACGTCAAGCCGATGAACTGCCCGATGCACAACCTGATCTTCCGCTCGCGTGGCCGGTCCTATCGGGAGCTGCCGCTGCGGATGTTCGAATTCGGCTCGGTCTACCGCTACGAGAAGTCCGGTGTCGTGCACGGCCTGACCCGGGTGCGCGGCATGACGCAGGACGACGCGCACATCTACTGCACCAAGGAGCAGATGCACGCCGAGCTGACCAGCACGCTGCAATTCGTGCTCGGGCTGCTCGCCGACTACGGCCTCGACGACTTCTACCTCGAGCTGTCCACCAAGGATCCGAAGAAGTTCGTCGGCTCCGAGGAGATGTGGGAGGAGGCCACCGAGACCCTGCGCAAGGTGGCCACCGACTCCGGACTGGAGCTGGTCCCGGATCCGGGCGGCGCCGCCTTCTACGGCCCGAAGATCTCCGTACAGGCCAAGGATGCGCTCGGTCGCACCTGGCAGATGTCGACCATCCAGCTCGACTTCAACCTGCCCGAGCGCTTCAACCTGGAATACACCGCCTCCGACGGCACCAAGCAGCGGCCGGTAATGATCCACCGCGCACTGTTCGGTTCCATCGAACGCTTCTTCGGCGTGCTCACCGAGCATTACGCCGGCGCCTTCCCGGCCTGGCTCTCGCCGGTCCAGGTCGTCGGCATCCCGGTCGCGGAAACCTTTGCGCCGCATCTGGATTCGGTAATCGAGCAGCTGCAGGACGCGGGTATCCGCGCGCAGGTCGATCGCAGCGACGACCGGATGCAGAAGAAGATCTTCAACAACACCGCGCAGAAGATCCCGTTCATGCTGCTCGCCGGTGAGCGCGATGTGAACGCGGGCGCGGTCAGCTTCCGCTTCCGCGACGGCACCCAGGTCAACGGCGTGCCGGTCGCCGCCGCGGTGGCCACGATCGTCGAATGGATCGCGAACCGGGAGAACGCCTCGCCGACCGCCGAGGGCTTTGTGGTGAAGGGCCCGGTATGAGCAGTCAGGGCCCGGAGGAGGCAGCGGGTGTAACCACGGAGGGCCCCCGCACATACCAGATCGGACAGAGCATGACTGAGCGCACGGTGCCGGACGGGCTCGTGGATTTGAACGCGGACTCGGACGAACAGGGGAGCATCGTGGATTCCGGTGCCGGTGAGCCGGATCGGTTGCAGCGGCTGTGGACTCCGTACCGGATGTCCTATATCGCCGAGGCCGCCACTGCCAATCCGAAAGACACCACGGGCCATCCCTTTACGGATATTCCGAAGATGTCGGATGAGGACGGTCTCGTCATCGCCCGTGGCGAGCACGTCTACGCGGTACTGAACCTGTATCCGTACAACCCGGGGCATATGATGGTCGTGCCATACCGCAAGGTGGCCAACCTCGAGGATCTGACACTCGAGGAGAGCGCCGAACTGATGTCGTTCACCCAGCAGGCGATTCGGGTGATGAAGCGGGTCTCACGGCCGCACGGTTTCAATGTCGGCCTGAATCTCGGTGGGGTGGCAGGTGGTTCACTTGCCGACCATCTGCATCAGCACATCGTGCCGCGCTGGGGCGGGGACGCCAACTTCATCACCATCGTCGGTGGTGTGAAGGTCATGCCGCAGTTGCTGCGGGAAACTCGGGCACTGCTTTCGGCGGCGTGGAAGGAAGTCGAGTAGGGTGCTCAGCTTCTTCGGCCGCGAGACGTTCTCCAAAGCGACTGCGCCGCTGGGCAGAGCGCTTGTCAGTACCGGACTCACCCCCGACGCGGTGACGGTGATCGGCACCGTCGCCTCCATCACGGCCGCGGTCACTTTGTTCCCCACCGGACATCTGTTCTGGGGAACCATGGTGATCTGGCTGTTCGTCATGTTCGACATGCTCGACGGCGCCATGGCGCGAGCGCGCGGCGGCGGCACGAAATACGGTGCGGTGCTCGATGCCACGTGCGACCGCGTCGCCGACGGCGCCATTTTCGCCGGGTTGGCCTGGTGGGCGGTGTATCACGAGAACAGTAGGCCGCTGTTCTTCGCAACCCTGGTGGTTCTGGTTACCTCCCAGGTGATTTCGTACGCGAAGGCGCGTGCCGAGGCGAGTGGCCTATCCGCGGACGGTGGACTCATCGAGCGGCCGGATCGGCTGATCATTGTGTTGGTCGGCGCCGGATTGACCGGAATCGGCGGGTATTGGGGAGTCGAATGGCTGACCTGGGCCGTGCACGTGGCGATGTGGGTTCTGGCGGTGTTGAGCATTATCACGGTGTTCCAGCGGGTGCTGGCGGTCCGGAATTCACCGGGCGCGCGGGACGTGATTCCGCCCGCGCCGCCGCAGAATCCGGCGGACGCGACGGAGTTGCCCTCGTGACCGAGCGAAGTGAGGGAACCATGTGCCAGCGTGCAGAGCACACGACGGAGCCGAGCGCCGGCGAGGCGCAGTCGTGAGTTTCCAGTCCGAAGGCGTCGGTTCGCGGATCAAGTCCGGACTGACGGATTGGGCCTATGCGGCGGGTTGGCGGGTTGTGCGGGCGCTGCCCGAATCGACGGCGCGGCGGGCCTTCGATTGGGGCGGTAATCGGGTCGCGGACAAGGCGAATCGCGCCTTCCGTGCCGGTGGCGAGTCGAATCAGTTGCGGCGCAATCTCGCTCGCGTGCTCGGCGTGACTCCGGCCGAGGTGCCCGACGAGCTGATCCGCGCGAGCATGCGTTCCTACGCCCGCTACTGGCGCGAAGCCTTCCGACTGCCGACGATGGATCACTCGGCACTGACCGGTTCGCTCGTGGCGGGCGTCGAGAATCTGGACGCCGCCCTGGCGCGGGGCCGCGGTGTGGTGCTTGCGCTGCCGCACTCCGGAAACTGGGATGCGGCCGGGGTCTGGTTGGTCGGCCACAGTGGCACCCTCGCGACCGTCGCGGAACGGTTGAAGCCGGAATCGCTGTTCGAGCGGTTCGTCGCCTACCGGGAGAGCCTGGGTTTCGAGGTATTCCCGCTGACCGGTGGTGAGCAGCCGCCGTTCACCGCGTTGGCCGCCCGCCTGCGCGCGAACAATGTCGTATGCCTGATGGGTGAGCGGGATCTGACCGGTAAAGGTGTCCCGGTGACCATGTACGGCGAGCGCACTTGGCTGCCCGCGGGCCCGGCGAAGCTGGCCATCGAGACAGGTGCGGCGCTGATTCCGGTGCACGTGTGGTTCACCGTCGATGCCGATGGTCGTGAGGGTTGGGGCATGAAGACCGAAGCGCCGCTCGATGTTTCGGACGGTGTCGCGTCGGTCACCCAGGCGCTGGCCGACCGGTTCGCGGCCAATATCGCCGAGCATCCCGCCGATTGGCATATGTTGCAGCCACAATGGGAGCAGGACCTATCGGCGGAGCGGCGAGCCAGGATCGCCGCGGCGCAGGCCGGGTTGGACAGCGCCAAAGGGGAGAAGACACCATGAAAATCGGCATGGTCTGCCCCTATTCGTTCGATGTCCCGGGTGGTGTGCAGGCCCATGTCGTGGAATTGGCGCGGGTATTCATCGAACGCGGCCACAAGGTGAGCGTGCTCGCCCCCGCATCGGAGGACACGCCGCTGCCGGATTTCGTGGTGTCGGCCGGTCGCGCGGTGGCGATTCCGTACAACGGTTCGGTCG
>NZ_BAGN01000155.1 GCF_000308835.1 Nocardia vinacea NBRC 16497 | reverse complement strand
CACCTCTGCCACCGTGTACGCGGCGCGGATCGCGGTGCGCGCGGACCGGGTGACGTGCAGGAAGTGCAATTCGAGCCGCTGCGACAGCGCCCGGCAGGCCGCGACACCGCGCACGCTGTTGCCGTGTGTATCCAGCCGAGGGGAATAGACGGCGATGCCGATCTGGCCGGGCAGCACGGCCAGGATGCCGCCGCCGACACCGCTCTTGGCGGGTAGACCGACGGTGGTCACCCAGTCGCCCGCGGCGTTGTACATGCCGCAGGTGGTCATCACACTGAGCACGCGTTCGGTGAGGGCCGCGGTCAGTGCACGTTCGTGGGTCAGCGGGTTGAGTCCGTTATTGGCCAATGTCGCGGCCATCAGCGCGAGGTCGCGGCAGGTGACATCGATCGAGCACTGCCGGAAATACCGGTCGACCGCCTCGTCCGGATCGGATTCGATGATGCCGAAGGAGCGCAGCATGTAGCCGATGGCGCGATTGCGGAATCCGGTGCGCGCCTCCGATGCGTACACCGCCTGGTTCATGGTGAGCTCGCGCCCGGCGAAACGGGAGTAACAGCGCCGGATGCGTTCGAAGCGGTCGGTCGGGTCGCGGCCGTTGACGAGTGCGGCCGCGGTGATGGCGCCCGCATTGATCATCGGATTGCGCGGGCGTTCGGTCACCGGATCCAGGCTGATTTCGTTGAACGCGTCGCCGGAGGGCTCGACGTCGATGTGTTCGGCGACGGTCGCGATGCCCCGATCGGCCAGTGCGAGTGCGTAGGTGAACGGTTTGGAGATCGACTGGATGGTGAACTCGGTGGTGACGTCACCGGTACCGTAGACCCGACCGTCCGCGGTGGCCAGGCACAGTCCGAACGAATCGGGTTGTACGGCAGCCAGTTCGGGGATGTAGTCGGCGAGTTCCCCGGAATCGTCGCCGCGGCACAATTCGTAGACATCGGTGACGATGCGTGCCACGACCCCGGGGTCGACCGTTTGCGGAACCATCTGCTCGGGCAGGGCCACAGGTCCACTCTAAGCTGGGTAACGTTACGTGGACCGGCGAACTCGTCCGCCCGAGCTTGTCTTCGGATGGGCTGGCGATTCGTGTGGAGGCTCACACTTCCACGCGAAGTCGGCTGGTGGCGGGGCATTGTCGTGCGGAGCCACTGGCACGGCTCCGTAGACTGATCGGATCAGATGCGCTATCCGGAGGGAGCGAGTTCAGGTGGGAGTGCTTTCCCGGGTCGATACGCCCGAAGACCTGCGACGGCTGACCGTCGCCGAATTGGGTGAACTGGCGGAGGAGATTCGCGAGTTCCTGGTGCAGAAGGTCGCCGTCACCGGCGGGCACCTCGGCCCCAATCTCGGCGTGGTCGAGCTGACCATCGCACTACACCGGATCTTCGACTCGCCGGCCGATCCGTTGATCTTCGACACCGGGCATCAGGCCTACGTGCACAAGATCCTCACCGGTCGCAAGGATCAGTTCGACACGCTGCGCAAGCAGGGTGGATTGTCCGGCTACCCGAGCCGATCCGAGAGCGCCCACGACTGGGTCGAGTCCTCGCACGCCTCGGCCTCGCTGTCCTATGCCGACGGTCTGGCGAAGGCCTTCGCGCTGACCGGGCAGAACCGGCATGTGGTCGCGGTCGTCGGCGACGGCGCGCTCACCGGGGGCATGTGCTGGGAGGCGCTGAACAATATCGCCGCCGCGCCGGACCGGCCCGTCGTCGTTGTGGTCAACGACAACGGGCGCTCCTATGCGCCGACCATCGGCGGCCTCGCCGACCGGTTGACCGCGCTGCGCACTCAGCCCGCCTACGAGCATGCGCTGGATGCGGGGAAGCGGATCCTCAAGAGCATTCCGCGCGTCGGTGAATCCGCGTACTCGATGGTGCATGCGGTGAAGGCCGGGATCAAGGATGCGGTGAGTCCGCAGGAGCTGTTCAGCGATCTCGGGCTGAAGTACGTCGGGCCGGTGGACGGCCACGACACCGTCGCATTGGAGGCGGCACTGCGTCGCGCGAAGGATTTCGGCGGGCCGGTGGTCGTGCACGTGGTGACGCAGAAGGGGCGCGGCTACTCGCACGCTGAGAACCACGTCGCCGACCAGATGCACGCCTGTGATCCGATCGATCCGCTCACCGGCCGCCCGCTCGGCGGCCCCAAGGCGCTCGGCTGGACCTCGGTGTTCTCCCAGGAGCTGATCGCGCATGCGGAGAAACGCGACGATATCGTCGCGATCACCGCGGCCATGCCCGGACCGACCGGTCTGGCGGCATTCGGGGAGCGATTCCCGGAGCGGATGTTCGATGTCGGCATCGCCGAACAGCATGCGATGGCCTCGGCGGCTGGACTCGCCCTCGGCGGCATGCATCCGGTGGTGGCGATCTACTCGACGTTCCTCAACCGCGCCTTCGACCAGTTGCTGATGGATGTCGCGCTGCTGAAGCAGCCGGTGACGGTGGTGCTGGATCGCGCTGGAATCACCGGTCCGGACGGTGCCTCGCACAATGGCATGTGGGATCTGTCGGTGCTCGGCATCATTCCCGGCATGCGCGTTGCGGCCCCGCGTGATGCGGCGACGTTGCGTGAGGAGTTGGCCGAGGCGCTCGCGGTGAGCGACGGACCGACCGCCATCCGCTTTCCGAAGGGCAGTGTGGCCGAGGATATTTCGGCCGTCGAGCGGCTCGATGGGGTCGATGTGCTGCGGCTGCCCGAGCGTGAGGGCGGCTCTGCCCGAGCCCAGCGCGGTGATGTACTGCTGGTCGCGGTGGGCCCCTTCGCGTCGACCGCGGTCGCGGTCGCGGATCTGCTGGAGCCGGAAGGTATTTCGGTCACGGCCATCGATCCGCGGTGGGTGCTGCCGGTTTCCGATACCGTCGTCAAGCTCGCCGAAAACTACCGTCTCGTAGTGACTCTGGAGGACGGCGGTCTGCACGGCGGTATCGGGTCCACCGTTTCCGCGCGCTTGCGCAGTGCGGGCTTGGATGTGCCGACCCGCGATCTCGGTGTGCCGCAGCACTTCCTGGACCATGCGTCTCGCAACGAGGTGCACGAAGAGCTCGGACTTACGGCGACCGATATCGCCCGCCGCATCTCGGGCTGGCTCGACGCACGCTGAGTCAGGGGTTGTCGCTCCGGTGCCGACCGGCGCTGGGCGGCACCATCATTGGTGCTTTCGACCGGTGATCGCAGGGCTCGATTGACGGGTTACCCGGTGCCGGTCCGCTTCGGTACGCTCTGGTCGCGTCCCGTAGGCGATAGCCGGTCTGCGCGACTGTGACTATCGTGCTGCGTTGCGGCGGTGGGAGGCACGGACTTTCACGCGATTGCCGCAGACGTCCATCGAGCACCAGGTGCGGCCGCGGTTGCGGGAATGATCGTAGAAGGCCCAGCGGCAGCTCGGTTCTCGGCAGGTCTTGAGGCGTGACCAGGTGCCTGACGCGACGGCGGTGGCGACATCGGCGAGCAGGGTGGCCAGGGCGTGGTCGACGCCGTCGTTGGTGTGCGGGACCAAGCGGGGCGGGGTGCTGGTCACGTCCAGAGTCAGTGGCAGCGCCGCGGTGAGCGCGGCGAGTTCGGTGCGGGCCGCTGGGTTCAGACCGTCCGGACGGGGGCTGGTGACGGGTTCGGCATTGTTTGTGGCGAGTAGCGCGCGCAGCCCCTCGCGGACTCGGGCGGTTCGCTGTTGTGCGGCCGTATCAGCCGAGCCCTCCGGCAGCAATTCATGTGTGCGGAGCCAAATCGTCAATTGCTCGGGTGTGCCGATGGCGTCGCCGTCCGCGCGGCGGGTGTTGACGAATTCCACCAGACGAGCGAGCGCCGCAGGTGCGGCATCGACTGTGTCGGACATGAAGTCAATAGTAACCGCCCATTGACGATGGCTGGTTACCTAACTACCGTTTCGGGAACAGAAGTTATCCCGAGCGGAGACTCCGCTCCGGTACAGGAGGATCAGTCATGGGATCGGTCAAGAGGGAGATCATCGTCGAGGCCCCCGCCGAGGAGTTGTGGTCGATCATCGGCGACTTCGCGCAGGGCCCGGTCCGAATGGCGCCCGGCTTCGTCACCGACAGCACCCTCGACGGTCCGGACCTGCGCATCGTCACCTTCGCGAACGGCACGGTCCTGCACGAACGGTTCATCGCACTCGACGAAGCCGAACGCCGGATCGTGTTCTCGATCGTCGGCGGGAGCGTCACCCCGGAGCACGACAACTCGTCCATGCAGGTCTTCCCGCACGCCGACGGCAGTCGCTTCGTCTGGATTCACGACACCCTGCCGCACGAACTCACCGACGCATTCGGCGCGTCCATGGAGCACGGCCTACAGGTCTTCAAGCAGACCGTCGAGACCGCCGTCGCGATCTCGTCCTGAACGCCGAGTTCGGCCTACTCGGTGGTTGGGGTCAGGGCGGCGGCGAGTCGGGGGACCGCGAGTTCGCGCTGCCAGGGTCGGGCGCCGCCCGACTTGAGGAATCCGTCGATTGCGGCGGATAGGTCGTCAAGCTCGCCCACACGGTCGTAATCGGGGAGCCCGTCCCAGCACAAGCGGCGCACCAGGTCGGGGGAGAGTAGATTCTCCACCGGAATCGCGTGCTCGATGGACAGTTCGCCCATCGCCGCGCGTGCTCGAACCAGGCGGGCGGCGGCGGCCGGATCACGGCGCTCCCAGCGGTTCACCGGGGGCGGTCCCTCGAACGGCTGGGTCAGGGGTGGTAGGTCGGTGTCGGGGAGGGTGCGGCCGCGGTCCACGGCGGCGAGCCAGTCGCGGGAGTAGCGGCGTTGGCGTGGCCCGCCGAAGACCGGCAGGGTGCGCAGTTGGGCGATGGTGCGCGGTTCGGCATTCGCGGCGGCGATGATCGCGGCATCCGGGAGGATGCGGGCCGGGGCGACGTCGCGGGTGCGGGCGAGGGTATCCCTGGTGGTCCACAGTTCGCGCACGATGGCCAGCTGGCGGGTGCGGCGCAGGGTGTGGATGCCGGAGGTGCGCCGCCAGCGGTCGGCCTTCGGCGTACCGGGTTCGGTGATCCGGACATGCTCGAATTCCTGTGCGGCCCAATCGGTCTTGTGCTGGGCGTCGAGCGAGGCGGCCACCTCGTCGCGCAGCTCGAGCAGCAATTCGACATCGAGTGCCGCGTAGTTCAGCCAATCGTCGGGCAGCGGCCGGGTCGACCAGTCGGCCGCACCGTGTCCCTTGCGCAGTGCACGGCCGAGCAGCCGCTCCACCATGGCTGCCAGGCCGACGCGCTCGAAACCGGCGAGCCTGCCCCCCAATTCGGTGTCGAACAGTCGCGCGGGGCGCAGACCGAGTTCGGCGAGTCCGGGTAGATCCTGGTCCGCCGAATGCAGCACCCACTCCAGATCGTTGATCGCGGCGGCCAGCGGTTCGAGCGCATCGGCGACCGGAATCGGATCGATCAGGAAACTGCCCGAACCCGCGCGCCGCAACTGGATCAAGTAGGCACGCGCCGAGTACCGGAAGCCGGAGGCGCGTTCGGCATCGACGGCCAGTGGACCGGTGCCGACCGCGAGCCGAGCGGCGGCGGCGGCGACCTCTGCTGCGGTAACGAGTACGGGGGGCACACCGTCGGCAGGCATGAGCAGCGGCTCCGCCGTGCTTTCTGGTGGCGTGTTGCTTTGCTCGGACTCGTCTGCTACCGACATAAACCTGAACTTTACGTGGCGATCAGGTGTGGTCGTTGCTGGTATACGACTCCGGTCGCAGATGGGTGATTCCGGCGGGCGGCAAACCGGCCGCGTAGGCCAGCACTTCGCAGAAGCCTTCCACGTGCGGGCGCATATCGGTGGTCATCGCCGTCCAGGACGCGCGCAGTTCCAATTGGTGCGCGCGCGGTGGTCCGGCGATATCGCCGTAGCGCACCGAACTGGTGGAGGTGACGGTGCCGCCGAGCGCGGTGAACGGTTCGCCGCGGGTTTCGAGCGCGTCGACCAGCCAGCTCCAGGCGACCTCGGGCAGCAGCGGGTCGGTGGCCAGTGCCGCATCGATATCGGCCTGGATGTAGGCCACCAAGCGGAAGATACCGTGCCAGGCTTCGGCGCCCTCGGGATCGTGCAGCAGGATCAGCCTGCCGAAGGCGTCGCCCTCGGAATCGACCGGCACCACATTGGTTTCGGGGTGTTTGACTTCCGCGCCTAGTGCGTACGAAAAGGGTGCCAGGCGTTGTGGGGGTCGGATCGGTGCCAGCTCGATTCGAGGGTGCACGGTTGCGGTGCCCATCGCATCGACCGCGGCGCGAAATTGAGCTGGCTCGCCGTTGGGTCCTTCGGTCGGTGCGGCTCCGTCGCGGAAGTCGAGCGGTGTCACGGAAGCGACGGTAGACCTTGCGTGCCCGACGCAGTCGGAGGCGCGCCGCTAGAGGGCCTTGCGGGCCGCATACGATAGGCGGTGATGAGCACTCAAACCCGTCGCCGGTTGACCGATGCCCCGTTCCTGGCCGCCGCCACCGGCGCCGCACCGAGCCGTCGTCCGGTGTGGTTCATGCGGCAGGCCGGACGGTCGCTGCCCGAGTACCGCGAACTGCGCAAGGGCGTCGGCATGCTGGAGTCGTGCTTCGACCCGGAGCTGGTGTGTGAGATCACCATGCAGCCGATCCGGCGCCACGGTGTCGATGCGGCGATCTTGTTCTCCGACATCGTCGTTCCGCTGAAGGCCGCCGGTATCGATCTCGATATCGTGGCCGGCGTCGGGCCGGTGATCGCCTCGCCGGTGCGCACCATCGCGGATGTGCGCGCGCTGCCGCGGCTGCGGCCCGAAGAGGTGGGCGCGGTGACCGACGGGGTGAAGCTGCTGACCGATGCGCTCGGCGATACGCCGCTGATCGGATTCGCCGGTGCGCCGTTCACGCTCGCGTCGTATCTGGTCGAGGGCGGCCCGAGTAAGAACCACGAGCGCACCAAGGCGATGATGCACGCCGACCCGAAGACCTGGCACGAGCTGCTCGGCGTCCTGACCGATATCACCATCGCCTTCCTGCAGGCACAGTTGGCCGCCGGTGTGGACGCCGTGCAGTTGTTCGATTCGTGGGCCGGTGCGCTCTCGCTGGCCGACTATCGCGAATTCGTGCTGCCGCATTCGGAGCGGGTGTTCGCGGAGGTCGCCGCGGCCGGGGTGCCGCGGATCCACTTCGGGGTCGGGACCGGTGAGTTGCTCGGTGCGATGGGCGAGGCCGGCGCCGATGTCGTGGGCGTCGATTGGCGGGTGCCGCTGACCGAGGCGGTGCGTCGGGTCGGACCCGGAAAAGCATTGCAGGGCAACCTGGATCCGGCCGTGCTGTTCGCCGGATCCGCTGCCGTCGAGGCCGAGGCGCGGCGCATCGCACACGAGGCCGATGAGGCGATCACCATGGGTGCGGCCGGTCATATCTTCAACCTCGGACACGGCGTGCTGCCCGATACCGACCCGGGCGTGCTGACCGCCCTGGTGCAACTCGTCCACGAACTGTGACCGACCGGTCGGCCTGTGCCGCTGGGTAGCAGTCCGGCGGTCGAGAAGATCGCGGGTCGGGTCGCCGCCCTCGCGCCGCGACTCGGTTCGACCCGCCTGGTGGCGGTGGACGGACCGGCTGGAGCCGGAAAGTCAACGTTCGGAGCATCTTTGGCGGCACTGTGCGATGCCCAGGTGGTACACACCGACGACTTCGCGGCCGGAAACAACGAACTCCCCTGGTGGCCGCGGCTCGAACAGCAGGTGCTGGTGCCGATCGCCCAGGGCCGTGTCGGTCGATATCAGCGATACGACTGGGACAAGCGGGATTTGGCCGAATGGCACGATGTCAGTCCCGGGGGAGTGCTCATTCTCGAAGGTGTCTCCTCGGCCCGCGCCGTCGTCCGCGACCGGCTATCGCTCGCGGTATGGATCGACACCCCGCGCGCGGTGCGTCTGGCGCGCGGTCTCGAACGCGACGGCGTGCACACCCTGTCCCTGTGGGAGCAGTGGATGGCCGCCGAAGACGCCCATTTCGCCACCGAACACACGCGCGACCATGTGGACCTGATCATCTCCGGTGCGCCTTGACCCCCTCCGTAAACGAATGACATAACGGACGCGTCGCCCAGATCGCGCTCTATGTGCGGCCGTAAATGGCTGTGCAACAGTGCAATTCCGGAGGTCGGCTAGGGCTTGCGCTGTCCGATCACCACGTCGAGCAGGGCGGCGGCTTCGATGGCGAGCGTGTCGACGGCATCGCTGTGTCCGGCGAGTTTGCGCAGCAGCGCCTGTTGGAAGAGGCCGTCGAAGATGGCGTAGGCCGTGGCGGAGGGGACCAGGAGCGGTCGACCCGACAGCTCGGCGAAGCGGTCGACGACGTTGCGGATCATCTCCTCGCGATGGCCGTCGATTTCGAGCACGTCATCGCGGAAGGACTCCTCGAACAGACTCTGGTTGCGCAAGTCGTACCAGAGCCGGTGTAGTGGCGCGTCGGCGTCCAGCGTGGCCGCCATTGCCGCCCCGAAGTCGTGCCGGAGTTGTTCGGCCGTTGTCGCGGCGGCGACGATGTCGTCGTAACGAGTGACGCACACCTGCTCGTATTGCCGCACCGCGTGGGTGATCAGCTCGACCTTGTCGTTGAAGTAGTAGTGCAGCACGCCGTGGGTGAACTCGGATTTCTGCGCGATCTCCCGCAGGCTGGTCCGGGCATAGCCGAGTTCGGCGAGAGTGTGCAGTGCGGCGGCGGCCAGCTGTGCGCGCCGCTCGCCGAATTTGTCGACCTGTCGGCGCGCGATTCGATCCCGCCTGGTTTCGACGATTTCGGTCATCGTGGCTTCTCTCCGTCACCGCTCGTGTGAATTCGCCCAGTGTATCGCGGTATCGGGAACGGGCGACCAGCTGATTTGACGATCGTGCAAGAAAAGCTTGACGACTGTCAAAGAAAATCTTGACGGTCGTCAAGGATGCGCGCACACTGTGATCCACGTCGCATTCGATCAGTCGAATGCGAAAGCCGAATGGACAAATCTCGAGGAGGAGATGCCGGATGAGTGGGTACGACCTGGCCGGGCGCACGGCCCTGGTAACCGGTGGTGCGCGAGGACTCGGCGCGGGTATGGCCGAGGCGCTGGCCCGCGCCGGAGCGGCGGTCGCGATCGGCGATGTGCGCGAGGATCTCGGTAAGGAGACCGTAGAAGCGTTGCGGGCCGGCGGCGCCACGGCCGAATTCGTGCCGCTCGATATCACCGATGACGCGAACTGGGCGCAGGCGGTCACCGATACCGTCGCGACGCTCGGTGGCCTGGACATCGTGGTGAACAACGCCGGTGTCGAAATCACCAGCCTCGTAGTCGATCTCGATCCGGAAGAAGTGCGCCGGATGCTCGAGGTGAATGTGCTCGGCACCGCATTGGGCATCAAACACGCGTTACGCGCGATGCGGCCCGGCGGCCCGGCGGGGCGCGGTGGCGCCATCGTGAATATCGCCTCGGTCGCCGCGACCATCGCCTTTCCCGGTATTTCGGTGTATTCGGCGACCAAGTCCGCGGTGGATCGGCTCACCAGGGTCGCGGCGATGGAGTCCGGGAAGCTCGGCTACGGCGTGCGGGTGAACTGCGTATACCCCGGACTCGTCCCGACCGAGATGGGTGCCCAGCTGGCCGGCGATGTCGCTCGGATCGGCTTGTTCCCCAGTGCGGAAGCCGCCGTCGGCGCCGTCATCGAACAGACACCGCAGGGACGGCTCGGCGAGGTTGCCGATATGGCCGACGCAGTGGTGTTCCTCGCCTCCGATGCCGCGCGCTTCATCACCGGTGCTGGTCTGCCGGTCGATGGCGGCATGGGCATGTGAGTACTGCGACAACGAAAGGTTCGAGATCCCATGAGCACCGATAAGCCCGTCGTCGTCTACGGCGCATCCGGATACACCGGCCGTCTGGTCTGTGAATATCTGCGCGAATTCAATATTCCGTTCGTCGCCGCGGGCCGGGACAAGACCCGGCTGCAGGAGGCGATCGACAAGATTCCCGGTATCGACACCGTGGAACACGAGGTCGTCGAGGTTGCGCACGAGGTCGCAACGCTGACCGAGCTGTTTCGTGGCGCCGGGGTCGTCTGCAACACCGTCGGCCCGTTCGCACAATACGGCCACGAGGTGGTACAGGCCTGCGTGGCAGCCGGGACCCACTATCTCGACACCACCGGCGAACAGGATTGGCTGATCGACTGCGATGAGCAGTACGGCGCCGAAATGGCCGCGCGCGGACTGCTGCTCGCGCCGGGCGTGGCGCAGATGTACACCACCGGCGAGATCGCGGCGAATATCTGTCTGGAAACCCCCGGTCTGGACACACTCGATATCCAGGTCTTCTGGAAGGGCTTCCCGACGGTCGCGTCCACGAAGACGATCCTGGTCAATGCCGCGCTGTCCAAGGCCTACTACCTCGAACAGAACCAGTATGTGGAGTGGCCCGCGGACGGCGGACTCTACGACGTGGTGGTGCCCGGCCAACACGAGATCGGGCTCGCACTGCCTTGGGGTGGTACCTCACATCCGGTGTGGTTCAAGCGCGATCCACGGGTCGCGAATGTGAAGGTGCTCGGCGGCGTTTTCAACCGGCCGTTGATGCAGGGTGTGCCGCAGATCGTGCAGGCGGTTGTCGAGCAGGTCAAAGACCTTCCGGTGCAGGAGAAATATCGCGTCCTGGCCGAACAGGCCGCACTGGTGCGCGACGAGATGCCGCCGCGGGAGAATCCGCGCATCAACACCTCGCTCGATTCCGTGCACGCGTCCGGACCGCTGGCGCGTGCCCACTGTGTGATCTACGGGAATTGCAACTACAAGCAGACCGGCCTGATGCAGGTGTTTGCCGCGAATGCGTTGCTACAGACACCGCCGAAACGAACCGGGTTCGCCTCGGCGTGCCAGGCCTTCGGTCATCGGGAACTGCTCGGAGTACTGCGCGGTTTCGGGTTGGTCAGTGAACCGGTCCTGAACGTGCACCGTTGATCGCGGTCTCGGGCCACGGGCGCACCGCGCTGCCCGTGGCCCGAATCGGCCACTTCCACAACAGCTTCCGTAGAGGATTACCGTGCGTTTGACCGACTATCTCGACAAGGGCGCTTCACTCGGCGCCGCCGCACCCTGCCTGACCATGAACGGGCGCACGCTGACCTATGCGCAGGTGCAACAGTTGTCGTGGCGCATCGCCGGGGCATTGGCGCGATCCGGCATCCGGCCGGGCGAGCGGGTCGCGATCCTGTCGGCGAACGACACACTGGCCTTCGCCTGCGTTTTCGGCATCGCCCGCGCCGGGGCGGTGTGGTGTCCGATCAATCCACGCAACGAGGCGGCGGAGAATCGGGAACTGCTCGACCTTTTCGACTGCACCTGCCTGATCTTCCAATCCGCCTTCGCACCACTCGTTTCGGCCATCGCACCGCAACTCCCCGGGCTGCGGACTCTGGTCTGTTTGGACGGAAATGCCGCCGACGCAACATGTTTCGAAGACTGGGTGCGCGAATGTCCGGCCGATCCGACGCAGATCGAGCCGATCGACGAACTCGCCATGCTGGTCGGCACCGGTGGCACGACCGGACGGCCGAAGGGGGTCCGGCTCACCGGCCACAATATCGAGGCGATGACCGCACTGACCCTGATGAGCTATCCATTCGAACTTCGGCCCCGCTACCTGGCGCTGGCACCCCTTACTCACGCGGCGGGCGTGCTGTGCTTTCCGATCCTGACCCTCGGCGGTGAGATCGTGGTGATGCCCGCCCCGGATCTCGGTGAATTTCTCACGTTGATCGAGCGGCACCGGATCACCCACACCTTCCTACCGCCGACACTCATCTACATGCTGCTGGATCATCCGGCGCTGCCGGAAGCGAATCTCGGTTCGCTGCAGTGCCTTTGGTACGGCGCTGCCCCGATGTCGACGGCCCGGCTGGCCGCCGCGCTGGACCGGATCGGCCCGGTCATGGGTCAGCTGTTCGGACAGTCCGAAGCGCCCATGATGGTTGCTACGCTGGCGCCGAAAGATCACTTCCGTCCCGACGGCTCGATCGCCACCGAACGTCTGTCATCGGCCGGACGGCCGACCCCGCTCACCCAGGTGGCCATCATGGATGCCGAGGGCCGGCTGCTTCCCTCGGGTGAGCGCGGCGAAATCGTGGTCAGAGGTCCGCTGGTGATGGCCGGGTACCACAAGAATCCGGATGCGACCGCCGAGGTGTCGCGGTACGGCTGGCATCACACCGGGGACATCGGTTACCTCGATGCCGACAACTACCTCTACGTCGTCGACCGGGCCAAGGACATGATCATCACCGGCGGATTCAACGTGTACTCCGCCGAGGTCGAACAGGCGCTGCTGACCCATCCGGCGGTGCAGGACTGCGCGGTCATCGGGCTGCCCGACGATAAGTGGGGCGAGCGGGTCACCGCTGTCGTCCAATTGCATGCCGGTCACACCGCGACCGGCGACGAACTGCGCGAGCACACCAAGGCGCGCCTCGGCGGGGTGAAAACTCCCAAGCAGGTGGAGATCTGGCCTGATCTGCCGCGCTCGAAAATCGGCAAAGTGCTCAAGCCGGAGATCCGGGCGCGGCTGCGC
Source organism: Nocardia vinacea NBRC 16497 (assembly GCF_000308835.1). GTDB lineage: Bacteria > Actinomycetota > Actinomycetes > Mycobacteriales > Mycobacteriaceae > Nocardia > Nocardia vinacea. The sequence continues at coordinate 37,578 of NZ_BAGN01000155.1, read as the reverse complement.
GGCGACCGTTGAAAACACCCGCCCCGGTACTCGGACTCGGGACGCCGACCGTGTGCTCGGTCACGAAGGTGAGGGGTGTGGTCGGTGCGGATCCGCTGGCGGGCTACGGTCGCGACATGAGAATCGCGGTGGTCGGTGGCGGGATCAGCGGGCTTGTCGCGGCGTACCGGTTACGGGGGCTGCTGGGGGCACATGCGGAGATCGTGGTCATCGATCGGGGCGCGCGGCTGGGCGGGATTCTGTATACCGGCGAATTGGCCGGGGAGCCTTTGGATCTCGGGGCGGAGGCGTTCGTCGGGCGGCGGCCGGAGGTGCCCGCGCTGCTGCGCGAGCTCGGGCTGGAGTCGCAGTTGGTGGTGCCCGCCGGGTTGCGGCCGTTGGTCTGGGCGCAGGGCAGCGCGCATCCGCTGCCGGAACGCACGTTGATGGGCATTCCGTCGGATGCCGAGTCGATGCGCGGGTTGGTCGATGCCGAGACACTCGAGCGGATCGATGCGGAGGCGCGACGGCCGCTGGCCTGGTACCCGGACGCTGATATCGACGTCTACAGTCTGGTCGCCGACCGTTTCGGTGCGCAGGTCGCCGAGCGCAGCGTCGATCCGCTGCTCGGTGGCGTCTATGCGGGCAGTTCGCGTTCCATCGGGGTGCGTGCCGCGCTGCCGACCCTGGCCGCCGCACTCGACAACGGTGCGTCGAGCCTCACCTCAGCGGTCGCCGCCGCGATGCCGCCGCCCTCGAACGCACCGGTTTTCGGCGGCCTTCGCGACGGTTACCGGGTGCTCCTCGACGCATTGGCCGTCAAGTCCGAGGCGGAATTCATCACCGCGACCTCGGCCACCCACCTGACCCGCGCGACCCACGGCTGGGTACTCGAACCGATCGGCGCAGTAGACGCGGTGGTGCTCGCCACCCCCGCCCCCGTGACCGCGAACCTGCTGCGCTCCTTCGCGCCCGCCGCCGCATCGGCTGCCGCCGGCATCGAACTGTCGTCGTCTGTCGTTGTGGCCCTTGCTCTTCCACGCGATGCCGCGCTGCCGCAGAACTCCGGCATCCTGGTCGCCACCGGAGAACCCTTGCGTGCCAAGGCGTTCACGCTGTCGAGCCGCAAGTGGACCCATCTCGCCGAACGCGAAACCGCCGCCGTCCGAGCCTCATTCGGCAAATTCGGCGACGACTCCACCCAGACTTGGTCCGACGCCGAACTCATCACCGCCGCCACCGAAGACCTCGCCACCGTCACCGGTGCCACCATCGAACCGATCTCGGCCGTGGTTCAACGCTGGCCCGGCGGTCTCGCCCAATACGCCCCCGGTCACCTCGACCGCATAGCCGAAATCGAATCCACCACAGCCGACTTCGAGGGCCTCGCGATAGCGGGCGCGTACCTCCACGGCGTCGGCGTCCCCGCCTGCGTAGCCTCCGGCACGGCCGCCGCCCACCGCATAGCCACCACCTTGACCCACACCGCCGCCTGATCAGCACAGCGCCACCCAGTTCAGCGGCATGACCTGAGCCGCGGAAGCTGTGCCACGGACCGCGACTATGGCCGGCGCCAGATCTGAGCTCCGGCATCGTGATCGGCGCCCCGCAATGCGACTTCCGGTGGTCAGGGCCCGACCTGCGGCGTCCAGATCGGCGTTGCGCCAGCGCGGCGCTGCGACCGGGTTGCAGTGCAATGACCGGAGCCGCGGCGACCTGATCGGCACTGCGTCGCATGCTGCCCACCGCGGTGTAATCGCGGAGATACGGCGTGCACATCCGCGTCGGGAACGGCCCGCACGGATGCATCGATTCGCCGCAGTGGCACGATAGGAATCATGGCGCGACTCGACTATCAAGCACTCAATTCCACCATCCGCTACCTGATGTTCTCGGTATTCCAGGTGCAGCCGGGGGTGCTGGGGGACGACCGTGAGGCCGCCATCAAGGAGGCGCGGGCGTTCTTCGATGGGCTCGCCGAGCGTGATGTCGTGGTTCGCGGCATCTATGACGTCGCGGGGATGCGTGCCGATGCCGATTTCATGATCTGGTCGCATGCCGAGCGGGTCGAGGATCTGCAGTCGGCGTACGCGGATTTCCGGCGCACCACCGAACTGGGCCGGGCCAGCGCCCCGGTCTGGAGCAATGTGGCGCTGCATCGGCCCGCCGAATTCAACAAGAGCCACATTCCGGCGTTCCTGGCCGGTGAGGATCCGGGCAACTACATCTGCGTCTACCCGTTCGTGCGCTCCTACGAGTGGTATCTGCTGCCCGACGACGAGCGCCGCAAGATGCTCGCCGACCACGGCAAGGCCGCACGCGGCTACCCGGATGTGCGCGCCAACACCGTCAGCTCCTTCGCTCTCGGCGACTACGAGTGGATCCTCGCCTTCGAGGCCCCGGAATTGCACCGCATCGTCGACCTCATGCGTGACCTGCGCGCCACCGAGGCCCGCCTGCACGTGCGCGAAGAGGTCCCCTTCTTCACCGGCCCCCGCGTCGAAATCGAAAAACTCATAGCCGCGCTGCCCTGAGCTACTGACCGATTGCGCATGCCCCAGTTTTTCGGGGCATGCGCAACAAGCCGGTCGGTCTGTATCTTTCGCTCAGCGCCGCAGTCGTTCTACTCCGCTGCACTGCCCGAGGGGTGCAGTTGCAGGGCGATGGAGTTGATGCAATAGCGCTTATCGGTGGGCGTGTTGTATCCCTCGCCCTCGAAGACGTGGCCGAGGTGGCTGTGGCAGTTCGCGCACAGCACTTCGACCCGGTGCATGCCGAGTGTGTCGTCGGAGCGCAGAATGACCGCCTCCGACTTCGCCGGGTCGAAGAACGACGGCCAGCCGCAATGCGAATCGAATTTCTCGGTGCTGCGGAACAATTCGGCCCCGCACGCCCGGCACACATAGACGCCCTCGGTCTTTGTGTCGGTGTACTCGCCGATGAACGGACGTTCGGTCGCGGCCTGTCGCAGCACCGCGTATTCCTCCGGATTCAGCTTGGCCTTCCACTCCTGTGGGGTCAGCTGGATCCGGGGCGCGGGTAGGGACGTGTCGGCGTCAGAACTCATTGCTCCACGCTAATAGTTTTTCGACGCCTGCGCCGACTGTCCCGTCGCTACTTGAGTGCACCCGCGCGGGGTTCATCGAGCAATTCACTGCCGTTCGTCGCCTCGCCGGGAGTGCTTTCGTACGCCGTCTCCGCCTCGACCACCAGCGGTGCTTCTTCGGCGGTATCCCGCGAATCCGGCGCCGAGCGCATCCACTCCGGATCGATACCGAACTGCAGCCGACCTTCCCGTCGCGCCGCCAGATACCGGTCACCGAGCACACACGTGATGACGATCAGCAGCAGACCCCAGCCGAAGGTGATGCGCAGATACTCCAGATTGCGCCCGAGGCCCTGCCAGCGGTCCGAGAGCCACTTGTCGTAGGACATGAATCCGAAGACCGCCAGCCACGCCGGCCAGTTCCGCAGCACCGAATTGCGCAGCACCACCGACATCAGCAGCGGGAACAGCATCATCGAGTAGTACATCTGCCCCAGTGAGGACAGCAGGAACGACGCGGTCATCAGCACACCGGACGAAGTCGTCACGAAGAACAGTTCGTCCTCGCGGTAGTAGCGGTACAGCAGCCACAGCGAGATGGCCACCACTACGCCCATCACGATGCGAATGCCCCAGGTCAGCCACAGCGGCAGACCGTAGTACGCGGCATTGCCGACGATCGCGCTGTTGAAGTAGTCCCGGGACTCGAAGATGTAGCGCGCCGTACGGGTGAAGAACTTGTCCGCGTCCTTCGACAGCGGCCAGGCGACAGCGGTGAGCGCGACCGGGACACCGATAGCTGTGTAGAACACCTTCCACTGCCCGCGCGCCGCCGCGATCAGCACCAGCGGTGCGAGCGTCGGTTTCACCGCGATACTCAAACCCAATATCGCACCGGCCCACAGATCCCGACGTGCGAGCAGCAGCATGATGAAGGCCACCTCGGCCAGCAGCACGCATCCGTTCACATTGGTGAAAACCAGTGTGTTGATAACGGTTTCGGAGCTGAACATGGCCAGCAGCAGGGCCGGCGCCGCCACCGACGACACCGTGAACTTGAACAGCTTGAGCAGCAGGTACCAGGCCAGGATGATGGCGGCGGCATTCAGCAGGATGAAGCACCAGCGCGACTTCTCCGGATCGATCAGCGCCAGAGGCGCGATCAGCAGCGTGCCGCTCGGGGGATACAAGTAGTGCGGATCCACCAGATTGTAGTTCGCGGTGTACACCGGTCGGTGGTTGAGGAATGCCAGCGACGCGTTGTAGACCGGTTTGAAATCATCGGTGATGAACCCGTTGACTGCCTTGATGAAGACCCGGTTGAGCACAGTCATGACCGCAAGGGGCCAGAGTGCGAACTTGATCACCTCGGCGGTGGTGCGAGCGGTGCGAGGCTCGAGCTGTCGAAGTAACACTGGGGCACGGTACACCGGATCCGCATGCGACGGTTGCCGGGACCTACCTGGCGCGCCGAGGTTAGGGGAAATGACTACGCCTCGCTGGCGCTCGGCTCCGTCATCCCCTAACGGGGCTGTGTCTTTTGATGCGCTCGCTGCGCTCGCCCATGTGACTACGCCTCGCCGGCGCTCGGCTCCGTCATCCCCCTAACGGGGCTGTGCCTTTGATTCGCTCGCTCATGCGGGGCAAGCGGTGCCATCAGCAGGCAGTTTCGCGTCCTTCAGGTAGTCGGTGAGAGCCCGCTGCGCACATCCGGAATGAGCGAAAACCGGATGTCCCCAACCCTGCCAGGTGATCGCCGCCTTGCGCGCGCCCGCGGCGCCGAGCGCACCGGTCACCGAGGCTTGACCGCCATCGCCGACCAACGGATCCGCGACCCCGCCGAGCACGAGAACCGGCAGGTCCAGCTTCTCCGGCAGCGGCGGCGCGGCGCTGACCGGCCAGGCGACGCATTCCATCATCCCGATGGCGGCTGACCTGCCGAAGACCGGGTATTTGGTACCCCAGGTGTCCGCGAGCTCCTTGGCCTTGGTGGGGCTCGGCGGCAGCTGGTTGTCGGTGCAACGGTTGACGAACTGACCGTCGGCCGCGGTGGCGGCGGTTTCGCGCTGGATCAGCGTCCCGAGCGGGCCGCGATCGCCGCGCCCGGCGGCCGAGAGCGCGTCGGCGAGTTCCGCGATATGTGCGGATTGATCGCGCGGACCGGCCAGGAAGCCCGACAACCCGGTCAGCAGCGCATTCGCGGAGATATCACCGAGTCCGCCGCTGCTCGCCTTGCGCACCAGATCGATGATCGCCGCACGTGGGTCGGCGCCGAGTGAGCAGCCGACTCCCGTACAACGCTGGGCGAATGCCGCCACCGCCGCCTCCGCGCCCTGGACGCGCTGTTCGGTGCGGGTGACGGCATCGGTACCGACCGCCTCCGGTGAGTCCAGCACCAGGCGCGCCAGGTGGTCGCCGAATTTGCGCGCGTAGCTGAGCGCGACCTTCGCACCGTTGCCCGAACCGAGCAGGTCGATCCGATCGACCTGCCACTGCCTGCGCAACTGCTCGATGTCATCGGCGGCGTGCGGTGCGTCGAAGGTGCCCTCATAGGGCTGTAGGAAGTCGCGGCAGGCGATGGTGGCGTCCTGGCTGAATCCGGTCACCGCTTCGACGGGATCGCTTGCGCCCGGCCCGAATTGCCCGTTATCGGCCAGGCCGCGGCGCGACTCGGCGGTCATGCAGTCGATCGGTTGCGAGGTGCCGAGGCCGCGCCGGTCCACGGCGACGATCGGGCGGCTGGTGAGCAGCCCGTTGCCCGCGCCGACAGCGAGCCCGGCGAGTGTCGCGGTGGAGGAGCGGTCCGCGCCGGAGGTGATGACCAGCGGCGCGACATCGGTCGGGGTCTGCGGCAGCCGTGCCCGCATAGCGCCGGTGCGGAAGTTGCCGAGCACACCGCCGGTCGAATCGATCGGGGTGGTGTATTCGGCGCAGTCCAGGACCAGGCCGGACGGTGCTGGGCCGAGGCCGAGTAGGTCGAGTGTGGGTGTGGTGCAATCGCGCCAGGTCAGATCGGTCTTGGGGACACCGGCATCCGGCGGCGGCGCGATGACCGTGGTCGGGTGCGGACCCGCTCCGCCCTGCGGCGCGCGCTCGACGGCGACGCCGGGGCGATCGGAAGGTCCCGCACCGCATCCGGCGATCATGATCGAGAGTGTCGATGCCAGCACGACGGCCCGAGTCCAGCGCATGCGCTACAGCCTGCCAGGTTCGTGCGGTTTGTTCATGAACGGGTCCAGCGGGTCAGCATGGTGCCGTCGTCGTCGAGCAGGATATGCCTGCGCACCATCGGTACCCGGAACTCGTGTGCCGACAGCGAGATTCGGCGCGCGGTACCGCCCACCAGGATCGGCGCGGTGGTGATGCACAGTTCGTCGACCGCATCCGCCTCCAGCAGCTCACCGAACAGATGTGGACCGCCTTCGCACAGCACGCGCTGTAGCCCGAGGTCGGTGAGGGTGTTGAGCAGGCCCTGCGGGGTGATAGCGACACCGCCCGCCTCGATGACGTGCGCGCCTGCATCGGCGAGTTGCTGTTTGCGATCCTCCGGCGCGGTGCTGGTCGTAATGATCAGCGTCGGAACTTTGGTATCGGTGAACAGCCGTGCGTCCGGCTCCAAGGTAGCGCTCGCTGTCACCACGGCGATCGGTGGCGGCGCACCGTCGCGATGTCCGCCGATGCCGCGGTCGTAAAGGGCGCGCCGGAAAACCGGGTCCGTTCCGGCGCCGCCGTAGTTCTCCGCCCGCGCGGTACCCGCGCCGATCACGATCACATCGGCCAATTGGCGCAGCAGCATGAAGACGGTTTTGTCAGCGGGGGTGCCGAGGCCTTCGGAGACATTGTCGCTGGTGGCGGAGCCGTCGATGCTGGAGACGAAATTGGCGCGGACCCAAGGGGCCTCGAGTTCGGTGGGGTAGGCGTACAGGTCGGCGAGCTCGTCCCGGCTCAGTCCTGTGAGCTGGATCGCATTGTGGATACGCTGCATGAAGAAAGATCACACCACGTCATTAGGCTTCCAGCATGCAAGAGCACCTTGTCGATCGCCATCCGGAGGTTCCGGCGGACCAGTTGGTCGCCCAGATGGTGCCACCGCCCATGTTCGACGAGGTCAGTTTCGCCTCCTACATTCCCGATCCCAAGGAGCCGACCCAGGCGGCCGCGGTCCGCAAGGCCGAGGATTTCGCCGGTCAGGTCGCCAAGATCCATCAGGCGGCGAATAAGAAGAGCCTGTTCGGGAAGAAGAAACAGATCAGCGGCGCCGGGCTCTACCTCGACGGCGGCTTCGGCGTCGGCAAGACCCACCTGCTTGCCTCCATCTTCCACAGCGCGCCCGCGCCGAAATCCTTCGGCACTTTCGGTGAACTCACCAATCTCGTTGGCGCACTCGGCTTCAACAACGCCGTCGAGCGGCTCGCGGCGAACAGCGTGCTGTGCATCGACGAATTCGAACTCGACGATCCCGGCGACACCATGCTGGTCTCGCGGCTGCTGACCGAGCTGTCGGCGCGCGGTGTCTCAATTGCCGCCACCTCCAACACCCTGCCGGGCCAGCTGGGGGAGGGCCGCTTCGCCGCCCAGGACTTCCTGCGCGAGATCAAGAAGCTCGGTTCGATCTTCGAGGCCGTGCGCGTCGACGGTCCGGACTACCGGCACCGCGATCTGCCGCCCGCTCCCGAACCCACTTCGCCGGAGCTGCTCACCGAACGTGCTTCTGCCACACCGGGTTCCACGCTCGACGAATTCGACGCGTTGCTGAAGCATCTGAGCACGCTGCACCCGTCGAAGTACGGCGCGCTGATCTCCGGGGTGTCGTCGGTATTCATTTCGAATGTGCATGCGGTGACCGATCAGGCGGTCGCGCTGCGGATCGTCGTACTGGCGGACCGGCTGTACGACGCGAGCGTTCCGGTGACGGTTTCGGGTGCGAAGCTGGACGAGATCTTCTCCAAGGAGATGCTCGACGGTGGCTACCGCAAGAAGTACCTGCGTGCGATTTCCCGTCTGCTGGCGCTTTCGCGCTTCGAGGTTGCCGCCTAGCGGATCGGCGCCCCTGAGACCGGTTCACGCCGATGATTGGAGCACTGTCATGGTCCGTCGTTCCCTTCGACTTCCGGTCGCACTCGCTGCCGGTCTCACCGTCGCCTTCGGGCCGGTGGCAGGCGTCGCACCGGCCGATCCGGTCAAGGTTGCCGATCCGGTCACCTTCGACCGCGCGCTGAACCTGCAGGGCGTGCAGAACGGCCGTGACGCGGGCGGCTACCGCACCGCCGACGGACACTGGGTGCGCACCGGGTTGGTCTACCGCACCGGTCAGCTCAACAATGCGACTCCGGCCGATCTAGCCGTGCTGACCGACCGTCAGGTGCGCGTGGTCGACGATCTGCGCACCGTCTACGAGCGGACCATTGCGGCCGACCGCCTCCCCGCTGGTGCGGTCGCGAACTGGAACGATGTCATCGGTCAGGCTCCGCCGCAAACCCTGGTCACCACCCTCACCGGTGGCAATGACCTGTACCGCGCATTCATCACCGCGCCCGGCGCGAACGAGGCCTTCGCCTCGGTGCTACGCGACATCGTCGACACCGACGGCGCCGTAGTCTTCCACTGCACCGCGGGCAAGGACCGCACCGGCTGGACGTCCGCGGTCCTGCTGACCATCCTCGGCGTGGACCGCGATACCGTCACGCAGGATTACCTGCTGTCCAACCAGTACCGCAATGCCGGCCCGAACGATCCGCTCAACGGCGTCTCGGCCGCATGGCTGGACGCCGCCTTCGACCAGGCGAACCAGAGCTACGGCAGTTTCGACAATTATGTCCGCGAGGGATTGAAGCTGTCGGCCACCGATATCGCGGCACTGAAGGTGAAGCTGCTGGCCTGATTCAGGAGGGATGCTCGGCATACCACCGATCGATCAGCGCGGGCAGTTCCTTGCCCATCCACACGAAGAACTCGTGCATATCCCGAACCCGTTCGGCGTCAGCACCATTCGGGTCGTCGAATAGTGCTAGCCCGCGCGCGGTCATATTGGTGAGATCGGTGTACATGCCGCTCTGCTGACGGGTCAGCTCCGGCAGAATTCCGGGCCGGATCGAGTAGTAGTCCTTGCGATCGCCCGGCTTGGAGATCTTGTCCACCCAGCGCATGGTGACCAGCGTCTTCAATGCCGACGAGATGGAACCCTTGGAGGCCTGCAGCGCATCGGCGATCTGGCCGAAGGTCTGCTGCGGCGGATCGCTGACCAGCAACCACCCCGCGGCCCGACCCGTCATCCGGACGAGGCCCATCCGCTCCAGTACGAGCGCGAAATCCTCGACGAATGCCAACTTTTCCGGAGCCGGTCCGGTTGTCTGCTCGTTGTCGGTGGTGCCCATCGGAGAAGTATCCCTTCCAGAATACGGAGAGCGGTAAACGGGGCGGACCGTGTCGGCCCACCCCGTATCGGACGATCAGACCGCCAGATCGCGGCGATCGAAGGCGCTCAGCGCCAGCACCAGGGCGACCGCGGCAACGACGACCAGCACCACCAGGTGGATAACGTTCCAGCCGTGCACCAGCGGCGCGCCCCCATTGGCCCAGTAGAAGGGCGACAGCTTGCGCACGAAATCACCGCCGAGGTTATTGGCCAGATAGCCCGCCACCGCGATCAGCGACGCCGAACCCAGTGTCACCGAACGCTTTCCGGTGGCCGCGCCCACCAGCAGTGTGATCGCGCCGACGGCCAGAGCCAGCAATCCGAGCCCGGCACTTGCGGCCACGATATTGCCGGTGGGTACCTCCAGCCCACCCCGCTCGGCCCCGGCGATAACGCTCAGGGTGAGCACGGTGGTGGCGATCGCGGTCTGCGCGGCCAGTGCTGCGAATCGCTGCAGCAGCAGATTCATCCGGTTGATCGGTTGTGCGAGAAGCAGATCCAGCATCCCGTTCTCCTCCTGTGCCACCGAGCGGCTCGCGAAGGTGACCGCGAAGATCAGCATCAGCAGCAGACCCATCAGCGAGTACACCGTCGCGTTCAAATAGCCACTGGCGCTGGCGAAATCGCTGACACCCATGGCCTCGTACATCGTGTTCTGCTTGATATCGAGCGAACCCTGCTCCTTCAGCGACTGGTAGGACGGCAGATACATCATCGGGATAACGGCGAAGCCGATCGACCAGCCGATCAGGCCGCGCCGCTGTTCCTTCAAGGTCTGCGTGAAGACCGAGCGAGTCATGACGAATTCTCCTGTGCGATAAATGATTCGGATGATGTTTGATCAGCGCCCGTAGCGGCTGAAGAAGATCTGTTCGAGATCCGGCTCGGTGGACAGCACGCTCACCAGTTGGTATTTCGCGGCCATCTTGAAGAGCGTGTCGACCTCGCCTTCGGTGGTGCAGCGCAAGGTTTTTCCATCGACGGTCAGATCGCGCACACCGGGCAGTCCGGCGAAGTCGTCGCCGAAAATGTCCTCGCCGAAAACCAATTCGACCGAGCGCGGCGAACGCCTGCGCAGATCCTCGACATTCTCGGTGCCGAGCAGTTTCCCGGCGCGCATGATGACCGCCCGATCGGCGGTCTGCTGCACCTCGCTGAGAATGTGCGAGGACATGAACACCGTCTGTCCGTTGCGTTTGGCCGCGTCGACGAGATCCAGAAAGCGTTGCTGCAGTAGCGGATCCAGTCCGGAGGTGGGTTCGTCGAGAATCAGTAGATCCGGGTTGTGCATGAAGGCGGCGATAATGCCGACCTTCTGCTTATTGCCCTTGGACATCGCGCCGACCTTCTTCGACAGGTCCAGATCGAGCAGATCGGCCAGGTCGGTGATCCGATTCGGTGCGACATCGCCGCGCAGATCGGCGAGGAAGGCGAGCAGTTCACGAGCGGTATTGCGACCCTCGATCTCGAGTTCGCCCGGCAGGTAACCGATGCGCCCGCGTAATTGCGCATCGCCGACGCGTGGCTCGACGCCGAACACCTCGACACGGCCCGAAGTCGGTCGGATCAGATCCAGCAGGATGCGGATGGTGGTGGACTTTCCCGCACCGTTGGGCCCGAGAAACCCGAACACCTCGCCCTGGCCGACCTCGAGGTTCAGATCGGTGAGTGCGACATGCTTGCCGTAGTGCTTGGTCAGGCCCTCGGTGCGGATCGCGGCGGTGGTCATGATGCTCCTTCGAGAAGTCTTCTAGTTCCTGCGCGTTCCGCAAGGACTGATATGTTCAGTAAATACTGAACTTAAAGAACTTGTCAACCGTTGGGGCGGGCTACGATCCGGTCATGACGACGTTCAAGACCTGGGACGGACTGGAGCTCAACTACCGCGTGTGGGAGGGCGAGGGCATCCCGGTCGTACTGCAACACGGGGTAGTGGCCGATACGAATGCCAACTGGATGGCCACCGGTGTGATCGGTGCCCTGCAGGCCGTCGGGCACACCGTGGTGTCACTGGATGCGCGCGGACACGGTCGTTCCGAGAAACCCCATGATCCGGCGCGGTATTCATGGGCGGGGATGGCGCGCGACGTCAGCGCGCTCTACGACGAGCTGGGCTTCGATGACGTTGTGCAGGTGGGTTATTCGATGGGCGCGATCATCTCGCTGCTGGTCGCGGGAGCGGATGAGCGGGTGCGCAAGCTGGCTGTGGGCGGCATCGGCTCCGGTGTGCTCGATTGCGGCGGCGTCGACCGGCGCGTCATCGATATCGACGATCTACGCGCCGCCATGCGCGGTGACGGCGCGGGCACACCACCGATCGCGATGATGTTCCGGATCCTCGCCGACGCAGTGCGCGCCGACCGCGATGCCATCGAGGCGGTCGCGACCGGCCTGGATGACGAGCCGATAAAGACACTGGCCGAGATCACCATGCCGAGCCTGGTACTGGCGGGCGATAAGGATCCGTTCGCCGCCGAGCCCGATCGACTCGCGGCCGCCCTGCCCGACGCAACCTTGCGGATCGTGTCCGGCGATCACCTGATGGCCGTCGTGGACCCGAACTTCCATGCGGCGTTGGTCGAGTTCGTCGCCTGAGCCGGTCAGAAAACCCGGCGCATAACGAAATCGTGATGCAACTGGCTACCCACGGTGAAGGTCTTGGTGCCGACCCGCTCGAACCCGTGCTTGAGATAGAACCGCTGGGCGCGCTCATTCTCCCGGTTGACCCCGAGCCACACCCCGGCAACCGCCTCCTCGCGGGCCTGCTTCAGCGACGCGTTCATCAGCGCCTTCGACACACCGGCGCCATGGTGGCCGGGCAGTACGTACATCTTGCTGATCTCGACGGCCGGCCGCAGGTCGACGGCCTTGGCGACGTCGGGATCGGCCGGGTCACCGTAGTGCAACATCGCGTAGCCGACGATATCGCCGCCCGCGACCGCCTTGAGCACGATCCGGGTGGGGTCGCTCAGATATTCGCCGAAGCGTTCACCGGAGAGCACCTCGGCGATGAAGATCTCGATATCGTCTGCGGTAGCGTGCGGTGGACAGGCGAGCGGAAAGGTCGCGGCCGCAACGTCACTGAGGGCCTCGGCGTCCCATAATCCGGCCCGGTCGACGGTGACTGGGATGTTGCTCATGTGTCCAGTACAGCACGACCTCCGTTCGACGCGGAAAGCTCATCCGGTTCGGAACGGGAATGGAATACATGCGCGAGTCCGATAACGATTGCCATGAACAGGACGGGGATCACGAAACCGATCCGATGCCCGAATCCGGCGGCAATCGCGCCGACCAGCCCGCCGCCGACGAGTGTGCCCACGTAGTTGAACAGATTCAGGCGCGCGATCAGTGCGTCGAGTTGCCGTCCGCTGGTCAGTTGTCCGGCCTCGCTGAAGCACAGCGGTGCGACGACGCCGGTACCGAAACCGCCGATCAGGAAGCCGACGATCGCGACAACCGGCCCGGGCGCGACCACCGCGACGGCCAGTCCGAGCACGCCGATCGCCCCCGCGATGCGCACCACCCGGCGTCCACCGAGCCGGCGCACCCACAGATCCCCGCTCAGTCTGGCGGCCAGCGACGCACACTGATAGACCGCCAACGCCAACGCCGCGGTGGAAGAACTGGCGAGCAGATCCTCCTTCAGGTACAGCGCCGACCAGTTGCTGACGGCGAGATCGATCGCGAACACGAGTGATGCCGTAATGCCGAAGGCGAGATACATGCGCAGCGGAACCATTCGGGATGCTGAGGGTTCGCTGACTGTCACCTCCGCCGGGCCGGACTCCGCCTCCGCGGCGCCGAGCAGGCGTGGGCCGGTCACCAACCCGACCACGAGAACTACGCCCGCCGCCGCAAAGAGCGATTCGCGCAGCGTGACATCCAATGCCTCGCAGGCGGATACGAACAGCGCGCCGAGGATCGATCCGGCACTCCACACCCCGTAGAACGAGGACAGGATGAATTTCCCGTACCCGTGCTGAATGAATACACCCTGCATATTCGTGCTCGCATCGACGATGCCGACCGCGATTCCATAGCACCCGAGTGCGATCGCCAGCACAGGGATATTCGGGGCCAGCGCGATGGCGCATCCGGTGACCGTGATTCCCAGCAGTCCGATCCGCACCGTGACCCGGCTCGACCACCGCGTGGCCACCTGCTCGGCCGCCACGCTGCCGACGCCGGCGAGGATCGAAACCAGCACGACCGAACCGGCGATCAGGCCATCGGACAGGTCGAAGCGATCCTTCTGCTGGGGCAGTTCGGTGAGTACCACCGCGAAGAAAAAGCCCTGCAACCCGAAGGCGAACGAATTCGCGATCCGGGCTCCGCGCAGGACGGGAGAAATCGATCCCATCTGCGGAGGGTATCGGCCCGGCCGCGGCCGTGCCTGGAGAGGCGGTCGCAGTCATCCTTTCGTCGGATGCGTACGCGCGACGGTCGACCTTTTGGTCAGGTTCGGTCGCTACGGTCGACGCGCGGGTGGTCGAGATCGTTATCGCGTGCCACTATCGAAGGGGCGCAAGACAACTCGCGAACGGGAAGGGCCGTCGAATGAGAAAGCTGCCGCAGGACTTCTTTCGTACACCGTATGCCTTCTACGAAGGGCTGCGCGCCGAAGGCCCGGTACACCCCATCGAGTTGAATACCGGCGTCCGCGCCTGGCTGGTGGTGGATCTGGACGTCGCCCGTGAGGTGCTGCGTCATCCTGCCATCCGCAAGGACCCGCGCACCGACGCCAGCCGCAAGGCCCGTGGTCTGCGCATCGGGGACACCAGCCTCGGCGCGGTGAATACCCGGATCAGCTACCACCTGCTGAATACCGATCCGCCGGGACACGCCCGGCTGCGCCGGCTGGTCGCCCCCGCATTCGCGCCCGCCCGGATCGAGGTACTGGCCCCGCGCGTGCTGGCCATCGCCGACGAACTCCTGGACCGGATCGCCGCGGACGCCGCGGGCCCGGTGGATCTGTTGTCGGAGTACGCGTTTCCGCTGCCCATCACCGTCATCTGCGAACTACTCGGTGTGCCGGTGGCCGATCGCGCGGATTTCCGGGAGTGGTCGCGCATCATCGTCGAGCTGTCGACCGCGACCCCGGAGGAGATTCGGCACGCGACCGATGCCATCGCCGACTATTTCGAGCAGCTGATCACGCGGCGGCGGGCCGAGGGGCTGGGGGCGGATCTCGTCTCGGACTTGATCGCCGCCAATGCCGACGGTGACCGTCTCACCGATGACGAGCTGATCTCCATGGTGTTCCTCATCCTGGTCGCGGGTCACGAGACCACGGTCAATCTGATCGGCAACACCGTGCTCACCCTGCTGTCGGATCCGCCGCGCTATCGTGCGCTGCACGGGAATACCGAGGCGGTGCCCGCCCTGATCGAGGAGATGCTGCGCTACGACGGTCCGGTGAACGTCGCGACCTTGCGCTACACGACCGAACCGCTCACGCTGGGCGGCATCGATATTCCCGCGGGCGAGATGGTGCTCGTCGCACTGGGTTCGGCCAACCACGACGAACGGCACTTCAGCGACGCCGCAGAGTTCGACCCGCAGCGCTCCACATCGGGCCACTTGGCGTTCGGCCACGGCATCCACTACTGCCTCGGTGCCGGGCTGGCTCGGTTGGAGGCGCGCATCGCGATCACGAGGTTGGTCGAGCAGTATCCGGATCTGCGCTTGGCGGCCGACGGTGGGGAATTGCGTTGGCGGGAGAGCATGCTCATCCGGGGGTTGCAGGATCTGCCCGTGGAATTGGCAGGGGCACCCGCCCTACGTTGAGTCCGGGTTCGGGGTAGTGCGCAGAACGGCGGACTGCCCCGTTGATCAGGCGCTGTGCCCCAGGGTCTTCCGTCACGCCGGACAACTGTGGAACAGTGCAGAGAACCGGGCGTAACGATGCGTCCGGCGCCGGATGCGGAGGGAAACGATGACTGCGGCGTATCCACCCGGTCCGCCGATCCCCGCATTTCTGCAGGGCCTGCTGTACATCCGTAACCGCGCCCAGGTGCTGCCCCCGGTGCGGCGTCGCTACGGCGATGTCTTCTCGCTGCATGTGCCGCCGTTCGCACAGAACCTCGTCGTATTCACCCGCCCCGAACACATCAAGGAGATCTTCGCGGGCGACCCACGCGACCTGCACGCGGGCGAAGGCAATCAGATCCTCGGTCCGGTGATGGGCGAGCATTCGGTGCTGATGACCGACGAAGCCGAACACGCCAGGGCCCGCCGATTGCTCATGCCCGCATTCAATGGCGCGGCCCTGCGCGGCTATCGGGATCTGGTCGCCGAGATCGCGGCCGCGGAGGTCGACCGCTGGCGGCCCGGTTCGACGGTCATCACCCTCGACCGGATGAACGCGCTCACCCTCGAGGTGATCATGCGGGTGGTCTTCGGCGTCACCGATGAGCGCACTCGGTCCGCGCTCGCACCACGCCTGGGGCGCATCGTCGATATCGGCCCGCTGCAGTACATCGGCCTGATGAAACCGGTGCTGCGGAAGTATCCGCCGTGGAAGTCCTTCCATGCCGATATGGCCGCCATCGATGATCTGCTGTACGCCGAGATCACGGCCCGGCGCACCGCCCCCGACCTGGCCGAACGCACCGACGTCCTGTCCCGGTTGCTGCAGGCGGGCGGCGATACCGAGTCCGATCCGCCCCTCACCGATCCCGAACTGCGCGATCAACTCATCACCCTGCTGCTCGCCGGTCACGAAACCACCGCGGCCGCGCTGTCCTGGGCGCTGCACGAACTCTCGGTCAACCCGCAGGTACAACGCGACGCCTACGAAGCGGTCCGCATCGATGACGACAAGGCGCTCGAGGCCGTGATGAAGGAGGCGATGCGGATGCGCACCGTGATTCCCGGCGCGGTCCGCAAACTCACCAGGGATATGACCATCGGCGGCTGGGAGCTGCCCGCGGGCACCGTGGTCAGCTGTTCGATCCTGCTGGCGCACCGGAGCCCGGCCAACTATCCCGACACCTGGACCTTCCGTCCTTCGCGCTTCCTCGACGGCGAGGTCGAACCGAATACCTGGCTGCCCTTCGGCGGCGGCGTGCGCCGCTGCATCGGCGCCGGATTCTCGCTGATGGAGGGCACCACGGTGCTGCGCGAGATCCTGTCCCGCTACACCCTCGCCCGGCCCGAGGGAGCGAAACGCGAGCGCGGACGGGTGCGCAATATCACCACCGTGCCGCGCGACAAGGCCAGGATTGTAGTCACTCCCCGTTCAACTTCGTGAAATCGCACCGAGGCTTTGCCGCATTCGCGCGAGCGACGTAATCTCCGTGCCATGACGAGCGGGAACCGCATCGCAATCGTAGGTGCGGGCATCGCAGGCCTCGCCTGCGCGAAGGTGTTGCGCCAGGAGGGGTTTCCGGTCGAAGTATTCGATCGGACCTCGGACGTCGGCGGAGTATGGAGTGCGACGCGCCGGTATCCCGGCCTGCGCGCACAGAACAGCAAACACACATATCACTTCTCCGACTTCCCGATGCCCGACGACTATCCGCGCGTGCCGGACGGGCAGCAGATGCAGCAGTACCTCGACGGGTACGTGCGGCATTTCGGCTTCGGCGAGAGCCTGCGCCTCGGCACCGAGGTGGTCGCGGCCGATCCGGTCGACAGTGGTTGGTTGCTGGAGATCCGCGACCACATCGGTATCCACCGCACCTCCTGCGACCATCTGGTCATCGCCAACGGAATATTCAGTGAGCCCGCGGTGCCCGACTTTCCGGGCGTCGAGCGGTTCCGGCAGGCGGGCGGGCAGATCGGGCACGCCTCGGAGTTCCTGGATGCCGAGTGGGCGCGCGGCAAATCTGTCGTGGTGGTCGGCTATGGCAAGGCGGCCTGCGATATCGCCGAGGCGGTCAGTCACGTCGCGGCCTCGACGAATGTGGTCGCCCGCCGACTGCTGTGGAAGATGCCGCGCAAGTTGGCGCGCGGACTGGTCGACTACGAACGGCTGATGCTGACCAGGCTCGGGGAGGCGCACTTCCGCTATCAGGAGCTCGGGCGGATCGAACGGTTCCTGCACGGTTCCGGGCACAGCTTCCGCGACAGCAACCTCGATGTGATCCAGGAGCTCGCCACCAAGAAGTCGCATCTGCGCGAGCTGGGGCTGGTGCCGGAGGGGCGCTTCGAGGATATCGCGGAGAGCACGGTCAGCCTGGTCACCGAGGATTTCTTCGAGCGGGTGGGGATGGGACTGATCGCGGTGCACCGCGACAGCACCATCACCGAGATGGCCGCGAACCAGGTGCGACTGTCGAATGGTACGACCCTGCAGGCCGATATCGTCATCTGCGCCACCGGATTCCACCAGCGGGTGCCGTTCCTCACCCCGTACGTACAGCGTCAGCTCACCGACGACGAGGGCAATTTCCGCCTGTACCGGCAGATCCTGCCGATCGGCGTGCCGAATCTGAGCTTCGTGGGGTACAACTCCTCGGTCATCAGCACGCTCAGCGCCGAGGTCGGCGCGCACTGGACCGCCGCGCTGTTGCGCGGCCGCCTCGCTCTGCCGACACAGGAGGAGATGACCGCGCACGTCGATGAGCGGCTGCGCTGGATGGCTGAACGCACGGGCGGCCATCACGCGCACGGCGGCGCCATCACGCCGTTCTCGATCCACAATATCGACGAGATGCTCGCCGACCTGAAATTCCGGCTGCCGCGCAGAACCCGTGCGGCACAATGGTTCCGGATGATCAAGCCGTCTTCGTATCGTGGACTCGCGGAGCGGTCGAAGGGGCCGGTGGTGACAGCGGCGCCGGAAATGGCGCCTCAGGTCTCCGCCGAACAGCGCACGCCGTAGGTCGATTGCTCGGAGTGCGCCTGGGGATTGCCGGGGTTCTCCTCGGCGCTCACGGGTTGTAGGTCGGACACGGCATCGCGTACGGCGCATGTACAGGTTCGATCGACGTCGACGATCGCCGGGGAGGGGATCTCTCGGCGCTTGCCGACCAATGGCCCCGGCGATGGTTGTCGCCGGAGGGATGCGAGATCGGAACAGAATCCGTTCCCTCGGCCGAGCCCATCGATTTGCCCAGTGCAACTGTGGGTTTCGAGTCGAAGAAGTTCAAAATGTGACCGGCGTCGCACGGGTGTGCAGTCCTTCCGATGGGAGGCGACGGCCGGGCCGGACAGCGCCGTCGAGGTCGACGCGACGGATTATCACCAATGCAATGTTGGTTACGAGTCTTTCCATTCTGGATAATCCAGGAGTGGATGCCCTCGACATGAATCTGCTGGTTGCTCTGGATGCGCTGCTGGAGACCAACAGTGTCACCCAGGCTGCCGAGCGGCTACACACTTCGGCGCCCGCGATGAGCCGAACGCTGGCCCGGCTGCGTCACGTGCTCGGCGATCCGCTGCTGGTGCGGGCGGGCCGCAATCTGGTGCCGACGCCGCGCGCACTCGAATTACGTCACGAGGTCAGCGTTCTGGTGGAGCGGGGACGTACGCTGCTCACCCAGCGCGGCGCGCTCGACCCGACCACGCTGAAGCGCGACTTCGCGGTGCAGGCGGGCGATATGGTCCTCGGGGAATTGGCGACGCCGCTGTTGGCCGCCGTCCGCGCACAGGCGCCCGGCGTGACACTGCACCTGCTCCCGGATCGCGACGAGGGCGCCGCCGCGCTGCGTGACGGTCGCGTCGATATCGAGGTCGGCGTTATCGAGCACACCGATCCCGAGACCACCGTGCAGCGGGTATTGCGCGACCGCGTGATCGGCGTTGCCGCACCGGAACATCCGCTGATCACCGACCGTGTGACGGTGGCGCGGTTCGCCGCTGCTGCCCACCTGGGTATCTCCCGCCGGGGTCGCGCCCGCGGCCCCATCGATGACCGCCTGGCCCTGCACGGCCGCACTCGCCGCGTCGTGGCCACCGTCCCCGACCTCACCAGCGCCCTGCTAGCGGTCCGCTCCGGCGATCTGATCTGCCCAGTCCCCGCCGCCCTCACTGCGACAACGCGCACCGTACTCGGCTTGTGCGCCTTCGAAATCCCCCTGCCCCTCCCCGAAATCGCCATCGCCATGGCGTGGCACCCCCGTAATACCGCCGACAACGGTCACCGATGGCTACGCGAATTGATTCGCGGCACCCTCTTCGGGCTGGACCCGTCCGGCCAGTGAGTTGCTCAGCCCTCGGTGCGGATCGCGAAATTCGGGTCCACGCCGGGTAGTTCGTTCGGCGCGGAGGACGGTTCCGGGCGACCGAAGGGGCCGTGCGGGTTGCGCTTGAGCTCGTCGAGCATGGCCTGCAGCTTGTCGACGTGCGAGGTGTCCTCGCCGGTGCCCGCGCGGTGTGCGCCAGGGGTCGGTGCGCCGTTGTCCTCGGTGCGTGGTGCGGTCATACCGCTGTCGGGACGGGTTGTGGGCGTTGGGGATTCGTAGCCGTTGCGGGGCGGGGAGGTGAGCGGCTCCAGGCGGCCGTTACTCGAGCCGATCGAGCCGTAGTCGAGCCGGTCGCCGGTGGTCGCGGGCTGGGAGTTGGTGTAGGTCGGCGCGGAAGGTTCGGTGCCTGCGGGTGTGGCCGAGTCGAGCCATTCGGGGCGCGAGGTGGGTGCGGAGAGCGGTTCGCTGCGGTAGGTCGGGGGGACCGCGGGCGGCACGGGCTGCGGTGTCCGTGCGGGGAGGGAGAGGGAGTCGTTGGGCGTTGCGGGGCCGAAGGGGTCGAGGTGTTCGGTGCGGGTGATCGGCGCGGTGAAGTCGGTCCGTGCGGGACGTGCCGCGATGTCTTCGGGCGCTTTCAGCCGCTCGTTGCGCCCGGTCGTGGCGTCCAGACGTCCCGTCGGGGTCGCTAGGCGCCTGTTGGCTCCGGTCGTCGGCGTGACGAGCTCGTTGCGGCCGGTCTCGGGCTCGAGACGCTCGTCGGTTCCGGTGGTGTCGGGGCGGTTGTTGCGTCCGGTCGGCGTTTCGCTGAGCACGGTGGTGATGTCCGGGAGGCCGTTGCGGCCGGTCTCGGTGTGCGCGCTCGTGGTGTCGGCTCGCCCGTTGACGGCATCGAGGCGGTCGCGACGTGACGGAATCGGTTCGCGCCGTTCCCTGGTCGCGGGCGCGGGTTCCGGGCGGATCCGCAGCGCGGGCTCAGCCGGTTCGTCACTGGGCTCGACGGTGACGACCTGCTCCAACCGTGACCCGATCTTCGAAACATCCTCCCCGGTACGGAAAGCCCACGCCTCCAACTTGGCCAGGCGACCGGCCAGGTTACGGTCGTCATCCACGTGGGCGGCGACCGCGTCGAGTTTATTGCTCACCTCGCGCAGGGTCGTCGCGAGACTCGACAAGAGTGCGCCGATCGATTCGCCACTCCGCTCGTCGTGGTCCATCCCATACCTTCTTCCCCGTATCGCCCGAAACTCCGCTCGTGGCCGGCCGATTCTATCTGTCGATCGGTACCGACGCGGTTCGAGGACCGGCCGTTGCCCCGCTGTGCACGTTTCGTCCGGTTACATCGCGGCTTTCGTTCGCTCGTTCGGCGGTATCGGCCGTGTCCCAGGAATGGCCGCAACTATCAATCACCGGAATAACTGTGGCAATGCTCTCGCGTGTCGCAATGAAATCGCTTGTGAGACAGCGCACATCGGCTGGTCGGAGCGTGTTCGCGGGTTGTGGCGCACCCGAGCGCGGGGTATAGGGGGCTGGCGGGCGGGCCAAAGCTGACGCACTCTTGATCTATGGCGTAGGTCGTACTTGACCTGCGGTGGTTTTGGGCAGGGGTGAGGTCGCGTGAGAACGAAGCAGCGCGTCGAGCGGGCGTGCGGGCGTCGGGCGATGCTCGCCGAATTGGGGTTGTCGGACGGTCGCGTCGCGGACACCCGGGTGCCGGATGGTCGCGCACCCGTCGGCGGACCGGTCGGGGCAGGGGGATACGGCTGCACATGTCCGGAATGTGCCGCCGCGCAATGGGATATCCAGCGGCTGAAGTATTGGCTGTGCGGTCGGCTCGCGTCCTACGGTGCGGAGGTGGCCGAGGTGGACCGCCGGGTGGGTGACGTCCCGGTGGACGTGCTCTGGCGCAGTGGTGATCGGCAGTATGCCATCGAGGTCCGTACCGGTCCGCTGGATCGGGAATCGGCGCAGCACCACACGACGCGGCTGCGCACCGCCGGATGTGATGGGGTGCTGTGGCTGTGCCCGCCGGGCTATTGGGTCGGGCATCTGCCCGCGCTCGGCATCGCCGACTTCGCGCCGCCCGCCTGCGATTACCGGGCCGAGGAGGGCATGTTGGACACCTCGAACAGCGCGGTCGTCCTGCCGCGCCGTGAACCCTATGAACTGCGCGATTTCCTGTACGGCTGGGTGCGGGGCGAAATCGCTTGGGGCTACCGCGATGTGATGACAGGAGGATGGGCCACCGTGACCGACTGGGAACACCACACGAGGACGCAGGCCAGCGTCATCGCTCGGCAGCGCCAGGAGTTGGTCAACCAACGCACCACCTTGGCCCTGTCCCGAAAAACCGTGCGGGACAAGCAGAAACAGATCATGAAGCTCGCCACCCGGCTGGAACGCGCCGAGGAGTCCGCACAGGAGCGCGCGGACTCGCTGGCCGAGGTCAAGCGCAAGCTCGACAACCACCACCGCATCGACGCAAGCCTGCGTGCCACCATCGTGAGTCTGCAGAAGGCGATCGGTCACTGGCAGCTGATCACCTATTGCGCGATGATGCTGATCGTGACATTCATCGCGGGAGCGATGTTCGTGCGCTGAGGCGGTCAGCCGGGTGGTTGCCGGTCAACCGGAACGGCGCACGGTCCCAACGCCATTCGTTGCGCAGCACCAGCGCGATCAGGTCGAGCAGATCCAGCTCGACCTCCGCACGCAACTGCCGCAGCGCGGACCAGTACACCGGTCCGCGCTCGACCAACTCCCACAGTCGACTCTCCGCCTCCGCAGCTACCTTGCGCCGCAATAGATCTGGGATCCCGATCCTGCTGCCGGTCCACACCAGCCAGCCCCAGCCGTTGGCATGCGCATGCGCGCGACCGGCCACCGACTTGATCCGATTGATGTGGAAGCCGACATGTCCCAGCGGTTCGACATCGATCAGGACGACGCGGCCATCGGCCAGCCGTGCGGCGATGGTTGGGTAGTAGATTCGCTCCGCACCGTCTATTTCGAAGGTGACCGCACTCGGTTGTTCCTGGAACGTCTCGACCAGATCGCTCGCGTTCACCGTCTGAAGCAGCCGAGCCTCCAAGCCGGAATCGAACCCGATATCGCGTCCGACCTTGTCGAGATAGAACCGCCCGCGTCCTTCGTCGTCGCCGTCGACCGTGCGCGCGGAGGCGTTCGGCAGGGGAGCGGGGTCCGGTGCGGAGGCGGGCCAATCGACCTGTCCCAACCATGAATTCAGCTCACTCGTCGCGAGCGGCTCGTGCAGTTTCGCCAACCGCCGGTTCGTCTTCTTCTGCCACGCCATGATCCGCTGCATGACATATCCGGCGACCCGCTTGGCATCCTCGCCCGCATGCCCCGCCAGCCGTAGCTTCAGATAAGCCAACTCATTGGCGGCCAGATCGGCATCCGTCGCATAGGTCTCCACCAACAGCGCCCGTACCAACTGCTGATCTCGTGCCCCCACCGGGTACCGCGTCCCGAACACCTCGGCCGCCCGATGTCCACTCAGCTGCGCTTCCCGCAGAATCTGCGCCACTGCTCGGGTATGCAACTGTCGAGCCCGATCCCGCGACAGATCGAATCGCGCACCGATCCGCGCCAACGTCTCCGGCGCCTCCCCGCTCACCCCGAGCCGAAACCCCACGATGTCGGCATCGCGCCGCTTGCGATCCCCGCGCATCTCGATCAATTCCCCCAATAGCTCGTTGATCTCCTCGAGATCGAACGACACATCCCCGGCGATATCGTCCAGCATCTCGGGATCGGCATAGTCAGCGGCCCGATCCCGCCCATCGGCCTCGCTTGCCGTCACCTGCGACCCCTGACCACGACTCGGCTCCACTCGACATGTGCGCCGTAGCCTAACGCCGACCACCGACAACCCGGCCCATCCCATCGATCGGCCGCCGAATCTGGCCTATCCGTGTCTGCCGGCTCGGCCTCGCTGTCCGGGC
Organism: Nocardia vinacea NBRC 16497; assembly: GCF_000308835.1. Classification (GTDB taxonomy): domain Bacteria; phylum Actinomycetota; class Actinomycetes; order Mycobacteriales; family Mycobacteriaceae; genus Nocardia; species Nocardia vinacea. The sequence goes on along the minus strand of NZ_BAGN01000155.1, from coordinate 14,043 downwards.
CGTCGTCGATATTTCCTGATCGTCGTGGGAAACGGTTCTATGCTCACGTCGTGGGTCGTTTCCGCAGCAACGCCGAGTCGGCGCTGTGGATCATTGTCGCGGCGGTCGCGTATTTTGTGGCTGCCGAAGTCGGGTTGCGTTTTGCCTTGGTCGGCGATCAAGTCACGCCGCTGTGGCCGTCGACCGGGGTCGCCCTCGCATGTCTGTTCATATTCGGCCTGCGTGCCTGGACGGGCGTCACGCTGGGCGCGTTGGCGGTGAATGCCTTGCTCGGGCCGACGCTTCCTGCCGTCCTCATGATCGCCCTCGGCAACACGGCCGCTCCGGTGGTCGCGTACCTGCTGCTCAAAAGGGTCGGGTTTCGCAGTGATTTCGTTGGCGTACGTGACGTACTCGAACTCGTCTTCCTCGGTGCCCTTGCCGCAATGCTGATCAGCGCAACGCTCGGTACCGTCACCTTGCTCGTGGCCGGTACGGTTTCCGCACACGGTTTCTGGGGCGCCTGGTTGGTGTGGTGGACCGGCGACGCCATGGGCGTACTCCTGATCGCACCGCTCATCCTCGTCGGCAAAGGTATCCGGATACCCAAGGCCCTCAGCCCGTTACGGGTCATCGAGGCCGCGATGCTAGCGGCGGGCACATTCGTCGTCGCGGTATCGGCCACCGTGGTGTCGGCAAACCTGCTCTTCCTGGTCTTCCCCTTCCTGATCTGGGCCGCGATGCGCTTCCACCTCGCCGGCGCCCTGCCCTGCGCCCTCATCGCCTCGACCGTCGCCATCGTCGCCGTGGCCCGCGACTTCCCGGCCTTCACCGGCCTCGACCTGACCGCCAAAATGATCACCCTGCAGGCCTTCAACGGCTCGGTCGCGCTGACCGCCCTCATATTCGCCACCATCACCGCCCAACGCGACCGCGCCCGCCGGGCCGTAGACGAGACCTGCGCCCAATTAGCTCAAACCGTCCTCACCATCAGCCAGGGCCGCCCCTTGGAAGGCATCATCGACACCGCGCAGCGCCGCCGAACCCAACCTCCCGACACCACACCGACCTGACCCGGACTCGCGCCGCGATTCCGCGCGGCGCGAGCCGGTTCGAGGCGTACTAGCGTTCGACCGCGCGGACGATGAGGTCGGTGACCGCCTCGGGCTCGGATACCGAGACCGCATGCGAGGCGGAGATTTCGACGGTGTCGGCCCCGGCGCGTTCGGCCATGAACCGCTGCGCCTCGATGGGGATGTTCTTATCGTCGGTGGTCAGCAATGCGAACGCGGACACCGACTTCCATGCGGCCGCGGAAGCAGTCTCCTGCAGCGCGGCGAGGGCGACCGGCCGCTGTGTCGTGGCCATCAGCTCAGCCGTTTCCGCCGGAACGTCGGCGGCGAACTGCCGGTGGAACTCCTCCTGGCGGATATAGAGTTCGGTGCCGGTGCTCCCGTCGGACAGGGGGTAGCTCGCGGGACGGGTGGCCGCCCCCAAGGTGGAGCCGGGGAACTTGTCGCTCAGCTGCAGCGCGCTCTCGTTCTCGTCGGGAATGAACGCGGCAATGTAAACCAATGCGGTGACATCGGCTTTCCCCTCGGCCGCCACGGTGATGACACTGCCGCCATAAGAGTGCCCGACGAGCACGCACCGGCCCTCGATGCCGTCGACGACCGACGCGATGTAAGCCGCGTCACTGTCGAGGCCGCGCAGTGGATTTGCGGCGGCGATGACGGAATGTCCTTGTGCGCGTAGGCGTTCGATGACGCCGTTCCAACTGGAGGAATCGGCGAACGCGCCGTGGACGAGCACGATGGTTGGAGCGGTCATGGATTTCTCCTGATCTGTTTGCGGACGAGGTGTGGTCACGCTGTGTGCAGGGCGGCCTTCAGCGTCGCAACCGCCTGTGCGACAGCGGCTTTGGCCGCATGGGTATCGTGCATCGCGTTCACCATGACGAAGTCGTGGATGATCCCCCCGTAGCGCACCTGCGTCACCGGCACGCCCGCCGCGCGCAGCTTGCCGGCAAAGGCTTCGCCCTCATCGCGCAACACATCTGCCTCGGCGGTGATGACCAGCGCGGGCGGCAGCCCGCTCAACTGCTCGGTGCTGGCCCGCAGCGGCGACACGGTGATCTGCGCACGGTCTTCGGCGCTGGTGGTGTACTGATCCCAGAACCATTGCATCCCTGCGCGAGTCAGAAAGTAACCCTCGGCGAACTGCTGGTACGAACCGGTGTCGAAGTTGGCGTCGGTCACCGGGTAGAACAGCACCTGCTGTGCGAACGAGAGGTCGCCGCGTTCCTTCGCCATGAGCGTCAGCGCGATGGCCATATTGCCGCCGACCGAATCACCCGCGACCGCGATCCGAGACGCGTCGAGACCGTGCTCGGCGCCGTCGGTCGTAACCCACTGGGCGACCCGGTAGGACTGCTCGTTGGCCACCGGGTACCGCACCTCCGGCGAGCGATCGTATTCGGGAAAGACAACGGCCGCGCGCACCCCGACGGCGAGATCGCGCACGAGCCGGTCGTGGGTGTGTGCATCGCCGAAAACCCAACCCGCGCCATGGGTGTAGACGATCACGGGCAGTACCTCGGTGACACCCTGCGGCTTGACGATGCGCGCCCGCACCGACCCGGTCGGACCGCCGTCGACCGTGACCCACTCCTCGTCGATCTCCGGCTTGAAAATCGGCGAATCCTGCACCGAATCCACCGCCTTGCGCCCCTCCTCCGGGGCGAGCTGGTAGAGGAACGGCGGCTGCGAGGTGGCGTCGACGAACTCCTGCGCCGCCTGCTCGAGCGAGATGCCCAACGGATTACCTGACATGGTAGTGCCTTTCTCTTGTGTTGTGGATCAGGACAATTCGGCGATCGCGTCGGTGATGACGGACGCGACCCGGTCCGGATGGGTCTGCATCACCAGGTGCGGTGCGTCGATCTCGACGACCGCCCGCAGCCCGGCCCGTTCATAGCCATAACGCTCGACATCCGGATTGATGGTGCGATCGGCGCTGGACACAATTCCCCAGGCGGGCCTGGTCTTCCAGGCCGCCACGGCGGCGGGCTCACCGAACGCGGTCGCCGACAGCGGCCGCTGCGACACCGCGAGCACCCGCGCCGTCGCCGCATCGACCCCATCCGCGAAAATGGCTGGGAACGCGTCGATTTCAACGGATACATCGGTTCCGGTCGTTTCGCCGTCGACCGGGTACGAGGTGTAGACCAGATGCGCTGCCAGCTCGGAATCCGCGAACCGGCCCTGCAATTGGCCGAGGCTTTCGCCCTCCTCCAACGCGTAACCCGACACATAGACGAGGCCGACGACATTCTCGGCAACACCGGCGACGGTGATCACCGCGCCGCCGTAGGAATGCCCGGCCAGCAGTACCGGGCCATCGATCTGCTCGACGACCGCCCGGATGTAGGCGGCATCGCCGGACAGGCTGCGGTTGAACACCGGCGGTGCCACGACCCGGTGGCCCTGGTCGAGCAGCCGCTGGGTGACCGGCGACCAACTCGACGCATCGGCGAAGGCGCCGTGCACGAGGACAACTGTGGGGGTTGACGCGGGGGACATCGCGGTCCTTTCTCGATATGACGCTGTGCCGACAGCAGTTTCCGCTGCTTCCCGGTGTCCGCGCCCCCCTGCACCGGCCGGAAATACCTCCGATCAGGACACCACTGCCGCGAGTTCGGCTCCCACGAGCGAACCGGTCGTCCGGAACCGCTGCTGATACTTGAGCGGCGAAATGCCCAGCCGCGCCACGAACGCCCGCCGCAATGCCTCGCTATTGCCGTATCCGGCGGCCATCGCCGCCTCGGTCACGCTGCGTCCGGCGTGCAACATGTCCCTGGCCACGCCGAACCGAATGAACGCGACATACTCCGCGGGCGAACGTTGGAGCTCCGTGCGGAACAGCCGGGTCAGGTGCCGGATGCTGACGCGTGCGTGCGCGGCGAGGCTCTGCACGGTATGCGGGTATGCGGGGTCCGCGCAGATCAGATCGACGACCCCGCGCAGCAGCGGACTGCGAGGCGCGGGCCCGCTCAGTGATGCCGAGAACTGCGACTGTCCACCGGCACGTTGCATATGCACCACCAGTGACTGTGCCACCCGTCGGGCGACATCGGCACCATGGTCCTGCTCTACCAGCGCCAGCGCGAGATCCACACCGGCCGCGACACCGGCCGAACTGTAGAGGTTGCCGTCGCGCACGAAAATCGCATCCGGTTCCACCAGTACCGATGGGAACCGGCGCGCCAGGTCACCGGTGAATTTCCAATGGGTCGTCGCCCGCCTGCCGTCGAGCAGTCCGAGCTGGGCCAGGACGAACGCGCCGCTGCAGATCGACGCGATCCGCCGGGTATGCGACGACAGGTGGCGTGCCGCCGCCAGCACCTCGGGAGTCGCGAATTTTTCCACGGGCAACTCGCTGCCCGGAATCACCACTGTGTCGAAGCGACCCGCGTCGGCCGCCGCGCAGCTTACCTGCGTGCGCGCGCCGATCGAGGTGTGCACGTCCTTGCCGTCGGCCGAAACGAGTACCACCTCATAACCGTCCACCGACTGGTTCGCCTCCACGAATACCTCCGCGGGACCGACGAAGTCGAGCATCTTGACGCTGTCGAAAACCAGCACACCGACTCGCCTGCGGGCCGTACCACCGAATTTTGCGGACATGTCAACCATTATTATGGAGGCACGCCTCCAGAACAAGTGAGGTGCTCGACATCACGACCCGGTTGGTACGGTGAGCGCATGGGACGGCCACGACAGTTCGATGAATCGAACCTGCTCGATGCCGCGACGGAGTTGTTCTGGTCGAAGGGTTTCGACGAAACATCGGTGGAGGATGTATCCCGCGCGACCGGCGTCGGGAACGGCAGCATCTACGCCGCTTACGGCAATAAACGCGGCCTGTTCCTCACCGCCTTCGAGCGCTACTGCGAACGCCGCGCACGCTTCGTCCGCGAGGTCGTCACATCCGCGCCCGGCGCACCGCGCACCGCCGTCCGCGCCCTCTTCCGGGCAGTCATCGACGACTGCGCCGCTCACCCCGACCGCCGCGGCTGCCTCATGATCAACAGCATCGCCCAACTCGGCACCCGCATCCCCGAAGTCGCCACCATCGGCACCCGCACCACCGCTGCCATGGAAGAAGGCGTGGCCGACCGCCTACGAGTCGCTGCGCCAGACAACGCCGACCTCTCCACTCTCTCGGCCCTCAGCGCCCACATCATCGTCATCTCCCAGGGCCTGATCCAACTGAGCCGCTTGGGAATCCCCACTTCACGCCTGCAGGAAATCGCCGACATATCCAGCGCTGCCCTCCCGTCCCCCTGGGCCGATCACCTAGTCCATTGACATCGGCAGGATCTGTGTCGTTCATGCGGTCGAGGAGCCGCTGAGGTCGCGTTGCTCGTCGTCATGGTCATACGTCGTTCGACGGCGCGACATCGAACGTGGTTCCGGATCGGGCCATCGCCGGCTCGAGTCGTCTGCCGTTTATCCGGCTGCGCGCGGGGCAACCGGGAGACGACACGTCGTCTACCTCGGAGGACTCGCCATGGTCGATCTATCTGCCGCAGTTGTGCGAAGCGCGTTCGCAACCGGGGCCAGGCTCCGGCATGCGCGGGTTTTCCATCCTGACGGACTGCACCTGTCAGGTCGGCTGCACGCCGAACACGAGTTCGAGAACCTGTTCGGCAGCGGTGAACGGGCCGTCATCGCCCGCCTGTCGAAGGGCACTGGGTTGCCGGGGCCCATCCCGGATGTACTCGGGCTCGCCTTTCGCGTCCTGGATCGCGACGACAAGCCGTGGGACTTCGCTCTTGCGACCACAGGCCGAAGCATGATCGGACGGTTCGTGATCACCGTCGCGACGGGCTGGGCCCGCGCCAGGTACGGCGGCGTGATGCCTTACCGTTTCGGCAATGCGATGACCACCTGGGTATTCGCCGAACCCGATGCGGCACAACCGAAATCCGCCTCGATCGAAGCACTCGAAGAACACCTGCACGGGCACGAGGTACATTTCGATCTGATCAGCAGCCCGATCGGCGGTCCGACCCGCAAACTCGCCGAAATCAACCTGCGCCTGGCCGATGGCGAGCACCGCACCGACTACTTCGACCCGATGATCAATCATCCCGCCGAGGTCGAGATAGTCCCGAAAACCATCCGGCAACTGCGCGAGTTCGCGTATTCGGGTAGCCGCCAGGGACGTGGCGAGGCGCCGTGACGCGGAACAGGCCCAACGCCGGCTTCGGAATGCCGAGTGGTGGGCACAAACAAAGTCAGCCCCGGTAAAAACCGGGGCTGACCTGGAGAAACGGTGGTGCGCGATACTGGGATTGAACCAGTGACCTCTTCCGTGTCAGGGAAGCGCTCTCCCGCTGAGCTAATCGCGCGAGGTGGAGACGGGAATCGAACCCGTGTGCACGGCTTTGCAGGCCGTTGCCTCACCACTCGGCCACTCCACCGTGCGAAGGGGGAAGGCTTTACTATTGCCTGGCCCTACTCCTCGAGCGGATGACGGGATTCGAACCCGCGACCCTCACCTTGGCAAGGTGATGCGCTACCAGCTGCGCTACATCCGCATTTGCATCTCCGGGGGCTTGCGGCCCTCCGTGGTGCGAGACAGAACATTAGCCGACGTTCGGCGCAACCTACAAATCCGCTGGTAGAAGGGCCTGAAGTTGAATTACATACGTGTTGTTCGAGAGGTTGGGGGCGCACCCACGGGCAAACGCGCTCGGATCGGCCGAGTCGTGCCTTCGCATGCGCCGCATCCGAACTCGCCGTAGGGCAGGGGCGTCGGCAAGCGGTTCAGCGGTCGGCGCTGACCGGCCATGCCGCCGGGCGAGATCGAAGCCGAAACCCGCCCTGCGAAGTCCGATGGGTGATCCGCGGCTATTCGTGTGGATGGCCCCTCCGGGACCTGCTGCACCACTTCGCAATTCACGACCCCGCAACAACGCTGGTTGCAAAGGTCGACGGCCGATCACCCGTGTCGGGGTGGCGATTTGGTGGGACGCCGGTGGTGCGTGCTAAGGTTCCATCTCGTTCGAACGGCTGCTCCGCCGCCGCTCGAACACCAAGTTCGGTCCCATAGCTCAGCGGGAGAGCGTCCGCCTCACACGCGGAAGGTCGCTGGTTCGAAACCAGCTGGGACCACCCACTGGACGAGGTCGGTGCACTGCGAGTGCCCGACCTTCTTTCTTATCGGCGCGGTGTTCGTCGAAGCTCCGATCGACCCGATTCGGGATCCCCTTTGTCATGCTGTGACTTGGGTCACATTTTGATAGCAGTTGGCCCCATTTGCAACATAAGCCTTTCCATGTGCTTTGCGAAGTCTTTACTATTGCGCCTGACCTTCGCGTCATGGGTCACTGCTTCACGAGGCTGCTCCATGTAGAGCAGATGTAGCACCCAGCGTTCTCAGAAAGCTTCGCCCGCCGCTCGCTTTCGATGCCAGTACATGTTCGACCGATGAACCGATCGGCTCCACGCCGTTTCGGCGAAGGAGAATAATGTCCACCGACACCGATCCCGCACCACGGACGTCGCCGCTTCGCGCAAGTCTTCCAGTGAGTCTCGCCGCCGTCGGCCGCCACGATCTACCCGCCTCGGTCGTGGTTTTCCTTGTCGCACTACCACTTTCGCTCGGTATCGCGGTCGCCTCCGGTGCCCCGGTCGCCGCAGGCCTGATCGCCGCCGTCGTCGGTGGTGTCGTCGCCGGGCTACTAGGTGGCTCGGCCGTCCAGGTCAGCGGGCCGACGGCCAGTCTTACCGTTGTCGTCGCCGAGAGCGTGCACCAATTCGGTTGGGCCGCTACCTGTTTCATCACTATCGGCGCGGGCCTGTTACAGATTCTGTTCGGGCTCAGTCGCGTTGCGCGCGGCGCGCTCGCCATCGCACCGGTCGTGGTCCATGCGATGCTCGCCGGTATCGGCGTGATCATCGCCCTGCAGCAGGTGCATATTCTGCTCGGCGGCAACTCGCTGAGTTCATCGTTCGCCAGCCTCATCCAGCTGCCCCATCAGTTGATGTCGGTGCATCGCGGCGATCTGTTCGTCGGTCTGGTGGTGATCGTCATCCTGATCGGGTGGAAGTTCCTCCCGCTCTCGATCCGCGTCGTGCCGGGGCCGCTCGTTGCCGTGGTGGTCGCCACGATCCTGTCGCTGATACTGCCGACCCATGTCGAGCGTGTCGTGCTGAACGGGTCGCTGCTCGATTCCATCGGTTTGCCCGCGATCCCGTCCGGCAGTTGGTTCGCCGTCGCGATGGCCATGGTGACGATCGCGCTGATTGCCAGTGTGGAGAGCCTGCTCTCGGCGGTCGCGGTGGACAAGTCGCGTCCCGACCATCGAACCAATTTCGATCGTGAGCTGATCGGGCAGGGCTCGGCCAATGTGGTGTCGGGTCTGCTCGGGGGTCTGCCGATCGCGGCCGTGATCGTCCGCAGCATTACCAATGCCCATGCGGGGGCGCGGACCAGGGCCGCGACGGTGCTGCACGGTGTGTGGATCCTGCTGTTCGCGGTCGCGCTGGCCGGGTTGGTGCAGCAGATTCCCAAGGCGGCACTCGCGGGGCTGCTCATCCTCGTCGGCGTACAACTGGTGAAGCTGGCCCATATCCGGTTGGCTCGGCGCAACGGCGATCTGTTCGTCTACGTGGCCACGGTACTGGGTGTGGTGTTCCTGAATCTGTTGCAGGGCATGGTGATCGGGCTCGTACTCGCCTTCGGCCTGCTGCTGTGGCGGGTGGTGCGGGTGAGCATCCATGCCGAACCGGTGGCCGATGCCCGCCGCTGGCTGATCACCATCGATGGCACCTGCACCTTCCTCGCGCTGCCCAAGCTGACCGCGGAGCTGTCGAAGGTCCCCGCCGACGTGGACGTGACCATCGAGATGACGGTCGACTTCCTCGACCACGCCTCCTATGAGCTGATCGCCGACTGGGCCGGTCTGCGTGAGGCCGCCGGTGGCACAGTCGATTTCGTGGAAATCGGTAGCGCGCGGATGGCGACCGCGGTGGTGGGCCCGCCGGAGCGTGGGCGCTCGCGCCAGGTCATCGATGAGGTCATCGGGCCGTGGCGGCGGACGGGTAATCGGGCGGATCCGATCGCGGCCGGTATCGCCGCCTACCACCGCGGCCACGCCCATCTGATGCGCCCCCATCTCCACGGACTACGCAACCGGCCCGACGCCGACACCTTCTTTCTGACCTGCGCCGATGCCCGTATCGTGCCGAATGTCATCACCAATAGCGGGCCGGGGGATCTGTTCACCGTCCGCAACGTGGGCAATCTGGTCCCGTCCGGTGGCAGCGATGTTTCGGTGGAGGCCGCGCTGGTCTACGCGCTGGAGAAGCTGGACGTGCGAGCGGTTGTGGTCTGCGGGCACTCCGGTTGCGGGGCGATGGACGCATTGCACCGAGAGGTTCGCACGGGGCCGGGGCTGGGCGACTGGCTCGCGTACGCGCGGCCCAGCCTGGACCGGTTCCGGCTCGGACATCCGGTCGCCGATGCCGCGGCATTCGCCGGATTCGGGCCGGTCGACCAGCTCGGCATGGTGAATGTGGCACTGCAATTGGAGCGGCTGCATGCCCACCCCGTGGTCCGGCGCGGGATCGAGGAACGGGGCGTGTCGGTGTCCGGACTGTTCTTCGATCTCGCGACCGCCCGGGTCATCGAGGTCACCATGGACGGTATTGCCGAGTTCGATGACGAGTTGACGGTCGAGGCGTTCGATGAGCCGGCCGATGTGCGGGGCGTCGCCGCCGAGCCCGTCTAGTCGCGTGCTGTCGGGCCGAATGATTCGGCCCGACAGGCGAACTCGGCACGGATGTGTCGCGTTTCACGTCGATTCGGAGGTATGGATCCGGGCACTTTTCGGCAACTTCTCAGGCTTTGCTAAGCCTTTACTAATAGCCTTAATGCGATTTACCTCTCGACCCGTTGCCGTGTCGGGAACTGCTTCACCGCGAGATGCCGGTTCGCGTTCTGTGCCCTGTTGGACATTTTGATCGTCAACCGACCTCGGCGTTCGCGCCGAGTCGGCGAAGGAGAAGTCAATGGCTATTGATAGCGCTGTAGCCGCACCACCGTTACCGCCCACTGAACAGGGCAAGGGCCATCGCAGTTCCGAACCTCTGTCCGATCGATTGACATCGATCCTGCGCCACGATCTGCCGTCCTCTATCGTGGTCTTCCTCGTCGCGTTGCCGCTGTCCCTCGGCATCGCCGTCGCCTCCGGTGCGCCCGTCGCCGCCGGACTCATCGCCGCCGTCATCGGTGGCATCGTCGCGGGCACGCTCGGTGGTTCGATTCTGCAGGTCAGCGGCCCCGCCGCGGGTCTGACCGTGGTCGTTGCCGAATCCATCAACCAATTCGGCTGGCGGACAACCACGTTCATTGTCGTCGCGGCCGGTGTGCTGCAAATCCTATTCGGGCTGAGCCGGATTGCGCGGGCCGCGTTGGCCGTCGCGCCGGTGGTGGTGCACGCGATGCTCGCGGGCATCGGCATAACCATTGCGCTGCAACAGGTTCACGTGCTGCTCGGTGGGTCCTCGCATAGTTCCGCCTGGAACAACATCACCCAGTTGCCGTCGCAACTGTTGTCGTTGCACGGCGATGACGCAATCATCGGCGCGGTGGTCATCGCGATCATGCTCGGCTGGCGCCGGCTGCCCGCCAAGGTGCGGGTGGTGCCGGGACCGCTGGTGGCGGTCTTGGTCGGCACGGTGTTGTCGCTGGTGCTGCCCTTCGAGGCCGAGCGAATCGTGTTGAACGGCTCGCTGTTCGACGCCATCGGACTGCCGCAGATCCCCAGCGGCGACTGGTCCGCGGTGGCGCTGATGATTCTGACCGTCGCGCTCATCGCCAGCGTCGAGAGTCTGCTATCGGCGGTGGCCGTGGACAAGATGCACACCGGTAAGCGCACCAATTTCGACCGTGAGCTGATCGGTCAGGGCTCGGCCAATGTGCTCTCGGGTCTACTAGGCGGTCTGCCGGTCACCGGCGTGATCGTGCGCAGTGCCACCAACGTGCAGGCGGGTGCCCGCAGCCGTGCATCGGCAGTGCTGCACGGCTGCTGGATTCTGCTGTTCTCGGTCGTCCTGGCTGGGGTGGTGCAGCAGATTCCGAAGTCCGCGCTCGCTGGTCTGCTGATCGTCATCGGTATCCAGCTGGTGAAGCTGGCCCACATCAAGATGGCCAGGCGCACCGGCGATCTGCTCATCTATGCCGTCACCATCCTCGGTGTGGTCTTCCTGAATTTGCTGGAAGGCGTAATCATCGGTCTGGCTTTGGCTTTCGGTCTGCTGCTGTGGCGCGTTGTTCGAGTTGCCGTGGCGGCCAAGCAGATTCCCGGTTCGCAGCGCTGGCTGCTGAGCATCGACGGCTCCTGCACCTTCCTCGCGCTGCCGAAGCTGTCCGCGGAATTCGCGAAAGTGCCCGCAGGCGTGGACGTCACCGTCGAGATGACGGTCGACTTCCTCGACCATGCCGCCTTCGAAGCCATCGAGGACTGGGTGCGGCAGCAGGAAAGCACCGGTGGCGCAGTCGATTTCGTGGAAATCGGCAGTGCGCGGATGGCGCACGCTACCGCGGGTCCGCCCGCCCGCGGATTCGGGCGCGCGGTGCTCGACGAGATCCTCGGCCCGTGGCGCGGTGACGACGCGAATGCCGACCGGGTGACCTCGGGTGTCGCCGCCTACCACCGCAGCCACGCCCATGTCGTGCGGCCGCATCTGGACGAACTGCGTGACCGTCAGGATCCCGATACCTTCTTCCTGACCTGCGCGGACTCCCGAGTGGTTCCGAATGTCATCACCAACAGCGGTCCGGGTGACATGTTCACGGTGCGCAATGTGGGCAATCTGGTGCCGGACAGCGGAGACGCGTCGGTGGAGGCCGCACTGGTCTTCGCGCTCAACGAATTGAATGTGCGGTCCATCGTGGTGTGCGGGCATTCGTCGTGCGGAGCGATGAAGGCGCTGCATTCGGGCGCCGACACTGGACCGGGTATCGAACCCTGGCTCGCCCACGCCCATCCGAGCCTGGAGCAGTTCCAGCTCGGGCACCCGGTGGCACAGGCGGCCGCGGCCGCTGGATTCGGCGAGGTCGACCAGCTGAGCATGGTCAATGTGGCCGTGCAGTTGGAAACTCTGCACCGGCATCCCGCGGTGCGTGCGGCGATGGCCGAGCGTGACGTGACGGTATCGGGATTGTTCTTCGATATCGCCAGCGCACGCGTCATCGAGGTGACCGTGAACGGGCTCGCTCATATCGACGACAACGGCGGCGCGCGGGTCACGCCGGAACTCGTCTGAGCCGATGACAGCTGGACCCGTCCGACCTCGCTCGGGCGGGTCCACGCATGTCGCTCGTAGGCTGATGGAGATGAGTGTCGAGTTGGAATCCGAACCCACGCGCACCGGATGGCGCGCCTTCCGCGCCCGGCTGGCCACGCGGCCTACGCTGAACCTCGCCTACCGGATCGGGGTCGCGGTGGTCGGCATCGCGGTGCTGGTCGTCGGAATCCTGGCGATTCCCTATCCCGGCCCCGGCTGGGCGATCGTATTCGCCGGACTCGGCATCCTGGCCACCGAATTCGCCTGGGCGCGCCGAGTGCTCGGCTGGCTGCGTGACAAGTACCGGCAGGGCATGGCGTGGTACTCCGCACGGGGCCCGGCCATGCGGGTGTTCGCGGCGGTGATGACCTTTGCGCTGGTTCTCGCAACACTGTGGGTATTGGGAACATTCGGGTTGGTCGGCGGCTGGATCGGAGTCGAATGGCAGTGGTTGCGCAGTCCCCTGAAATGGTGAACGCGGTCCCCGGCCGCACCCTGACCGAACCGGACTGGCTGTCGGCACGCATCGCGGAAATGGGACGCTCCTGGGGTACCACCGAACCGCGCGTCTCCGGCACGCTCTGGTGGTGCATGGTCGCATCGGCACTGGTCGAACAGCTCGCATGCGCCTACGCGAACGAGGAACCCGCGCCGGAGCCGTGCCTGGACCGCCTCGACTGCGAGGTCCGCCCGGACGGCGGGATAGAACGAGTCCACATCCACTCCGTCGCAGGTCGAGGTCTCGGGGCCGCGCCGGGTGACAGCGGTGCACCGCATGAGACCGACGCCGCGCTGGACCATGCCTGCGCGAAGGCGTTGCGGGAGACCTTGGCGGCCGTGATCGGCCCCGTAGCGGCGGTCTCCGGTGCGGGAGTGCCGTCACTCTGGGCGATTGCCGCCGATGCCATCGGGAACCGGGCCCTGGATGCGGGGAATCCCGAAGCCGGGGCGCGGCTTGCGAGTGAAGTCGGAGGGAAACTGCCGGTACCACGGTTCGTGGACGTCGACGGGCGGACCTTTGTCCGCCGGATCTCGTGCTGCCTGGTCTTCGAGGTGCCCGGCTGCGAAATGTGCACCAGCTGCCCGAAGCGGCCCGCCGCCGAACGCAAGACGCTCCTGGCTCGGCTCGCTGCCGAAAGCTGATCGCCCGCAAGGTAATCGGTGCCTCACACGAATGCCAGGTGAGCGTGCGCGTTTCGCCTGGACGTGGCAGAAATGGCCGGAGCGGCCCGAACGTACGTACTAAGCGCGATCCTTCGAGCCCATACCCTCGAACCCGGCGTCGGATCCGAACGCGGCCGGGCGCACCGGATCGAACCGGTCGCGGTCGCATACCGAACCGCTTGTCGGATGTCACGTTCTGGTCTCGTGCAACGGCACCGGTCGACCCGCGACGCGGCGATCCGAGTCCATCGACGCGGGGCCGCCAGGGTGCCGATAGCATGGTCGCGCCGGAGCAATTCGCCTCCGACGATGACCCGTGGGCAACCGCCCGCACCAGCGCGGGAACACGCCCGCCAGCCAACGCCAAGGAGTCTCTCGCCGTGACCACCTCAGCACCTATCAGCCCTGTCGCCCTCGTTCGGGTGCCGGCCGGGACGACGGCGGGTGCCGCGGTGCGCGAGGCGGGGCTGCCGACGAAGGGGCCCGACACCATCGTCGTGGTGCGCGACGCGGAGGGGCTCAAGGATCTGTCCTGGAC
>NZ_BAGN01000156.1 GCF_000308835.1 Nocardia vinacea NBRC 16497 | reverse complement strand
CAGCCCCGCGGTCAGCACCGGATAGCGGCTGCGCCGCAACGGAACTCGTCCCGGTAGCCGCGGGAATCCGGTGCGCCGCAAGCGGATTCGTCGATACCGGTGTCGGCGCGGCGGAATTCGCCTCGCGTTCGGCACGCAGGCGTTCGATCCGCCGCCAGAAAGTAGACGCGACGAATCCGACCGCCAGACCGATCAGGGCCGCGCACATATGCCCGTAGTCGGTGAAGGTCGGTCCGATCAGCAGTGCCGAGCCGAGGAATACGACGATGACACCCGCCCACAGCGCGCGGACCGCACCGCGGAAGTGGAACGCCATGGCCGCCAAAACCGCGGTGAACCCGTAGCTGGTGCCGACATCCGCCGCATACTGCACACGCACCGGGATGACGTGGTGGTCGATGGCATGGTCGATGGCGGTGACGGTGAGCAGCGTCGCGCCGATATGTCCGGTCGCGAACAGCAGAATCCAGCGACTGGTGCCGAGCCAGCGTTCGGCGAAGCCCATGACGACCAGAATCTCCGCGATGGTGACCCACGGAAATTGCCCCTGGGTCCAGAACGCCGACGCCACCAGCACCTGGATCGGGTTGTGCTGCATGTTGTAGAGATTGGTGGAGGCCGAGAAGATCAGCCTGCGCTCCACCGAATCGCCGACCCCGCGCAGCGTCCACCAGGTGACGAACAATGTGAACGCGTAGGCCGTGCTGGCCGGCGCGCCGGACAGGTGCTGGCGCAGTTCGGGCAGCAGGCGGCGCACCAATCGGGGCCGACGCGCCCACGACCAGACCGCGCGCAACTCGTCACCGAGGTCGACGGTCTGCGTCCAGGGGGAGTGGATTCGGCGCAAAGTGGGGGCAACCACATGCACAAGTCTGCCGGTTCCGAAGCACTTCTGCCCGCAGACCCGCCCGGTCTGTGTCCTGGCTCACCTGAGCTGGTCTTTTCGCCGCAACGTCGATTCACATCCGGGGCAACGTTGGCTCCGCCGAATTGGTCCGCCGACCAAGAGGTTGGCCGAGTGCCTTCCTGTTGGACCGTTGTCCTCGCCGCTGCGTGCACTGGCGACGCGCTGGCACCCGATCTGGCAATTGGCGATGCGCTTGCTCCGGCAACTTCGGCAAGTTCACGCGAATACTGCAGACCCGCCGCGAGCACAGGACGCCGGTCAAGTCCGGTTTGCGACCGAGTCCGATCCGGCTCGGCGGCTCTGGGCCGCAATGAGACTCGGCATGCGTACCGAAATTGCCGTGGTGTTCTTGCAAATGTGCGAACGCCTGTCGTCGACTGGCGAATTCGCGAGATCCATTGTGCCCCAGCAATATCGGTGCTGATCGATTGCCGGAAGTGGCTATCGGCAGGATTCGGCGGCGGGGGACCGTTCGGTATGTATGGGGCACAGCTGGTCGCTGCCGGATAGCGGGCACTGTCTCGCTGAGTGGATTCATCCCATGACAAATTTAGTGGACAGTAGTACTGTAAATCGCCTACCTGCTGGTTCTGTACAAGCGGGCGGGCTCGCGCTGTCGCGATGACGGTCGGCGTCCGCCCAACGAGGGAGTTCGCGTGCTGGAAATCGATCACTTCAGCCACGGGTTGCTCACGCCGGTTGTCGCTTATCTGATGTCATTCACCGGATCATTGCTGGGGCTGCGGTGTGTGGTTCGGGCGCGGGCCGGTAGCGGCCACGCCGGATGGCTGGTCGCCGCAGCCGTCGCGATCGGCGGCACCGGTATCTGGGTCATGCATTTCATTGCCATGCTGGGCTTTTCGATCCACGGCGCATCGATCCGCTACGACGTGCCGATCACGCTGCTCAGCGCGGTGATCGCGATGGTGGTGGTGTGGATCGGATTACGGGTCGCGCAGCTGCCGGGATTGGAGCCGGTGGCGCTGTACATCGGCGGTGCGATCACCGGCGTCGGCGTCGGCGCCATGCACTATTCCGGCATGTATGCGATGAAATCCGATGCGGTCATCGAATACGACGGACGAATAGTGTTGCTGTCCATGGTGATCGCGGTGATCGCCGCGACGGCGGCGCTCTGGTTCGCGCTGCATATCCGCGGCACCCTGGCCACCATCGGCGCGGCGCTGGTGATGGGCGTCGCGGTCTGCGGCATGCACTACACCGGTATGTTCGCGATGCATGTGCAGAACGGCCAGCACATGCACCCACCCGCGGGCGCGGGCGCGATCCAGCTGCTGACTCCGCTGACGGTCGGCGTCGGCATGGTCACCATGATGCTGCTACTGCATATCGGCATCACCGATGTCGAGGATCCGGCCTACGACGGTGCGCGCGGACCGCGCCCGGCGCGCTACTGGCCGACCAGGGACTGAGTCTGCATCGCCCGGTGGAATCGTCCTGGGAGCTTGTCGCACAGGCGATTTCGAGGGGTTCAGTGGCGCGGTACCTCGGTCCGCGTCGGCCAGTACGCGGTCGGCAGTATCTGCGGTTCCACCGGTGGCAGCGGCGGTAGCGGATCGGGTTTGGCGCGCGGTGCGATGCGCAGCGGCGGCAGTTCTACACTGCGATCGATCTCGGTCAGGCTGACGCTGATGAGCAGCAGCATCGTCACCACACTGATCACGACGATGATCGGCGCGATCAGCTCCATGGCGCCGGTCCCTTCGGGGGTATGCGCATCTCCGGTGTGCGCATGCATCGCCGACATCCCGGTGTAGTGCATGCCGCAAACGGCCACACCCATGATCAGTCCGGCCCCGATGGTCGCGAAGAATCCCTTGACCCGCAACGTGAACCAGAGCGCAACCGTCGCCGCCACCACCGCGATGACCATCGATAGCCCGACCCGCCGCGCGTCATAGCTGATCATCGCATTCGACTTCATCGCATACATGCCCATGTAATGCATAGCCGCGACGCCGAGGCCGGTGATCGCACCCCCGGCCAGCAGGCCGCGCAGCGACGGTTCGGGTTTGACCACGATGAACAGCCCGATGCCGACCACGGCTATCGCGGTGATCGCGCTGAGCAGGGTGAGCGGAATGTCGTACCGGATCTCGGTGCCGCGGATCGAAAAGCCCAGCATCGCAATGAAATGCATGACCCAGATGCCGGTCCCGCCGATGGCGACGGCCGCGCCGAGCAGCCAGCCGATCCGATCCTTGCCGCTGCGGGCGCGTGCAGCGCACTGCAAGCCGAGCAGGCATCCGGTGACCGACATGGTGTAGGCCAGTAGCGGGGTCAGTAGACCGTAACTGAAATGGTAGATGTCGAGCACGCACGCCCCCACTGCCGAAAAAAGAGCATCGACGATTGAAACAACAGCAGGTCAGACGATACGACAGCTGGCGAGCCCATGGGAGCCGAAATCCGGTTTCGCAGAGGTGGTTTCGGTCACTTTCAGGTTTGATTGAAACCCGAATTGGATAGCGAGGCGGACGCTGTCTCGGTTGCCGCACCGTGGCTGATCGGTTGCGCGGCACAACGCCGAAAATGACTGTTGCAGAGGCGATTCGGCTCGATACGGTTGAAAACACCAATGGGCGCAGCCGGATTCGACGATAGCGGGGCGGTAGGCGAAGCGAATGCGGGCAGAGTTGCCGGTCGACCGAACGACAAGAAGGCTGGTTGCGACAAAACGAAACGCCCGCGCTGTCAGGCGCGGGCGCTTCGGAAAAAATCGAGCAGAACGAACTAGTCGAGGTAGTCGCGCAGGACCTGCGAGCGGCTCGGGTGGCGCAGCTTGCTCATGGTCTTCGACTCGATCTGCCGGATGCGCTCACGGGTGACCCCGTAGACCTGACCGATCTCGTCGAGGGTGCGCGGCTGGCCGTCGGTCAGGCCGAAGCGCAGCCGGACCACGCCCGCCTCGCGCTCGGACAGCGTCTCCAGCACCGACTGCAGCTGATCCTGCAGCAGCGTGAAGCTCACCGCGTCCACTGCGACGACGGCCTCGGAGTCCTCGATGAAGTCGCCGAGTTGGCTGTCGCCCTCATCGCCGATGGTCTGGTCCAGCGAGATGGGCTCACGCGCGTACTGCTGGATCTCGAGGACCTTCTCCGGCGTGATGTCCATTTCCTTGGCCAACTCCTCCGGGGTGGGCTCGCGGCCCAGATCCTGGAGCAGCTCGCGCTGGATTCGGCCGAGCTTGTTGATGACCTCGACCATATGCACCGGGATGCGGATGGTGCGGGCCTGATCGGCCATGGCGCGGGTGATGGCCTGCCGGATCCACCAGGTGGCGTACGTGGAGAACTTGTAGCCCTTGGTGTAGTCGAACTTCTCCACCGCGCGGATCAGACCGAGGTTGCCCTCCTGGATCAGGTCCAGGAATGCCATACCGCGGCCGGTGTAGCGCTTGGCCAGCGAGACCACCAGACGCAGGTTCGCTTCCAGCAGATGGTTCTTGGCGCGGTTGCCGTCGCGCACGATCCAGGTGTAGTCGCGACGCATCGCGACCGGCAGCTTCTCACCCTGCTCGGCGAATTCGCGTACCTTCTCCGCCGCGTAGAGGCCGGCCTCGATCCGCTTGGCGAGTTCGACCTCTTCCTCGGCGTTGAGCAGTGCGACCTTGCCGATCTGCTTGAGGTAGGCACGCACCGAGTCGGCCGACGCGGTGAGCTCGGCATCCTTGCGGGCCTGGCGCAGCGCCTCGGATTCCTCCTCGTCCCAGACGAAGTCGCCGGAGGCCTTGTCCGCAGCGGACGGTTCGCCCTCCTCGACTTCCTCGGCGACTTCCTCGACCAGTTCCTCGGCCTCGTCGGCGAGATCGTCCTCGGAGACCTCGAGATCGCCGAGGTCCTCCAGATCCAGATCCTCGGTCTCGAGGTTCTCGTCGCCGCCGGGTTCGCCGTCCGGTCCGGCCTTCTTCGGTCCGGCCTTCTTGGCCGGGCCCTTCGTCGCCTTCGCGGCGGCGGCCTTCTTGGCCGGAGCCTTCTTGGCAGCGGCCTTCTTGGCCGGGGCCTTCTTCGCGGCAGCCTTGCGGACCGGCCGTGCTTCGGTTACATCTGCGGAGTCGGCATCGGCCGATTCGGCGGTCTGACGGGTCGTGGCTACCACGTACGCCCTTTCGTGACGGTCTCGTGCGGCGTCACGCCAGAGTGGTGTTCCGGCGGAGCGGTCTGTCGGGTTTCACCGGCTGAGCGCCGGGTCTGGGGTTTCCGGCTCGCGGCCGGAGTACGTTCCATTGTAACGATCGAACCAGGGTACCTATGGCACGATCCCGGCAACGGCTAATGCCGTACTCTCCGCGCGTCTACGGTGCGATGCCCGCATCGATGGCCATGGCCGCCCCGACGATGCCCGCGGTGTTCTCCAGTCGGGCGGGAATCACCTGGGTTCGGTTGGTGAGCAATGGAATCCATTGTTCGGCATCGCGGCTGATGCCGCCACCTGCGACGAAGACCTTCGGCCAGAACAAATTCTCCAGGCCGCTGAGCACAATGCTGACCTGGGCGGCCCACTGCTCGTAGGTCAGGCCGTCGCGATCCTTGATCGAAGCCGCGGCGCGGTGTTCGGTCTCCATACCACCGACCTCCAGGTGGCCGAGTTCGGTATTGGGCACCAGCGTGCCGTGGAACAGCAGCGCCGAGCCGATGCCGGTGCCGAAGGTCAGCAGCACCACCAGACCGTCGAATTCCTTTGCCGCGCCGTAGCGATCTTCGGCCAGACCGGCCGCGTCGGCGTCGTTGAGCACGGTGACAGCACGGCCGTCGAGGGCCGCGGAGAACAGCGCCCGCGCGTCGGTGCCGATCCACGCCTTGTCGATATTGGCGGCCGTCTGCGCGACGCCTTCCAGCACGACCGAGGGCAGCGTGATGCCGACCGGGCCGTCCCAATCGGCCTGGGCGACCAGTTTGGCGACCGCGTCGGCGACCGCCTGCGGTGTCGAGGGATGCGGAGTCAGAATCTTTATCCGCTCATGGACCAATGCTCCGGTGGCCAGATCCACCGCGGCGCCCTTGACGCCGCTGCCACCGATATCGATACCGAATGCGTGCCCCCGAGCGGACATGACGTTCCCTCGTTCCCTGTGCTGGCCGATGTGATGAACGCGCCGCCGCACAGGAGCTCACCACCGGCTGGTCGCGGAGCATGCGGTGATATGCCCGACGACGGCGTTGTGTCGTGCACGACAAGAGTAATGGGCGGGCACCGGTTCCCGTTCGCCGAGGATGTGTGATGGCATGGGGGCATGCCGGAGACCAGAGTGTCAGTTACCGCCCGCCCGCCCGCGACGCCATCCGAGGATGTTGCCGAATTGCGCCGGATCGCGGTCCAACTCGCCGAAACCGCGGCCGCGCACGTGCGCTCGCGCCGGCCCGAGGTGTTCGGTCCGGACGGTGCGCGCGACGGGGTCGTGCAGGCCAAGGGCCACCCGACCGATCCGGTGACGATCGTCGATACCGAGACCGAGGATCTGATCCGGCGCCTGCTCGACGAAGCGCGCCCCGGCGATCCGATCCTCGGTGAGGAGGGCGGCGGCAGCCTGGTCGACGGTGACGAGGACACCGTGCACTGGGTGGTGGACCCGATCGACGGCACCGTGAACTTTCTGTACGGCATTCCGGGCTATGCGATTTCGGTGGCCGCGGTGCGCGACGGACAACCCGTCGCCGGCGCGGTGGTCGATGTCGCGCGGGCGGCCACCTACAGCGCCGGACTGCGGATGGGAGCCACGAAGGTGACCGG
Source organism: Nocardia vinacea NBRC 16497 (assembly GCF_000308835.1). GTDB lineage: Bacteria > Actinomycetota > Actinomycetes > Mycobacteriales > Mycobacteriaceae > Nocardia > Nocardia vinacea. The sequence goes on along the minus strand of NZ_BAGN01000156.1, from coordinate 16,030 downwards.
TGACGGCACCGTGGAACATCTGCGCTGCACGTCGGTGCGATCGGCGGCGATGGCCTTGGTGTCCACCGGATTCGCCTACGGCAAACACCGCAGGGCCAGGCAGGCGGAGCTGATCGCGCAGATCCTGCCGGAGGTCCGCGATATCCGCCGCCTCGGCGCGGCGGCACTGGATCTGTGCTTCGTCGCCGAGGGCCGCGTCGACGCGTACTACGAACACGGACTCAACGCGTGGGACTGGGCGGCGGGCGCTTTGATCGCCGCGGAGGCGGGTGCGGCGCTGCGCTTGCCCGCGGCCACCAGCCCGGGTGCGGCAGGTGAGTTGGTCGTTGCCGCCGCACCGGGCGTCGCGAACGAATTGACCGAACTGCTCGAGCGTGTCGGCGCGACCACCGCGATCCCGGACGCTTGAAAACGGATCGCCCCGGTTTGCCGAAGCGGCATACCGGGGCGATGAAGGTCGGTTCAGGAGATCAGCAGCGTGCCGTGCGCGCCGCTGACAGCAGTTTGGGATCGATGGACGTCGATCCGCCCGGTGCCGGATTCTTCAGCGATTTCAGCACCTCCTCGGCGTCGGGGCTCGGCCGCAGCGATTCGCCGAAGACCGAACCGAGCACCAGGTCCACGGTGTCGTCGTTGCGCTGATCCTCGATCAACTCGGCGCACGGCGCGACCAACTGGACCGAGGCGGCGGCCGGCCGGCCGTTCACGCCGAAGCGGATCTGGCCGGTGCAGTTCAGATCGCCGTTGACATAAACCGGATCGTTACCGAATTGCTGTCCCGGCGCGCTCGCGAAGCCCAGATCGCCGAGCGCCGAGGCGATGTGCGAGGCCTGACCGCTCTTGTTGTTCGCGTTCAGCACGCGGACCTTCGACGAGGCCAGTGCCGCCGGTTCGACATCGGTCAGCCGCGACTGGCCGACCCGCTGACCCATCGGGGCCGGTTGGGGCGATTTGGCGTCGGTGGCCGGGCTCGGCGAATTGCACGCCATCGCGGTTCCGCTGCTGTCCTCGGTGGTCAGGGCCTTGATCCACACCACGGTGCAGATGAGGAGTAGGACGCCGACCAGGATCAACCATGGCTGGTTGCGTCGCCGGAGGAAGGGTTGACCCGTTCGATCCGTTGCGCTGCCTTCGGTGATGAGTGAAACCACGTGCATACTCTACGAAAATGTGTCCGCGCCAGTGCGTAAGGTCTCGGCGAGTTCACGGTTGGTGTCGATTACCCCTCAGTTTCGAATCGTCTGTGTTTTGATTGCGACTTTTGCCGTGGGGTCCGCTATTGTCTGGCGGCCCAGATCGAAACATCGCAGCCCAAAACGGTGGTCGGTCGCGGGAACAAGAAGGGCATGTCCTGCGTTTACCGAGCGCTATCAAAGGTGGGTCCGCATGATCCGCCCTGATAGGGGACCGGTGTACGTGTGACGTGCACCACCGGCGGGGCGGTGCTGGTCATTCCGATTCCGAGGGAATCGGTGTGGGTGGCCCGGTCCGGGATATACGGAGTAAGGACGAGGGGAAGACGACATGGCAACCGACTATGACGCACCGAGGCGCACTGAATCCGACGAAGTGTCGGAAGATTCGCTGGAGGAGCTGAAGGCTCGTCGCAACGAGGCACAGTCCGCCGTCGTGGATATCGACGAATCCGATACCGCGGAGTCGTTCGAGCTTCCCGGCGCGGACTTGTCCGAGGAAGTCCTGACAGTTCGGGTGATCCCGAAGCAGGCCGACGAGTTCACCTGTTCCAGCTGTTTCCTGGTCCATCACCGGAGCAGGCTGGCCAGTGAGAGTGGCGGTCAGCTGATCTGCATGGACTGTGCAGCCTGATCTCCAGCGTGAGATCTGATCTCCAGCCGAGATCAACGGTCAGCCCGCGCTCGGCACGCCCGGCCTCAGCCAGGTATGCCAAGCGCGGCCAAGACCCGATCCGGCCGTCGCGTACTGATCAACCAGTACGGCGTCGGGTCGTCCGGGTCGTCGAGTACAAGTAGCACCATCGGCCCCACCCATGGCCGATGTTGGACATAGGCGGCGGGGTCGAGCTGGCGGCCCAGCGCCGCACTCTTGGCGGTGGGGGCCACCGTGGCCGATCTGGCCACGAAGTTCACCGGCAGATGCGCGCGATCGGCGCGGAGTTCGCGGATGCCGGAGGCGTCCTGGGCGACCTCCACCCGATGACGGCTCAGCCACAACAGCACCCACACCGGCACCGGAAACAGTAACGCGTAGGGCAACCAGGCGCGCAGACCCGGTGCGCCCATATGGATTTCGGCGGCCAGCAACCCGGCGATGGCGAACGCGATCGGCCACCACCACAGCGGCACCCACAGGCGCTCGCGGTAGGGCTCGAAGCTTCGCTGTTGTTCGTCCATAGTCACTGGGTTGGGCTGGTCCGACACGACTCAACACTAATTCACTGAGGTCGAGGGCGTACGCGTAGGCTCGGACAACGTGAGCGAGCGCAGCGAGCGAATATTGAACACAGCCGCCCGGGCGGTCATGACGGAGCCGAGCGTCAGCGAGGCGCAGTCATGAGCGCCCTTTCACCCATACCTTTGCTGCGGCTTGATCCCGGCATCCCCGTGCCAACGCGTGCCCACCACGGAGACGCGGGCGTGGACCTGTGCACTACAGAGGACGTCATCATCGAACCGGGGGAGCGCGTGCTGGTCGGCACCGGTGTCGCGGTCGCACTGCCGGTCGGCACGGTCGGCCTGATCCATCCCAGGTCCGGACTCGCCGCGAAAACCGGGCTGTCCGTGGTGAATACGCCGGGCACCGTCGATGCGGGCTATCGGGGCGAAATCAAGGTGTGCCTGATCAATCACGATCCGCGCACCCCCATCGAATTGCGTCGCGGGGATCGGATCGCGCAGCTACTGGTGCAGCGGGTGGAACTGGTCGATTTCGTGGAGGTCGACGTACTCGACGACACCACGCGGGGTGCGGGCGGTTACGGGTCGAGCGGTGGCCACGCCAGTCTGGCCGCGTCGGCCGACGAGGCGGCCACTCTCGGCAAGGAGGCATGACCGGCATGTTCGGGAAGAGACGCAAGTCCGGCGGACGTGACGAATACGTCGAGGACCGGTACGAGGACGAGTACGCCGGCGAATACGGCGAGTACGCCGCCTACGGCGACGCGGATTACGACGATGAGCCGATCACCGACGAGAACCCCATCATCGATCCGATCACCGACGAGAATCCGATCGTCCCAGCCGATTACGTCGCCGCACACTACGACGACGAACCCGAGTACGACGAATCCGAGTACGACGAGCACGACTACGACGATGACGATGACGATGACATGCTCAAATCCGGCCCGTACGACTACGACGAGGTGGCCGAGCTGCTGGACAATGTCTCCGATCAGCGCCTCGATCTGGGTTCGGTGATCCTGCCGGTGCCGCCGGGCGGCCAATTACAGGTCGAGATGACCCCGGACGGCACGCCGCAGGCGGTGCACCTGGCGACCGAACACGGTCGGATCACTGTCGCGGCCTATGCCGCGCCCAAGTCGGCGGGCCAATGGCGGTCGGTGGCAGCGGATCTGGCCGAATCGCTACGCAAGGACGGCGCCAGGGTCGCGGTGGAGACCGGACCGTGGGGCCGGGAACTGCTCGCCATCACCGAGGGCGCGGACCTGCGCTTCATCGGGGTGGACGGTCCGCGATGGATGGTGCGGCTGGTGGCAGCGGGTCCGCAGGGCGCCGCCGATGACGGTGGGCCGCTGGTGCGGGCCGCGCGAGCGATCTTGACCGAGACCGTGATTCGACGCGGTGACGATCCGATGCCGGTGCGCGAGCCGCTGGCGGTCGTGCTGCCACCGGAGCTGGCCGAACAGCTGGCCGCCGCGCATCAGGCGCAGGTGGACGCACAGCAGCAGGCAATGGCCGCACAGCAGGCCGCGGTCCAGCCCACACCCCAGCCGCTGGTCCCGCCGCGTATGCCGAATGAACCGCGCCGCGGTGCGGACGGCTCCGCCATGCAGCAGCTCGGGCTGAACTAGAACGCCGCGAGTCCCGCGTTTCCGAGAATCGCGGGATCCGCGCCGAGTTCATCGAGGGTGATCCGGATCAGCTCGGCGCGCGGGATCAGCTCGGCCCATTCCACGGCGACCGACAGCGGGTGCACCGGATCGTCGACGGCGGTGACGATGGTGACGGGCACTTCGACGGTGCCGAGTCGTTCCGCATCGGGCCACTTGTAGTCGGCGGCCTCCTGCAGCGCCTCGGGCAGCCGCGGCCACTGCGAATGCCAGGACTGGGTGAGCGCGTCGGCGAGCCAGCGCGGGCTACTCGCGCGCATACGTTCGACCACCGCGTCGAGCCCGTCCGCACGCAGCTGGGCCGCGGTGGCGGCGGCGCTGAGCGCGGCCGGGCAGGCGGCGGTATCGGGCCCCGTCCAGGCTGGTAGCGCCGCCACGACGCCGGTTGCTGCCCCGGGATGTTCAGCCGCCCATTCGAGTGCGACCGCCGCGCCGAGGGAGATCCCGGTGGCCAGGACCGGGCCGCGCCCGGCGGCCTCGTCGAGCGCCGCCCAATACCCGGCAACCACTCCGCACGGGTCGGGTTCGACGGCGATGAATTCGATTCCGCGTGCCGCACAAGCTGGTCCGAAGGCACGGCGGGCGAAGTCGGCATCCGAACCGGTTCCCGGCAACGCCACGGCGATCGGGGCGGGACCGCTGCGGTCCGGTGCGAAATGTGGGGAGTCGAACACCGGTCCGAGCGTAGCGGGGGGAGGGTTGCCCATCTACAGTGGCGGGTATACGGCCTTAAGCCGGTCATCACCGGAACAACCATGATGGCGTGGGACCCACGTCGTCTAGCTCCACGCAGGAGAGCGTCAAATGTCATCAGCCGCCTCAGGTTATTTTCGCCGTCTGAGCCGCAGGCTGACCGAGGACATCGATCAGTTGGACGCCGAGGAACTCGCCGAATCTGCCGATGCGTCGGGTGCTTGCCGGGCCTCGGACTGTCAGCGCGGTGACGAGGCGACCATGCTCGGCCGACTACGCAGTGTCGAGGCGTGTCCGAAGTCCGTCGGCGCCAGTGTTCAGGCAGAATTCTTCGACGGCACCGATGCCATCAGTCTGGTGTGGATCGGCCGCCGCCGTATTCCCGGTATCGAACCGGGACGCAAGATCCTCGTCCGCGGTCGTGTGGGTGACCGGGATGGTCGTAAGGTGATCTACAACCCCTACTACGAATTGCGTGAGAACAGCTGACGTATGCCATCGAGCAACGAGAACGCCGCCGAGATCCACACCCGAGGTCGTGAGCCGATCGACGCGGGCCCGTCCGACGTCGTGGATCGCTCTGTCGACGCCGAAACCGAAGAGGCCGAACAAACCCTCCTCGAGCAGTTGGGCGGCTTCAGCGGCCTGATCTACTCGACGCTCCCGGTGCTGGTTTTCGTGCCCGTGAACACCTTTGCCGGGCTCACCGCGGCGATCTGGTCGGCACTCGGCGTGGCCGCCGCGATTCTGGTGTGGCGGCTGGTGCGGCGCAGCCCTATCCAGCCCGCGATCTCGGGCTTTCTCGGGGTGGGCATCTGCGCGTTGATCGCCTACCGCATGGGTGAGGCGAAGGGGTTCTTCCTGTTCGGTATCTACACCAGCCTGGTCTATGCCGGGGTGTTCCTGGTGTCGATGCTGGTGCGCTGGCCGCTGGTCGGCGTGATCTGGGGTGTGCTCAACGGCCACGGCACCGAATGGCGGTCCGACCGTCGCGTCGTGCGCCTCTACGACCTGGCGACCACCACCTGGGTGATCGTGTTCGGCGCGCGCTATCTGGTGCAGTCACAGCTCTACGACACCGATCGCACCGGCTGGCTTGCCTTCGCGCGCATCGCCATGGGCTGGCCGCTGACCGCCGTCGCGCTGGCCGTCACCGTGTGGGCGGTGCGCCGGGCCGGACATCTGCCGGTGCGCCGGGGTACGGCCGCCGAAACGGCCTAGGAATTCCGCCCCGAATTCCGCTGGGGTGTTAACGAATCGCCGCCGGAGGTGGGGGAGTACGCACCCTGGGGTGCCTGGTTGGGCGACCGAGTTCATCAGACGATCAGTGCAAGCAAAAAAGCACGATCGGCGAGGAAGGACTCGGAAGTTGGCTACCGAGCACAACATTGCGACACTGTCGAAGAACCAGGCCCACCACAACCCCGCCCTGTCGGAGAGCCGCCGGGTATCGGCCGAACTGGATAAGTTGATCGGTCCGGCGGCCGCGGGCGACCGTGCGGCGGTCACCGAGATCATCCGGCTGGTCCACCCGCTCGTGCGCCGGTATTGCGGTGCGCGCCTTGGCAATACCGCACATCTGCACGTCACGGCCGACGATGTGGTGCAGGAGATCCTGCTGGCCACCGTCAACGCCATTCCGCGCTACCGCGATCAGGGCAAGTCGTTCCTGGCCTTCGTCTACGGCATCGCGGCCAATAAGGTGGCCGACGCGTTCCGGCGTTCGCAGCTGCACCCGATGTACCCGGTCGACCAGGTGCCCGATACGGCATCGACCGCCGCAGGCCCGGAGGAGTGGGCGATCGCGTCCGAACGTCGCGAGGCCACCCGGGAACTGATGAAGATCCTGGCGCCCGCGCACCGCGAGGTGCTGGTGATGCGGATCGTGCTCGGCTGGACCGCGGCGCAGACCGCCGAGGCCATCGGCACCAGTCCCGGCGTGGTTCGGGTGATGCAGCACCGCGCGCTGAACAAGCTGCGCGCGCAGCTCGCGGCCGCATCCTGAGGTCGGACAGGCGCTGATCCGTATCAGCCTTGTCGGGGAGTCAGGGCTTGATACCGTGCGTGGCCAGCGCCACCCGCAGGTCTTCCTCGGCCTCCACGGAGGTCACGAACAACAGCTCGTCATCGCCCTCGAAGGGGTCGTCGGGCTGCGGCACGATCACCCGGCCGCCGCGCAGAATCGTCACCAGGGCGGCGTCGCGCGGCAGGGTGAGCGTGCGGACCGGCTTGCCCGCCAAGGCGGTATCGCTGGGCAGGGTGATCTCGACCAGATTGGCCTGACCCTGCCGCAGCGTCATCAACCGGACCAGATCGCCGACCGAGACCGCCTCTTCCACCAGCGAGGCCAGCAGCCGCGGCGTCGACACCGCGACATCGACGCCCCAGGACGCGTCGAAGAGCCATTCATTGCGCGGATCGTTGACCCGCGCCACCACCCGGCGCACGCCGAATTCGGTCTTGGCGAGCAGGCTGTGCACCAGATTTGTCTTATCGTCGCCGGTGGCGGCGATGACGACCTCGTAGGTCTGCAGACCCGCGTCCTCCAGCAGCGCGAGTTCGCAGGCGTCGGCATGGACCCAGACGGCATCCGGGATGGCGGCGGGGTCGATGTGGTCGAGCTGGCGCTCGAGCAGCATCACCCGATGGCCGCCGCGCAATAGCTCCCTGGCTATCGATCGGCCGACGGCGCCGGCTCCGGCGATCGCCACTTTCATGTTCAGTCCTCGCTTGCTGGGGGCTTACCGGCCAAGGCGACGGCCTCGCCGACGGAGCCGGAGGTGGCTGCGACATAGACGACGTCGTCGGCTTGGACCACGGTCTTGCTCTCGGGGAGCAGGCCCTGACCGAACCGGATGATGAAGGCGACCCTGGCGCCCACATTGCGCTCCAGATCGCGCACGGTGCGCCCGTACCACTCCTCGTGCAGTGTCAACTGGGCTACCGCCACGGTGCCCGTGGGATCGCGCCAAGTGGTGGTGCCGCCGTCGCCGATCAGCGTGGTGAGGAAGCGGTCGGTGGTCCACGGCACGGTGGCGATGGTCGGAATGCCGAGGCGCTCGTAGACGGCGGCGCGTTTGGCGTCGTAGATACGCGCGACCACGCGCTGCACACCGAACATCTCCCGGGCCACCCGCGCGGAGATGATGTTGGAGTTGTCTCCGGAGGAGACCGCGGCGAAGGCGTCGGCCCGCTCGATTCCCGCGCGGGTCAGCACATCCCGGTCGAAGCCGACACCGACCACCCGCTCGCCCGGAAAGTCCTCGCCGAGGCGCAGGAAGGCGCTGTGGTCCCGGTCGATCACGGTGACCTCATGGCCGACCCGGACCAGGGCGCGTGCCAGCGATGAGCCGACCCGTCCGCAACCCATGATCACTACGTACACCGCAACCTCGTTCCTGGAAACTGTGTTCAATTGGCGGCGCTCGCGGGCCCTATGTGGTCACGCAAGCTTCCTCCGGGCCCTGAGCTCACGCCGCGGGGCGTTCGGTTTGCTTACCTCGGCATCGAACCGTACCCGCCAGATGTTTCCATGGCCCAATTTCCCCTCCGCCTGTCAACCAAACATACGGCGCGAACCGGCCGAGGGAGCGGTCCATCCTGCGGGGATCTATGCTCGCTCCAGTGTCCAAGTTGACGACGGCAGCCAAACGTTTGCTGCTGGGCAGGCCTTTCCGTAGTGATGCGCTGGGCCATACCCTGCTGCCGAAGCGAATCGCGCTCCCCGTGTTCGCCTCCGATGCCATGTCCTCGGTGGCCTACGCTCCGGAGGAAATCTTCCTTGTTCTTTCGGTGGCAGGCATTTCTGCCTACGTCTATGCGCCCTGGGTTGGTCTGGCCGTCTCATTCGTGATGGCTGTGGTGGTCGCCAGCTATCGGCAGAATGTGCACGCCTACCCCTCCGGCGGCGGTGACTACGAGGTCGCCACCACGAATCTCGGGCCCAATGCCGGGCTCACCGTCGGCAGTGCGCTGCTTGTCGACTATGTGCTCACCGTGGCGGTATCGATCTCTTCGGCGGCGTCGAATATCGGGTCCGCGATTCCGTTCGTCGCCACGCACAAGGTGTTGTTCGCGGTTGTCGCCATCGTCGTGCTGACATCGATCAATCTGCGCGGCATCCGGGAATCGGGTGTCGCCTTCGCGATTCCGACCTACGCCTTCATCTTCGGCATGTTCGCGATGCTGGGGTGGGGGCTGTTCCGCATCTTCGTACTCGGCGACGACCTGCGTGCCGAATCGGCGGGCTTCCAGCTCAATGCCGAGGAGGAGCACCTATACGGGCTCGCGTTCGCCTTCCTGATCGCGCGGTCGTTCTCCTCCGGCTGTGCCGCGCTGACCGGTGTCGAGGCGATCAGCAATGGTGTGCCCGCATTCCGGAAACCCAAGTCGCGCAACGCCGCGACCACGCTGCTGATGCTCGGCAGCATCGCGATCGCACTGCTGATGGGCATCATCGTCTTGGCCCAGAAGATCGGGATCGTGTACGCGCACAACGAATCCGAGTTGATCGGTGCGCCCGCGGACTACCACCAGAAGACGCTCATCGCCCAGCTGGCCGAGACCGTGTTCCACGGCTTCCCGATCGGCTTCTTCTTCATCACCACGGTGACCGCCTTGATCCTGGTGCTCGCCGCGAATACCGCGTTCAACGGCTTCCCGGTGCTGGGTTCGATTCTGGCGCAGGACCGTTACCTGCCACGGCAGTTGCACACCCGTGGCGACCGGTTGGCGTTCAGCAACGGCATTCTGTTCCTCTCGGGTGCGGCAGTCGCATTCGTCGTGGTGTTCGGCGCCGAGGTGACCAAGCTCATCCAGCTGTACATCGTCGGGGTGTTCGTGTCGTTCGTGCTCAGCCAGACCGGCATGCTGCGGCACTGGACCCGGTTGTTGCGCACCGAAGCCGATCCGTCGCAGCGGGCGCGGATGAAGCGTTCGCGAGTGATCAACGCGATCGGGCTGAGTGCCACCGGGACGGTGCTGGTCATCGTGTTGATCACCAAGTTCTTCGCCGGTGCCTGGATCGCGATCTGCACCATGGTGGCGATCTTCGTTGTGATGAAACTCATTCGGCGGCACTACGATTCGGTTTCCCGCGAACTCGATGAGCACGAATGGGACGGCGTGCTGCCGAGTCGGTCGCATTCGATCGTGCTGGTATCCAAACTGCATCTGCCGACGCGCCGGGCGCTGGCCTACGCGCGCGCGACCCGCCCCGATACTTTGGAGGCGGTGACGGTGAACGTCGACGAGGCCGACACCAGGGCGCTGGTGCGGGAGTGGGAGCGCAGCGATATCACGGTGCCGCTCAAGGTGATCGAATCGCCGTATCGCGAAATCACCAAGCCGGTACTGGATTACGTCAAGCGGGTGCGGCGCGATTCGCCGCGTGATGTGGTGACCGTATTCATTCCGGAATACGTTGTCGGACACTGGTGGGAGCAGATTCTGCACAACCAGAGCGCGTTGCGGCTCAAGGGCAGGTTGCTGTTCGAGCCGGGTGTCATGGTCACGAGTGTGCCGTGGCAGTTGACGTCGTCCGCGAAGGCAAGGCAGGCCGGTGTGGTGAATGCGCCGGGTGCGGTGCGGCGCGGGTACGAGGACCGAGGGTGACCGACTGGCGCTCGAATACCTTCCAGGTGCGGCTCGGGCCGCCCGGGCACGGCGGATTCTGCGTCGCGCGGCACGAGGGCCGGGTCGTCTTCGTGCGACACGGGCTGCCCGATGAACTGGTTCGAGTGCGGGTCACCGAGGATCGCGGGGGTTCGTTCTGCCGAGCCGATGCGATCGAGATTCTGGAGGCATCCCCGGATCGCGTTCCCGCCACATGTCCTGTCTCCGGCCCCGGTGGCGCGGGCTGCTGTGATTTCTCCTTTGCCACCCCGGCCGCGCAGCGGGCGCTGAAGGCGGCGGTCGTCGCGGAGCAGTTGCGCCGCATCGCCGGAATCGAACGCGATATCACCGTGGAGCCGATCGCCGGATATCCGGCCGACGCCACCGGCGGCTGGCGCACCCGCGTCCGCTTGGCCGTTGACGCCGAGGGCCGAGCCGGAGTGCACGGGTATCGCAGCACCGAGGTGATCACCGATCTGCGCTGCCCTCAACCGGTTCCGGGTGCGATGGACGGCATCGCGGACCGATTGTGGACCCCCGGCGCGGATCTGGTGGTCGCGGTCGACGGCGATGGGATGCGGCACATCGTCGAGTTGGCTCCGTCGGCGGCTGCGGGACGTGCTGAGTCTGAACGGCCTTCGACGCGAGGTGGGGATCGGCGTGGCAGGCGGGAGACGGACCGGCGTTCCGGAAAGCGTCGCGCCGCTGAGCGGGGCCCCGGCGGTGAGTCGCCGCGGACCGGTGCACGTGGACATGGCGACGAGGGTCGCCGGGGCGGATCGGAGTGGCGGCGTATCGATGACGGCGACGGCCCTCGGGCCCAGCCCGGTGATACGGATGGTCGGAGTGGTCGTGGTGCAGAACCGGGGCACGATGGCGATCGGGGCGGGCGTCGGGATCGGTCTCGTCGCGGTGAGTTCGGTGGCGAAGGCCGGCGAGGGAGCGATTCGTCCGGATCGGTTGGGGGAGAGGGGGTTCGGCGGCGAGCGGTGGCGCGGCGGGCGGCGACGCATGCGGCTCGGGACGAGTGGGTGGTGGGCGGTAGCGGTCGGACGGTCGAGTATGTGGCCGGGCGGCGGTGGGAGCTCGCGGCGACCGGGTTCTGGCAGGCGCATCATGGTGCGGCGCAATGTTATTCAGATGTGGTCGCCGGGTGGGCGGGGCTCGGTCACGGGGAGCGGGCGTGGGATCTCTACAGTGGCGTAGGGGTTTTCGCGGCCCGACTGGCCGGACAGGTCGGTCAGACCGGTTCGGTGCTCGCGGTGGAATCGACGCGGTCCGCGGTCGCCGACGGTAGTGCCGCGTTGCGCGATCTGCCCTGGCTGGATCTGCGCACCCAGCGTGTCGAGCACTGGCTGGCCGAACACGCCAGCAGCGCCGCCCCGGATGTGGTCGTCCTGGATCCACCCCGCGCGGGCGCGGGCAAGGAGGTCGTCACCGCCGTGACCACCAGCGGCCCCTCCCGCATCATCCATATCGGTTGCGATCCGGCCTCATTCGCCCGCGACCTCGGCCTCTACCAATCGGCGGGCTACCACCTCGCTGAGCTGCGCGCCTTCGACGCCTTCCCAGCCACCCATCATGTCGAATGCCTCGCCCTCCTGGAGCGCTGAGACCCGTAATACCCTGGCGCACAGCACAGTCCGGATCAAGATCGGGCGGAATTCGCACGGAAATTCGGGTGCCGCAGGTTGCCCGACTTACCCGACAGTGACGACATATTCACAATCGAACCGCTCCTGTTTCGCGTGCACCACGGCCGACGCCCGCGAATACCCGGCCAGGCGTCGAGAAGCCTCCTTCACCAGTGCCACTCGAACCCGGTGACGCGGCCGGATCCACGATGCCGGACGCTGGTGCATCGGTGCTTATCCTGCGCTGCTCACCCCAGGGACGGCTGCGGTCGGCTCGATATGGTGCTCGGTGCCGGTCGGCTGGTCGGGTGCAGCGGGAAGCAGGTGAACAGGACGGTCGCGCACAGCGCGAGTACTGTCCAACCGACGAGGCCGAAGCCGGTCAGTAGCGGATTGGATTGGTGTGCGGGGGATTCGAAGAGGCTGAAGGCGATGGCGCTGGCATTGAGTGCGGCGTGGGCGAACACACCGGGCCAGATGCTCCCGGTGTGCAGGCGCAGCCAGCCGAGGATCGCCCCGAATGGGACGCAGAATCCGATGAAAGCCAGTGCGGCCCATGGGCCGAGATTCGGATAGTTGTAGCCGAGCAGTGTCAGCGGCGCGTGCCACAGCGCCCAGACCACACCGGTGATGAGCAGTCCGCTGGCAAGACCGAAGCGCCGCGCGAGCTGCGGCAGCAGCCAGCCGCGCCAACCGATCTCCTCGCCGAGGGCGAAGAGCACGGTGCCGAGAACATTGGCCGCCAGGCTCTCCAGGACAAGTGCGGCGACGGTTTCGGCGGAAGTGAATTCGAAGGAATACAAACCGAATACGGCGCTCAGACCGAATGCGACCGAGAGGAACAGCGGTGCACCGAGCCACGTTGCCACGACCAGCCCAACCGTTCGGCGTGGCCGGGCACCCAGCGTCAGTCCGGTTTCGGAAACCAGCTCACCCCAGGACCGCCCGCGATAGCGCCATACCGCCAGCACCCCGAGCGTCGGAGTCAGCATCATCAGCAGTGCCCCGGTATGCAGCCACAGGCCGGATTTCAGCCCCTGCCCATCGATCCACGGTCCGGAACCGGCCACCCAGGCCAGCCCGAAGGCGACCACGGTGAAGAGGACGAAATCGTCGCGCCGAGCGATCATTCGAGGTCCTTCGGTCGAAGCAGCGACACCCCCGGTCGAGAAATCGGCGTGGTGCCTTATCTATTCAGACGCGCACGCCTACTGTCCGGTTCCCTCGATCGCTGTTGTGGCAGCGCGGCTTACAGTCGAACCATGACCGTGTATGTCGTCGCACAGCTGAAGTTCACCGATCGCACCGCCTACGATCGCTACCGTGCGCGCTTCCTCGAGGTGTTCACCCGCTACTCCGGCACCCTGCTTGCCTCCGATGAATCCCCGCGGGTGATCGAGGGCGATTCGGATCGCGAGAAGGTTGTGCTGATGTCGTTCCCGGACGAGCCTTCATTCCGCGAGTGGGCGGATTCCCCTGAGTACCAGGGGATCTCGAAGGACCGTCACGCGGGCGCGGATACGGTGACGCTGCTGATCAATGGCATTGACCGCCGCTCGTGAAGATCAGTCTTCGTATACCGGTGGCCGCCGGTCGCGCCGCGCCCGGATGGCTTCGTCGAAATTCTCGGTGGTGAGGCGGACGTAGAGCTGGGACATGCCCTCATGTTGCATATGGGATTCGAAACCGCCGGCCTCCATACCGCTCCACAGCATGCGTTTGGTGAGCTCGGTGCCGACGCGGCTGAAGCTGATGATCCGTTCGGCCAGGTCGTAGCAGGTGTCGAGGAGTTCGGCGGTGGGCACGACGCGCGAGACGAGGCCGATCCGTTCGGCCTCGACCGCGTCGACATCCCGGCCCGACAACATGATTTCGAAGGCGCGCGAGGCGCCGATGGCGCGCGGCAGCAGATAGCTGATGCCCAATTCCGCTGAGGTGAGGCCGTTATTGATGCCCGCCGCGCGAAAATAGGCGTCCTCGCCCGCGATTCGGATATCGGTGGCGACGCTGAGACAGAAGCCACCGCCGATCGCCGCACCGTTGATCGCGCCGATGACCGGTTGGTTCATCCGCCGCAGCGTGATCATCACATCGTTGAGCAGATCCATCGAGCGCCGCGCAACGCTGGTCTTGGTCAGGCCTTCGGTATTGGGAATCCGGCCCGCGTTCTGCAGATCCGCACCGGAGCAGAAGCCCTCGCCCGCGCCGGTGAGCACCACGACCCGCACTTCGTTATCGACACTGACCGTTTCGAGGGCCTCGCGCAGCGGGATCATCACATCGAAGGCCATCGCGTTCATCCGATCCGGCCGATTGAGCGTGACCAGCGCGACCTGCGGTCGCGGTTTCTCGATGAGCACGAACGACATGCGGACTCCTGATCAGACGTGATGAGGCCCTCACTATACCCAAGCAAGCGTTAGGTCAGATGGAATCAGTCGAGCTGCCAGGTCGCGCGGATAGTCGCCGAGATTTCGGATTCGCCGAGTTCGACCGGAACCGGAGCGCCGCCGTACGACTCGTTCATCGGGGCCGACATGGCCATCAGCCGGGGCGTGACGGACGGAGTGGAGATGGCGTTCTCGGTGATTTCGAGAACCGGGCCGAGAGTCCGCCGAGCACGACCCGCATACTGCTCAGCCTTTGCGAGCGCGTTGTCCCAGGCGGCATCGCGGGCGCGGATCAGCAGGCTTTCCTGATCGGCGAAACCGAGATCGAGGCCGCCGAGGCGGACATCGTCACCACCGGCGTCGACACAGTTGGCGATGATCGTGGCGGGGCCCGGATCGGCCGTTTCGCCGATATCGCGCAGCACAACGGTGAGGTCGGTGGTCGCGACGTAACCGGTGATCTTGGAACCACCGCCTTCGATCCAGACGGTCTCGGTGCGCACCGACAGTCCGCTGGTGGCGATATCGGTGCCGGGAACGCCATCGGAGCGCAGCGAATCGGTGACAGCGCCGACGCGCTCGCCGGCCTGGCCGTAGGCGAGCGCGACCTTGACTGCCCGGGTTTCGATGGAGATGGTGACGCGCATCAGATCCGGGGTGGCGCGGGCGCTGCCGGACCCGAAGGTGGTGACCGTGCCCGCGGTGTCGTGGGACTTCTTCTTGTTCACGGCGCTCTCCTGACTTCATCGGTTTCGGACGCAACGGTCGATGGTTCGGAAATGTCCCCCTCTGCCCGGACAAAACCGGTCAATAATCGCCGCCGCGCACCGCGATCGCGCGTACCACCGCATCCATCTGCGCATACGCTCCCGCGGCGAGTCGCTCGAGCAGCGCGAGTTTGAGGTCCGGCGCTTGCTCGGTGAGCATGTCGAACCGCTCCGGACGCAGAACCGCAACGCGCACCGCGCTTTCCGCACGTGCCTCGTTCACGAACGGTGTCCCGACCAACATCGGGATCTCGCCGAAAGACATTCCCGCCGAAAGCGATACCAGCCGATGGGTCCGGGCATCGGCGCCCTCGAAGGTGATCCGGACCCGGCCCTCGAGAATCAGATACAGCCCGGAGCGGGTGCTGCCGCGCTCGGCGATGACCTCGCCGCGGGCAATGGTGCGCACCTCGAAATCCTTGGCCAGCCGGGTGCGATCGTCCGGAGCGAGAGCCGCGAGCGCGGGATGGTCCTCGATCGGCAGGGACGCGCATGCCGGTTCGTTCGCGGGCCGATGGTGGTCGAGGACGATGTCCTCGCACCATTCCGTCGCGGTATCGCGATCGATGAATACCCGCCCGCGTGGGTCGGCCGGATCCAGGCTGGAGACCAGATGGCCCAGTTTGCCGTCCGGGTCGACAATGGCGACGCGGCAGCCCGCGGCGGCGAGTTCGATCTGCAATGCGTCGAGCATCTGGACCGCGATCCCGCTGACCTCACCGACCTGCCGCAGGTCAACCACCAATGCCGCCAACTCGCGCGCCTGCTCCTCGATCGCGCGCACCGCCCGCTCCGCACCGGTGAACAACAGGTCGCCGTGCAGTTCGTAGACGCGGGCGCGGTGCCCGAATTCGGCGAGGACGTCCAACTCGTCGGTGGTGC
>NZ_BAGN01000157.1 GCF_000308835.1 Nocardia vinacea NBRC 16497 | reverse complement strand
TTCGGCACCACCGATGACATCGCCGCCACCGTAACCTTCCTCGCAGGCCCCTCCGGCCGCAGCATCACCGGAGCGACCTTCACCGTCGACGGCGGCACCAACGCCTGACTCCGCAGCGCGATTATCCGGTGAAGTAACGGCCGGGGGAGACGCCGACAGTGCGGTGAAAGGCGGCCACATAGGCGCTCGGGGTGGCGTAGCCGACGCGGCCCGCGATGCGGGCGATCGGCAGTCCCTCGGCGAGCAGGGGGAGGGAGGCGGCTAGGCGGATCTGGGTTCGCCACTGGCCGAAGGAGATTCCGGTTTCCACGAGGAACAGACGGGCCAGGGTGCGGGGGCTGGTTGCGGCGTCGGCGGCGAATTCGGTGAGGGTGCGGGGGTCGGCGGGATTGCGGGTCAGGGCGTCAGCGACCTGTCCGGCTCGGGCATCCGCCGGTCGGCGGGCGCCGACGGGAATCACGTCGACCGGCTCGAGCAGGTCGAATATGACCGCCTCCGCGCGCTCGCGCCGTGCGGCGGTGTTGTCGTCGGCGGGATTTCGAGTCGGCGCTGCGGCGCTCCCTTCGGCGCGAGCATCCGTGAGCGGGCGTGCGCTGACCGGAGTCTCGGCGTGCTCGAATCGAACCGCTTCCGCGCTCGCCTCGTGCGACGGCGACGTTGCCGGCGGGATTTCGCGTCGCCGTGGCGAGGACCCCGTCGGTTCGGGTGTCGGTGAACGGGTGGGTGGCTGTGAGCGGGTGGGCGCTGGGCGGGGGCTCGTCGGCGTGCTCGCGCCGCTCCGCGTCCGCTCCGCGCGCGAGGGCTGTGTCGGGCCCGGTGAGATGGTCGAAGAGTTCGCGCAGCAATGGCGACACTCGCAGCATTGTCGGGGCGATAAGCGAGACCGGGCATCGATCGGGTGCCACGAAGATCCCGCGCATGGTCGCGCCCTGGGTGGTTCCGGTTCGGTGGCGGGTGCCGCCGGGGATCCACAGGGCGCGGGTGGGTGGCAGCACCCAGTATCCGTCGCCGATTTCGACGGCGATGACGCCCCTTGCTGCCCAGGCGATTTGGTGCTGCGGATGTTCATGGGTGTCGAACCAGTAGCCCGCGGACATGACGCCCGCGCCGAAGACCATGGCGGTATCTCCGATCGCGGCCGGAAATACCACCGATCCGTCGTTCGGCTGGGACGTCCCGGGGTGGGGCACCACGAATTGGCCGTTTCGCGACACAACTTGTCACCGTAGCCTGTCGTGGTCACAGCTGGCCGCTCCTAGCGTGAATCGCATGGCGATGAACTACGTACACAAATTGATGTGCCGATCGGCGGCGTGGGAGCGTACGAGTACGACGCGGATCGTCCCGTGGGCGCTGTCCGGTCTCGACCTCGGTGCGTCCGCACTCGAGATCGGCCCCGGCTACGGTGCCAATATCCGCGCCTTGCGAGAGCGCACCAGCAAGCTGACCGGTGTCGAGATCGATCCGGTGCTCGTCGATCGGCTGCGCACCCGGCATGGCGCCGCGATGACGGTGATCGAGGGCGACGGCGCGGATATGCCCTTGCCGCCCAGACAATTCGACTCGGTCGTGTGCTTCACGATGTTGCACCACGTACCCACTGTCGGGGCACAGGACGCTCTTTTCGGCGAAGCCCTGCGTGTCCTGCGGCCCGGCGGCGTATTCGCAGGCAGCGACGGCCTCGACGGCCGCGTATTCCGCCTGCTGCACCTCGGCGACACCTGCGTGCCGGTACCGCCGGAGCACGCCGCCGAGCGGCTCACCCGAGCCGGTTTCACCGATGTCGAGATCGAAACCGGCGCAGGAAGTTTCCGCTTCCGTGCCCGTCGCCCCGAGTGAATCCTCTCAGCGCACCGCTGTTGCGGCCTCGAAGTAGTCCGCAGGATCCAGTGCATTGATCGGGGTCCAGCGGAGTGATTCGACCGGCGCTGTCGAATCCTCTGGTGCCGCTTGGAAATAGCCCTGGATCTCCAGTGCCAGGCGGGGGTTCTCGTCCACGCGGCGGGCCATGTCGTAGAACACCGCGAGAACGTGCACGCAGCGGGCGGTGCGAGCCGAACAGGAGCAGTCCGTCCCGGCCGGGCCGGGTGCCGGCCTTATGCCGGCATCGACCAGAGATCGGTGCATTTCGTCGGTGAGAACTGTTGTATCCGAGATGATTTCGGCGATAGCGGTGATGGCTGAACGGGAAAGTGGCGCGACTTCGAGGTGGGTTACCGAGGCCTGCCCACCGCGGTGGATGGCGGCGCGCACGATGCGCCCTTCGATGGTCGCCTGGACACCGTTGTTGCGAGCAATGCTGCGGGCCCGGGGGAGCAGCGGGTCGGGCCGGGTCTGGCGCAGGGGTTCGGCGAGCCGAACCCAGTCCATGCCCCATGCCGTGTATCCGAATTCGTTGTCCGCCATCAGTTCTCCCTCTTGCGGCGCAGGATCTCGATGAGCTGGTCGTCGTCGAGCCGGGCCAGTGCGGCGATCCCGGCCGAATCGTTGAGGTCCGCGAGGGCGGATTTGCGGTCGTGCATGCCCGCGATGTGCTCCTCGACGGTGGTGCCCGAGGTCAGTGTGGTGATGGTGACGGTGCGGGTCTGGCCGATGCGGTGCACCCGGTCGGAGGCCTGGGCTTCGACGGCCGGATTCCACCAGCGGTCGAAGTGGATGACATCGGCGGCACGCGTCAGGGTGAGACCGGTGCCTGCGGCGCGCAGACTCAGGATCAACACGGGCGGACCGTCTTCGGCCTGGAAACTCGAAACGATCTCGGCACGCTCGGCCTGATTCAGTCCGCCGTGGAAGAACGGCGCCCGCACCCCGAACTGCTCGTGCAGGTGGCGGACCAGCAAGTCACCGGTGGCGCGATATTGGGTGAATATCAGTGTCGGGTCACCGGTTTCGAGATTATTGGCCACGATATCGGTGCACAGGTCCAGCTTTCCGGACCGGCCCGCCAATTCACCCAGCTCACCGGTGATCAGTCCCGGATGGTTGCAGACCTGCTTGAGGGCGGTCAGCGCGGCGAGCACCCGGCTCTGCCGTTGCGCGCCGTGGCCGAAGCCGTCATCGATCGCCTTGTCGAGCAGTTGGTCGTAGAGCCGTTCCTGTTCGGTGGTCAGATCGCAGAGCAGATCGCTGTGGATCTTCGCGGGCAGCGATGCGGCGACCTGAGCCTTCTTGCGCGCCAACAGCACCGGTTCGAGCGCATCGCGCAGTCGGCCCGCCGCGGCCGCCGAACCCTCGTGGATCGGCCGGACGAATCGACGGCGGAACTGGGTGCGATGCCCGAACAGCCGCGGCGCCACCAGATTCAGCAGCGCCCACAGTTCCTCGAGATGGTTCTCCACCGGCGTACCCGTCAGCGCGACCTTCGCTTCCGTCGTCAATGCCCGCGCTGCCTTGGACACCTGGGTGCGCGGATTCTTCAACGCCTGCGCCTCATCGAAAACGACTGTCGCCCAGGATCGATCGGCCAACACGGCACCGTGCAGCCGCAACATCGGATACCC
Organism: Nocardia vinacea NBRC 16497; assembly: GCF_000308835.1. Taxonomy (GTDB): domain Bacteria; phylum Actinomycetota; class Actinomycetes; order Mycobacteriales; family Mycobacteriaceae; genus Nocardia; species Nocardia vinacea. The sequence goes on along the minus strand of NZ_BAGN01000157.1, from coordinate 6,176 downwards.
GGTCACCACAACGGTCCCGGCCTCATCCGTGACCGCACCCCCACGCCACACCACCGGCCGTAGCCCCGGCGCGAACCGCGTGATCTCATGTGCCCAGTTCCCGACCAATGACGTCGGACATACCACGAGCTGCGCCCCACCCCCGGCCCGCCCGAGCAGAAAACCGATGGTCTGCACCGTCTTACCGAGACCCATCTCATCGGCCAATACCGCCCCGCCGTGTGCCGCGACGGTCTCGTGCAACCAGCCCGCGCCCCGCACCTGGTAGGGCCGCAGCTCCGCCTTCAGCCCCGCCCGCAATTCCGCCCCGACACACCGTGTTTCACGCAACACCCGCGCAGCACGCTCGGCGGACACGATCGACGTCCCGGCGGCATCGGGCACAGCGTGCGCGGCGATCGGCAGCAACACCGTATCGCCTGGACCGACCACCGACTCGGACCGCGCCTGTGTGCCGCCCACCTGATCAGTCGAAGCGTCGGCCACCTGCGTCCGCGTTGTCGCAGCGGCTTCGAAGGCTGCATCGGCGGATCGGGCGTCGGCCGAGCGTACAGGCGGGTGTGCACCGGAAGATCTGGTATCCGCCTGCGCATCGCACGGTTCGACTCCGTCCAGCAGCACCGCGCGCCATGCGTATACGGACGAGCCCGTGTCGCCGAGGTCCAACTTCAACAGCTCGTCCGGATCAACGAGTGCGCACTCGACATCGGTGACCTCGATCGCGCCGTGCGGTCCCGTCGGCACTGCCAAGGAGAGTGTTTCCCGATCGCCGTCGGGCGCCCGGCCGGGCGCGGATCCGTTCCAAGTCCACAGCGCGAACATGTGGCGGTCGGGTAGGTAGGTGGCCTGTGTGCTGGGCAGAGCGGTCCCCTAGATCGTCGTATGGTGTACGGAGTATTGTAACAACGTACAGCGTACCGAATTAATTCCGAGAGGACCACGTGACCGACCAGGCGAAACAGTTGATGAGCCTGCTCTGGCGACATGCTGTGCCGCCGCGATCCGGTGGGCGCGGACCGAAGCAGACGGTAAGTGTCGACGAGGTTGTCATCGCCGCGATCGCCCTCGCCGATCGGGAGGGGTACGAGAAGGTGTCGATCCGCGCGGTCGCTGCCGAACTCGGCCTGCGCCCGATGAGCCTCTACACCTATGTGCCGAGCAAGGAGGCTTTGACCGTGTTGATGGTCGACACGGTCGCACTGGAGGACGTACCCATCCCGACCGATCTCCCGGTCCGTGACCGAATGTCTGCGATCGCCGAACAGGTCCGCGCGGAACTGATCGCGCACCCGTGGATGCTCGAGGTGCCACCGTGGCGGCTGGTGCTCGGTCCGGGCCGGATGTGCCGATATGAACGGCAGCTGGCCGCGATCGAGGGGATCGGGTTATCCGATCTGGCTATGGATCGGGTGATCGCGGTGCTGTCGGAATTCGCGACCGGCAATGCGCGGATGGCGATCGCCGGAATCCGCAGTACAGCGGAGCTGACCGACGCGCAGTGGTGGGAGCAGCACGGTCCGCTGCTGACCGAGGTCATGTCGGTCGAGGAGTTCCCGATCGCCTCGCGGGTCGGTGCTGCGGTAGGCGAACGCTATCAAGCGCCGTCGGACCCGGCGGGCGACTTCGCCTTCGGTCTGGGGAAACTGCTCGACGGCATCCTGTCCGCAGCAGCGGGACCGGAAACGCCGACAGCGGGCGACCTGTAGGCCGCCCGCTGTCGTCTATCAGCGATGTTCTGTTGTTCGATGCTGTTGTGTCGGGACGCGAGGACTGGTCAGAGCGCGGGAGCCGATTCCGTATCGATCACGGCTTCGAGCTCACGCAAGCGATCCATGTGTTCATTCGCGTGGTGCTGGCAGAAGAGCAACTCGCCACCTGCGGGCAATACGGCACGAACTCGTGCGGCAGCACCGCAACGGTCGCAACGATCGACCGCGGTCAGTGGGGTGCTTGTCAGGGTTCCTGGCATGACTCCTCCGTCCTGGCTCCCGGCACTACAGTCCGTTCACCTGGTGTGGGGCCCGTGGTCACTCCGCGGGCTCGCTACCGCTACTTCCCAGCAGGGGTATGACTACTCTGTCAGACGTTCGGGACGGGGGCTTTGTTCCCGGAAGTGATTCTGTGTGTTTTCGATAACACCACCTGGGATTTCGCTACTGGCGAACATCACCGGTTACGTATCGAACTCCACTCGACCACGATCACGAACAGGCCTATCCAGTTGTCTACCGGGAGATTACCCGTGATCCATGACACTCACACTCTCGTTCACATTTGCACTCTCGCCGAATGGCTGACCGCGCGGCAAACCGGCGAGTACCGCCCGGAGTCGTTCGAGGAGATCGGGTTCATCCATCTCTCCACGCCACAGCAGGCGCATCTGCCCGCCAACCGACTGTTCGCCGGACGGCGTGACATGGTGCTGCTGCGCATCGATCCGGCCCGCGTCGGCGCGCCGGTGAAATGGGAACCGGGAGTGCCCACCGATCCGGAATCGATGCTGTTCCCACATCTGTACGGTCCGCTGCCGGTCGGTGCGGTCACCGCCGTGGTCGACTACCAGCCCGGGGCGGACGGCACCTTCGCCGCGCTCGACCCGAACTTTCCGGCGTCCTGACCTACCGCTCCCTGGCCTCGCGCGCCACGATGGCGGCCTGAACGCGAGACCGCACACCGAGTTTGGTGAGTACGCGTGAGACGTGTGTTTTGACTGTTGTCTCGCCGATGAACAGCCGCGTGGCGATCTGCGCATTGGACAGACCGTCGCCGAGACAGTCGAGCACCTCGCGTTCGCGTTCGGTCAGCTCGTCCATGCCGTCCGGCGCGGGCCGGCTCGGATCGCCATCGGTCGAGGCGAACGCATTGATCACCGCGGCGGTCACCTCGGGCGCGAGCACGCCGTCACCCGCGGCCACCGCGCGCACCGCATCGACAAGTGCCTGTCCCGACGCGGATTTCAGCACGAAGCCGGACGCGCCGGCGCGCAGCGTCCGGAAGACGTACTCGTCCAGGTCGAAGGTCGTCAGGATGAGCACCCTGGCCAGGCCGTCGTCGGTGATGCGGCCGGTGGCGGTGATGCCGTCGACGCCCGGCATACGCACATCCATCAGCACCACATCCGGGCGCAGCGCCTTGGCCTGTGCCACCGCGATATCGCCGTCGGCGGCCTCACCGACCACTTCGATGCCCTCGGCGGTCTCCAGGATCATCCGCAGTCCGGCCCGGATCGCGCCGTGGTCATCGGCGATCAGTACCCGGATCATGACACCCCCGTCGTCGAGATCGGCAGTCGCGCAGAGACTTCCCAGCCGTCGGCGCCGGGTCCGGCGGTGAAGGTGCCGCCGAGTGCCGCGGCGCGTTCCCGCATATTCATCAGACCACTGTGGCGCGCGTCGTCGGGCGGTCGATTGCGCACCGGTGCCGTGGGATTGCGCACCGAGAGGGCCAGATCCGTTGCCTCCGTACGCACGTCGATATCGACCTCCTGTCCCGGTGCGTGTTTCATGGCATTCGTCAGTGCTTCCTGGACGATTCGGTAGGCGGCCTGGTCGACCGCGCTCGGCAGCGCCGTCCCGTTCAGCGAATCCCGCACGCGCACGGTGATTCCGGCGGCGCGGGCCGCGTCGACGAGAATCGGCAGCTGAGCCAGTTTGCGCGGCGCGGCCGCATCGTCCTCGGCGCCGTCGTCGCGGCGCAGCAGACCGATCATGGTGCGCATCTCCTGCAGCGCGCTGACACTATTGGACCGGATCGACGAAACGATCCCGGCGACAGTGGGATCGGTTTCCTGCCGGGCCAACACCCCGAGCGCCGCTTCGGATTGGATAGCGATGGCCGACAGGTGTCCGGCGATCACATCGTGCAGATCGCGCGCCATCGTCTTGCGTTCGTCGGCGATGGCGGCGCGCCGATCCAATTCGGCGACCAGTGTCATCGCCTGCGCGCGTTTGCGTTCGGCCTCGGCGATCTCCTTGTGCCCGCGCACCGACAGCGCCCACCACAGCGGCGTCGCGACGAAGGCGAACAGCGCGGCGATGGTGATCACCGCGACCCGCCAGTCGCCGAGCACCAGCGCCAGCGCGGTCAGTACGGCCGAGACTACCCCGCAAACCGTGACCAGCCAGCGCGAGCGCGCGGGCGCGGCATACAGCACACCCGCATAGATCAGATCCGAATAGATGAGCCAGACCGGCACCGTCGGACCGAGTGCGATATCGATGGCGAACGGGAGCAGCCCGATACCGAGCGCCGATATCGGCATCCGACGCCGCAGGAAGGTCGCCACGCAGATGAGCGCGAGCACCCCGAACCGCACCGGCAGCGATGGATGGCGGCTCAGGTCACTGGCCATCTCGAACAAGCCGGTCAGATAGAGCGCGGCGCCGAGTACGAGCGCGAAGGCGGCGACCAGCGCGTCCTGCGCGGTCGCCGACAAAGCATCCCACTGCCGTCGCATCGCCCCATCAGAGCACATGCCCCAGCGTTCCCGGGTCCGCCGAAGGAATGAGTCCGGGTCGATTCGATGACCTACGTAGCCGGATCCCTCCTGTCGCGACTATGACGGGTGGGCTGTTGGGCGGTCAGCCGCTTTTGCCGGTTAGGGTGGAGGTGTGAACGTCGATGTCACCGCCCTACCCGGGATCGGGGTACGCAAAGACTTTCAGCTGCGGTCGGGCCGCCGAGTCGGTGTGGTCGATCACCGCGACGGCGGCATCGATCTGATTGTCTCCAAACCCGATGACCCGGACTCCTGCGCCGCGCAAGTACCCCTGACTCCCGACGAGGCCGCGGTGCTCGCCAACCTGCTCGGCTCGCCGCAGCTGGTGGCGAAGCTACGCGAGGATCACCGGGACCTACCAGGGATCACCACGCGCCAGCTACCCATCGGCGAGGATTCGCCGTACGAGGGCCGCACCCTCGGCGAGACCGGAATGCGCACGCGCACCAAGGCTTCCATCGTCGCGGTGATGCGTGCGGGGCAGCTGCACCCCTCGCCGGGACCGGATTTCACTTTCACCGCCGACGACATACTCGTCGTCGTCGGTACCCCGGACGGTCTGGACGCGGCCGCGAAGATCCTGACGCACGGGTGAGAGCGTGAACGAAACCGCGCTCGCCCTCATCGAGCTCGGGGCGGTGTTATTCACCCTCGGCATGCTCGGGAGAGTGGCGGCACGCTTCGGCATGTCCCCGATTCCTCTCTATCTGCTCGGCGGGCTGGCCTTCGGCCAGGGTGGCTTGGTAGAACTGGGCGCCGCGAACGAATTCGGCCATATCGCAGGCGAAATCGGTGTCGTACTGCTGTTGCTACTGCTCGGCCTCGAATACACCGCGGCAGAATTGGTGACCGGATTGCGCCGCTCCTGGGCCGCGGGTCTGGTCGATCTCGTCGCGAACGCGACGCCCGGCGCGGTGGTCGCCCTACTACTCGGCTGGGGGATAACCGGAGCGATCACTCTTGCCGGGGTCACCTACATCTCGTCATCGGGCATCGTCGCCAAGGTGCTGAATGACCTCGGCCGCCTCGGTAACCGGGAAACCCCGGTGATCCTGTCGATTCTGGTCTTCGAGGATCTCGCGATGGCGATGTATCTGCCGATCCTCACCGCGATCCTGGCCGGTACGAGCTTGCTGAGCGGGCTGACCGTGCTCGGTCTGGCCCTGGCCACCGTCACCGTCGTCTTGGTCGTCGCGCTGCGCTACGGCCGGTACGTCTCGGCGATCGTCGACAGCGCCGACCGCGAGGTATTCCTGTTGAAGCTGCTCGGTGCGGCGCTGCTGGTGGCCGGGCTGGCATCGACGCTGAATGTTTCGGCGGCGGTCGGCGCATTCCTGCTAGGCATCGCGATCTCCGGTTCCACCGCGCGCGAGGCGACCAAACTGCTGGAACCGATCCGGGATCTGTTCGCGGCCATCTTTTTTCGTGGCCTTCGGGTTCAGCACCGATCCGCGGGCCATTCCGCCGGTGCTCGGCTGGGCGATCCTCCTCGCGGTCGTCACCGTGCTCACCAAGCTCGCCACCGGCTGGTGGGCGGCGAGTCGGCAGGGTATCCGCCGGATGGGCCGGGCGCGGGCGGGCGCGGCACTGGTCGCGCACGGTGAATTCTCCATTGTTATTGCGGGTTTGGCGGTCGGCATGGGTGCGGTCGACGGCCAACTCGCCGCACTCGCCTCTG
>NZ_BAGN01000158.1 GCF_000308835.1 Nocardia vinacea NBRC 16497 | reverse complement strand
CGTGCCCGCCCGCATGGCGGCGGCCTGCTCGGCGGGGGAACTCAGGACGCGCACCGCGACGCCCTCGCCCTCGGGGACCAGCGCCGGGTAACCGGTGACCGTCTGACCGGCCACCTCGCTGCGCACCGTCGGCTCGACCGTCCCCAGTGATTCCGAGGTCCACACGGTGGCTGGGGCCCGTTCCGCACCCGCGGTCGCGCGGGCGACCGAAGCCGAAACCTGCTCGGACAGCTGGGTTTTCAACTCTGCGAGATTCTTCCCGCGCGCCAGCACCTGACCGCTGGCAGCGATCGCGGCGAAGGTCATGCGCAGGTGGTCCGGAAGCGCGGCGGGGTCGAGATCCCTCGGTGCGATGGTGACCGAACCGAGCCGCGACAGCTCCCTGGCCAGGCCGGTGCGCAGGGGTTCGGCGCGCGGTGTGAGCGCGGCGAGTGCGGCCGCGGCGAAGTCCGGTGCGGGAACGACGGTGCGGCGCAGAGCCTTGGGCAGCGTCTTGATCAGCGCGGTGGCCAACTCGTCGCGCATACCGGGGACCAGCCAGTCGAAGCCCACGGCACGCACATGTGCCAGCTGCTCGACCGGAATCCGCACGGTGACACCGTCATCGTCATTGCCGGGCTCGAATTGATAGGTGAGCGGGAAGCTCAACTCGCCCTGGCGCCAAGCGTCCGGGAAGTCGGTCGGGTCGAGCGTCGCCGCGGCGTCATTGACCACGGTATCGGTCGAGAAGTCCAGCAGCGCGGAATCTTTGCGCTTCGCGGTGCGCCACCAGCTGTCGAAGTGGCGCACCGAAACGATATCGGCCGGGACGCGCTTGTCGTAGAACTCGAACAGCACCTCATCGTCGACGAGGATGTCGCGGCGGCGGGCGCGGTGCTCCAAATCGGCGACATCGTCGAGGAGTTCGCGATTGCGGTGGAAGAATTCGTGCCGGGTCTGCCACTCACCCTGTACGAGAGCATGCCGGATGAAAAGCTCGCGCGACAGTTCCGGGTCGATCCGGCCGTAATCGACGGCACGGCTGACCACCAGCGGTACGCCGTACAGCGTCACCCGCTCATAGGCGCGCGCCGCGCCGCGCTTGGATGACCAATGCGGTTCGGAGTAGGTGCGTTTCACCAGATCTCCGGCCAGACGCTCGGCCCACTCCGGCTCCACCCGAGCCGCCATCCGGCCCCAGAGCCGGGAGGTCTCGACCAGTTCGGCCGCCATCACCCAGCGGGGCGGCTTCTTCGCCAGCGAGGATCCGGGGAAGATCATGAATTTGGCATTGCGGGCACCGAGGAATTCGCGGGTCTCGGCCTCACGGACGCCGATATGGGAGAGCATGCCCGCCAGCAGGGCCTGGTGGATGGCGGTCGAATCCCATGGTGTGCCATCGTCTTCGGCGGCCTGTGGTTTCGAACCGGCGGTGTTGTCGCGGCCGCGGTTGGCTTTCGCGCGAGATGAACCGGACTTGTGCTGTCCACGTTCCGAATCGCGACTATCCGCGGCGGATCGCTCACGGCGCGAACCGCTTTCGGTGCCGTCCGAACCGTCGCCGCCCGCCGACCACCCGAGCCCCCGGGTGATCGTCCGCAGCTGCCCGTGCAGATCCTGCCACTCCCGGATCCGCAGATAGTGCAGGAATTCGTCCCGGCACATGCGCCGGAACTGATTGGACGACAGCGACTTCCGCTGCTCGGTCAGGTACTCCCACAACCGCAGGTAGGCCAGGAAATCCGAGCCCTCGACCACGAAGCGGGCATGCTTGGTGTCCGCGGCCTGCTGATGGTCCGCGGGACGTTCGCGCACATCCTGAATGGACAGTGCGGCAACAATGATCAGCACATCTGTGAGCACGCCATTGCGGTGCGCTTCGACCAGCATGCGCGCCATTCGCGGATCCACCGGTATCTGTGCCATTTCGCGGCCGGTAGGCGTAAGCGTCAGTGTTGTGTCCGGCACCTGGTCCGCTCGTCCGGTGCTATCGGTGGCGGCAACTTCTTGCGCCGTCGAATCAGCCTGCTGCCGAGCGGGTTTCGCGGTGGTGCGCGGTGCGAGCGCGCCCAATTCCTCCAGGAGCGCGATACCGTCGCGAATAGCTCTGCGGTCGGGCGCCTCCACGAAGGGGAACTTCTCGATATCGCCGAGTCCGAGCGCGGTCATCTGCAGGATGACGGCGGCCAGGTTGGTCCGCAGGATCTCCGGTTCGGTGAAGGCGGGCCGGGCTTCGAAATCTTCCTCGGAGTACAGGCGGATGCAGATGCCGTCGGCGACGCGGCCGCAGCGTCCCGCGCGCTGGCGCGCCGAGGCCTGCGAGACCTCTTCGATGGGCAGGCGCTGCACCTTGGTGCGCATCGAATAGCGCGATATGCGCGCGGTGCCGGGATCGACGACATAGCGGATGCCGGGGACGGTCAGCGAGGTCTCGGCGACATTGGTGGCCAGCACAACTCGTCGCCCCGGATGCGGGGCGAAGACGCGATGCTGTTCGGCCGTGGACAGGCGCGCGTAGAGCGGCAGTATCTCGGTGCGCGGAATCTGTAGGTCGCGCAACGCATCCGCGGCGTCGCGGATCTCGCGTTCACCGGATAGGAAGACCAGCACGTCACCGTCGCCCTCGGCGAAGAGTTCGCGCACCGCGTCACCGATGGCGTCGACCGGGTCGCGGTCCACGATCCGGGTGTCCTCGTCGTCGTCATCGGTGGCGACGGGTAGCTCCAGCGATAGCGGCCGGTACCGGATTTCGACCGGATAGGAACGGCCGGATACTTCGACAATCGGTGCGGGAGTGCCTGATTCGTCCGCGAAGTGCCTGGCGAACAATTCCGGATCGATGGTCGCCGAGGTGATGATCACCTTGAGATCCGGTCGGCGCGGCAGCAATTGCTTCAGGTAGCCGAGCAGGAAGTCGATATTGAGGCTGCGTTCGTGCGCCTCGTCGATGATGATCGTGTCGTAGCGGCGCAGCAGCCGGTCGCGCTGGATTTCGGCGAGCAGGATGCCGTCGGTCATCAGCTTGACGAGTGTGCGATCCGAGGCATGGTCGGTGAAACGCACGGTGTAGCCGACGACATCGCCCAGGTCGGTGCCCAACTCCTCGGCGATGCGCTCGGCGACCGTACGCGCGGCCAGACGGCGCGGCTGGGTGTGGCCGATGGTGCCGCGGATGCCACGGCCGAGTTCCAGGCAGATCTTCGGAATCTGGGTGGTCTTACCCGATCCGGTCTCACCGGCGACGATGACGACCTGGTTGTCCAGGATCGCCTTGGCGATATCGTCGCGGCGTGCGGAGACCGGTAGCTGCTCCGGATAGCGGATTTCGGGTACCGCGGCGCGGCGGGCCTCGACGCGCTGCTCGGCCGCCGCGATCTCGGCCGTGATGCCGGTGAGATCGCCGCCGCGGGCTCGGTCCAGGTTGCGGCGCAACCGGTGTTCATCGCGGAGGGTTACGGCGGCCAGGCGGGTCCGAAGCTCGCGGAGATTCACGTCGGCTGTCCTGGTCATTGCGTTCACCAGGGTAGCGAAACCGGCGCGTCGAATCCGAGTCGGGCGTGGGCATCCGTCGAGCACACCGGTGGTGCGGCCGCCGACACTGTGCTGTCGCACTGCTCGGTTCGCCGCTCGGAGCGGTCCTGATGTGGGAAGATCCGACGATGACAGTCGGGGCCGCGCCACTGTGGATCCGTATACCGCGCTTCGTCTTTGCCGTGCTCGGCGCCCTGGCGTTGGTCTGGATACCGATCCGCAACATCGGCGAATCCGGCTTTTCCGTGGCCGACTACTTCAGCTATTTCACCATCGAATCCAATGTGTTCGGCGTCATAGTGCTGCTGATCGGGGCGATCCGCGCGACCCCCGCGACCGCCGCTGGCAGGTGATTCGCGGCGCCGCCACCGTCTACCTGCTGATCACCGGCGTCGTCTACGCAGTACTGCTCGCCAAGGTCGACGTCATGCTCACCGACCGATGGATCAACGACGTCCTGCACCGCATCCTGCCGATCGTCATGGTCCTGGACTGGATCCTGGTCCCGGTGACCTTGGGCATCAGCCGCGCACTGATCGGCGGCTGGCTCATCTACCCGATCGTCTACGGCGCGTACACCCTCATCCGCGGCCCCATCGTCGACTGGTATCCGTACCCGTTCATCGACCCCCGCGAACAGGGCTACGTCTCCCTCGTCATCGGCCTGGTCATCCTCACCGGCGTCTTCGCCCTGCTGGCCGTGGCCGTCGCCGCTCTCGGCGCACTGGTCGACCGGCGACGCGAGCCGATCCCATCCGCCTGACCGGCTCCTGGAGTCGAGCGGATTCGTTGGTGACCTCCGAAGTCGGCCGCCACCGGATCAGTGCACGGCTCGACCGGCTGAAGTAGGCCAGATCCCTTGGAGTCGTGTGGCTTCCGCATCCGCTTGCGCGAATCCGGCTCGGAAGCACGGTATCCAGTGTTCGCGGTCGTGTGGATCGGCCGCGAAGGCGTCGATCGTTCGCTCGTCCGGCGTGATCAGCAACGACCCTGCCGGTCTGAATTTCGCGTCGAGGTCCGTAGTCGGAAACAGGTGTACCAGTGGATGAATGGTGACGAACAACTCCGCGCCGGCGACCAGATCCGCGTTACCGCGGAGTGCATGCCACCATCCGTGCAACAATCGCGGCGTGCGCGCCGTCGCGATTTCTCCTCCGTGGATACGGTGGCTTCGGCTCACGTTCGCGGTATTCGGCCTGGTCGCGCTGACCGTCGGACTGTTGCGGAACGGCTCGGTTCAGGCCGGTGATCTGAACCTCTTCACCGATCAGGCGAATCTCCTCGGTTTGCTCGTACTGCTGGTCGGGGCGCTGTTCGATCCGCGCGATCGACGCTGGCAGTTGGTGCGCGGTGCGGCCACGCTGTATCTGCTCATCATCGGCATCGTGTACGCGGTGCTGCTGTCGCATATCCCGGTGGGAGATGAACAGGGGTGGGTGGATGACGTGCTGCAGCGCATCATGCCTATGGTGATGATCGTGGACTGGGTGCTGGCACCGGTCGCGCTCGGTATTTCCGGGCGGCTGATCGCGGGCTGGCTGGTCTACCCGCTCGGCTACGGCGCGTACGCCCTGATTCGTGGGCCGATCGTCGACTGGTATCCGTACCTGTTCCTCGATCCACGGCATCAGGGCTATGTGTCGATGGCGACGGGTCTGGTGGTCCTGGTCATCGGATTCGCGCTACTCGCCGTCGCGGTAGCCGCGCTCGGTGTGCTGTGCGGCCGCCGGCGCGGCGCGGACGAGCCGGGGAGCGACGAAGTGACGTGGTTGTCGAGTAGAGGTGGTTGACATGGGCGCGCTATGGCATGGGTTCGCCGATATGGGTGCTGTCGAACGCGATGGCGCGTTCGTCGTGGCCCGCGGTGCGGGTGCCTACATCTACGACCAGGCGGGCACCAGGTATCTGGACGCGACGGCCGGGCTGTGGTTCACCAATGTCGGGCACGGACGCGCCGAGATCGCGGATGCGGTCGCCGCACAGCTGCGCACGGTCGCGCACTATTCGAACTTCGGTGATTTCGCCGAACCCGCCACACAGGAGTTGGCGGAGAAGTTGGCGAGCATCGCACCGGTGCCGGGGAGCAAGATCTTCTTCACCTCCGGCGGCTCGGATTCGGTGGACACCGCGGCCAAGCTCGCCCGCCGCTACTGGCATGAGCTGGGGCGGCCGGACAAGACCATTGTGGTCGGCAGACAGCGCGCGTATCACGGAATGCATATCGCGGGAACGGCTTTGGCGGGAATCCCGGTCAACCGCGAGGGCTACGGCGAGCTGATGGCCGATGCCCGCACCGTCGAATGGGATGATGCGAAGGCGCTGCTCGCGCTCATCGAGGAGATCGGCGCGGAGCGCATCGCGGCCTTCTTCTGCGAACCCATCATCGGCGCGGGCGGGATCTACCTGCCGCCGGACGACTACCTCACCGAGGTCCGCCGCATCTGCCGCGATCACGACATCCTCTTCGTCGTCGACGAGGTCGTCACCGGCTTCGGCCGCATCGGCGGATCCTGGTTCGCCGCAACACGTTTCGAGCTCGAACCCGATCTCATGACCACCGCCAAGGGCCTCACCTCCGGCTACGTCCCCATGGGCGCGGTCTTCATCGCACCCCATATCGCCGACCCCTTCTTCCGCGGCGGCGTCTGGTGGCGCCACGGCTACACCTACGGCGGCCACGCCGGCGCCGCCGCCGCAGCCCTCGCCAACCTCGCCATCGTCGAACGCGAAAACCTCCTCGCCGAAGCGAAGCGCCTGGAATCCACCCTGCACGAAAAGCTCGCGCCCCTCGCGGATCACCCCCGCGTCGCCGAGGTCCGCAGCGGCCTCGGTGCTGTGGCCGCGATCCAACTGGCCGATCCCGCCGAAGGTCTCCCGCTCGTCAAAACGTTACGAGCCCACGGTATTTCGGGACGTGCAGCAGGTCAGGGCGCGATGCAGATCTCCCCATCCTTCGTCATGACCGACGCCCAGGTCGACGAACTCGTCGAGGGCTTCACCCGTGCCCTGGGATGAGCCGACACGCGCCCGGGCTGCCGATCTGCCGAGCGCATACCTGCACCGATTCGGACAGGTGCTCACCATGCTGGTGTTATCGGTCTCTCGGCTTATGCCGCCGACAACGCATGGCGATTGCCTGACCAGCTAGGGCGATCGCACTGATGGGGTGCGTTCCCGACCTGGTGTCGCCGACGAGTGGCACACCTGCCACTCGTCGGCGGGGATCGTCTAGACGGTGGTGACGACCTCGTCGTAGGTGAGGCGGGGGGAGCGGGGGAACCAGGCGTCGGTGCCCGGGATGCCGATATTGACGACGACCAGTGCGCTGTGGGTGCCGTCGGGGAAGAAGTCCTTGTCGAGACCCTCGGCGTCGAAACCGTTCATGGGACCTGCGGCGAGGCCGGCCGCGCGGATGCCCAGGATGAAGTAGCCGGTTTGGATGAGGGCGTTGAAGCGGGCCGATTCGGCGCGGTAGCCGGGATCGGCGAAGTAGTCCTTGGCTTCGGGGGCGTGCGGGAAGACCTTCGGCAGGTTTTCGTGGAAGTTCAAGTCGGCGGCCAGGATTGCGGTCAGGGGTGCGGTCGCGGTCTTGGGCTTGTTGTTGTCGATCATGTGGGTGACCAGGCGGGCCCGTGCCTCCGGGCTGCGAACCAGGACGATGCGCAGCGGCTGCTGATTCATCGATGTCGGGCCGTATTTGATCAGTTCGTAGATATCGCGGATCTGGTCGTCGGTGACCGGTGCGTCGGTGAAGGTGTTCGCGGTGCGCGCCTCCCGGAACAACAGGTCCTGGGCTTCGGCGGCAAGGGTCAACAGGGTTTCTGGCTGCACGGTGTTCACGTGGTACTCCTCGAAATATGGTCGGGGACAGCGGAATCAGTCATGGGCGACGCGCCGGGACCGGGTCAGCAGATTGCCCTCCACCCGGACGAGCACGTCGTGTACGACGCAGCTCGGCGCGATTTCGGGTTTGCTGTTCGGCCGGATCTTGACCACGAGGCAGTAGGCGGTGGAGACGATGGTTCCGTCGTCCTGTGGCTGCAGGTTGATCATGTTGAACCAGTGCCTGCGCTGCATCGGATCGGCCTCGAAACGCTTGTGGAATTCGACCAGGTCCGAGACGATGCCCGCCCTGGTCCGAGCCGGTGGCCGACCCGGTGTGTGTTCGAATTCCGCGTCCTCGGTGAAGGTTTCGGCGTAACCCGGGATGTCGCGGTTGTCCAGCCGCTGCATCTGGTCGGCGTAGAACTGCTGGACCTCGGCGTACAACTCGGTGCGGCTGGCGACGGTGGTCATGGTGGCTCCTTGGTTGCGGCGGGGCGCGGCTGCACGCAACGGTCGCCGATGCCGCTAGAGACTGGCTCGAGCCGCGCGCGGGTTGACCGGGGCTATAGGACCCGCGACGAGTCTGGAGGTCGAAAAGCCCGGCGAGTACGGAAAGACCGATGGAGGAGTCATGGCGGAAAGTCAGCGCGTAGCGCTGGTCACCGGAGCGACCAGCGGTATGGGCCTGGAGATCACCAAAAACCTGGCGGCCCAGGGTATCGCGGTGTTCATCTGCGCTCGCGATCAGCAGAAGTTGACCGATACGGTCAAGAGCCTGCAGGACGACGGTCACGAGGTCGACGGCACGGTCTGCGATGTCGTCGATGCCGCGCAGATCCGTGAATACGTCGACGCCGGGGTGCGGCGCTACGGCCCGATCGACATCCTGGTCAACAATGCGGGCCGCAGCGGCGGCGGCGTCACTGCGGAAGTCACCGACGAGCTGTGGTTCGACGTGATCAATACCAACCTCAACAGCGTCTTCCTGATGACCAAGGCAGCGCTGACCGCGGGCGGCATGCTCGAGCGCGGCAGCGGCCGCATCGTGAATATCGCCTCCACCGGCGGCAAACAGGGTGTTGTACACGGTGCTCCGTATTCGGCCTCCAAACACGGCGTGGTCGGCTTCACCAAGGCGCTCGGACTGGAACTGGCCAAGACCGGGATCACGGTGAATGCGGTGTGCCCGGGTTTCGTGGAAACCCCGATGGCCGAACGGGTTCGGGAGGTCTACTCCGGTCTGTGGGGTGTGGATACCGACGAGGTGCACGCCCGGGTGAGCGCACGTGTGCCGATCGGACGCTACGTGCAGCCGTTCGAGGTCGCGGCGATGGTCGACTATCTGATCGGTCCCGGCGCGGGCGCGGTCACCGCGCAGGCGCTGAATGTCTGTGGCGGACTTGGCAATTACTGAAAGGCCTGGGCAATGACCGCAGTGGAGGAGAACACATCGGGCGCGTTCGACGGCGCAACCGGGCACGACGAGTATCTGCGGATCCTCGAGGCGATCCAGGCGGGTGCGCTGCAACTGCTCGCGGGTTTCCCACAGCAGCCGAGTGCGCTGCGTGTCCAGGTGGGTGAGGTGACGATCGAGGCCGAATGGCAGGTCTCGGCGGCACCGCTCGTCATGGCCCCCGAAGTGGCAGGGGGCGCGGTGGAAACCCCGGCCGCACCCGATAAGCCGGCACTCGGTGCGGTCTTCCGCGCACCGAGTGTCGGGGTGTTCTATCGCAGCCAGGAACCGGGTGCGGACCCCTTCGTGGAGGTGGGCGACCGGGTGACGGCCGGACAGCAGATCGCCATCGTGGAGGCGATGAAGTTGATGATCCCGGTGACCGCGCAGGCCGGCGGTGTGATCACCGAGATACTCAAGGAAAACAACGAACCGGTCCAATTCGATGAGCCCTTATTCTCGTATTCTCCTGAATGACAGGGGATTTCAGGACGGCTGGTAGGAGCGGCGCCAGGTCAGCACCCGGCGCTGCATCCGCCCGTCGACCTGTGCGGCCCCGATGAGCGTGAGGACGTCGCCGCTCAGCGACATCTGGCGCACCTGTTCGGTATCGGCCCAGGCCGGGTTCGAGCACACGGTGATCGCGTGCACTATCTCCGTGCCGCGCCTGCGCCAGGTTCCCGCATAACCCATGAACGGCGGTGTGCCCGTCGCTGCGTCGGTGCGCATCATGCTCACCGACATATAGCCGTGCGCACCGTAGATCAGCAGGCCGCGCGGTGCCTCACCCAGCGGCCCGGTGCTGGTCGCATCGTGTTCGTCGATATCGAAGTAGGACAGCAATTCCCAGGTTCCGACGAGATCGGTGGCGTTCATGACTCCCACGATGGCGGCCGCCGCTCTAATCACGCTGTAGCCGCCCCACGCGCGAAACCGTGGCTGATCCGCACCAGCCGCCAGACCACCTCGAGTTCATCGAGATCGCGTGGCCCGTAGACCATTACCAGCGTCTGCGGCAGAAAACGCTGACGCGCCATGGGATGCAATTCCGCCCATCCCTGCGCGATCGCCTCGGCCGCAATATCTTTCGGCAGGCACATGTGCAGGCTGCCGTCGTCGTATCCGTGCAGATGGGCGAATTCGGTGCCGACCAGATACGCCTCGCCCGGTCCCTTGGCGATCGTCGGGCGCAGATGCAGCGCCCGGGTATCGGGCAGCGAAACGCCGCTGCGGCCGAGCAGCACGCCGTTCAGCGCGGTCATCCGCGACCACAGGGTTTCCTGCAGATCCGGTGGCGCCAGCTGGCTGAGCTGCTGATGTGGATTGTGTGCCCGGGTGCGCGGCCGGTCGCCGGAGCGGCGCGGCAGATCGATGCGTCCGTCCACGGATGTCGTTGTCATGACTGTGTTCCCTTCGGTTTTCGTTCGCGGTGGTGCTCGCTCACGACCCCTGGTTTCACAGTACTTTCCAAAGTATAGTACTTACCAAGTGGAAAGTGAGGTCCAATGCGGCAGGCATCGCGTAGCGATTCGATGACGGGTGGTCGGGCGGCGGGTGGGCCGGCCACCGTCGATCCGTGTCCGATCACCCCGGTGATCGACCTGGTTTTCGGCCGCTGGTCCACCCAGGTGCTCTGGGTGCTGACCCATGACGGCCGCCTGCGCTTCACCGAACTCGAGCAGCGCATCCCCGGCCTCACCCCCAAGGTGCTGACCCAGCGCCTGCGCCAGCTGGAACGCGACGGACTGGTGTCCCGTACCTACCACGCCGAGGTGCCACCCCGCGTCGAGTACGAAGCAACCCCACTCGCGGTCACCCTGACCCCGGTCTTCGCGAGCATCGTCGACTGGTCGAGCGCACATCTCAGCGAAGTACTCGCCGCCCGCGCCGCGTACGACGCGGCCGAATCCTGACCCGATCCGGCTGGGCGGCACACGGATTCGTCATCGAGACGCAATGGCTATCGCGCGGTTGCGGTGCGGTGCCGATCGATGCACCGCTGGGCGCGAACCAGGTGCGTTCGTCAACTGTGGAAGCGGCCCAGTTCCTGACCGCCGACCAACCCACCTTCACCTATCCGGGTGGCGCGCAGGTGCTGCCGGAGGGGCAGAAGGTCGCCGTCGGTGGCGCCACCTGCGGCATCGGCTACCAGGGCACGGTGACCTGTGAGACCGGAGCGCACGGGTTCACCATTGCGGCGACCTACGGTGTCCTGCATTAGGCAAGCGTTGTCCGCGGTGCCAATGCCAGGAGGTGCCCGGCCAATTCGCGCGGCATGGTGATCATGCAGTCGTGCCCGGTCGGCAGCACGTGCAGACGGCCCGGCGGCAGGTCGGCGGGTGGCAGGGTGCGCGGCATGGCGGTGCGCATGGCCTTGTAGGCTTCGCCGCCCTCGCTGCAATACACGTGTGTCACCGGAATATCCGCCAGCGCACCGGGATTCGTGAGCAGCATGCGCTGTTGGAAAGTCTCGAGCGACTGGGCGGTCATCATCGAGGCGGCCCAGCTCAAATCGGGTTCCTCGGTGATGCCGTACAGACCGCCGTCGCCCATCGGCTCGGTCTGCGGCGGTACGCGCCAGCCATCGCCGTATTCGGTGGCCGCGGCGGCGAAGGCATCGACCATACCGGGCATGATGTCGGCGACCGCCTCACCGTCGCGCGGGACGAAGGTGTCGATATAGACGAGTTCGGCGATGCGGTCGGGGACGGCGTCGGCGACCGCGGTCACCACGATGCTCGCGTAGCTGTGCCCGACCAGGACGACGTCGGTCAGATCCGCGGAGGTGAGCAGGCCGACCAGATCCTCGACGTGGGTATCCAGGCCGACATCCGGGCTCAAGAGATCGGCGCGGTCGCCGAGGCCGACAAGCGACGGGCCCAGCACACGATGTCCGGCGTCCTCGAGCAGCGGCAGCACCCGCTGCCAGGCCCAGCCGCCGTGGAATGCGCCATGGACGAGCAGATATGTCGACACGATCAGTTCTCCCTGAATTTCGTTAGGGCAGTGACGGTTCCGGCGATATCGGCTGCCGGTGGCACGTGTTCGGGCCGGATGCCGAGCCCGATCACCCGCGCCACCAACCGGGGTAGGCGGGGAAAGCGCCGCAGCAGGCGTACCAGCAGTGGCTTGTCGGTGCCCGGTCGTCCGGCATTCGGATAGAGATCCGACAGCAGCCGCAGCTGCGCGAATTGGACTACACGCATGGGGAATTCGCGCCTACTCTGCACGGCGCGCAATTGTGCGACGCTCGGTCGAGCACCCGTGCCGAGGATGGGCGCGAGCAGCCGGGCGGTCGCGATCGCGTCCTGTACCGCGAGATTGATGCCGACACCGCCCGCGGGCGACATGGCATGGGCCGCATCGCCGATCGCGAGCAGACCGGGCCGGTACCAGCGCCGTAACCGATCCACCCGCACATCAAGAGGTTTCACGTCATCCCAGGTGCGGATCTCGGCCGCCAGATGCTCGGTGAGGCTCGGATAGATCGCGGCGAGGTCGGCACGGAAGTCGGCGAGTCCGGCGGCCTTGACGGTCGCGAATCCGCCCTTCGGGATCATGTAGGCGACCTGCAGGTAGTCGCCGCGGTCGATGCAGACGATGAAGAAGCCATTGCCGCTGCGCACGGTCGGCAGCCGCTCGCCGTCGGGTTTGCTGACCCGGAACCACAGTACGTCCATCGGCGCCGCGCTGGCCGCGACCTCGAGCAGGCCGCCGCGCACAATCGAATTGCGTCCATCCGCGGCGATCACCAACTGGGACCGGACCTCGAGAGTTCCCTCGGGTGTGCGTACCCGTGCGCCGACCACGGTGTCGTGCTCCTGGATGAGTTCGGTGACCTCGGCCCGCTGGATCAAGCGGAAGCCCGGATACCGCCCACCGGCCTCGGCAAGGAAGTTCAGCACATCCCACTGCGGCATGAATGCCACGAACGGGAAACCGCCTGGGAGCGAACGGAAGTCGGCGAAGATCACCGGCCCACTCGCGGTGGCCATCGGCAGCTGTGGCAGTTCGACGTGCGGTAGCGCGAGGAATTCGGTGGCCAGTCCGAGTTCGTCGATCGCCCGGAGAGTGGATGGATGCACGGTGTCACCGCGGAAGTCGCGCAGGAAGTCCGGATGCTTTTCCAACACGAGCACTTCCACGCCCGATCGGGCGAGCAGTAGACCGGTCATCAGCCCCGCCGGTCCGCCGCCGACCACGCAGACCCGCACCGATTCGGTTGTCACGCCAGACATGTCGGCACCCGCCCGTGGTTGTACACGATCATCTCGCCGAAAATCGACAGCACATCCAGCGGCTCGCCGATCGGACCGCCCGCCCATTCCGCATCGGCGCGGTACAGATTGCCGACTATGCGCTCTTCGTCGACCAGATCGGCGAATTCACCGTGATCGGCCTCGAGCGCGACGGCCAGCGGGGTGAGTCCGAGGGAGCGGCCTTCGGCGGCCAGCTCCTGCACCCACCGCAGATATCGCAGTGTCTGCTCGAAGATCTCGGGTCCGGTCACCGGACCGTGCCCGGACACCACAGTTTCCGCGCCAAGTTCGGCGAGCCTGCTGATCGCGTTTATCGACCCGCTGACCGATCCCATCAGGCAGAACGGTGCTGCCCCCGACATCACCAGATCTCCGGCGAAGAGCACCTTCTCCTCGGGCAGCCACGCCACCACATCATTGGTGGTGTGCGCGGCCGGTCCGAGGTGGATCAGTTCGACGCGCCGTTCGCCGATATGCAGGGTCACGCGGCTGCTGAAGGTGATGCTGGGCAGGGTTACTCGCACATCGCCCCACTGCACCTGCGGCCACAGTTCGGTCAGCGCGAGTCCGGTCTCGATCATCTCCGGCCGGATCCGATCGTGGCCGATGACGACGGCGGTGGGCCCGAAGAGGTGATTGCCGAAATTGTGGTCGCCGTGATGGTGGGTGTTGACAATCGTTCTGGCCGGACCGATATCGAGGTCGTCGACGAATTCGACCAGCGCGCGGGTGCGTCCCTCGGTCGCCAGCGTATCGATCACCACCGCGCCGTCCGGCCCCGCCAGCACGCCCGCATTGCTGACACACCAGCCGCCTCGACTGTGCGTGTACGCGTAGACCCGGTCGGCGATTTCGCGCACGACCGGGCCCCCGGCCACCCTCGGTAGTTCGGTGGCGGTCATGTCGGTGACTTCACGGACTCGGCATACCGAACCGCGCACAGCAGGGTATTGCGGCTGTTGGTCGACAGCGCTTCGGTGAGATATGCGCGCGCATCGGCGAGATCGGTATCGGCCCCGAGGATTTCGCGGGCGGCGACCGGATCGATCGCAACGGTGTGCCGTGCCGTCACCACCGCGCCGTCCGGACCATCCGCGAATTCCCATGCGCCGCTGTGCCCGAAGAGCATGGCAGGCGGCAGCAGCTGCTTGTAATCGATGCGCTCGTCGGTGACGCAGACGCGCACCGATTTGGTGGTGTGCGGAATACCGCCCGCGGTAACGGTGTCCATCTCCATCAGTTGCACACCATCGGCGTCCTCGTCGAGTTCGATCCTGCCGACATGCGGAACGTGTTCGGGCCAGCGCTCGCTGTGGTAGATGAAGTCGTACGCCTCGGCCGCCGCGATATCGAGCGGGACAGCGTCTTCGAAGGTGTGCACCACCTCGTCGACCGGATGTCCCAGCTCTGCGATACGAGCCAATGCGGCCAACTCGGTCTCGCTATTGCGATCCACCGCGCCCGCCACCAGATCCGGATCGGCGCCGTCCACCACAGTGAAGCGGTGGTCGAGGGTGACCTTCGTTGTGCCGGGATCGATTTGGCGGAACGACCAGCCACCGCTCATGGACGCGATCGGCGCCTGACTGCGCTCCTGTTCGAAGACGATGCGCCGTTGCGCCGCATCGAGCACCCGCCGGGAAGTCCAATTCTTCACCTCACCATTGACGGTGGCCCACAACCGGAACCGCTCCTCATCGGGTCCGCGGTGCAGATGACGCACCAGCACGCTCGGTGCGAAGATCACCGGCCATTTGGTCACATCCGCGACCAGGCCGTAGACGACCTCTGGCGGCGCCTGCACCACCTTGCTGTGGCTCATCACCTGTGTATTCATGCCGCACCGCGCAATTGGCTATTGACGATATCGACCAGCTCCTGCGGCGTCTTGACATCGATGAGCTGTTCCTCCGGGATCAGCACGCCGAAATCGCGTTGGATCCGCGAGGCCGTCTCGATGAGCGCCAGGGAGTCGTAGCCGAGCTGTTCGAAGTCGAGTCCGGCGATATCTTCGGCGATATCGTCGCCGCCCGCGCATTCCACGAGGATCCTGCGTAATTCGGTGATGGTCATGGTCATGATCGGCTCCCTAGGTTTGGTCGACAGCACGCACGACGACCGCGGAGTTGAAACCCCAACGGCCACGGGCCAGGACGAGGGCGCCGCCGACGGTGGCGGGCCGCGGTGCGCCGAGTACCAGATCGATCCGGTAGTCCTCGGCGAGGGCGGTGGTGTAGGCGGTCGGCGGAATCACCGAATCGCGAATGGACAGCAGTGCGGTCACGATGTCGAGCGGGCCCGCGCCCGAGAACAGCCGTCCGGTCAGCGGTTTCGACGCCGTGACCGGGACGCCGCCGGCACCGAAGATGGCCTCGATGGCCGCCGCCTCGTCCCGATCGCGGTCGGGCACGCCCGCCGCATCGGCGAAGACGATATCGATATCGCCCGGTCCCATACCGGCGTCGGCGAGTGCGAGTTCCGCGGCGCGGCGCAGACCCGAGGGTCTTCCCGAATCCGGTGCCGGATCGAATGTCGAAGCGTACCCGGCGATTTCGCCGTGCACCTTCGGAACGCCGCGGGCACGGGCCGCCGTGGCGTCCTCGACCACCAGCATCGCACCGCCCTCACCCGGCACATATCCGGCGGCGGCGGTGTCGAAGGGCAGATAGGCACGCTCCGGCGCGTCCGACGTGCTGACCTCGCCGCTGGCCAGATGTGAGGCCCAGCCCCAGGGATCGAGCGCGGAATCCACACCGCCGGTGACCACCAGCGGGGTGCCGCGGTTGACCGTCCGTCGGGCGTGCCCGACCGCGTCCAGACCGCCCGCCTGTTCGGCGACCAGCGCACTGCTCGGCCCGCGCATACCGTGCCGGATCGAGATCTGCCCGGTATTCACCGCGTAGAACCAGGCGAACGACTCGTAGACGCTCACATGCTCGGAACCGCGCGACCACAGCTTATTGAACTCCCGATGGGTGAATTCGAAACCGCCGGAGGCATTTCCGGTGACCACGCCCATGTCGTAGTCGGTCAGTGCCGCCGTATCGACCTTGGCGTCGTCCAGGGCCCACTGCGCGGCCACCAATGCCATCCGCGTCGAAATATCGGTCTGCGGCAGCAATCGGCTCGGCAGATGTTCGGCCGCATCGAAATCGGCGACCTGTCCGGCCAATCGCGCGGTGCTGCGGTTGGTGTCGAACCGGGTCAGCGGCGCGATACCACTGCGGCCATCCAACACCGCTTCCCAGAAGCGCTCGACGCCGAGGCCGTTCGGCGCGAGCACGCCCATACCGGTAACCAGGATCATGCCGCCACCGCCTCGGGTTTACGCAACACCATCGCGCTCTGGAAGCCACCGAATCCGCTACCGACGGTGAGCACGCTGTTCATCCGGTGCTGGCGCGCGGTGAGCGGCACATAGTCCAGATCGCACTCCGGGTCGGCTTCGTGCAGATTCGCCGTCGGCGGCACGACCTGGTATTCCAGCGCAAGCAGGGAGGCGGCGATCTCGACCGAACCGATGGCGCCCAGCGAGTGGCCGACCATCGATTTGATGGAGCTCATCGGCGTCGCGTAGGCGTGCCGGCCGAGACTGCGCTTTACGGCGGCGGTCTCGTGCCGATCGTTCTGCCGGGTGCCCGAACCGTGCGCGTTGATGTAATCCACGCCGGTGGGGTCGATGCGCGATTCGTCCAGTGCGACCCGGATCGCCTCGGCCATCTCCCGGCCGTCGGCCTTGAGGCCGGTCATGTGGTAGGCATTGCAGCGCGTGGCGTAGCCGGTGATCTCGGCGTAGATACGCGCGCCCCGCTTGCGCGCGCTCTCGTACTCCTCCAGCACGAACATCGCCGCCCCCTCCGCGAGCACGAAGCCGTTGCGCGAGTTGTCGAACGGCCGGGAGGCGTGTTCGGCATCGTCATTGCGGGAGGTGGTGGCCTTGATCGCATCGAAGCAGGCCACCACGATCGGCGTGATCGGGGTATCCGCCGCGCCGGCCAGCATCACATCGGCCGAACCCTCGCGGATCAACTGCACGGCGTGGCCGACCGAATCCAACCCGGAGGTGCAGCCGTTGGAGACCATGGCGACCGGCCCTTCCGCGCCCACACTCCAGGCCACCTCGGCGGGCATTACGCTCGGCACCATGTAGTCGAACATGTGCGGGGACAGGTAGGTCTCGTCGACCAGCCAGTTCTTACCGGAATCCGACAGCACCAGATATTCCTGCTCCAGGCTGGTCGCCGCGGCGACCGCGCTGCCGAGGCTGACGCCGAGCCGGTGCGGATCCAGCGATCCGATATCGATGCCGCTATCGGCCACCGCCTCCCGTCCGCACACCACGGCGAACTGCACCGCCCGATCCATGCGGCGAATTTCCCTGGGCGACAACCCTTCCTGAATCGGGTCGAAATCGGCCTCGCCCGCCACCTGGGACCGGTAGGGCGTGGGGTCGAAGAATGAAATCCGGCGCGTCGCGGTACGGCCCTCGGACAGCAGTTTCCAGAATTCGTCCTTACCCGAACCGCCGGGCGCGCGGACACCTAGTCCGGTGACGACAACGCGGCGGCTCATACCGCACCACCGGATGCGTTGGGGTTCATGGCGTTATCTCCCTTCGATCGTGGGGTCAAGCATCGAAGGCGGTCCTCGAACCTGACTCGAGCGCCGGAGTCGAGCTGTTCTCTAGCGGGTGCGCGCAGGCTGGGTCGCATCTTCCCCGAGCACAGGAGACACGCGTGATGAAGTCAGCACACGGCCTGGACGGTGCCGCGGACTGGGTACTCTGCCCGGCCTGTCTGATTCCGCTGTACGGCAAGCGATTCGCCCGCGACCTCGGTGTGTGCGGCGAATGCGGCAGACATACCCCGATCACCGCCGAGCAGCGCATCGCCCAGCTCGCCGACGAGGGCCGCTTCGAACCGCTCGCCGTCATCCCCACCGACGACGATCCGCTGACCTTCACCGATACCAAGCCCTATCCGGACCGGCTCGCCGCCGCACGGGCGCGCACCGGCATGCACGATGCCGTGCTGTGCGCGTTCGCGGCTATCGACGGCAATCCGGTGATCATCGCGGCCATGGATTTCCGGTTCCTCGGTGGCAGTCTGGGCACCGCGGTCGGCGAGATGATCACCGCGGCCGCGGAAACCGCGCTCGCCGAACGGATTCCGCTGCTCATCGTCACCGCCTCGGGTGGCGCACGAATGCAGGAGGGACCGCTGTCGCTGATGCAGATGGCGAAAACCAGTGCGGCGCTGGAACAGCTGGACCGCGCGGGCATCCTCACCATCACACTGATCACCGATCCGACCTACGGCGGGGTCGCGGCGTCGTTCGCCACGCTGTCGGATGTGCTGATCGCCGAACCGGGGGCGCGGCTGGGCTTCGCTGGTCGCCGGGTGATCGAACAGACGATCCGTCAGGAGCTGCCGCCGAAGTTCCAGACCGCCGAATTCCTGTTGGAGCGTGGGCTGATCGATATGATCGTGCCGCGCGCCGGATTGCGCCAGGCACTCGGGTCCCTGCTGCGAGTGGCCGGTCCGGTCGATCCGACCGGCGATGCGGTGACCGAATTGGACGCGGGAACCATCACCGACCCGGCTCGGGTTCCCGACAGCGATCCCTGGGCGCAGGTTCGGCGGGCGCGCACGCCGAGCAGACCGACCGCGCTCGATTACGTCGCCCTGGCCTTCGACGGCTTCCAGGAGTTGCGCGGGGACCGCATCTCGGGGGACTGCCCGGCCATCGTCGGCGGTACCGCCTGGCTCGGTGACCAGCCGGTCGTGGTGATCGGACATCAGAAGGGGCATGAGCCGAAGGAGTTGATGGCGCGCAACTTCGGTATGCCGACTCCGGCGGGATACCGAAAGTCCGCACGGCTCATGCGTTTCGCCGAAAAGCTCGGGCTGCCGGTGATCACGTTGATCGACACGCCCGGCGCTTATCCCGGCGCGACCGCCGAGGAGCAGGGGCAGGCGGTCGTGATCGCGGAGAATATCCGGCTGATGTCCGCGCTGCGGGTGCCGGTGATCAGCGTGGTGATCGGGGAGGGCGGCAGCGGTGGCGCGTTGGCGCTCGGCGTCGCCAATCGGGTGCTGATGTTCGCCAACGGTACATATTCGGTGATCAGTCCGGAAGGATGCGCGGCCATCGTATGGAACGATCCGGCCGCAGCACCGAAAGCCGCTGCCGCGCTGTCACTTACGGCCGGTGACCTGCTGCGGCTCGGCATCGTGGATGCGGTGCTGCCCGAACCCGGCGACGATGTGGGTGCGGCACCGCTGGCGGCGGCGAACCAACTGCACCGTGCGCTGGCGGCGAGTCTGCGCGAGTTGACCGGTCGCGGTGGCGAAGACCTCGCCGCCGAGCGGCGCGCCCGGTTCCGCCGGTTCGGTGCGCGGCAGCAGGTTCCGGTTCGGTCGGTGGCGTAGGAGAGTGCGGGACACCATGTTCGAGAAGATTCTTATCGCCAATCGCGGCGAGATCGCGCTGCGGGTCGCGCGCACCTGCCGAGAACTCGGGGTGCGCACCGTAGCGGTACATTCGGTCGCCGACGCGGAGTCGGCCGTCGTGCAGTTTGCCGACGAATCGGTGCAGATCGGGCCTGCCGCGGCCAAACGCAGCTATCTCAATGCGGCCGCCGTACTCGCCGCGGCCGAGACAACCGGCGCCGATGCGATCCATCCCGGCTACGGATTCCTTTCGGAATCACCGGATTTCGCGGATGCCTGCCGCGCGGCGGGTGTCACCCTGATCGGTCCGCCCGCCGATGTGATGGCCCAGCTCGGCGACAAGCAGTCGGCACGCACCCTGATGGCCAAGGCGGGGCTACCACTGCTGCCGGGCAGTCTGGATCCGCTCGAACCCGAGGATGCGCACGCACTGGCCGACTCGATCGGGTACCCGGTGATCATCAAGGCCGCCGCGGGTGGCGGCGGGCGCGGGATGCAGGTGGTACGCGACAGTGCGGCGTTCCCACGCGCCTATCAGGAGACGCGGGCGACCGCGCGAATGTTGTTCGGGGACAGTCGAGTCTATCTGGAGAAGTACCTCGAGGGCGCCCGGCACGTCGAGATCCAGGTGTTGTGCGATGGCTACGGCAACGGTGTGCACCTCGGTGAGCGCGATTGCTCGGTGCAGCGCAGGCATCAGAAGCTCATCGAGGAGTCACCCGCGCCGCGGCTGCCGGAGGGTCTCGCGGCGCGGATGGGCAAATCCGCGGTGGACGGGGTGCTGGAAGCCGGGTACGTCGGCGCCGGAACCGTGGAATTTCTGGTGGATCGGCAGGGGAATTATTATTTTATGGAGGTGAACTGCCGAATCCAGGTCGAACATCCGGTGACCGAAATGGTTACCGGTATCGATTTGGTCGCTGAACAGATTCATATTGCGGCCGGGCAATCGCTCACCATCGCGCAGCGCGATATTTTCCTGCGCGGTGCGGCGATTGAATGCCGCATCAATGCCGAGTACCCGGCTGCCGAATTCGCACCGGCACCCGGAATTGTGGCCGAATTCACACCCCCCGGTGGTCCGTTCGTTCGTGTCGATACGCATGTGCACGCCGGATATTCGATCCCACCGCACTACGATTCGTTACTTGCCAAACTGATCGTATGGGCGCCGGACCGGGACCAGGCGCTCGCGCGCATGCGGCGAGCCCTGGCCGAATTCCGGATTTCGGGTACGCGCGTCGAGACGACCCGGGATTTTCTGCGGGAAGTACTCGACCACCCGGCCATGCGGTCGGCGACGCATTCGACCGCGCTGGTGGACGAGTTATTGCGGGCGGATCAGGCGGGTTCTGCTCGAGCCGCGCGGAATTCGGCGGAATACCAGCCGATCAGGTATCCCGCGTGACGGCTGTTGAGCATGGCACTGACCGATACATCGGAGGCGGCGAGGATATCCCGATGCAATTTCTGCAGCTTCTGGCAGGGATCGAGGCCGAGCTCGCGCTGCATCGACCTGCTGAACTGCTGGTAGGACTCCAGCGCGCGGGCGCGCTGGCCCGCACGACTCAGTGCGAACATGTAATACGCCTGCAGCCGCTCGTGCAGCGGGTGCTGCATGGTGAGTCGGGCCAGGTCAGGGCAGACTTCGCGATATCGACCGAGCCGCAGCTCGGCCTCCACGCGCAGCTCGATATTGGTCAGCCGCAGGTGATCCAAATGCGAGATCTCCGCGGCGAGCGGGATACCGCCCTCCACGTCGACCAGCGCCGGACCGCTCCACAGCGCCTCCGCGGCGGTGAACAGATCTACCGCGCGATAGTCGTCGCCTGCCTTGGCGGCACAGCGCGCGGCCTCGGACATGCTCTGATAGTCGCGCAAATCGAAGACGCAGTCCTTGACGTCGAACGAATACCCCTTGCTGCGTGTCCGGAGAAATCGTTCGGCCACCTCGGCCTGCCCGATGCCGAGCTGCTCGGCCATCTTCTTTCGAATTCCCAGTACATAGGTCTGCACGACGGTGACGGCGCTGCGTGGTGGATCGTCGTTCCATAACTCTTCGACCAGCGTTGTTACCGGAACTACGGTGTCGTGTCTGACGAGTAGTAAGGCGAGCAGTTGGCGTTGTTTCTGTGCTGTCGGCGTTGCGTTGTGGTTATTGAGAGCAAGCGTCAATGGACCTAACACGCGAGCGCACACTGGATACTTCACCTGGAGTTCTCCTACGGGCGTTATCCCCCCGACCGACGTGAGTTCTCGAAATCCCACCTCGCTGTAGGCAGTATCAACACTATCTAAAATCCGGTATCAAGTCGATGAATCTTGAGTTATATCGGAGTTAACTCGGCTCGGGGAGGTGCGCTAATTCTCCTTCCTGCCAAGGAGATTCGCACATCGGGCTAATTCGTGGGACGACGCTCACTCGGGTTGCGCGTAGCCGGCGATTCGCTTCCGAATGGGCGGCGGAATGTTCGCGCTCGGAGCTGTCCGGGCCGGGGTCTCTCGGCTGCGAAGTCGTATGCGCTCGAACTTGCAGTTTCTGAAAAATTGCAGTTTGTGCTACTTTGGCGGACATGTCCAAGGACGAGCGCCCGATCGGGTTGCGCGAGCAGAAGAAGCGCCAGACCGAGCTCGATCTCTGTCTCGCCGCACGGCGGCTCGCGCTCGAGCACGGGCTGGACGCGACGACCGTCGAGGACATCGCGAGAGCGGTCGGGGTCTCGCCCCGCACGTTCTTCAACTACTACGAGACGAAAATGGATGCGGTAGTCGGTCCGATCGGCGAGATCGGCACACCGGAGTTGCGCGAGCAGTTCATCGCGGGCGGGCCGAGTGGCGTGCTGATGGACGATCTCACCTGGTTGTTCGTGCACGGCTTCGAATCCGAAACCGAGGTGCGCGAGGGCATCGCGCTGGTTACCGAGATCATCAAGACCGAGCCGCGGGTGCTCGCGGCCTTCGTCGCCTCGGGTGCCCGCTTGCAGAGCGTGATGATCGACCTGCTCTCGGCTCGGCTCGGCAGTGCCGTATCGCCCGAATTCGCCGGTCTGGCAGCGGGATTCATGACGACCATCACCACGCGGGCAGCGATGACCACGGCCGGAGATCCGACTGTGTCGCTGGCGGCGGCAGTACGCGAACACTGCGCAATGGCAGCGCGGCTGTTCGAACAGCATGACGGCAAGAAAGAGAGACGCAAGCGATGACCATCACGGCTGAATCGCCGCCCGCGCCGATTGTCCTGACCCAGAAGCGGATCTGGCTCATCTTCGGCGCACTGATCGCGGGGATGTTCCTGGCCAGCCTGGACCAGACCATCGTCGGGACCGCGATGCCGACCATCGTCGGCGATCTGGGCGGCATCTCCCATATGGCTTGGACCGCAACGTCATATCTGCTCGCGACCACCATCATGATGCCGATCTACGGCAAATTCGGCGATCTGTTCGGGCGGCGCTGGCCGTTCCTGTTCGCCATCACGATCTTCACAGTGGCCTCCATCGGCGCCGCGGCGTCGACGAGTTTCTGGGAGTTCATCACCTTCCGTGGCCTGCAGGGCGTCGGCGGTGGTGGTCTGATGATTCTGGCGCAGGCCATTATCGCCGATGTGGTGCCCGCCAAGGATCGCGGCAAATATATGGCCCCGATGGGCGCGGTCTTCGGCATCACCTCGGTCGCGGGGCCGCTGCTCGGCGGCTTCTTCGCCGACCATCTCGGCTGGCGCTGGTGCTTCTGGATCAATGTGCCGATCGGAATTGCCGCACTGTTCATCGCCTTCCGCTACTTGAGCATCCCCAGCCACCGGCCCAAGACCCGGCCCGACTATCTCGGTGTGGTGTTGATGTCGGCCGCGACCACGCTGCTTATCCTGATCACCGACTGGGGCGGCAAGCAATACGCTTGGGGCTCAACGGTTATGGTCACCATGATCGCGGCGTTCGTCGTGGTGGTCGCTGCCTTCGTGTTGGTGGAGGCGCGCGCGGAGGAGCCGATGCTGCCGCTGTGGTTGTTCCGCAATCGCACCTTCGTGCTGACCTCCGCGATCGGCTTCGTGGTCGGCCTGGTGATGTTCGCCGCCCTCGCCTTCATCCCGACCTATCTCCAAATGGCAACGGGCGCTTCGGCTTCGGTATCGGGTCTGCTGCTGATTCCGATGATGGT
Source organism: Nocardia vinacea NBRC 16497 (assembly GCF_000308835.1). GTDB lineage: Bacteria > Actinomycetota > Actinomycetes > Mycobacteriales > Mycobacteriaceae > Nocardia > Nocardia vinacea. Next base: position 50,960 of record NZ_BAGN01000158.1, on the reverse strand, counting down.
CGGTCTGATGATCGCATTGATCGCCTCGATGACGATGATCACCAAAACCGGCCGCTACAAGCTCTATCCGCCCCTCGGCGCGGTGTTGATGTTCGTGGACATGCTCTGGTTGACCCGCCTGGACGCGGACACCCCGATGTGGGTCGTCTCCGCCATGCTGTTCGTCATGGGTGCGGGCCTCGGCCTGATCATGCAGATCATCGTCCTGGTCGTCCAGAACGCCGTGGCCCCCGACCAAATCGGCACCGCCACCAGCGCCAACAACTATTTCCGCGAAATGGGCGGCGCACTGGGCGTGGCGATTTTCGGCTCCATCTTCACCAACCGTTTGACCGAGGGCCTCACCGATGTCTTCGTCTCCCACGGGCCCGAAGCCGCAGCGGCGAAGCTGGATCCGGGCGCGTTGGTGCCCTCGGTGGTCAAGCATCTACCCGACGGCCTACATGACGCCATCGTCGGCGCCTACGTGGACGCCTTGGTCCCCGGCTTCTGGTACCTGATCCCAGGCGCGGTAATCGCCTTCGTACTAGCGCTGTTCATTCCCCATTTGAAGCTCGCCGATGAAGCGGGCATGGTCGCCCGCGGCGAGGCGGTCATGGCCGAAGAGGAGGATCGCGACGCGAAACCGGAGCTCGTTTCCGAACGCTGAGGCCCGGCTGGTCATGTCATAGTTTCTCGGTGTGCTCGGAGAAATCCGCTGATCACCGGACCGAATGCGGCCGCGTCGATGACGACGTCCACATGGCCGCCCGGATGTAGGTGCAGTGTCGAATGCGGCAGCATTCGATGCATGACGCGGGCGTTGGCGACCGGGATTATCGGGTCGTCGGTGCCCGCGATAATGAGCGTGGGCTGCCGGATCGCCCACAGCGCGGGCAGACTGGTCCACATCGAACCCGCGAGCAGCTGATATAGGTAGCCGCGCCGGGATCCCGCGTGCACCTGCCGATGGAACAATTCGGCGACCGGTTCGGGGTCGGTGCGCGCCGTGCCGCCGTAGATGCTCGCTGCGATCTCGGCGGCGTACTCCGGATCTCGGAACCGGCGCGGTGTGGCCATCTTGACCAGTACCCGCGGGTGGGCGGGCACCATCAGTACGCCGGTCGCCGTCGATACCAGGACCAGCCTGCGACATCGGCGCGGGTTCTGCAGAGCGAATTGTTGTGCCACCGCACCGCCCCACGACAGGCCGAGCAGATCGACGCGGTCGATGCCGAGCTTGTCGAGGACGCGGCCGAGCAACCATGCCAGATACGGAAACCCGTAGGGGAGTGCGGAATGCGGTGACTCGCCGGTGCCGGGCACATCGAAACGTACGACGGGAATATCGAGGTCGAGCCGCTCGACCAGCGGCGCGAGCACCTCGAGCCCGGCGCCGATACCGTTGCACAGCACCAGCGGCACGCCCTGTCCCGGCCGGGTACGCACCCGGATCCGTTGGCCGAATACGGAGACGATGTGGTCCCCGGCAGTGGCGGTGATCCCCTCGGCACCTCCCACGTTTTCAGTGCTCGTGGACATACGTGCCCGGCGCGGGACCCACAGGTGGCAGGCCGTCGGTGCCGAGCTGTTGCGGCGCGGCCTTTTCCGGTCCGCCGCGCTCGGCGAGCCAGGCGGCATAATCGGGCCACCAGGAATCCGCGGCCCGCTCCGCGGTTTCCAGCCATTCGGTGGGACTCTCGGTATCGGCGGGCCCGAATCGGTAGGACGCCTTGGGATTTCCGGGCGGATTGACCAGCGCGGCGATATGCCCGCTGGTCGAGAGCACGTACCGCTGCTGTGCGCTGCCCAGTAACCGCGCGCTGCGATAGGTGGCCTGCCACGGGCTGATGTGGTCGGCGATGCCGCCGATCACATACGAATCCACGGTCACCTTCGACAGATCCACCGGCGAGTGCAGCATGCTCACCGCACCGGGCTCGGTCAGCGAATTGTGCAGGCCGAGCAGCACCATATCGTGGTGCAGAGCCGCGGTCATTCGCGTGGTGTCCGCATTCCAGAACAGCACGTCGAACGCCGCGGGCGCGCGCCCCTGGACGTAGTTGTTCACCCAATACCGCCAGATCAGATCCGTCGGCCGCAGCCACGCGAACACCTCGGCCAGTGCGCGTCCGTCGAGATAGCCCTTGCGCGCGGACATCCTGATCGCCCTGTGCGCCTCCTTCTCCGCGAGCGCCGCCGCGGCGAAACCCGCCTTGGACTGATCGAGCACGGTCACCGCGAGCGTCAGGCTGGCCAGCCGATCGGCCTCGCCGATATCGGTGAGATGCGCGGCGACCATGGCCGCGAGGATGCCGCCGGAACAGCTCGCCATCAGATGGGTGCGCTCGGTGCCCGCGATCCGCCGCACCGCGTCGAGCGCCTCGACAATGGCGGCGCCATAGTTGTCGAATCCCCAATCACGGTGCCGGGCACGCGGATTGCGCCACGAGATCGCGAAGACCTGCTGGCCCTGCCGCAGGAAATACTCGATCATGCTGCGGCCGGGTGCGATATCCATGACATAGAACTTGTTGATGACCGGCGGCACCATCAGCAGCGGAACGGTCTGCACCATCGGTGTCTGCGGGGTGTACTGGATCAACTCGAACATCCGCGTTTTCAGGACGACCGCGCCCGGCGTGGCCGCGATCGTCTCGCCGACCGCGAAGGCATCCGGCTCGACCATCGTGGGAACTCGCGGCTGAACCGCGATATCGCGCAGGAATCGGCGCAGGCCGCGCACCGCGCTCAGTCCGCCGGTATCGATGAGTGCCTTCCAGCCCAGCGGGCTGAGCAGCGGATTGTTACTCGGCGAAGCGCCCTCGATCACATTGTCGAGGACGATTTTCATTCGCTCGGCGTCACGCCAGTCCAGATCGGCGTCCTTGTACAGCGTTTCGGCGGTCTCAGATGCGGCGAGGTAGGCCTGCACGATGCGGTGCAGCATCGGATTCTGTTGCCACGCCGGATCGGCAAAGCGCTTGTCGTACTTCGCCGGTTCACGGGTGGAGTCGCCGCGGGCGATAGTGCCGAGCTCCTTGACCAGCGACTGGCCGCGCTCGGCAATGGTGCCCGGCTTGCGGGCCAGAATGGCGGCCATATGCGCCCAGGAGGTGTTCGGCGTCATGCGGCGGCGCAGGCCGAGGGCCGGGTCGAGCAGGAGCAGATCGAGCGGAGCGGCGAGCTCGTCCGCGCAGCGGGCGGTGGCGGGTGGGTAATTGCGTTCGGTTTCAACGGTATTCGTCACGATGGCTTCTCCGGGGTAGGTAGTTCGACGGTGCGTGGGGTCACATGTCCATGCCGCCGTTGACGCTCCATACCTGGCCGGTGATGAAGGCGGAGGCGTCGGCGGCCAGGAAGTGCACGACCCTGGCGATCTCCTCGGGGCGACCGACCCGTCCCACCGGGATCTGGCTGGTGAGCTTGGTCATCACCTTCTCTGGAACGCGGGCGGTCATCTCGGTGGCGATCAGGCCGGGCGTCACGGCATTGACCGTGATGCCGGTGCCGTAGTCGGTGCGCATGCCGGATTCGGCGAGCTGGTAGGCGGCCTCCTTGGCCAGGGTCTTGGTCAGCCCGAAGAGACCGGACTTGGAGGCGGCGTAGTTGGCCTGGCCGATATTGCCGGTCTCACCGATCACGGAGGACACATTGACGATGCGCCCGGACCCCCGCTCGACCATGTGCGCAAGCGCGGCCTGCGAGAGGAAGAATGCGCCGGACAGGTTCACGTCGAGCACGGAGTACCAATCCTCCTCGGTCATCGCGGACACCGTCTTGTCCATGGTGATACCCGCGTTATTGACCAGAATGTCGAGTCGCCCATGAGTTTCGATCACCTCGGCAATGGTTCGGCGACAGTCGGCGGCGGAGCCGATATCGCCCTGATGGGCCGAAGCTCCGGCACCGTGCGCGCGGGTCTGCTCGGTGAGGTTCGCGACGAAACAGTCGGCGCTGTCCTGGTTGCGGCTGTAGCCGACGGCCACTGTGGCGCCCTGACCGGCGAGGCTGCGGGCGGTCGCGGCGCCGATACCGCGGGTGCCGCCGGTCACGAAGGCGACGCGGCCGGTGAGTTTTCCGGTGCCGAGCCCGAGCTCGGGGATTTGTTGAACGTACGAAGTGGTCATTCTTGACGCTTTCTGGGTGTTTCGAATTCTGTGCGCCGCGTCGTTGCCGGCTGAAATAACTGTCATATGGAATTGGGCCCGGATCATCGTCTTCTGGAGACGAGAACCGGAGAATTCATTGGCACGCGGAGACAGGGCGTGCGGATCGTCGGTGATGCTCGGTTCGTACGGGTCGCGGGTGGTGTGGAGATATGGGGAGTGCCGAAAGGTTCATGGACAATTCCTGGGCCGGCGGTTTCGAAGGGATACGCCAACGGTAGGAATCGGACACCTGGTAAACACCGTCGCGAAAATACGAAGTCCGCGGCCGATGTTGTCGCAGGAAGACAAATCGCATCGGGGAATCGATCACCCGGGTCGTGGCCGCGATCTACTGTTGGTTATGGCTGACCGGCGGCGGTTCGACGAGGACCGCCTCGATATCGAACTGGCCCTGCTGTTGTGTCACTGGTTCGGCTCGGCGGTCCTGTGGTCCGTCGATGACGGTCACATCACGAGCGATGGCGTGCGTCGTCGCGCTACGTCCTGAAATGCGAACGCCCGAACCGAAATTGGACGAAACAAGGCTGCGGTCGACGGCGTCGGATACGAAAAAGGCCCCGGCGTAGATCGCGCCCGGGCCTTTCTCAGCGACGGAATCGGTGTCAGGGAACGACTTCGACGACGTCACCGGGGTTGAGGTAGCGGTAGGTCGCTTCGGCGCCCTCGGGGGTCATGCGGATGCATCCGTGCGACTGCTCCTCGATGGGGCCGATATGGGTGGCTATATCGCCGTTGAAGAAGACCGCCCACTTCATCGGAGCGTTGTGCATGGTGCTCCAGAAGTCTTCGCGCTTGAAGGCGACCTTGAAGACGCCGGGCGGCGTCTCATATCCGGGCCGCCCGTGCGAAATCGGGGTCGGACCGTAGGTGACCTTGCCGTTGTCCATCAGCCAGGCCTCGTTCGTCGACAGCCGCATGCACATGCGTGCGGTGGTGCCACACGGTGCGACGATCGGAACCGGCGGGATGATCGCCGGTGTGCCGATATCCGGTCCACCGGGCCACAACGGTTCGGCCTGTGCCGTCCCCGCCATCAGCAGACCTGCGGAAACGGCACCGACGAGTACTGCGGATCTGACCGACCAGTCTCGAAAACGTTTGCTGTTCTTCACGCTTCTGACCCCTCTAACCCGTGCCGGCACCCTGTGCGCGGATCGCCAGGGTGTTGATGGGACCAACTTCGTCGCGACAAGCATAGAACCGGCATGAGGTGAAAGTGATCATTTCCGCATTCGACCTCGGAGTCTGTGGAACCGGACCGGTGTCGACATAAGAGACGGATCCGGCGGCATAGACTCCAGTGGAACGAAAGGATCCCCGCGCACATTGCCCGGGTCCCAAGTACGCTCGGAGTGTCGAAATATGACGCGACAGATTGGTTTCCGTATTAAGGGGGAACAGTGGACGCGCTGAAGCTCGACCCGGCGGCGATGGCCGCCTACACCACGATCGCGAATACGGTGTCGCAACAACTGGCCTCGGCGTCGGAGGTCGCGGGTGGCGCGGTGAATCCCGAGCGGCTGGTCGCCGACCTCGGTCAGGTCGGTGCCGGATTTGTGGCCCGGTTCACCGAGAAGGTGAACGAACACGTGCAGGCGCTCTCGACCGCAGGACAACTGGTCGCCGCGTACGGGCAGGTGCTGCGCGACTACAGCGCGGACATGCAGGGTATTGATGTCGATTCCGCGGGCGCGCTTGCCCGGCAAGGAGAGGCGCTGCCATGAGACGACTGCTTCGACGGCGGCCTGTGAACAACGCCGCCGATACTCCCGTCAGCACGCCCGTTGATCCGAACGTGGATCCGCCGATCGTAGCGGCGCTGGTCGAGCCGCTGCTGCAATTGCGCGCTTCGCTCGGCAGCGGCGTCGCGACTCCGGACCAGTCCGTCGTCAACGCGCTGTCCACCGCGTCCACCCAGGCCGCCGATGCCGAGGGTCCGCACCGCGAGGGCCTGCACGCCCTCGAATCGACATGGACCTCCCGCGCCGCCGACGATGCCGTTCCGGCATTGCGCACCACGCAAACTCAGATCGGTGATATCACCGATCGCGGCCCCGAGTACCTGTCGGTGCTCGGCGACGCCCATGCCACCAGCGCCCGCGCCGCGCAGAAGGTGGATCAGATCATCGCGGACTTCCGTCGCGACGCCAAGCAGATCATGAGCACCGCGAGCGCGTCCTCGGATTCCGATGCGGTAATCGCGCGCGCGACCCAGGCGTTGCGCGACGCGGTCACCGCGGTCAGCACGGCGCAGTCGGAAATGAATGACCACACTGCGCGGTTGGATGCGATGGGACCGCTCACGGTGAGCACACCGCAGGGTGTCGGCACGACCCAGCAGACGGTGGTGCCGGGTACGACGAACGGCGTGACCACGGCGGGCGTGACGACAACGACGCCACTGGATCCGGTGCAGGCGGCCCAACTCCAATTGCAGCAGTACTTGATCAACGCGGGCGTCTCGGTCGGCACCGCGGCCATCGATGCCGGAGTCAATATCGGCACCCACCTCATCGATAAGATCGCCGAAGTCGGCACGCACGCCATGGACACCGTGGCCGCGTCCGCGGATAAGGTCATCGATAAGGCGATTCCCGAACTCATCCATCCGGGTAGCACCACGAATTCGCCCACCGGCGGTGACAGTGCGAGCAAGCCCACGAATGTCATCGACTTCGGTGGCGGATCTGGGCAGTCGTCCAAGCCGGCGCCGAATATCGGTACCAACTCGGTGATCCCGCCCAACCTGGACGGTCCGACCGCGACGAAACCGGCACCCGCACCCGCGCCGCAGGCACCGGCTGCGAGCGCGGACGCGCCGCCGTCGCGCCCGTCTGGGCCGGAACCGACGAATCAGCCTGGCACCACCGGTGGTGGTCTGGCGATGCCGCCGTCGTCGCAGTCGGATGAGGACCGCCGACCACGTGACGGTCAACTCGGCGTCACCGTGCCGACCGTATTGGCGACCGTCCCGCCTGCGGTGATCGGCGAATTCGACGATGACGAGCTCTGATTCCGGCTCCTCGAGCCAGAACCAGGGCAATCCGTTCGACACCGGGCTGCCCATGGTCCGGCCCGCCGCTTCGACCCCGAAGCGGCGCCGTCGTCCGAACGTACGCCGCGGTTCGGGCCAGCACCGGACACCGCTGGCCGATGCGCTCGATCCACCCGAGCGGCCGCGCCGTCCGCGGCCGGCCGGGGATTGGCAGGAGTGGCTCGAACCGCAGCGCCCCGCGGCGGCGCCACCGGAGGCGAATCGCAGTCGGCCTCCGACGCGCGCGGTCGAAGCCGAGTCCGAGCTACCGGCGGAGACCAGTTCCGTCGTACCGACGATCATCGATCGGTCCGGTGGCAATCCCGGTCCGGCACTGCGGCATCCGCCGCGCCGTCGCGATCCGCAACCGACCGGTGGGGGCAACCGCGTCGTCGCGGTGCTGATCGTGCTCGGTGTCGTGTTGGCAGTGGTGTCGGTGGTGATGTTCGTCTTCGGCGGTTCGGGCAATCACAAGCGACCGGCCGCCGCGACGACGCGTGCGGTTGCCCAGGGGACTGCCGGGCGTCCCCCAGTGACCACGGCACCCGGTGACCAGCCTTCCGTGGTCGCCACGCCGGGCTGTGAACAGCGGCGCACCGGTGATGTCATCTCCGGCACCGATCCCGGCGGCACCAGCGATGGGCCGTCGGCGATCCTCGCGTTCGAACGTGCCTACTATGTGCAGCGTTCCGGATTCGCCGCGCGCGGCGTGGTCGCCAACGATGCGAATGTGCCCGCCGCCGACCAGATTCAGCGCGGAATCAACCAGGTACCGATCGGCACCCTCTACTGCGTGCAGATCACCCGCGCGGGCAGCGATGCGGGGGAGGCGCATTGGGAGGTCCGGCTGACCCAGCAGCGTCCGGGCGAGCAGCCGCAGACCTTCACACAGATCATCACGACGCGCACGGCGGGCAATCGCACGCTGATCACCGGGATCAACGCGGGCTGACAGTCCGTTCCACTCGGCGTCGACGATCCGAATCAGGCCCGCTGAAGGTCCTGTCCGGCGCGAGGCGTCAGAGGGTGCGCGTCATGAAGACGCTGTGCGGGTCCTCGACGTAGTCGGCGAAGGGTGCGCAGATCTCGAAGCCGTGGCGGGCGTAGAGCCGCAGCGCGGGGGCGAAGTAGTCGGATGCTCCCGTCTCCAGGCTGAGTCGCTGGTAGTTGCGGGCGCTGGCCTCGGCGATGACATGGTGCAGCAGGGCCGAGGCTATGCCGCGGCCGGTGCGATCGGTGGCGGTGCGCATCGACTTGATCTCGCCATGGGCAGGGTCGAGTTCTTTGAGTGCGCCGCAACCAGCGAGCTCGTCGTCCTCCCAGGCACTCCAGAAGGTGACGTTCGGTCCACGGAGCGCATCCAGGTCCAGGGCGTGCACGCTGTCTTCGGGCGAGTTGTCGTACATCTCGGCCAGATGCTGGGTGAGTAGGGCAGCGACTTCGGGACCGGACAGATCATCGACGACGATCCGCAGCACGGCAGCCGGTGCGGTTGCGGTCGGTCGGGGGTCGCCGATATCGCTGGACATCCGTCCATCATGGATCGTGCCTGCGTCGGCCCTGCTGTCTGGGTCGGTGCTCGACGAATCCGCCGGAGACCCTTTACTGTGAGGGCACTCGCCCTCACCTAGGTGGACAACGATGCCGATACTCGAGAAGTACGCGCCGCGCACGGATCGTGCCCTCACTGGGCCGCGCCGACTGCCGGTACCCCTGGGCGCCGTCGTCAGCAGAGCGGGACGCGACGCCGTGTTCAGACGAATCGGCGGCACGGCCGCGGTGTCAGAATCGGCTGCGGCCGAAGGGGTTCGGGTCGGCGAGCGGTTCGGCGAGATTGGCGTCAGGATCGAATCATGAAGTTTGCGAACAAGGTCGGGGCGCTGGCCGCGGCTGCGGCGCGTCGGGCCGCCGATGAGACCTATTACGCCGCGTTGACGGTGCGTGCCGGACTCGCGACCCCCGAACGCCCGGATCGACTCGCCCTCATGGGTGCCGCGGTGCTGCGCTCCGGACTGCTGGGCGGGCTGACAACGGTTGCCGCCCTGCGCTATCGCGATCGCGCCGCCATCATCGATGAACTCGGCCGCGTCAGTTTTCGTGAACTCGACGAGCGCAGCACCGCGCTCGCGAATGCCTGGCGGGCGCGCGGACTGCGCGACGGCGAGGGTGTCGCCATCCTGGCACGCAACCACCGCGGCTTCCACTACGCGGTCTTCGCCGCCGCGAAATGCGGTGCGCGAATCATCCTGCTCAATACCGATTTCGCGGCGCCGCAACTGCGGGAGGTGGTGACCCGCGAGGGCGCCGATCTGCTGATCTTCGACGACGAATACGCAAGTATGCTCGGCGATTTCACGCCGCGTCGGGGCCGCTACCGTGCCTGGGCCGATAAACCGGGCGTCGACACCATCGACAATCTGATCGCGGGTGCGGCGCGCACGCCACCGCGCAAGCCGCGCACCGCCGCCCGCATCATCCTGCTGACCAGCGGGACGACCGGCACTCCGAAAGGTGCGCCGCGCAGCAGCGAGCCGGCCTCACTGTCACCGCTGGGCGCCATCCTCGGCAAAGTGCCGTTCCGTGCCCGCGAAATCACCGAATGCCCTGCGCCGCTATTCCATACGCTCGGGTTCGCGCACGCCGTCCTCGCGGTCGGCTTCGGTTCCACGCTGGTGATCCGGCGGCGCTTCGATCCCCAGGAGGTGCTGGACAGTCTGGACCGCCACGGTGCCACGGCCATGGTCGCGGTGCCGGTGATGCTGCAGCGACTCGTCGACGCCGGCCCGAAAGCGTTTGCCGGGCGCGATCTTTCGCGGTTGCGGATCATCTTCGTCGCGGGCTCGCAGCTGGGTGCCGACCTGTGCATCCGGGTGACCGACGCATTCGGGCCGGTGGTGTACAACGTTTACGGGTCCACGGAGGTGGCCTACGCGACTATTGCGACACCTGCCGATCTGGCTGTCGAGCCCGGCTGCGTCGGCTCTCCGGTGCCCAGTACCACCGTGAAGATCTTCGATGACAACGACCGAGAGGTAAGCCCCGGCACTACCGGCCGCATCTTCGTCGGCAACAACTACCAATTCGAGGGCTACACCGGCGGTGGTGACAAGGCGCGCATCGGACGGCTGATGTCCACCGGCGATATCGGCCATTTCGACAGTGCTGGAAGACTTTTCATCGACGGACGCGATGACGACATGATCGTCTCCGGCGGCGAGAACGTCTTTCCGGGCGAGGTCGAGGAACTGCTCGCCGCGCATCCGGCAGTGGCGGAGGTCAGCGCATTCGGGGTCAAGGACGATCGATACGGCCAGCGACTGCGCGCGGTAGTCGTTGTCCGCGAAGGGTATTCGCTCACCGCGGACGAGGTGCGTGAGCACGTGAAGTCGCATCTGGCCCGCTTCAAGGTCCCGCGTGACGTGCTGTTCGTCGACGAGCTCCCGCGCAACCCCACCGGGAAGGTACTCAAACGGGTCCTGCGGGAGCTCTCGGCCTGACGGCTCACATACTGCCGAGCATCCGTCGCATCGTCTGACGCAACTGCGCCGGATCCGGCATCGCGGTACGGAACCACCCCGTCGGCGGCACCACCACCAGTCCGCCGCGCCGGTGTTCGACGCAGTCGACGATCGCGTCCGCCACCGCTTCCGGATCGGGTGCGTAACCGGGCGCGATGGTGCTGACCAGTACACCCTGTTCGGCGAGTCCGCGGTGCAGTGCGGTGCCGAGTCCGACCACCGCATGTTTGGTTGCGCAGTACACCGCGGCGCCGAGTGCGGCCGTGACGCCGATGGCCGAACCGATATTGACGATATGTCCGTGGCCCTGTTGAACGAATCGTATTCCGGCGAGCCGGGATCCGGTAATCACCGCACGGAGATTGATATCGATCTGCCGATCCGACTCGTGATCGGATTCGGCTAGAAACGAACCGGTTGGTTCTATGTCGGCGGCATTCACCACGACATCGAGACCGCCCAGCCTGCGTTCGGCGGTCGCGAGGAATTCGGCGAAGCACACGCCGTCGGTGACCTCGACCGGAAGGCCGACGGCATCGGCACCATGAATCCGATTGAGCTGGGCGGTGATTGCACGCACTTTGCCGGTGTCCGCGTCGCCGATCGCCACATCGGCACCGGCGGCCAGGAAGGCCAATGCGGCCTCCTTGCCGATACCGTAGGTGCCACCCGTAATCGCGACGCGCGTACCGACAAGGGTCTTTCTCGGCATGTCGTTCTCGCCTACCTTGGTCTTCGCTCGACAATAGCTATGACGGTAGATATGCGATAGTGCGGTTGCCATGCGATATCGGGTCATGAGATTGCGCATACCGGTCAGCTCGAGCCGAACTCGCTTGGTATATACGATGTTCGGCCAAAACCTTGCGAGTATCGGCCAGCAGCGCTCACGATGTATCCGTGGCCTCTTGGGAGTGGCGGCGGTCGGTGGCGAATGCGGCGATCCTTGCCGAGCTCGCCGATGATCACAATCTGACGCGCGCGGACCTCCTGCGCGGCACCGGTATCGATCCGGTGGTGTTGAAAACGCCCGGCGCGGAGATCACTGCGGCACAGGAACTTCTACTCGTCCGCAATCTCGTCACTTTGCTCGACGACCAACCGGGACTGGGCTTCGAGGCGGGTATGCGCACGCGCATCACCACCCACGGCGTACTCGGTATGGCGGTGCTGAGCAGTCCGACCATGCGTTCGGCCATCGATGTCGCGATGCGCTACTTCAGCATGATGACCTCGTTCGCGCGGGCCTGGCACGTCTATCACGGCGACGAGATCTGGCTCTACGGCGACGACCGGGATCTGCCCCCAGATGTGCGCGCCTTTCTCGCCGAACGAGATGTGGCGGCCCTGCTCTACAACTGGTATCTGGTGTTCGGGGTGCCGCCGCCGGTGGTGCGGGCCGAGGTCGCCGGTGGGCTGCTGTCCCGAATGCGGCCGATACTGGAGCAATTCGAGATTCCCAGCATCGAATCTCCTGATCTGCAGCTCGCGGTCTTCGACGCCACCGATATCGATCGACCGATGCCCAATGCCAGCCCGCTCACCGCGCTGATGTTCGAGGAACAGTGCGCAGACCTGCTGCAACGCCGAGGTTTGCGGCAGGGCCTTGCCGGATCGGTGCGCGAGGTGCTGCTACATCAGATGAACGGCCGCATCACCCAGGAAGATGTGGCCGAACGCCTGCACATGAGCCTGCGCACAATGCGTCGCCGACTGGCCGACGAGGGCACCTCCTACCGCCGGCTGTCCGTCGAAACCTACGGAACCCTCGCCGAGGAACTACTCGCCACCGGTCTCACCGTCGAAGATGTCGCCTACCGCATGGGCTATTCCGGCGCCCCGAGCTTCTCCAACGCCTTCAAACAATGGCGCGGCATCTCGCCGGGCCGCTTCGCCCGCGCCGCCACCGAGCGCCTCCGCCCCAGCGCCGCACACTAGCGATCAAGATCAGGTGGAACTGGTGGCGGAGGCTTCTCGCGTTTCGCCGCCCTGGTTTCCACGTGATCATTCGTCCAGTGGGTGTCTTGGGGTTTCGGGTTGGGGGAAAGGGGGGTGGGTGGGGGAGGTGGGGTGGGAGCATGGAGGGGAGGATATGGGTTGGGAGGTGGGTGTGGTGGAGTTCGCGCAGGAGTATGGCGCCTTGCGGTGGTCGGTGGTGGTGGCGTTTGTGTTCGCGGCCGCGGTGGTGCTCGGGCGATTGGCGGCACCGGACGGCGTCGGCAGGGCCGAACCCGTTCGCCTGCAAGCGGATTCGCCCGGCATGAATGCGGCGGCATGTCACGAGTCCGATGCCGCCCATCTGATCATGTGCATGGTCATGCTTGCGATGCTGATCTTTCCGATGGGAGCGGATCCGGTGGTGCTGCGCGGTGTGCTGATCGCGCTCATCATCGTCTTCGCGGCCTTACTGGTAGATCGAATTGTGCAGTGGCGCAACACGACTCGTGCGCTACCCGATGATCGAATCATCGCCGTCGGCGATCACATCGCCGTCGCGGCTGCCATGCTGTACTCGATCGCGGGACACAGTGCGGGCATGCACGCCGGCGGGCCGGCTCCCGGACCGGCACTGACACTGACCGTACTCTTCACCGCCGATGCGCTCGCCTTGATCGTCGCGGCGAGCACCGGCCGTTGCCGGCGCTGGCTCGGCCACCCGATCGGCATCCGAACCGGCCCACAGCATTCGGGTTCCTTCATCACCCGCGCACTGACATCCGCGATCGTGCCGCATATCGTCATGGACCTCGGCACGGCCTACATGCTGATCGCCGCCGTCTCCGGATAGGCCGCCCGCGCCGCTGTCTGATCAGGCGGCTGCGAGACGGGGGAATAGGGCCTCGGCGCTACCCCGATTGATCGCGTCGAGCTGGCCGGGTTCGAAGCCCTCGTAGCTCTCCAGTAGAGAGTCGAGGAGGTCACCGCTTGTTTCCGGGGCGAAGGGAAAGTCGCTGCCATAGCAGATGTGTCCGGGCGTGGCGAAGGCCAGCAGAGAGGGTAAGGCGGACGGCGTGGTGGACAGCGCGGTGTCGAAGTAGAAGCGCTGCAGGTCCGTCAGAATGCCCATGGGCGTTGTGCCGGGGTTGAACTGGGCGCCTCCGGTGAACCGCCAGGCTGCGTAAGGCAGGAAGCCGCCCGCATGCGAGAGGATCACCTTCATTCGGGTGTGCCGGCTCATCACTCCGTTGAGCGACATATGTACGGCGGTGCGGGTGGTGTCGAAAGGGAAGTCCAGCAGGGGACTCGGCATGCCCTCCAGCATCGGCATCGGCGGGGCGGTGGGGTGAATGAAAACCACCGCGGCGCGAGCGTCGAGCTCGGCCCAGAGCGGCTCGAACTCCTTGTGGCCGAGGTAGCGGCCGTAGTAGTTGGATAGCAGCACCACACCGTCGGCGTGCAGTTCGTCCAGCGCGTAGGAGGTTTCGGCGATCGCGGCCTCGACGTCCGGTAGCGGGAGACTCGCGAAGAACCCGAAGCGGTCGGGCCGGTCCTTGGTCAGCTCCGCGCTGTACTCGTTGACGTCGCGGGTGATCGCGCGGGCCTCCGCATCGTCGCCGAAGTGGGTGCCCGGTGAGCTGATCGAGAGGATGCCGGTCGCGATCGACCGGCGGTCCATCATCGCGATCGCACTCTCGGCATCCCAGGAGGGTGTGGGCCAACCCCCGGCCGTCTCCCCATGGCGGTCCATTGCTTCCCGGTAGGCAGGCGGGATGAGGTGCTGGTGGACGTCGATGCGGGAGGGAGAGGCCATTTTCGCTCGCTTACTAATATTTAGCTTGCTAATTATTGTGATGCTAGGCTAGCAGGCGTGGCAAACACGGGCAATGTCCAGCAGATCGCAGCGGATGCCGACGTAACCGGGGAGGAGATCGCGCAGGCGGCCGACGCGCTGTTCGTCGCCATGCGGCGGGCCCGTTCGGCGGGTGCCGAGCAGATCGGTGGACTCTCCCTGGCCCAGGTCGTACTTCTGGAACCGCTGGCCGGGGAGGCGGACATCCCGGTGGGACGACTGGCGAGCAACGCGGATGTCAGCGTGCCCACCGCCACCCGCATGTTGCAGCAACTGGAGGCGAAGGGCGTTGTCGTGCGCCGCCGATCCCCGGAGGACGAGCGGCGAGTCCTGGTCAGCCTCACCGACGATGGCGCCGAGCGGCTCGCTTTGCTCCGGACCCGGCTGCGCGAGCGCCAGCTCCGCGCCTACACGGCGTTCACGCCCACCGAACGGGTCCAGCTCGTCACGCTGCTGCGCCGCCTCGCCGAACTCGTCTCCGATTCCGGCCGCCATCCGCAGCCGCCGGGATAGAGCGTCCCCCGCGGTCCGATCAGTTCGCGCGGAGTCCCAGCTCGATGCCCCGGTAGCAGGCCGAGTGGACCTACCGTCGGATACTCGCGGTCTAGAGGTGGACGACCGAGTCGGCGACGACGCGGCCGCCGAGCCGGACCCAACCGTCGGAGTCCCACTCGGTGAAGATCTGTGAGCCCCTGCCCTGGGTGATGATCAGGCTGCGGCGCAGCAGCGCGGTGAGGGCGACGGCGGCGGCTCCGGTGGCTTCGTCCTCGGGGACGCCCATGGCAGGGGCGAACATGCGGGAGCGCAGGGCGCCGCGGTGCTCGTCGGTCCAGGTCCAGAGGTAATGCGAGCCGGTGGTGAAATCGTCGGGGCGCAGATTCGCCAGCGCATCGAGATCGTCGAGCTTGTGGAAGGTGAAATCCGGGGCCCATTCGCCGCGTGCCTTGATCCAGACGAGGCCGTCGGTCAGTTCGACGTCGACCGCACCTGCCGACACCTGCAGAGTCCGCACCGGCTGGCCCTGCTCGGCGAACCACCACGCGGTGCCCACCGACGGATGCCCGGCGAAGGGCAGCTCCACCGCAGGGGTGTAGATCCGCACCTTGGCGACCTCGTCGACGGGGTCCTCGACAACGACGGTCTCGCTGTACCCAGCCTTCGCCGCCAGCGCCTGGTGGTCGACCTCGGCGACATCGGCAGCGCGAGCGATACCGAGCTCGTTGCCGCCCCGCCCGGTCGGGTCCGTGAAAACGCGCACGACCTCGACCCGCGTACCAATGGCCTCTGGTTCACCCTGTGTGCCCATGTTCGCGAGCCTACCGGCCCCCGAAAAGTGATTCATGCGCCGCCGCAGAGTTTCCGTCCGGGACGAGCCCGCATCTGATGTGCCTATTTGCCTGTTGTGTCCGTCCAGGAAGTGCTGTCAGCGCGGGCCGCAGAGCCAGGCGAGATCACGCAGGATTTCCGACACGGTCACCGGACTGAGGTCGGCGAAGGTGGGGCCATTGTGTCCGGCAAGCGCGGCGTACCTGAGCTCGTACACGGGCGCGACCGATTCGAACGGGTCCATGCCCGGATCGATCCCGATACTGAACACCCGGTCGTTCGGAAGCCGCTTGTCGAAGGTATCGATGCGACCGCCGTCGCCGTGTTCTGGTGGATTCCAGCCGCGGTTGGTCAGGCCGTGGATACGGCCGAGGGGAACAGTTGCATTCGCTGGAGTCGGCACGGAGGAACTGGTGAGCAGTTCCGGACCCGGATGGTGCACCTCCCGGGCGATCTGTGAAAACGGTTGCAGGAGTTCGTAATCGGCGAGCGCATCGGCCCACGCGGCGGTCAGTTCGGTGCCCAGGTGGAGGGGATGTGCAATTCCGACGACGGCATCCTCGGCGACTTCGAGGGTGGCGTCGTCGGCGTCGACGAAGGTGTTGTCCGCGGCGATGCGGAACGACTCGAGCACCTGATCGTTGCGATAGGTCGCCCAGATCAGTCGGCGAGTCACGTTGATGCGCACCGGATGTGCGATGAACAGGGTGCGCAGTTCGTTCAGGGTGAGGCGGCGTTCGGTGACCATGGCGCGTTCGAGCCGCCGGATCTGATCGGCGGCGAACTTCTTGACCGACTTGCGGATCGAGCGATACGTCGCGGTCGCATCGGTGGCCGAATACTCGTCGTCGCGAACTCCGGCTTTGGGCAGAGCCTGGTAGCGGATGCCGTCGGTACCGGTAATGGTGGGGCGCAGCTGCTCATCGAAGCCGAGCACGAATTGGCGCGGCCCGAAGTCCAGCAGCGCCGTACCGTCGGGGCGCAGGCCGAGATCGGGAACCAGCCGGTCGGCGAGTTGATCCTCGCTCAAACCCAATTCGTCCGCGACATCGGTGACCCGGGTCTGCGCCGCCTCCCGGACCGCCGCGTTCCGGCCCTTCTCGTACACTGTGATCAGTGCCGACAAGGCGCGGTCGATACCGATGGCGGCGAGGGTGTCGAGCGCATTGTCCTTGGCCCCGTTCCAAAGGATATTCGGCAGCAGCTCATCGACCGTCTCGTCATTTCCCAAGGCAGCCAGCGCTTCCCAGACCCAGGTGTCCTTCGACGGCGCGCCCGCCCTGGTCCACTGGCCGTGGATCGCACCGGCCGCAGCGGCCAGACTCGACGCGTCGCAGTCGTCGCGAATACGTGCCAGCGCGGCATGCGGCGCTCCGGGTTCCGACATCATCATCAACGTAACGAGATTGGCGACCGCACCGGGCGGCAGCGCGTGGCCGCCGGTCAGCCCGATCGCGGGCAGCTCCGAAATCGACAACCATTGCGGGAGAACGGGAATCCGCGCGGGCACGATCTCGGCGGGATCGGCATCGAGCAATTCGCGCACCGTCGCGGTGGCGTCATAGGCGGCCGCGGCGGCAATGACGGCATCGGTGTAACCGAGTGTGACGAGGGTGCGCAGAGCTGCGGCATGGGTGCGTCTTGCCTTGCGCGCCTTGCCGATCGCTCCCGGAATGAACGCGGTCGCGGCGTAGGCCGGATGGCGGAGCAACCAGTCCAGCGCGATCCGGCGGCGCGAGCGCAAGCGCAGCCAGTCCACGACCAGTTCGGCGACGGCCGGACTTTCGAAAGGGGCGATCGCGGCAGCGTGGTCGCGTGGTCGCTTCGTGACAGTGTCGATGACCAGATCATGCGTAGCGGCACCGTGTTTTGCCGTGAGTGCGAGCAGGGGAGTGGCGGACCAGAGTCCCCAGCCCACGGTACTGGTGCGCAGATATGGTTCCGCGATCGAAAAGTCGACCTGGGCGAGCGCCTGCAATGTCCAGTCGTTGAGAAAATCATTGCCGGGCGGAATGCGCTCCAGCCGCTCGCGTATCTCGTTCTCGGACAGCGTGCCGACCGTGTCGAGCCATTTCTGCCGTTCGCCATCGAGCCACGAAATATCAATGGCACCAGGAACTTCGAGTGCTACGGTGGCAACAGGCTTACTGCGCGGTCGTTGCCATGGCGGTGTGCTCAGGATCGCGGGCACCAGTTGGGTGGGAGTCGTATCGACCGTCTGCTCTTCCGGCAGACTCTCGGTGATCAACTGCTGTGCGGATTCGGGCAGTTCGTCGCGCATGGCGACGGCGAGTTCGGGATGACGGCGGACGTGCTGGCAGAAGTCGGCGGCATTCTCCTGCCGGGTGGTCCGTGCACCGGCACACGCATGGCACGTGCCGGAAACCGTTCGGTCGAGGCGAGCAGCGCCGCAGCGGTCACATTGCGCCACGAATGCCCGGCCAGGAAGTCCATCGCTTCGTCAGCGGGGAGGTGGGCGAGGATGCGCGACAGGGTTTCCGGTCCCGGTGCGGAGCTATTGCCCTGACCCGCCTCCCACAGCCGAGTGAGGATCGAGGCGGCGTCGGCGCCGAGATGTGCTGCGACACTGTAGATCAGCGATTTGTTGTCGCGCAGCAGATGCCAATGCCGGCCGAGCAGATCGAGGATGCGGTGCGCATGCGCCGAATCGGTCACCGAGGCGAGCAGGAAGATCGATCCGAAGCCGTCGGTGAGTTTCGGATCGGCGAGATCGTTTGTAACCCAGTCCTGTTCGGTGGGGAACAGGTACGAGGTGAGCAATCGGATCGAGAGCGGTCCGCGGCGCAGCTGCCGTGCCTGGTCCAGAGCGTCGGCGTAATCCATCTCCCCGGCGGCGGCCAGCAGGGTGCGCAATCGGCGGACCAGGGTGGCGGGCGGATCGCAGGGACGTGAAACCACCAAGCGGTTCGATTGCCCGCCCCAGGTATCCGACGCTTCCGCGCAGATGCCGCTGAGTGCGGCCACGGTCGCCACGGCACAGCCGAGACCGTGGGTTGCGACCAGATAATCGGCCAGATCCGTGTGGTCGTCGTAGTAGCGGCCGAGGGCGTTGTCATCCCACAGCTTCGTGTCCATGCCGATCGCGGCGCACACGGCCGCGCCGAGCGGGTCGGCACGCCGATCTTCCAGGTATTGCGCACCCTGCTCGGCGAGCGGCTTGTGCGAGCCGGAATGGCTCAGGATGGCGCGGATCCGATTCGCGGACTGCGCCAATTTGTCGGAGATGGTCTGTGCCGCAGCCGCATTCACGGCAACCCTGCGTGCGGGCCATCGGCCGCGGAACGGATCGGTTTTCGACCACCAGGCGGCGGGTACCACCCAGATGTCCTCATCGGTCGGCGGCGTGCGGACAGCCATCGGCCTGCTCCCTTGTTCACGAGGTGCGTATCGCGGACAGGCTAGCGAGCCGCTCCGACACGTGCCGGTCGGTGCGGAAACGGCAACGGCCCCGTCCACCCGGACGGGGCCGTTGCGGTTTCCGGCGAGATATCAGACCGCGGCGGTGGCCAGTGTCTCCGTGGATTGCACGGCCTGGCCGACACCGGCGACGATCGCGGCCGCGCGCAGCGATTCGAAGATCACCTCACGCGAGACACCCGCCTCGCGCAGTGTCTTCTCGTGCGCCTCCAGGCAGTGCGCACAGCCGTTGATCGAGGAGACCGCGAACGACCACAGCTCGAAATCGGCCTTGTCGACACCCGGGTTGCCGATGATGTTCATCCGCAGACCGGCACGCAGATCGTCGTAGCGGCCCTCCAGAAACGCTTTGCCCCGGTAGAACACATTGTTCATGCCCATGATCGAGGCGGCGCCGAGTGCGGCGTTGTAGGCCTCCGCCGACAGATTGTCCGCGGCTTCCTCGGCGATTTCCCGCAGCGTCGTCGCCGACCGGGTCGCGGCCGCCGACGCGAGCAGCGTGCCCCACAGCTGCTGTTCGTTCAGCACGGTGGTGCGTGCGATGGACGACAGATTGAGCTTGAGGTCCTTTGCGTACTCGGGGAGGGAGTTCTTCAGGGTCTCAATGCTCATTCGGCGAATCCTCTTCTCGTTCGGGGGTTTTCAGGTGGTTCGGATAATGCTCAGACGCTTGCGGCGAGCAGTTCGCCCGCGTTGATGGTCGGGTCGCCCTTCTTCCAGTTGCAGGCGCAGAGCTCATCGGACTGCAGTGCGTCCAGCACGCGCAGCACCTCGTCGACATTGCGGCCGACCGAACCCGCGGTCACCGAGACGAACTGGATCTCGTTGTTCGGGTCGATGATGAAGGTGGCGCGGTCGGCGACGCCGTCGGCGTTGAGAACGCCGGTGGCGGAGGCCAATTCACGCTTGAGGTCGCTCAGCATCGGGAACGGGAGGGTCTTGAGATCCTCGTGCTGGGCGCGCCACTGGAAGTGCACGAACTCGTTGTCGACCGAGGCGCCGAGCACCTGCGCGTCGCGGTCCTCGAACTCCTCGTTGAGCTTGCCGAAGGCGGCGATCTCGGTCGGGCACACGAAGGTGAAGTCCTTGGGCCAGAAGAAGACGATGCGCCACTTGCCGGCGTGGTCGTCGGAGGTGATGCGGGTGAAGTAGTCGTCAGGCTGCTGAGCGTCGACCTTCGACAGGTCACCGCCGATCACCGCGGTGAGGTTGTATGCCGGGAATTGGTCGCCGATGGTCAGCAAAGCCATGCTTGTCTCCTCGTCAGTCGGTTTGCTAGAGCGAGTGGATCGAAAAGCTCACTGGTGATCTTGCCCAAAGGCCGGTGAAAGGTAAACGTGATCAGTCGCACTACACTGATAGGCGTGACTGATCAGACTTATCAGCCGACCCTGTCGCAGCTGCGTGCGTTCGTAGCGGTCGCGGAGTACCGCCACTTCGGCACCGCTGCCGCGCGGCTCAGTGTGAGCCAGCCCACGTTATCGCAGGCACTGGCCGCATTGGAACACGGGCTCGGGCTGCAGCTGATCGAGCGCAGCACCCGGCGGGTGCTCGTCACCGCCGCGGGTATGCGGCTGCTGCCACAGGCGACCGCGACCCTCGAGGCGGCCGATCGATTCGTCGCCTCGGCGACCGGTGACAGCCTGGGCGGCACCCTGCGGATCGGCATCATTCCGACGGTTGCCCCGTATGTGCTGCCGGATCTACTGCCCGAATTGCGCAAGGTATTGCCCGCTTTGAATCCCCAGGTGATCGAGGACCAAACCGCCCGGCTGCTGGAGGGATTGCGCACGGGCGTCCTCGATGTGGCGCTGCTCGCGCTGCCGACCGAAGCGCCCGGCCTCGTCGAGATCCCGTTGTACACTGAGGAATTCGTCCTGGTGACTCCGCGCGGTCACGAGCTGGCCGGTCGCACCGATATCGCACCCGCCACCTTGGACGCGCTGCCGCTGCTGCTGCTCGACGAGGGCCACTGCCTGCGTGATCAGACCCTGGAATTCTGCCGCTCCGCCGACGCCCATCCGGGTGCGGTCGGCGATACCCGTGCGGCTTCGCTGGCGACCGTGGTCCAGTGCGTCGCAGGCGGTCTCGGGGTGACGTTGATTCCGGAGATGGCGGTGGCAGCCGAAACCGCGCGCGGCACATTGGAAACCGCGCATTTCGCCGCCCCTGCTCCGGGGCGCACGCTCGGTCTGGCATTTCGCGCGTCGACGGCGCGCGCGGATGATTATGAACGGCTGGCGCAGATCATTCGGTCGCAGCGGCCCGGAGTGAACTGAGTCCGCAGGATCAGGGTGCGGCATCGCCGAGGAGTTCGGTTGCGGTGCGGTGGATCTTGCGCAGGGCGCTCATGAGGTGACGGTGTTCGGTGGGGGTGAGCTCGGCGGTCACCTTGTCCTCCAGCGCTTGTCGCTGTGCCTCGATCGGCTGTTGAAGGGCGCGGCCCTTATCGGTGAGCCAGAGGCGGACGAGGCGGTTGTCGTGGTCGTCGCGACGGCGCTCCAGCAGATCCGCGGCGCTCATGCGGGTGGCCATTTTGACGACGGTCGGGGTGGTGACGTTCAGCGCCGCGGCGACCTCGCCCGGAGTGCGCCCGTCCTGCTCCCACAGTAGGGCCAGGACGTAATTCTGGCCCAGATGCAATCCGTGCGTGCGCATTTCGCGGTCGGCGAGTGCGCGCAGCACCTTCGAACTGCGGCCGTGTAGATCGAGAAATTCGGGCACCGTCGGAGCTCCTCGGTAATTGACGAACAGATCGTTAGCCGTCTAGTGTTCTATTCGCTAGACGGCTAACGATGTGGAGATCTGATGATAGTGGTCACCGGTGGCACCGGAAATATCGGTCGTGAACTTGTCGGCGAACTCGCGGCCAGAGGTGCGGAATTCCGTGTTCTCGTGCGCGATCCGGCTCGCGTCGCGGATCCGGGCGGGGGTCGGTTGATCGTCGGCGATCTGGACGATCCGGCGACCCTCGCGCCGGCATTGGACGGTGCCGACGCGCTGTTCCTGCTGGTGCCCGGCATCGGCCTGGAACACACCGTCGATGCGGTGAACGCGGCGCGAGCGGCCGGAGTACGGCATATCGTGCAGTTGTCGTCGTTCAATGCGATGGGCGATCCGGTACCGGCCATGGGGCGGTGGCATGTCGAGCGCGAGCGGGTCGTCGCCGAATCCGGCATACCGGTGACCGTGCTGCGGCCCGGTGGATTCATGACGAATGCGCTGGCGTGGGCGCAGACGATCCGCTCCGGCGGCGCGGTCCTCGACCCCACCGGACCTGGTCGCTACGCCCCGATCGACCCCGCCGATATCGCCGCGGTGGCGGCCGAGGTCCTCACCGGCGACGGTCACCACGGCAGGACATACACCCTCACCGGCGCGCAAACCTGCACTGTCGCAGAACAAGTCGCGACCATCGCCCGCACGATCGGTCGCGTCATCGAGGTGCACGAGGCGGCCACGCCGCAGGAGGCTTTGGAATCCCGCTACCCGGGCGGTGCGCCACCGGCGCTGGCGGCGGCGATCATCGAGGGGTTCGAGCTGATGCGCGCCGACACAGTGGGTTTCCGCACCGACACAGTGCGTGAGCTGCTCGGCAGAAGTCCGCGTACGTTCGCCGAGTGGTGCGTACGCAACAGCGATGCATTCCTGTAGCCATGATTGCGGTCGGCCGTCTCGAAGATGTACTGGTGCTCATGGTTGCCGGGCGATGGTGGCGGCGAGGCTGCCGAGGAAACGGACGCGTTCTTCGGAGGGGGATCCGGGTCCCTTGTTCCCACTTCGGGTAGAAGGTGCGCGCGGCTGGGTTGAGAAGGACGAATCGCGCATTGTTTCCTTGGTTGGCGGGGTCGGTCGGCGATGGAGAGAGCAGTGCGTGGCCGAGCGGGTCGGCGGCGATGAAGTCCATGCGCCAGTTGCGGACCCAGGTGGGCATGCGGCGTAATCTCCGCTGGTGGGCAGTTGGAAAGGGTTCACGGTGGACGATTCGGGACGGCGGGTCGGTCGCTCGATCGCGAATGGTGATCGGCTGTTCGTCTACGGGACATTGCAGTTTCCGGAGGTATTGATCGAGTTGATCGGTCGGTGTCCGGATTTGCTGGCGGCAGAGCTGATCGGGTGGCGGGCGGCGGTACTGCCTGGGCGGGTGTACCCCGGGCTGGTGCCCGCCTCGCGTGGGATGGCGCGGGGTGCGGTGCTGTCCGGGCTCGATGCTGGGGAGTGGGCGGTGTTGGATGCGTTCGAGGATGACGAGTACCAGTTGCGGCGGGTTCAGCCGGATCCGGTGGCGTCGGCGTGGACGTATGTGTGGACTTCCGAGGTAGCGCAGGATAACTGGTATGCCGAGCGCTTTGCCGCCGAGCATCTGGGTGCGTTCGTGGCTCGCTGCGCGGAGTGGCGACGGCTGCTCTGAATCGGGGCCGGTCGCAGGGGCGGATTTGCCATTCCAAGACGACCGGTCATATATTAATCGCATGGCACGCCCGCGACGCAGTGATGACACTCGGCAGCTTCTGGTGGAGCAGGGAGCTGCCGGGTTCCTGACGAACGGCTATCACGGGACCGGGATCAAGCAGATCCTGGATGCGGTCGGAGTGCCGAAGGGTTCGTTCTACAACTACTTCGACAGCAAGGAGAGTTTCGGGCGGGCCATCATCGACCACCACTCGCTATGTGTGCAGCGGAATCTGGCTGAGGCGCTCGGGAGTTCGCCGGATCCGGTCGCCGGGTTGCGAGCGTTCTTCGGGCGGCTCATGGATGATTTCGTGCGCGCGGAGTTCACCGGTGGATGCCTGATCGCGAACCTCGGCGGGGAACTCGAGGGCAGTGAGGTGCTGCGGGAATCCTTGGCGGGGGCCTGGAATTCCTGGCGCGATGGGGTGGCGGCGGCGCTGCGGCGGGCGCAGGAGCTCGGAACGATTCGCGACGATATCGACGCCACGGAATTGGCTGATCTGCTGTTGGAATCGTGGGAGGGTGCGGTGATCAGGATGAAGATCGAGCGCTCGCTCGAACCGCTGCACAAGTGTTTGCGCCGACTGCTGGATGACTACTTTCGGCCCTGACCTCTAGGTATCGCAGGCCTTGCCGGCCGTGTACCTATTCCAAGACGACCGGTCGTATCGGTAAGTATCACGAGGAAGAGAGAAGAAATGGTCAAGACGGTCATCGTCACCGGATCCTCCAGTGGGATCGGGCGCGATATCGCTCGGGCATTCGTGGCGCGCGGCGACAATGTCGTGCTCAACGGACGGGATGCGGACAAGCTCGCGGCGGTGGCGGATTCGTTGGGCGCGCCGTCACGGTTGGCGGTATTCGCCGGTGATATCGGTACTCCCACAACGGGTTCCGAGCTCGTGCGCCTTGCTGTGGAACGTTTCGGGCGAGTCGATGTGCTGGTGAACAATGCCGGGATCTTCGGGGCCAAGCCGTTCGTCGATGTCACCGAGGCGGATCTGGACAGTTACCTGAACGGCAACCTGAAAGGGACCTACTTCACCACACAGGCCGTCGTGCGTCAGCTGCAAGCGCAGAAAAGCGGTGGCAGCATTGTCAATATCGGGACGGTGCTGATCAACCACGCGCTCGCGGGGCTGCCCGCATCGGCCGCGCTGGTCAGCAAGGGCGGCGTCCACGCGTTGACCACGAGCCTGGCCGCGGAACTCGCCGCGGACGGCATCCGTGTCAATGCCGTCGCTCCCGGCATCATTCGCACACCAATGTTCGGTGACGGCGACGAAAGCGCTTCGGGCCGACTGGCTTTGCTCAACCGAATCGGTGAGGTGAGCGAAACCACCGCGGCGGTGCTGTACCTCGCTGACGCCGCCTTCACCACCGGCCACATCTTCCCCGTCGACGGCGGATTCATCTCGGGAAGGGCCGCGTAGTGCCTTACGTCAATATCAAAGTCACGAACGAGGGCGTCACACGCGAGCAGAAAACCCTACTGATCAAGGGCGTAACCGATCTGCTGCGCGATGTCCTCGGGAAGGACCCGGCGACAACATTCGTCGTGATCGACGAGGTCGAGCTGACCGATTGGGGTATCGGCGGAATGAATGTCGAGGACTGGCGCAAGCAGCAGGCGCAGGCCGCGCCGCAGGCTCGAGCGCACACGAGCACGTAACCGAACGCCGAATCGCACCGGCTCGAAGGGAAACCCTTGGGAGCCGGTGCGATTCGAGAGTGCTGCTAAACGCGCAGCGCGTGCGGTTCGATCGCGCCGCGCACAAGCGCCCGCGCATCGATCGTCTCGGCGCGGTAGGGCAGCGTGACCAGCCGATCGGTCATCGCCTGCACCGGGTCATCGATTCGCTCGTTCAACCCGAACAGGAATGTCCACTCGTGCTCATCGCTGCCGTACTGCACCACGGTGTCGAACTGCTCGTGGAAGCGCTTCCAGGACCGCTTCAGCGTCTCGTTGCGCCACATCGTCGCGCACCCGGCCTGTGCACTGAGCACGCCGCCGGGTGCGAGCAGCGCACGACATCGCGACAGGAACTCCGACTCGTAGAGCCGGTTGTGCTGCGCGTCCTCGACCCGCTCATCGGGCAGATCGATGACTATGACGTCGTAGCGGGTGCCCGCCTCGTTCGCCTTGGCAAGGAAGTCCCAGCCGTCGGCATAGTGCACTTTGACCGGGCCCTCACCCTGCACCGCGGCGGCCAGCTCATCGCTGGTGTAGCCGTAGGGCAAGTGCTCGGCACACAACTCGACCTCGCGCTGGTCGATATCGACGTGATCCACCAGCGTCGCGCCCGCGGCGACCGACATCTGGCTGGCCACACCCTCACCCGACCCGATGATCAGCACCTTGTCCAGCTTCGCGGCCAGCGCGAAGGCCGGGACCATCATCGCCTCGTGATAGGTCAGCTGGGAGAACTCCGTGGACTGGCGATCGTCGTCGGAGAACAGGCTGATGCCCTGTTCGGTGCGCGCGATCACCATGTGCTGGAACGGAGTATGGGTGTCGACGATGATCTCGTGCAGATCCCAGATGCGGGTCAGGCCATTGCCCACCGGCTCCTCGATCCGCGTCGAGCCGTGCCCGCGCTGGATGACCTGCATGCGAACATCCTTGGGAGACAACTTATCCCGCAGTAGTTCGACGGCCTTCGACGCGCCGGCGCCGATACTTCCGCAGGTGAATACGTCGACAAAGATGTCGCCGGACTCCGGATAAGTGTGAATCGAGGCGTGGGACTCCGACAACAGCGCGAGGACGGTCACCCCCTGCGGATCGAACTTCTTGTGTACGACATCGCAGATGGTGACGCCCGCCGCGATCAGAGACTCGCGCAACGCCGATTCGAGTCGTTCGAGATCGTCGCAGAGATCTGCGTCGACACCACCGAACTCGGCCAGCACATGCCAGCCGGTGAATTCCGCCGTCATAGGCAAACTCACTCTCGCTCAGCGCCCGAGACATGAACGGTCAAGGGCGGAAAACCATTGAAGGACACCGACGAATAGCTCGCGGTATAGGCGCCGGTATCGAGGATCTGGATGCGATCACCGGCTCGCAACGAGGTCGGAAGAAGGACCTTCGTGCGTTGATACAGTACATCGTCGCCATCACAGGTCGGTCCGGCCACCACCGCCTCGTCCACGGGATCTCCGTCACGTTCGGTGACGAAGCGGTATGCGATGTACTCGTTCTCGGTCTCGGCCATGCCGTTGTAGCGGCCGATGTCGAGATACACCCAGCGCCGTCCGTCCGGCGCTATGCGCACGCCGATGACCTCGGCGTGAATGGTGCCCGCCGAACCTACGAGCGCGCGGCCGGGCTCGATGACGAGTCCGGCGGTCTCGGGCAGGAATTCGGCGGTGGCTGCCGCGATGACGGCGCCGATATCGTCGAGTGCGGGCGCCGCCTCGACGTACGAAATGGGCAGGCCGCCACCGATATTCACCGAGCGCACCGGAATATCCTTATCCGCCAACGCTGCCACGATGCGGCCCGCCTGTTCGATGCCGATCCGCCAGGCCCGCGGGTCGGTCTGCTGGGAGCCGACGTGGAAGTACGGACCCCCGACGATCAGTCCGAGATCGCGGGCGCGCACCAGCAGGCGCAGCGCCTCGGTGGGGGAGCAGCCGAATTTGGTGCCGAAGGGAGTCGTCGACTGCGGCGCCGAGGACAGGAACCGGCACTCGACTTCCGAGCCCGGCGCGTGCTCGACGATGCGCAGCAGATCGTCCTCGGTGTCGAACGCGTAGCGGCGCACGCCCGCGGCGTAGGCGGCGGCGATGTGGGCGGCCTTCTTGATCGGGTTCCCGTAACACATGCGGGCCGGGGCGACGCCCTCGCGCAGGCACAGGTCGATCTCACCGACACTGGCGACATCGAACTCCGCGCCGTGACGGTCGAGCAGACGGATGAGTTCCGGGACCGGACTCGCCTTGACCGCGAAGCGTATTCGGGCTCCTGGTACCGCGGCCTGGAGTGCGCGGTAGTTCTCGCCCACCCGCTCTGGGTGGATGGCCAGATAGGGCGATTCGGGCAGGTTTGAACCGGTCAATCTAAGGGAACTCTCCGTCGTTTGGGGGTCGGCCGTCGTTCGGGCACCGCGCGAGAGAGTATCAGCGCGATGCCCCTGGTAACCAACTCGTTGACGACACCTTGATCATGATCACCCTGCGACTACCGTGACCTCGTCGAATACGACCTCGCCCGCGGCGTCGGACTCGGCGAGATCGACCACCGCCGCCAGCGCCCAGCCATGGTCCCCGGCAGGATCGTCGAGCACCTGGCGCACATGCCAGAAACCGGGGCGTTGTTCCACCTGGAACAGCTGCGGACCGCGAGCGTCCGGGCCGGTGCCGATGCTTTCGTACTCGTCGAAGTAGGGCGTCAGCTCGGCCGCCCAGTCCGGTCCGGTGCCCAGCTCGGCGAGCGCCTCCCAGCGGCGCAGCGCGGCGAGTTCGACGCGACGGAACATGGCATTGCGGATCATCACCTTGAACGCGCGCTCGTTGGCCGAGATCGGCCGCACCGTTTCCGCGCCGAACGCGAGCTGATCGGCATCGCTCTCCGCGCCCGGATTGGTGAGCTGCTCCCATTCGTCGAGCAGACTCGAATCCACTTGGCGCACAAGCTCACCCAGCCATTCGGTCATATCGTCGAGATCTTCGGTGCGCGCGGATTCCGGGACCGTGCGTCGCAGCGCGCGGTAGGCGTCGGCGAGATAGCGCAGCACCACCCCCTCGGAGCGGGCCAGCTCGTAATGCGAGATCAGTTCGGCGAAGGTCATCGAGCGTTCGATCATGTCGCGGACGACCGATTTGGGGGACGGGGCGAATTCCGACATCCAGGGGTGCCCGGCCCGGTAGGTCTCGAAGGCGGGTTCGATCAGCTCGGCCAGCGGTTTGGGCCAGGTGACCTCTTCCAGCAGCTCCATGCGTTCGTCGTATTCGATGCCGTCGGCCTTCATCTCGTTGATCGCCTGGCCGCGGGCTTTGTGCTGCTGGGCCATCAGCAGCTGGCGCGGATCTTCGAGCGTCGATTCGATGAGGGAGATGACGTCCAGGGTGTAGCCGGGGGCGTCCTTGTCGAGCAGGTCGAGCGCGGCGAGGGCGAAGGGGGACAGGGGCTGGTCGAGGGCGAAATCGCGCTGCAGGTCGACGGTGAGCCTGGCGCGGCGGCCCTGTGCGTCGGGTTCGGGAAGCTGTTGCACCACACCGGCATCGCGGAGGGCGCGATACAGGCGGATGGCGCGCAGGATGTGGCGGCGTTGCGCGGGGCGGGGCTCGTGATTGTCCTCCAGCAGATGGCGCATGGCGTCGAAGCAATTGCCCGGGCGGGCGATCACATTGAGCAGCATGGAGTTCGTCACGTTGAAGCGCGACACCATCGGTTCGGGACTGGCGGCGACGAGCCGGTCGAAGGTCTCCTCGCTCCAGGAGACGAAGCCCTCCGGTGGTTTGCGACGCACCACCTTGCGCTGTTTCTTCGGATCGTCGCCCGCCTTGGCCAGCAGCCGGGTGTTCTCCACTTCGTGGTCGGGCGCCTGCACGACGACGGTGCCCATGGTGTCGTAGCCCGCTCGGCCCGCTCGGCCCGCGATCTGATGGAATTCGCGGGCCTTGAGTCTGCGGGTGCGCACACCGTCGAATTTGGTGAGGCCGGTCAGCAGTACCGTGCGGATCGGCACGTTGATGCCGACGCCGAGGGTGTCGGTGCCGCACACCACCTTCAGCAGACCGTCCTGGGCCAGGCGCTCCACCAGGCGGCGGTACTTGGGCAGCATGCCCGCGTGATGTACGCCGATACCGTGGCGGATCAGCCGGGACAGAGTCTTGCCGAACCCGGAGGAGAAGCGGAAATCGCCCAGTGCCGTTGCGATGGCATCCTTTTCGGCGCGCGTGGCGAAGTTGACGCTGGTCAGCGCCTGCGCGCGTTCCAATGCGGCGGCCTGGGTGAAATGCACGACGTACACCGGCGACTGATTGGTCGTGACGAGATCTTCCAGGGTTTCGGTGATCGGGGTGCGTGCGTAGGAAAAGCTCAGCGGGACAGGACGTTCGGTGCCCGCGACAATGGCGGTCGGATTGCCGGTGCGGCGTTTCAGATCGGCGGCGAAGAAGTCGACCTCGCCCAGAGTGGCCGACATGAGCAGGAATTGGGCGCGCGGGAGTTCCAGCAGCGGCACCTGCCAGGCCCAGCCACGGTCCGGATCGGCGTAGAAGTGGAATTCGTCCATGACGACCTGGCCGACATCGGCGGCCGCGCCCTCGCGCAGCGCCATATTCGCCAGGATCTCGGCGGTGGCGCAGATGATCGGCGCCTCCGGATTCACCGCCGCGTCACCGGTCACCATGCCGACCCGATCCGCGCCGAAAACCTCGCACAGGGCGAAGAACTTCTCGCTGACCAGCGCTTTGATGGGTGCGGTGTAGTAGGTGCGCAGGCCGCGGGTCAACGCGAACAAATGCGCGCCGACCGCGACGAGGGATTTACCGGATCCGGTGGGGGTGGCCAGGATGACATTGGATCCGGACGCCAACTCCAGTAGCGCCTCGTCCTGCGCCGGATACAGCGGGGTGCCCTGCTCGGCCGCCCACTCCCCGAAGGATTCGTAGAGCGCGTCGGCGTCGGTTCCCGGTATCTCCAGCAGTTCGGTCAGATCCACTCCGACCACCCTACGGGCAGCCGTCTACGGTCCCGTCAGGGTGATCGGGTCAGTTGGACTGTTCGTCCTCGTCGCCGTCGTAGCCGCCCTGCTCGGCCAGGAAGCGCTCGAATTCGGCACCCAATTCGTCGCCGCTGGGCAGTTCACCATCGCCGACCAGCAGGCTCGACTGGCGTTCCTGCGCGGAGACGAAGCTGTCGTACTGGCGCTCGAGCGCGTGCACCACGGTTTCGACCTCGGAATTACCCGCGATGTGCTCGTTGACCTGCTCGCGCACCCGCGCGGCGGCCTCACCGAGCGCGGCCAGCGGAAATTCCAGGCCCGCGTTGTCGGCGACGTGCTCGAGCAGGGTCTGCGCGGCCTCCGGGTAGGCGGTCTGCGCGAGGTAGTGCGGCACATGCACCGAGAATCCGACGGATTCGTGACCGTGCTGGGCCATCCGGTACTCCAGCAGCGAGGACGCGCTGCCCGGCACCTGTAGTTCGCCCGGCCAGCGCTGATGGTCGGCGATGAGGTCGCGGTCGGAGGAATGCGCGGTGATGCCGAGCGGGCGGGTATGCGGGATCGCCATCGGGATGGCACTCAGTCCGATGCTGCGCCGCACACCGAGCTGTTCGGCGAGCAGACGCACCGCGGTGGTGAATTTCTCCCAGCGCAGATCCGGTTCCAGGCCGGACAGCAGCAGGAATGGGGTGCCCGCGGTATCACGCAGCGCCCAGAGATTCAGCTCGGGCTCGGCGTATTCCGAGAAATGGTCGGTCTTGAACGTCATCAACGGACGACGCGAGCGGTAGTCCAGCAACTCGTCGACATCGAACGAGGCGACCAGCTCGCTCTCGAGACTCTCGCGCAGGTGCGTCGTGGCCAGCCGCACCGCATGCCCGGCATCGGTGAAGCCCTCCAGTCCGTGTACCAGGACCGGACCCAAACCATCGTCGTTCGACAGCTGCGGAGCTGGGAACTCCAACTCGTACATTCGCGACTCGTGGTCCATCGCGTCTCCTTCCTGCGCGGTTCACCGATGCGAGCTTCCAGGTTCACAGGCCTGTTGGGCAATTCGCGGCGGTCAACCACTGTCCATTGTCCCCCATGGCGCCGACACACGTTGCCACGGGCGACACCGACCCATAAGACAGGGCAACATCGGTGCTGCCCCGCACATTCCCCGTCGCTCGAAGAATCGGCGTGGCATCGCGGGCGGGCACGGGGAGTTTGGCACAGTGGAGCGGTGACTGTGCCGAATTCGACGCGCAGGGGGCCACTCGGATTCGGGGTCTCGGGTTGGGTGCCCCTTGCCGTCGGCGCGGCGCTGCTCGCCGGCTGCGCGTCGACGGTGACCGGACATCCGGTCGCCTCCGGTCCGAGTGCGGGGCCCCAGTATGTGACGGCACAGCTTTCGGCGCTGCTGCCCGATCCCACGCAGTTCCCGGCCGGATACGAGGCGGTCGTGCTGCCACCGGAGGCGGCCGCGCAGGCGGCGGGGGATCTGACCGGGGTCGGGCGCGGTTCGACGGTGCAGCCCGATGGATGTGTTCCGCCCGCTCAGCAATTCGGTCCGAATCAGACGGCCGTCGCGGTGGGCACCGACAACGATACGCGTGCCACGATGACCGTGGAGTTGACCAGAACCGGACAGCCGTTGTCGGCGTTGCGTGACCAGTTGAAGCGGTGTCAGCAGGTGCACGTCAGCCGAGCGGGTGCGACGACGACGGTGACCACCGAACTGCAAGCGCCGCCGACGGTCGATGCCGACGACACGCTCGCGCTGCGCCGCACGGTGGCGCCGCAGGTGAGCGCGGCCGGGCTGACGCAGTCGATGCAGACGCTCACCGGGCAGGTCGCCGATGTGCGAATCACGGTGACGTACATGACATTCGGCAATGCGAAGCCGGATACGGCGGCATTGGACGAGCTGTTCACGACGGCGGTGCGGCAAGTGAAGCAGGGGTGAATGCGGCGGCCTCCGCCGCACGGTGGCTGGAGCTTGCGGCCGGACAGTAGCAGGTGGCACCGACATACTCGTCGCCGTATTCGGGTCCGATTCCCGATTCGTCCACAGCCCAAGTGTTTTCCACAGGGCAATTCGGTCCCACGATATTCCCAGGTCGGTGTCCCGGGCTTCGAGGTGGGTGAGCGCACCCTCGATGCATGACGACTTCCACGAATCCCGCTCCCGCCCTCGGAGATCCAGGCGATGGCGCATCGCCGCGCACCGGTTTTTGCGCTAGCCCCGCCGTTCACCTCCGCAAATCCGCCCACTCGTCGGGTGTCAGCGACTCGGGCCGACGGGATGTCGAGCATCCGCGTGACGGCGCCGGGATAGGTACCGACAAGCCAGCGGACTATCGAGCCGCCGAGCATCTAGCTGCTACTCAGAGGTCAGTGGATCGCGGGGTGCATGACGTCGACGAAACAGAGGGCTCGCACGCCGTCGTGTATTCGAGTGACATTGTCCCTGCGCCGCGTTTCGATGAACCAGCGCGCGATAGCGTTGGGGCGCATGCATATCGCACGTGGCCTGTCGACGATGTCTCGGCCCGAATTGATTCGGTGTCCTTCTTCGACCCTGATGTCGACGACGAATTGTCGGAATGCACACGAGGTTTCGGGAAAGAGCCGCGCCCGGGAATCTGTGCGGAACCACCGCCGGAATTCGGGGATCGGATCCCAGGGGATTCACTGCATGTCGACGATCCCGGTGAATTGATTGTGGCGGTCCCCGCCATGGTCGGATTCGTGCCGGAGCGGTCGCTGGTGGTGGCGGTGCTGCGGGGCACGACCGATGCGGAGCAGAGTCCGATCATCGACGCGGTGGTGCGGTTCGATTTGGATCAGGAAGGCGGAAGTCGGCGGGGGCTCGCGGCGGCATATGCGGAGTGTGTTTCGCACATCTGTGCCGCAGAGGGGGCGACGGAAGTACTCGCGGTAATCGTCGATGACCGAGTGCGTGAACCGCGGCGCACGCGCCGAAACGGTACGGGGAGCACGGGACCGTGGGGCACGCTCATCGCGGCGTTCGCGCGCCGACTGGCGCGCGCCGAGGTGTACCTCGAGGGTGCCTGGGCGGTGCGCGCCATCGAGGCGGATCAGCGGTGGTGGAGTCTGCTCGATGCGAATCACCATGGGACGCTGCCGGATCCGGCCACATCGATGGTGACGGTAGCGCATGTGCTCGAAGGGCGGCCGATCCGGGGAACCCGTTCGGAGCTGACCGCTCTGGTCGCACCGGATGAGGAACTGGCGCACCAGGTCGCGGAACATCTGGACAGCGCTCGCGCGCTCGCGCACGAGCGGTACGCGGCGGCCGTCCGGCGCGGTGATCCTGATGGATACCACCGGCGGGCACTCGAACATGTGCTGTGGCAGATCGCCAACATCGACTCCGGTGTGGCACTCACCGCCCAGGAATACGCGGAACTGGCCGCGGCACTGCGTGATCGGACGGTGCGCGACTCGCTGTTCGGGCTGGCCGTCGGAGATCATGCGGCCCCTGCGGAGACCCTCTGGGTGGCGCTGACGCATGCACTGTCGGGCAGCGACCGTGCCGATGCGGCAACACTTCTCGGCTACAGCGCCTACATCCGCGGTGACGGGCCGCTCGCCGGCGTCGCACTGCAGGCGGCCTTGGAAGCCGATCCCGCCCATTCCATGGCGAGCTTGCTCGAGATCTCACTGCGCACCGGGATGCGTCCGGATACGCTCCGCCGCCTTGCCTACTGCGGGCTCGGCATTGCCGCGGACCTCGGTATCGATTTGGGGCCGGTTGTCCGGTGAGCCCGTTCGCGTTCGCGGGTGGTCAGCGGTGAGTTGGCGAGCCACATGGTGGTGGTCGTGGCAAATGCGGCACCACCATGTGGCCGCGCTCGATGGTGCGCCTGCTTACTTCGCGCTGTGTGCCAGCGGACCGAGGTCACGCAGGAATTCCCAAGCATCGGCGACGATTTCGTCCAGATCGTTGTGCTTGGGCTGCCAGCCGAGGTCGGTGACGGCGCGGTCGCTGGACGCGATCAGCGTGGCCGGGTCGCCGGCGCGACGCGGTGCGTCCTGGGCTGCGATGGGCAGGCCGGTGACGCGCTCGCAGGCCGAAATCACCTCGCGGACCGAGAAACCGATGCCGCTGCCGAGATTGAAGATGCGATGTGTGCCGGATTCGGCGGAGCCGAGGGCCAGCAGGTGGGCGTCGGCGAGGTCGCGAATGTGGATGTAATCGCGGACCGCGGTGCCGTCGGGTGTGGGCCAGTCGGCGCCGAAGACCGAGATCGCCTTGCGATGGCCGAGGGCGACCTGGAGCACAAGGGGGATGAGATGGGTTTCCACCACCCGGTTTTCACCGAGGCCGCCGTAGGCGCCCGCGACATTGAAGTAGCGCAGGCTGGTCGCGGCGAGACCATGTGCGATCGAATAGGAGGTGATGGCGTGGTCGATGGCCAGTTTGGAGGCGCCGTAGGGGTTGGTCGGCCGGGTCGGCGCGTCCTCGGTGATCGGCACCCGTTCGGGTTCGCCGTACACGGCTGCGGTCGAGGAGAAGACCAGCCGCGGCGTCTCGGTGCGGCGCATCGCCTCCAGCAACTCCAGCGTCTTCACCACGTTGCCGTGCCAGTACTTCTCCGGCTGTTGCACCGACTCACCGACCAGCGACTGCGCCGCGAAATGCAGGACACCATCGAAGGATTCGGCCTCGAGCAGAGCGGGCGCGGCGACCGCGACATCACCCTCGACGAATCGCGCCTCGGACGGCACGCCCGCTGCATTGCCGGTCGACAGATCGTCGACCACCACGATCTCGTGCCCCGATTCGAGCAGAACCTGCGCGCAGACGCCACCGACATAGCCCGCGCCACCCGTGACCAGAAGTTTCACGCCTCAGACCAACTTCACCTGGACGGCGTGGGCCATTTCGTCCGAGAGCTCGAAACCCGCGTGACCGGGCACGGTGATGACCACCGAACCGGGTTTGGTCTCGACCGTCACGCGCGCGTCGGGCACCACGCCCGCCTCCCGCAGCTGGCCGATGACCTCGGGATCGGTCTGGATGTGCTCGGCGAGGCGACGCACCACGACCGCGTGCACCTGGCCGTGCGGCAGATCCGACAGCCGCACCAGGGTCTCGTCGGCGCCGCTCTGCGGGGCGAGGCCCAACTCGTCCAGGCCCGGAATCGGGTTGCCGTAGGGGGAGGTGGTCGGGTGGTTGAGCACCTCGACCAGCCGCCGCTCGACATCCTCGCTCATGACGTGTTCCCATCGGCACGCCTCGGCGTGCACGTTCTGCCAGTCCAGCCCGATTATGTCCACGAGCAGCCGCTCGGCGAGGCGATGCTTGCGCATGACCGCGACCGCCATGCTGCGGCCCTTGTCGGTCAGTTCGAGATGGCGGTCACCGGCGACCAGCAGCAGACCATCGCGTTCCATCCGCGCGACGGTCTGGCTGACCGTCGGGCCACTCTGCTCGAGGCGCTCGGCGATGCGCGCACGCAGGGGCACTACGCCCTCTTCCTCGAGGTCGTAGATGGTACGGAGGTACATCTCCGTGGTGTCGACCAGATCCTTCACCTGTTACCCCTTCGTCGGCACGAATTCTACCCACGCACGTCGGCACCCCCGTGTGCCGCGTGGTTTCGCGCTACACGCGTGACTGCGCTGTGGGAATTCTGTCGGCGCACGGCCTGTCACCGTATTCGCTCTTGCTTGTATTTCTACTGCATACGAACGTCCAACGGGGCCGTTACCTTCCCGCGTAGCGTTGCGAGCATGGCCACTGCACCGCACGGCGAACAGTCCGCGCCGCTCGACGAAGGTGATCTCGAGGCGCGACCCGGCACGGTTGTCTGGACCGACCGCTTCCTCGACTACGCATGGACGCCGGAGCACCCCATGAAACCGGCGCGCCTGCAGTTCACCATGGCCCTGGCGGAAAGTCTCGGATTACTCGACGGTGTCGAGCGATTGGTGCCCGAGCGGGCCGACGTATCCGATTTGCTGCGCATCCATACCGCGGACTACATCGAGGCCGTCGAACATGCCACACCGCCCGCGGATGCGCCGCTCGCACCGCCGTACGGTCTCGGCTCACCGGATAATCCGGTGTTCCCGCGGATGCATCAGGCGGCCTCGGTGATCGTCGGCGGCACATTGGCTGCGGCACGCGAGATCGCCCAGGGGCGCACCCGGCGCGCAGTGAGCATCGGTGGCGGCATGCATCACGCGATGCCGGATTCGGCGGCCGGATTCTGCATCTACAACGATGCGGCCGTGGCCATCTCCTGGCTGCTGGACAACGGATTCGATCGGATCGCCTACATCGATGTCGACGTGCATCACGGTGACGGTGTGCAGCGCGCCTTTTACGGCGACCCCCGAGTACTGACGATCTCGATTC
Source organism: Nocardia vinacea NBRC 16497 (assembly GCF_000308835.1). Taxonomy (GTDB): domain Bacteria; phylum Actinomycetota; class Actinomycetes; order Mycobacteriales; family Mycobacteriaceae; genus Nocardia; species Nocardia vinacea. Next base: position 14,201 of record NZ_BAGN01000158.1, on the reverse strand, counting down.
ATCAGCATCCGGCTACGCTGTGGCCCAATACCGGCTGGCCGGAGGAGACCGGCCACGGCGCCGCCGAGGGCACCGCGATCAATCTGGCGGTCCTGCCGGGCACCCGGGATCCGCAGTGGCTGCGCGGCTTTCACGCGATCGTGCCCGGTGCGCTGGCGGCGTTCCGGCCGCAGATCGTGGTCAGCCAATGCGGTGTCGACACCCATCGGGAGGACCCACTCGCCGATATGGAACTGACCGTCGACGGTCAACGCGCCGCCTTTATCGCCATGCGGGATTTGGCCGACGAGTACGCCGAAGGCCGTTGGCTCGCAGTCGGCGGCGGTGGCTACGGCCTGGTGCGGGTGGTGCCGCGCGCCTGGACGCATCTGCTGGCGACCGCGCTGGATCGCACCGTCGCACCGAAAACCGCGGTGCCGCAGGACTGGATCGATATGATCCAGTCCGCGGCGCCGACCGTCGATCCGCCGCGCACCATGGGTGACGGTGGTGATACCGCCTACCGCCCGTGGGATGGTCCCGGCGGCACGGGGGAAACTGGGGACGCTCGCACCGACCGCGCGCAGCGCGCTATCGATACGGCCGTATTGGCTACGCGCCGAGCCACCTTCGGGTTGCTCGGCCTTGATCCGGAGGACCCCCGTGACTGAGAACTCGCCCGTCCCGGATTCCCCGAGTACGCCCGCGGTACCGCCTCCGCCGCCACAGCACTGGTTCGCCGATGTACTCGCCTCGGACGGTGGCGTGGTGCGCCTGCGCCCGATCACGCCCGATGACGCCGAGCGACTGCAGGTGTTCCACGAGGCATTGTCGGATCGCTCCCGATACCTGCGGTACTTCGGTCCGTACCCGCGTATTTCGCCCAAGGATCTGTACCGCTCCACCCATGTCGACCACCACGACCGGGTCGGACTGCTGCTGGTACTGGGTGAGGCAATCATCGCGGTCGGCCGCTACGAACTGCTGACCGACCGGACCGGACCGCGCGCCGCCGAAGTCGCATTCGTGGTGGCCGACGAGCATCAGGGACGCGGGCTCGGTTCCATCCTGCTCGAACATCTGGCGGGTGCGGCCGCGGAGAACAAGATCGAGACGTTCGTCGCGGAAGTGCTCGCCGAGAACAAAGTGATGGTCACCGTATTCCGTGACGCGGGCTATCAGGTGGAGCGCGCCAGGGACGGTTCGGTGCTGCATTTGGAATTCGCCATCGATCCCACCGAGGCACTGCTCTCGGTGCGGGATTCGCGCGAACGCGCCTCCGAGGCGCGCAGTGTCGGCAATCTGCTCGCGCCGCGTTCGGTCGCGGTGATCGGCGCCACTGTGGGCCCGGCCCGGGTCGGCGGAGTGATCTTGGCCAATCTGCTTTCCGGGGTTTTCCAAGGTCCGGTGTTCCCGGTCAATCCGAACCGGCGATCAGTGCGCGGGGTACGGGCTTACCCGACGGTGCGCGATATTCCCGATGAGGTGGATCTCGCGGTGGTTGCCGTGCCTCCGGAGGCGATCAGCTCTGTTCTGGACGACTGTATGGCCAAGGGGGTCAAGGGGTTGGTCGTGCTCACCGCGGGCTTCGGGGAGACCGGTGATGGCGGTGTGGTGGCCGAACACGAGTTGGTTGCCGCGGCACGTGGACACGGGATGCGGGTGGTCGGGCCTAGCGCGCTCGGCATCGCCAACACCGATGCCTCGGTTTCATTGAACGCGACCCTGGCCTCGGTACTGCCCGGGCCCGGCCGCATCGGATTCTTCTGTCAATCCGGACCGTTGGGTGCGGCCATCCTAGGTGAGGCCGCCGCGCGCAACCTCGGATTGTCGACCTTCGTCTCGGCGGGTAATCGCGCGGATGTGTCCGGCAACGACCTGCTGCAATACTGGGACACCGACTCCGCCACCGATGTGATCCTGCTGTATCTGGAGAGCTTCGGTAATCCGCGCAAATTTTCCCGGATCGCGCGTCGGGTCGCGCGCAGTAAACCGATCGTCGCGGTGAGCAGTGGGCGATTGGCCGCGCGGTCCCAGCCGACCGGCGATATGGACCGATCGATCGTGCGGGACCTGTTCGCGCAGTCGGGAATCGTTCAGGTCGACTCGATTTCGGAGCTGTTCGACTGTGCGGCGCTGCTGGGCTATCAGCCGCTGCCCGCGGGTCCTCGAGTCGCCGTGATCGGCAATAGCGCGGCGCTGAACTGGCTGGCCGTCGATGCCGCACGCGGTGAGGGTCTCGAGGTCCGACGTCCGGCCGCGGTGCCGTTCGACAATGTTCGGCGCCCGCGCCCGACCGAGCGTGTGGTGGACGAGGAGTCGATCGGCGATCCGGTGAACCTGGGGCCCGACGCGACGCCCGGCGCCTATCTGGACGCGGTGGTCGCCGCGCTGCGCTCGGAGGAGATCGACGCGGTTATCGTGGTTTTCGCGCCGCCGGTGCCGCTGCGGATGGCCGGATTCGCCGATGCCATTCGCGAGGCCGCAGCGGCCGTGCCCGATGCGGCGAAACCCATTCTCACCACTTTCGTTGCCGAGCAAGGGATCCCGAACCTACTCGCTATGCGCGGTCCGGGCGGTACTGCGGTGCGCGGATCGATACCGTCCTATCCGGATCCCGAGCGGGCCGCACGGGCACTGGCCAGGGCACACCGATACGCGCAATGGCGCACGAAACCGGTGTCGACCGTGGTGCGTCCGGCGGGCATCGACGCGGAACGGGCGGAGCGGCTGGTCGCCGGCTGGATGCGTGAATCCGACGGGCGTTGGCTCACCGATCTGGAAGCAGTGGACCTGTTGGACTGCTACGGAATTCACGTCGTCGAATTCCGCGAGGTCCGCAGCGCCGACGAGGCAGTGGCGGCGGCCGAAGAACTCGGCTACCCGGTCGCGGCCAAGGCGACCGGCGAAATGTGGCGGCGCCGACCGGATCTCAGTGGGGTTCGGCTGGACCTGTGGCGGCCTGAAGCTGTGCGCCAGGCCTACTCGCACCTGGCGGAACTATGCGGTGATCCCGCCGTGCACATCCAGAAGATGGCCAGCCCCGGCGTCGGCTGTGTGCTGCGGGTGCAGGACGACCCATCCTTCGGCTCGGTCATCGAATTCGGCCTCTCCGGCATGATCATCGAACTCCTCGGCGACCGCGCCTACCGCGCCCTCCCACTCACCGCCGACGAAGCGTCCGCCCTCATCGACGCCCCTCGCGCCGCCCCACTCCTCTCCGGCACCCCCGCCAGCCCGCGCGTCGACAAACCCGCGCTTGTCGAACTCGTTCAACGCGTCTCAGCCCTATTCGACGACCTCCCCGAAATCCGCGAACTGTCTTTCGACCCCGTCCTCGCATCTCCCAACGCTGCCGCAATCCTCTACGCCCGAGCCCGCTTCGGCCCCCAACCCAGCCGCTTCGATACCGGCCCCCGCCGCCTCGGCTGAGCTCCCGCAACTCGCCGCCCTGGGCCGTACGACCCCGAGCGATGCAGGGACCATAGCCGCACGAGGGAGCATCAGCAGCGCCGCGATCGCGGGCGGACCGGTCAGCGGCGGGGCCAGCAGGTGGCTCGAAGTGCCGTTGCATGGTGCAGTGTGCACACCGGCCGCTTTGGCCACATCCTGGAGTGTGGGTCCCTGCATCGCGCGGAAATGCCGAACGGCCGCGGCACCGACCCCACCTCGCGTCGTCCCCGCTCCAAGCGCCGGATTCAGCGCCTGGGGCACCCTGGCCGCCGTGGCGCGTAGGTGCGTCGGCAGCGGCCGAGTGCAGGATGATTTCGCGAGCCTGCTCGAACTGAAACCAGGGAACGTCGCCGTCGACGACGGACCCGGCAGGGATTGGATGGGGTTCGCCGACCGGCTCGCGCGAACCCGGAGGGGACGGGACGCGCGGTCACCGGTCGGCGTTTCGAGGTGACCGTCCAGGGTCACCAAGCCGGATGCCGAACCTGCCTCGGACCAGTCCGGCGTTATGGGCACGTGCCGGGATCACCGGCACGAGCTATCGCGGGAATCAGCTGGCGTAGGCACGCAGGCGGTCGGCCCGCTCTCCCTTGCGCAGCTTCGACATGACCTCACGCTCGATCTGACGAACACGCTCGCGGGAGAGCCCGAAGAGCTTGCCGATCTGATCGAGGGTGCGCGGCTGACCGTCGTCCAGGCCGAAGCGCAACCGGATGACCTGCTGTTCACGCTCGTCCAGGGTGGCGAGCACGCTGCGCACATCGTGGTGCAGGAGCCCGGCGATCACGGCGGATTCGGCCGAAGTTGCCTCGGAGTCCTCGATGAAATCGCCCAGCGGGGCCTCTTCGTCATTGCCGACCGGCATATCCAGGCTTACCGGGTCGCGGCTGTGGTCGAGCAGATCGGAGATCTTGTCGACCGGAATGCCGGACTCGTTGGCGAGTTCGGCATCGGTGGCCTCGCGACCGAGCTGCTGATGCAGTTCCCGCTTGATCCTGGCCAGCTTGTTGACCTGCTCGACCAGATGCACGGGCAGGCGGATGGTGCGGCTCTGATCGGCCATACCGCGGGTGATGGCCTGACGAATCCACCAGGTGGCATAGGTGGAGAACTTGAATCCCTTGGCGTAGTCGAACTTCTCCATTGCCCTGATCAGGCCGAGGTTGCCCTCCTGGATCAGGTCCAGCAGCGGCATACCGCGGCCGGTGTAGCGCTTGGCGAGGGAGACCACGAGCCGGAGGTTGGCTTCGAGCAGATGCGAGCGCGCGGTCTGGCCTTCGCGAACGATGGCGGCCAGATCGCGTTTGCGGGTGGCCGACAGTCGTTTGCCGGTCTCCAGCAGATGCTGCGCATAGAGGCCCGCCTCGATACGCTTGGCCAGCTCGACCTCGTCGGCTGCCGTGAGCAGTGCGGTACGGCCGATCCCGTTCAGGTACACACGTACCAGGTCGGCGGCAGGGCTCTGGGCGTCGAGGTCCGAATCGCTGGTGCGCACACGAGTGGTGGCGGGGCTTGTCATGACTTGCCTCCTGTCGGTGGTGTCTCACTCCGAACAACGGACCCGACAAGTAGAAAGTTCCCCGCTACTGCTCCGATAAACCGCTCTGAACTGCGGTTTCCATCACTCGCGTCTGAGAAGTTCCTGAGAACCCCACCCTGTCGGAACCGCCCGTGCGCGAAGCGTTCGGCGGGATGCGAGCGGTTGCCGCTTCGTTACACGGGTCGCACCAAACCGTGGCGAACCAATCCGGCCACCACGGATAATGCGTCGGCTGCGAACTCCTCGGTCACTTCGCCCGATCCGTCGGCGAGCGCGAGCAGTTCTACCAGCTCTTGTAACGGCAAACCCTCGGCGCGCATTCCCGCGACCAGTGCGATGGTGGACTCGTCCACCTCGTGCTGCCAGCGCGGACCGTCGCCGCGGTGCAGCCGCGCGACCTGCTGCTCCCAACCGAATTCGCTGTGCAGATAGACCCGTTCCAGCGCGGTTGCCGGATCGACCACGAAACGTGTTGACCAGGCGAGATTTTCCTCGGCGGCGGCGTGGCGCAACCAGGCCGAGCGCGCGAAATACGCGGTGGCCTCGGCGCCGAGCGGATCGTCGAAGCCGTGCGTCAGGTCCTCGGCGAGCAGTTCGGTCGGACCGTCGATGGCGTGCAGGTAGACGAAGCCGAAGCCGATGCCCTCGACACCGGCGGCGGTGAAGGCGTCGAGCCACTGTTCGGCGCGCTCCTGTGCGGCCGGGTCGCGCGGATCCAAACCCGCGTCACGCAGCCATGTTCCGACATAGAGGGCCGGATCGGCGACATCGCGTTGGACCACCCAGGCATCGATGCCGTGCGCGGGCAGCCAGGACGAGACGCGTTGGCGCCAGTCCTCGCCGTCGGCATGCACCCACGCCGCCAGCATCGCGGCGGTGCCTCCGGGGGCGAGCAGGGCGGGTGCTTGCGAGATCACCAATTCGCTTGCGCCGTCGAGGGCGAGGCCGGAGTCGCGGTAGGTGTGTTCGATGCGGGCGGGGCCTACGACGAACGGCGGATTGGCCACCACCTGGTCGAAGCGGCGACCGGCCACCGGCTCGAACCAGGAACCGGCCAGAAGTTCGATATCGAGTCCGTTGAGTGCGGCCGTCGCCTCGGCCAGCCACAGAGCGCGCGGGTTCACGTCGGTCGCGGTCACCCGGTTCGCGTACGCGGCGGCGTGAACGGCCTGGACGCCGCAGCCGGTGCCCAGGTCCAGGACCGAACCAACGCGACGGGTGGGGGTGGCGCGCAACAGCGACAGGGAGGCGTGGCCGACGCCGAGCACGTGATCCTCGGTCAGGGTGCGCCGGAACATCGAATCGTCGAGGTCGGACAGGATCCAGCGGGTGCCCTCGCCCGCGTCGAGCGGACGCAGGTCCAGGGCCGCGCGCACATCGTCACCGTCACGGGCGAGCAGGCCGGCGGCTACCGCGCGGTCGATATCCACCGGTGCCAGTGCGGCCGCGACCTCGCGTTCGGGCAGTGCGTCACCGAGCAGCAACAGGCGGATCAGGGTTCCGAGTGCGCCCGCTCGGCGAGCGGCGCGACGCACCGGTACCGGTTCGGACCGGCCCAGTGCGGCGTGTGCGTCGGCGCCGAGCACTTCCAACAGCGTGTCGGCGTCGTAGCCGACACGGGTCAGCGCGGCCCGCAGATCGGGGCACAGCGCGGCAAGCAGCGATCCGGTGGTTGTCTGGTTGGTAGGCACACCGGTACTCTGCCACCGCGACACGCCGGCAACCGAAACGTGCTCGTCGTGTCACCTGGACAGGGTGCGGTCTCAGACGCCGTTCGGGTCGCGGCCGGTAATGCAGTAGGGCGCGTCGGCCGGATCGGACATGACGATCCAGTGCTCATAGCGCTCGACCAGTGTCGCGCCGAGGGATTCGTGCCAGGCGGCGGTGGCGTCGATATCCGCGGAGGCGAGGTCGATGTGCGCGCCGACGGGTCGGTCCTCGCCGAGGCGCTGCAGCAAAAGCTGTATGGGCATCGGCTCTTTCGCGCGCAGCCGGGCGAATTCGGGCAGGCGGCCCTGGGTGAGGTCCCAGTTGGTGAGGGTGGTCCAGAAGCGGGATTCGGCGGCGTGGTCGGTCGGGCCGATATCGAGGCAGACCTGGTCGAGGCGGGTGAAAGTGCCGTCCGGGGCGCGCACGGCCGGGGCGGGAGTGCCCTTCGCGCGGCCGTTGGGGGTGAAGCAGAAGATCTGACCGCCCGGTGAGCGCAGCACGGCGTAGCTCTTGTGGTTGGCGACCAGTTCGGCGTCGAGGTCGAGTGCGATGCGGACCGCGGCGGTGACATCGTCGACGTCGAAATCGAGGTGTACCCGGCCGAGTCCGGTCACCGCCTGCATCTTGACGCCCGCATCGGCGAAGAGTGCGGGATCAGGTAGGAGCGTGAGGAATTCGTCGTTCTCGCCGCGTCGCGGCGAGAGTTGGGTGTCGGTAATCGTCGACCAGAATGTCGCGCATTCGTCGAAACGTTGCGTCGGGCGGTCGAGGAAGGCCCAGACCCACCGAATCATGCTTTCTCCTGTTTCCTGGCGGGAGTCCCCGCGCCGCAGCCGGCATACAGTTGTCGCATCTTCCGGCGATTCGGCGGCGCCCGCGCCCGGTTGGCGCGGATGTGTCGCACATCACTGGCACTGAGAGAGTTCCCGTCGCTGACCCCGCCACACAGTAGGTGTCGTCCGCAATGCTGTCGAGCCGGTTTCCGATCGGTCGAAACTGGCACGATCTTGGCGGTTTATGGCATTCCGGCCACTCGTTCGATTGGCGAAATTCCGGCACGCTCAGCGGGTGACTGAACTGCAGACGCCTCCGGTACCTGTCGATTCCGTGCCGAGGCGGCTGCATCCCGCCTGGATCGTCGCCGGTGTGGGGTTCATCGCGCTGTTGGGCGCGGCGGCGTTCCGGTCGGTGCCGAGTGTGCTGCTGGATCCGCTGCACGAGGAGTTCGGCTGGTCCCATGGCACCATCGGTGCCGCGGTCTCGCTGAATCTGCTGCTGTACGGGCTGATTTCGCCGTTCGCGGCGGCGCTGATGGACCGATTCGGTATCCGCCGGGTGGTGGCATGCGCGCTGGTGCTGGTCGCGGCGGGTAGCGGGCTCACCGTATTCATGACCCAGCCTTGGCATTTGGTGGCGACCTGGGGGCTCTTGGTCGGAGTCGGTGTCGGATCGATGTCCATGCCGTTCGTGGCGACGATCACCGGTCGCTGGTTCGTGCGTCAGCGCGGACTGGTGACCGGCGTGCTCACCGCGGCGGGTGCGACCGGGCAGCTGATCTTCCTGCCGGTGGTGTCCGCGGTGGCGCATGAGCACGGTTGGCGGGTGCCCTCGCTGATCGTCGCGGGTGTCGCGCTGGCGGTGGTGCCGCTGGTCCTGCTGTTCATCCGCGACTTCCCCAGTGACGCAGGCGTTTCCGCCTATGGTGCCGAACCCGGCAGCACAGTTGGACTGCGCGTGCAGGCGACCGGCGGTGCGACCCGCGCGCTGACGGTCTTGACCACAATCGCGCGCAGTCCCGGATTCTGGCTGCTCGCAGGCGGATTCGCGATCTGCGGCGCATCGACCAACGGCCTGGTCGGCACCCACTTCGTCAGTGCCGCGCACGATCACGGCATGCCACCGACCACCGCCGCCGGTCTGCTGGCACTGGTCGGCATCTTCGATGTTGCGGGCACCATCTTCTCCGGCTGGCTCACCGACCGCGCCGACCCCCGCTACCTGCTGGTCGGCTACTACACGCTGCGCGGGCTGTCGCTGCTGATCCTGCCGTCGCTGTTCGCGCCGGACACGCAGCCGAGCATGTGGGTGTTCATCATCTTCTACGGCCTGGACTGGATCGCCACCGTCCCGCCCACGGTCATGCTCTGCCGCGAACTCTTCGGCGCCGACGGCCCCGTCGCCTTCGGCTGGGTCTTCGCCTCCCACCAGATCGGCTCCGCCATCGCCGCCACCGGCGCCGGCGTCATCCGCGACGTCCAAGGCTCCTACAACCTCGCCTGGTACATCGCCGGCGCCCTCTGCGCCGCCGCAGCCCTCATGTCCGCCACCATCCGCCGCCACCCCTGACGCCGAGAATGCGCTGGTGGCGGGCGCCTCGACGTTGCCCTCCACCGCTGCATGGTGATCGCTCGTCCAGTTTGGTATCGGCGTGTCGGTACCCGCGTGGTGGGATGCGGGCATCATTGGGCTGCCCGCGTGGACTTGCACTGTCGGCGTGGACTTGCCCTACCGACCCCGGACCTACCGCTCCCTGCCCTCGCCTCCTCGGCTCAGGCAGCTTCAGGAATCGATGGCGCGGTGTGGCCGGGATTCGATGGCGGTGCGGGGGCGGTCCCAGCGGCTGGGTTCGTCCTTGCGGCGCGGCGGGCGGTCGTTGGCGATGAGGACGGCGATCCAGGGGAGAGGGACCGATGCGGCGATGATCAGGATCGAGAGCAGGGCGTTGCTGAAGACGCTGTAGGCGATCGCGGCCAGGATCAGGCAGGGGATGCGGAACGCCATGATGATGGTGTAGCGGCGAACCCTTGCGCGGTGCTGATCCTCCAGTGACGGCGCGGCCTCGGTGATCAGCACCGGGTGCTTCTCGTCATTGCCGGGGAAGTACCCGGTGGACTTGCGGGGTGGCGTCGGCACTGTCACGTCCGGGCGATCACCGCTGCCGATGTCGTCGGCGTCGGGGGTGTCGCCGTACTGCTGCATACCCTGAGTCTTCCACTGTCGAGGGCGCACCGCACATGGCCTGGTCAGCTCGACTAACACCGACCGTCATCAGCCGAGCTCGCGAGTATGCGGCATCATGGAATGCGTGAGTACCGACACCCTGGTTCGCCCGGATACGACCACCGACGAGACGACGGGCGACGACACCCCCGAAGTTCTTCCACTATGTGAAGAAGGACAAGATCGCCGAGAGTGCCGTCATGGGCACCCATGTGGTCGCCCTCTGCGGTGAGGTCTTTCCGGTGACGCGCTCGCCGAAGCCCGGCTCGCCGGTCTGCCCGGAGTGCAAGAAGGTCTACGACGGCTTGCGCAAGGGCGAATGAGTCGACGCCGGTGACGGGTCGCCGGGCGCGCTGAGTCGTGCCCGGTCGGCATCGGCGCCGTTGTCGTGTGTCCGCTCGATCGGCCCCTGAGCCTCTGGCGGGTTCGGGGGCTGCACTGTGCCCGGATCATCCTGGTCGGTGTCGGAGTCGTCCCCGCCCAACTGATTGGACAACCATTCCTTCACCTGGTCGATGCGGGTGCTGCGAGCGGGCCAGAATTCCTGCACCGCGGCATTGAATTCGGCGCCGAGGATGACCGCGAAGCCCAGGAAGAACGTGAACAGCAGGAACGCGATCGGCGTGGCGAGCGCGCCGTAGCTGATGCCGGTCCTGGTGACCCAGGCCAGGTAGCGGCGCAGTCCCTCGCTGGCGGCCATGAAGAACACGCCCGCGACCAGCGCCCCGCCGAACAAGCGGTGCCATGGCAGCGACTTGTGCAGTGCCAGCTTGTACAGCGTGGTGAGCCCGATGATCAGCACCAGGCCGACACCCGGGTAGTAGAACGAGTCGATCAGCCGCAACCCGGGTTCCCGCCACGAGTCCGGCAGCACCCGTCCGATCAGTGTCGGACCCAGCGCGATCAGCGGCAGCAGGAACACCGCGACCACCAGGAACAGCACATATAGCAGCAACGCGAAGATGCGCTGCCACACCGGATGCCGGGCATCCTTCTGTCCGTGCGCCTCGACGATCGAATCCACGAAGGTCGACATCGCCGATGAGCCGGCCCACAGCGACAATATGAACCCCACCGAGACGAAGGCGGCGCGTCCGCGACCCAGCACATCGGTGACGGTAGGTTCGATCAGATCGCTCACCACGCTGGAACTGAACAGGTCACGGCTGAACGCGATGATCTTCTGCTCGACGATCTCCACGGTGTCGGGTCCGAACCATTCCCCGACGTAACCGAGGCTACCGAGCACCCCGAGCAGCAGCGGCGCCAGCGACATCGTCTGCCAGAACGCCGCGGCAGCTGATTTGGTGAAAATCGAATCGTTCCATGACTTCGACGCCACTCGCAGGACGAGTTTGCCACCCTGTCGCGCGGCATGCGCAACCCGCGTTGCGGCCTTGCGGGCATAGGTCGCCGCGGTGGGTTCCGCGCCGCCTCCGCCGCTGTGGATCGGCTGGTTGCCGGTCCCCGGGGTGTGGCGCGGTAGAGCACTTTCGTCGGTCATGATGCCTAACAGCATTGCGCATCCGAGCATATTGTTCCGGTTTGCCATGGCATCGCTTCGATGGGGAGCAGATGAACACGGCGTGGCGCACGGTTCGGCGTGTGACGCCCGTCGCCCACGCCGCGTCGGTTTGGCGACACGCCATGGGGGGCAGCTAGGGTCGTCTTCGTGACTGTGTCGGGTGGCGCCGCTGTGGCGGGAGAAGCGGAAACACCGGGCGATTCGCAAAGATCGGGCGCCGCGGGTTCTACAGGTGGTTCGCTACGTGCCTGGCAGCGTCGGGCCCTGATGAAGTACTTGTCGACCAAGCCGAGGGACTTCCTCGCGGTGGCGACGCCGGGTGCGGGTAAGACCACCTTCGCACTGCGGGTCGCGGCAGAACTGCTGGCCGACCGTACCGTAGACCAGGTAACCGTGGTCGCCCCGACCGAGCACCTCAAACATCAGTGGTCCCAATCCGCCGCCCGCGTGGGCATTCAGCTGGATTCGCGCTTCTCCAACGCGACCGGTGCGACCTCCGGCGACTATCACGGCGTCGTGGTCACCTACGCGCAGATCGCCTCGCATCCCGCGCGGCACCGCGTGCGCACCGAAAGACGCAGAACGCTGGTGATTCTCGACGAGATCCACCATGCGGGCGATGCGAAGTCCTGGGGTGAGGCGACCGCCGAGGCATTTGGTGACGCCACCCGCCGGCTCGCGCTGACCGGCACTCCGTTCCGCAGTGATGACAGCCAGATCCCGTTCGTCAGCTACGAACCCGATGAGGCCGGATTCCCGCGCTCGCGTGCCGACCACACCTACGGCTATGCGGAGGCATTGGCCGACGGCGTAGTCCGGCCCGTCGTCTTCCTGGCGTATTCCGGTGAGGCGCACTGGCGCGACAGCGCGGGCGAGGAGTATTCGGCCCGCCTGGGGGAGCCGCTGAGCGCCGAACACACCGCCCGTGCGTGGCGCACCGCGCTGGATCCGGCCGGCGACTGGATGTCCAAGGTGCTGGTCGCCGCGGACACCCGGCTGCGCCAGCTGCGTGCCACCGGTATGCCCGATGCCGGTGGTCTGGTGATCGCCACCGATCAGGAGCGGGCCCGCGATTACGCCGAACTGCTGGAGCACATCTCGGGCGAGCGGCCCGCGGTGGTGCTCTCGGACGATCCGTCATCCTCGGACCGGATCGCCGAATTCAGCAAGAACACCCATCCGTGGATGGTGGCGGTCCGTATGGTGTCCGAGGGCGTCGACGTGCCGCGCCTCGCGGTCGGCGTCTATGCGACCAGTGCCTCGACGCCGCTGTACTTCGCCCAGGCCATCGGCCGGTTCGTGCGTGCGCGCAAGCCGGGCGAGACCGCCAGCGTGTTCCTGCCGTCGGTGCCGGTGCTGCTCGATCTGGCGGCGCAGCTGGAACTGCAGCGCGATCACGTCATCGGCAAGCCGCACCGCGAGCAGAACGGCCTCGAAGACGAACTCCTGATCGACGCGAACAAGCAGAAGGACGAGCCGGGCGAGGACGAGAAGCCCTTCGTCGCACTCGCCGCGGACGCCGAACTCGATCAGGTGATCTACGACGGATCTTCCTTCGGCACAGCCACTTTCGCGGGCAGTGCGGAGGAGGCGGACTACCTCGGGATTCCCGGGCTGTTGGACGCGGAGCAGATGCGAGCGCTGCTGCGTGAACGTCAGTCGAAGCAACTCGCCGAACGAGGTGAGGCCGCGACACCCGATCCTGGTCCGCAGGTCGCCTCGGCCGCCGAGCGGGTCGCGACCGCGGATAAGCTCGGTGAGCTGCGTCGTGAGCTCAACAGCCTGGTCGCCATGCACCACCATCGCACCGGCAAGCCGCACGGTGTGATCCACGGTGAGTTGCGCCGCGAATGCGGTGGTCCGCCAACGGCATTGGCCACCGCGGACCAACTCGGTGAGCGCATCGCCGCCCTGCGCCGTAAGTAACCGCTGCGATCAGCGTGCGATGGCCGATGCGGGCCATGCCGCCATGGCGCAGTCGATGGATTGGGTGAGTTCGGTGTGCGAAGCGCCGTCGCGGGCGCGGATCGACAGGCCGTACAGGACCGTTGTGTAGAAGCTGGCGAGGGCCGCAGTATCGGTGTCCGGGGGTAGATCACCTTCCGCGACACCGCGATCCAGGCGTTCGCGGATGTCTTCGGTTGTCTCGCGGCGCTTTTCGACCAGGAAGTCGCGGATGGTTTCGCTGCGGGTGGTGTAGGTGGAGCCCGCCAGTACGACCATGCAGCCGTGCGGTTTGTCCTCGTGGGTATAGGCAGTGGCGTTGTCGCGCAACATGGCTTCGATGCTGGCGCGGGCGGTGGGTTCCTCGCGCAGGGCGCGTGCGGTGTAGCCGCCTTCGGTCTCGCCGTACAGACCGACAGCGGCGCGGAACAGCTCTTCCTTACCGCCGAAGGCGGCGTACAGGCTCGGTGAGTTGATGCCCATCGCCGCGGTGAGATCGCTCATCGACGAGCCCTCGTAGCCGTGCTCCCAGAACACCTCCATGGCGCGACGCAGCGCGACCTCGCGGTCGAATGCGCGCGGGCGCCCACGTTCGGCCATGGCCCGTTCCTTTCTGTGTCGATCGTTAAATATACCCCTTGACGCCGTCGCCGCCCATGCGCTTAGCTATTTATGTACTGATCGACACAGAATTAGGAGGAGTTGCGATGTCGGATCTGACGGGCAAAGTTGCGCTGGTGACCGGGGGCAGCCGGGGGATCGGAGCGGCGATCGTGCGGCACCTGGCCGCCGCGGGCGCGGATGTGGCACTGACCTACCAGCACAACGAACTGCAGGCCAAATCGGTGGTCGCCGAGGCGGAAGCGTTGGGGCGGCGCGCGAGCGCTGTCCAAGCCGACAGCGCCGACGCGGGCGCGGTCGTCACGGCGGTGCATCAGGCCGCGGCCGAACTCGGCAGGCTCGACGTGCTGGTCAATAACGCGGGCATCTTCCCGGCCAAGCCGTTCGAGGAGTTCACCGTCGAGGAGATCGACCGCGCGCTCAATATTC
>NZ_BAGN01000159.1 GCF_000308835.1 Nocardia vinacea NBRC 16497 | reverse complement strand
CCATCCAATCCGCCGCGCGCCTGGTGCTCGACCATCCCGATGAATTCGGTATCGACCGAATTCTGGCCCTGTTCGACTACCTGTTCTTCCGTGCGGCATAGCGTCTTTCGCTGTTCGATCAGTTCGCCCATCTCGGTCCAGCGGGCCGTGATTTGACCCTGACGTTACGTCAGGCTCGACGATGTGGCGGTGAGCGAAACTTACCCAGCATTCGATATCAGTCCGGTTCCCGTACCAGCCCTCGACGCCGTGGCGCCGGAACTTTTCCGCGGCCTCTACGGGATGCCGATGTTCGTCACGGTGCCGACGGCCGATCTGGTCGCGTCGGTGGACTTCTGGACGCGTGGACTCGGCTTCTTCGACCTGTTCTCCATCCCCGGCCGACTCACCCACCTGCGGCGCTGGGCATTCCAGGATGTCCTGCTCGTATCCGCTGACCAGGGCGCGGCGGCAACCGAACTGAGCGTGAGCTTCGCCTGCGTGCTGAGCCAGCTCGACGAGATCGTGGCCGCATGCGAGCAGCTGCGGCCCGATTGCACGTCCGGTCCGCGGCCGATGCCGTGGAATACGGTGGATCTCGAGATCCGAACGCCGGACAACACGCGGGTGATCATGACCGCGGCGCGACCGTACGATCCGAACAGTGCCGAAGCCGAGCTGTTGAGGTCCATCGGGATCGGGGAGCCGCCGGCATGAGCGCGCCTGCCAGACTGGACGGTGTGACTGATCAGGCCGATGCCGGGATCACCGTCGGTGCGGCTGCCGCGCGCATGGGCGTCACGGTCCGGACGCTGCACCATTGGGATGCGATCGGGCTCGTGTGCCCAACCGAGCGCACCGACGCTGGGTACCGGCTCTACACGAGTGCGGACCTCGCCCGCGTCGATCGCGTGCTCGTCTACCGTGAGCTGGGCGTACCCCTCGATGAGATCAGGACGGTTCTGGACGCACCCGCCATCGATGCGACCTCATCGCTGCGACGACAGCGTGACGAACTCCGCGAGCGCGCCGCGCACCTGCAACAGATGGCGGATGGCATGGACCGCTTGATCGAGGCCAGAGAATCCGGAATCCTGCTCTCCGCCGAGGAGCAGGTCGAGATCTTCGGCGCGCACTGGCAACCCGCGTGGACCGCGCAGGCCCACGACCGCTGGGGTGACACCGCCGAGTGGGCGCAGTACGCCGAACGCGCCGCGGACCGGACCGCCGAGGACTGGCAACAGATCGCCGACACCGTCGATGCACTCAACGCCGACCTTGCTGCCGCCTACCGCGCCGGAGTGCTCCCGGGCAGCGACGAAGCCAACGCCCTCGCCGAGCGCCACCGCGCCTCCATCGACACCTACTTCGACTGCACCCCCGCCATGCACATCTGCATCGCCCGCACCTACCTCACCGACCCGAACTACACCACGTTCTTCGACACCCTCGCCCCCGGCCTGACCCCCTGGCTATCCGCCATCATCCACACCAACGCGACTCGGTCGAGAATGGACTGATGCAAGCGTCCTCGACGTTTACCGCCACCAGCGCATGGTCAAGGGTTCACCTGGTTGCGACGAGTGTCCCGCGGGCTCGGAATTCCTGTGGCGGACAGCCTTGCCAGCGGCGGAAGGCGCGGATGAAGGATGCGGCTTCGGCGTAGCCCAGTCGGGCGGCCACCTGTTCGGTGGTCATATCGGTGTGGCTGAGCAGTTCCTCCGACATCATCTGGCGTACCTCGTCGAGGAGGTTGCGGAAGGAGGTGCCTTCGTCGCGCAGGCGGCGCGACAGCGTGCGCGGGCTCATGAAAAGCGCTGCGGCGACGGCGATTTGGTCCGGAATCTCCCCCGGATTGCGGACCAGCAGGTCACGCACCGAACCGGCGACACCGGTGCGGGCGCGGCGGGCGGTGAGCAGATCGCGGCACAGTTGTTCGCATGTCCCGCGCGCCCATTCGTTGGCCTGCGGCAGCGCGACATCGAGATACGAACTGTCGAAGGCCAATTCGTTGACCGCCGCGTCGAATTGCGGCTCGACACCGAAGACGGTGCGGTAGCGCGTCGTATCCGCCGGAGCGCAGTGGCGGAAGCTGATCCGGGTGGCGGGCACACCCGCGGAGAACCGCTCCCGGCCGATGGACTGGATACCCGTGATGACGCGCTCGGTCAGGAAGGCGCGCACATCCTCCGGAATCTCCGAATCGTCGACGATGAGCCGCGACTCGGCCGGTCCCTCCTCGAAGGTCAACCGGCCGAACACGAAGGCCGAATCGACATAGCGCAGCGAAACCTCGATCACCTCGCGCACCGTGCGACTGCTCAGCAGCGCCAGCCCCCACGGCCCGTACAGCGATAAGTGATAGCGGTTCCCGGCCTCGACGCCCAATCCGGGTTCAGCGCCACATCGCGCGAGCAGATTCCGCACGACGCGCACCTCTTGCCGCGCCGTCACCTCGGCATCGGGATCGCTCACGGCCTCGGGCGCCAGCTTCGTGCCCTCGAGACAGACTTCCGGCGACATGCCGCGTTCCTGCGCCAATTGCATCAGCACATGCACGCTGGATGTACTACGCAGGAGATCCCAATCGAACACTGAACTGCATCCTCGTCGAAGCCGGTCGCGTCTTGCTATTGGCGGAAGATATCAATCCTTTCTTCTCCATCGCAGGAAAATCGGAACACCCGGTGTCACGCCAGCGGAAATGCCACGCTGGAGGGGCGGGGCACAGCACAGGAGGTGAGCCGGATGAGTACGGCGGAACAGCAGATCGAGATAGAGGTGCACAACCCGGCCGACGGCAGCGTCACCGGCCGGGTGCCCGACGAATCGAGTGCGGCGGTGGCCGCGACGGTGCGCGAATTGCGCCTGTTCCAGCCGGAATGGGAGGCGATCGGTCCGGATAAGCGCGCCGAATGGCTGTTTCGGCTGCAGGATTGGCTGATCGATAATTCCGATGAGCTCACCGATGTGGTCCAGTCCGAAACCGGTAAGACCCGCTACGACGCGGAGATCGAGGTGCCCGCTGCGGTCAATCTGATCAAATACTGGGCGCGCAATGCCGCGAAATTCCTGCTCGACGAGCATCCGGCTCCACACAGTCCGCTCGGCCGGACCAAGCGGCTGGTCAAGACCTATCGGCCGCATCCGGTGGTCGGGATCATTACGCCGTGGAACTTTCCGCTGCTCAATGTGTGCTTCGATGCGCTGCCCGCGCTGATGGCCGGTGCCGCGGTGCTGGTCAAGCCGTCGGAGGTCACGCCGTTGAGTGCGGTCGCGCTGGCGCGTGGGTGGGCCGAGATCGGTGCGCCGCCGATCTTCGCGGTGTCGACCGGGCGCGGAGATACCGGACGCGCGGTCGTCGAGGCGGTCGATTACGTCCAGTTCACCGGGTCCACCAAGACCGGTAGGGCGATCGCTGCCGCCTGCGGAGCGACCCTGACCCCGTACAGCCTGGAGCTCGGCGGCAAGGATCCGGCGATCGTCCTCGCGGATGCCGATATCGAGCGGGCCGCGGCGGGCATCGCCTATGGCGGACTGTTCAATTCCGGTCAGGTCTGTATCTCGATCGAGCGGGTGTATGTCGAGGCGCCGGTCTACGACGAGTTCGTGACCAGCCTGACCGAACAGGTGCGCAAGCTGCGGCAGGGACACGACGGGCGCGGGTTCGCTTTCGATATCGGCGCGATGGCGACCGAGGCCCAGCGCGATATCGTGGCACGCCATGTCGAGCAGGCGGTGGCCGCGGGCGCGCGGATCACCACCGGTGGCAAAGCGACCGGGGTCGGCACCTTCTTCGAACCGACCGTGCTGGTGGATGTGGACCATTCGATGGCGTGCATCAGCGAGGAGACATTCGGTCCGACCATTCCGGTGCTGAAGGTCGCCGACGAGGACGAGGCGGTGCGCCTGGCCAATGATTCGGTCTACGGGCTCTCGGCCACGGTCTGGACAAGAGACCGCAAGCGCGGCGAGCGGGTGGCGCGGCGGCTGGAAGCCGGCGCGGTCAATATCAACGACGCTTTCGCGAATCTGTTCAGCTTCGCGCTGCCGATGGGCGGGTGGAAGGATTCCGGGATCGGCGCGCGGTGGGGCGGGGCCGCCGGAATCCGGAAATACTGTCGCCAGCAAGCGATTACGGTGCCGCGCGTACCGGCGATGAAGCGTGAGCTGATGTGGTACCCGGCCTCGCGTGGGCGCTTGCGCGTGGTGGCAGGACTGATGCGCGCGCTCGACGGGCGCGGCAGGCGCAAGCTGCCGAAGTTCTTGGGCGGCAAGCGATAGGGCGGCGGCTCAGGCGAATATCGAACGCGCGACCCGGAATCCGACATCGTCGATCCGGTAGGTCGGATGGCTGCGCCGTTGCACCGAGGCCCGGCAACTCCACTTCTCGTCGGACCAGCCGCCACCGCGTAGCACCCGATACGAGTCGTACACCTCGGCGTCGTAAATGTCCCAGCACCAATCCCAGACATTGCCGAGCATGTCGTACAGGCCCCAGGCGTTGGGCAGCTTGCCGCCGACCTCGTGTACCTGCCCTGCGGAATTCCCCCGATACCAGGCGATTTCGTCGAGCTCGCCATATCGCGGCCCCGAAGTACCCGCCCGGCACGCATACTCCCACTCGGCCTCGGTCGGCAGCCGGTACCCGTCGCTATCGACATCCCACTCGACCTCGTCGTCGTGCACGCGATACGCGGGCGGCAAACCCGCCTCCGATGACAGGCCATTGCAGAACCGGATCGCATCGAACCACGAAACCCCCTCGACCGGCAGCCGATCACCCCGAGCCGCACTCGGCAGCTCACCGGTGACCTGCTCATACTGCGACTGGGTAATCGAAAACGTCGCCAGCCGAAAAGCAGCCACCTCGACCGCCCAACTCCGCTGGGTCCGCCGATCCGACAGCGTCACCCGCCCCACGGGCAGCGCGACCATCTCGATTTCCGTACGCACGGCTAGCCGATGGTAATGCATGTGTATCGCCCTGCGTCGTTGTTCCCCACCTCGAGCCCGACCATTGCGTCGAATTCACCCGGGAGGGGCAGATGAACGACAAGTGGACCCTGACGGCGGACGGTGCCCACGTCGAGATCGGCTTCGAATACCGTGAGCGCGCAACGATTCCCGTGCAGGCGCGGCAGCAGGAGTACGACAGGTACACCGGTTTCGAGTACGAACGTCACGGTGATACGGCCGTCGATCTCGTTGTCGGAGCAGAATTCTCGGGTGTGCAGGACCGCCGCAGCGCACGCCTGGTGCCGATTGTCACGGTGCAGAGTCCGAAGCCCGCGGTGACCCGCGCCGTCGCGGCCGCTGTGCTGCCGCACCTCCGCGCTGACGCGGCAGAGCGTATCGGCGAAAGCCTTGGCGCGCCGATGACCTCCGGCCTAGCCTGGACTCCCACCGCGCGAAGAGGAGACGACAGTGCCCGACGTCCGTGAAGTGTGGCAGAGCCGAGTCTGGGGAAACCTCGGGGCTCCGGTATACGACTTCGTGCTCGACCATCCGCAGGTGGCCCGGCCCGCCGGACAGGTGATGTGGGGCTGCGACACCCGTCGGATGTATGCGGCGATGGATGTCGTCAATCAACTGCCGGAGGGTTCCGCGCTGCTTGATCTGCCGGTCGGCGGCGGCGTGACCCTGCGTCGACTCGCACCCGACCGCAAGCTCCGCTATGTGGCCGCCGACATTTCGGATGACCAGCTGGCGGCGGCGCGTCGCGCGGCCGAGCGCGCCGGGCTGTCCGATATCGACTATGTGCGCGCGGATGTGGTCGACCTGCCCTTTGCCGCCGGCGAATTCGATCTGGTGGTGAGTTTCGCGGGCCTGCACTGTATGCCGGATCCGGCCGCCGCGGTCGCCTCGCTCGCCCGGGTGCTCGCGCCGGGTGGAAGGCTGGTCGGCAGTTGTGTGGTGCGCGGAGTCCGGCCGCGCTTCGACTTGCACATGCGGGTGATGCGGACGATCGGCGTATTCGGTCCGTCCGGTACCGCGGCCGAGCTGTCGGGCTGGATCGCCGCGGCGGGCCTGCGCGAGGTCGAGCTGGTGTGCAATGGCGCGCTTGCGCAGTTCACGGCCGTGAAGGACTAGCTCCGCGGCTCGTAGCGCGGGCCGACCAGGGCGATGGCCGTATCGACCGCGACGTCGATGATGTCGCGGATGTCCTTGCCCGCTTCGACCGTGGAGGCGATGAGTTCGCGGTAACCACCGTAGAGGATGGTCGCCATCTGACGCGTCGGTGGATGCAGTCCGGGAGCCTCGAAACTCGGTGTGGCGGTGAGGCTTTGGATCAGATTGATGAAGGCCTCGCCGGTATCGTGGTGGAGCTGGCGAGCGGCCTCGCCGAGCGCGGGGATGTCCCGAATCCAGGCGAGGGTGATCGACGTGTCCTGATCGGATGCGTGGATCCAGGCCTCGATGGCCTGCCGGACCTGGGTGCGCCAGGGCGCGGCCGGATCGACGGCATCGTAGATCTGCTGGATGGTCTCGCTGTTGCGCTCGGCGAGTAGCGCGATGAAGCAGTCCTGTTTGCTGTCGAAATGCTCGTAGAAGGTGCGGCGAGAGGTGCGCGCATTGCGGACCACATCGGCCACGGTTGTTTCGCGATAACCGCGATCGCGCACGGCCTCGGCCATCGCATCGAGAAGGCGACGCCGGAATGCGGATTCCGGCGTGCTCTCGGTGGCGAGGTTGGCGGTGGGCTCGGCACGGGTCACAAGAATCAGGTTAGTTCGCCCCGCCGCCACTGCGATCATGACCTCACACGCACCTGAATCTGGTCGGATACGGCGGCCCGGCTCGCGAACCGGATGGTGCCGTCCTCGATCCGCCCATGGCGCAGTGCGAGCACATCGTGGGCGTAGTTCATCCCCAATCGCCACGGCCGTCGCGATCCGGCCCTGGGGAAGTGGTCGATGGAGCGCTGGACGTAGCCGGATCGGAAGTTCAGCAGGGGCTCCGGGGCGATACTCGGATCCGGCCACGGCGTGCACTGGTCATAGCCGTTGTCGTCCATATGCCGCAGCAACCGGCACACGAATTCGCCCACAAGATCCGCCTTCAGCGTCCAGGACGCATTGGTGTAGCCGATGGTGAAGGCGAAGTTCGGGACGCCGCTGAGCATCATCCCCTTGTAGGCCATGGTGTCGGGCAGTGGGATGGCCCGGCCGTCGACGCTGAATTCGATCCCGCCGAAGGCGAGCAATTGCAAACCGGTGGCCGTCACCACGATGTCGGCGGGAAGGTCGGCGCCCGAGGCCAGCCGCAGGCCGTCGGCGGTGAACTTCTCGATGCGGTCGGTGACCACGGTGGCGCGCCCGGCCCGGATCGCATGGAACAGATCCCCGTCCGGCACCAGGCAGAGCCGTTGATCCCACGGGTTGTAGGTCGGCCTGAAGTGGACGTCCACCTCGTATCCGGTCGGCAGTTGCGCGGCGGTCTGCTTGCGGATGAAGTCGCGCATCATGCGGGGGCGACGCTGGCTGAGTTGGTAGATGAGGGTGCCGATCAGCACGTTCTTCCAGCGGGTGATCGTGTAGGCCCGCTGGGGTCCGAGCCGTTCGCGCAGGCGGATCGCCACCGCGTCCTCGGTGGGCACAGACATGATGTAGGTGGGGGAGCGTTGCAGCATGGTCACCTGGGCTGCCGTCTCGGCCATGGCAGGAACCAGGGTCACCGCGGTGGCCCCGCTACCGATCACGACGACTCGCTTACCCGCATAGTCCAGGTCGGCGGGCCACTGCTGCGGGTGTACGAGTTGCCCACGGAAATCCTCGAGTCCGGCGAACTCCGGGGTGTAGCCGCGGTCGTAGTGGTAATAGCCGCTGCACACGTACAGGAAGCCGCAGGTGTATGTCGAGGTGGTGCCATCGTGTTCGGCCGTCACCGTCCACTGCGCCGCTTCGGTCGACCAGGATGCGCCGATGACCTTGTGCCCGAACCGGATTCGGCGATCGATACCGGCTTCGGACGCGGTATCACGGATATAGTCGAGGATCGATGGCCCGTCGGCGATGGCCGCGGCCTGTGTCCACGGTCGGAAACGGTAACCGAGGGTGTGCATATCGGAATCCGAACGCACCCCCGGATAGCGGAACAGATCCCAGGTGCCGCCGATTGCCGTGCGCGCCTCCAGAATTGCGTAGCTGCGCTTCGGGAAGGCCGTCTGCAGATGGTGCGCCGCACCGATGCCGGAGAGACCGGCACCGACGATCAGCACATCGAAATGCTCTGGCCCACCCGTCTCCCGGCCACCACCCCTCATCGAATCGCTGCGCGATGCTCTCATGCCGTCACTCCGGTCTTCGCGCGGGCCCGCAGCTGCCGCTCCAGCACCGCGAATATGTCGTAGTAGTGCGTCGGCGCTATTCGTGCGAGTGCGTCGAAAACGTGGGCATCCGGCCCGACCAGAATGCGCGACTTCCCGCGTTCGACTCCGCGGCAGATGATTTCGGCCGCCTTGTCCGGCGAGGTCAACGTGATCGCCTCGAACTCCGCCGCCATCTGCTCATGCGAACGGCCGCGGCCCTCGGGATCCTTGCGCACCCGGGCATTGCGCGCGATATTGGTGGTGATACCTCCCGGGTGCACATTCACCGCGGATACCCCGGTGCCACGAAGTTCCTGGCGCAGCGAGTCGGTGAAGCCGCGCACCGCGAATTTTGCTGCGCAGTAAGCACTTTGATTCGGCATGCCGAGCAGTCCGAATACGCTGGAGGTATTCACGATGACGCCCTGGTCCTGTTCGACCAGGATGGGCAGAAACGCGCGGGTGCCATTGACCACGCCGTCGAAGTTGATCTGCCGCAGCCATTCGTCGTCTTCCGGAACCGCGTCCAGCACCGACGAGCTCACCGCCACACCGGCATTGTTGAATACCGCCGCCAACGGTTCGGTCAGCCAGTCCTTGACCTCGGTGGCGAATGCGAGTTGGTCGGCGGCATCGCGGACGTCGAGCACACGGATCAGCACCGGACCGGTCAGGGTGGCGGCCGTCTGCTTCAAGCCGACCTCGTCGATATCGGCGATCGCCACGGGTGACCCACGGCGCGAAAGCAATTGGGCGAGACTGCGACCGATGCCGGAGGCGGCGCCGGTGATCATGGCGGGACGGCCGGACAGCGGCCTAGCGGTGCGGGGCATCGGTGCTCCTGGCGGTGCGGATATGGGTGTCGATGAGGTCGGTGAGCGTCGGCCGGACGCCGACGGGCAGGTCGTGGCCCATGCCGGGCAGGGTGTGCAGGCGCGCACCCGGGATGGCGCTCGCCGTGACGGTGCCGCCGGTCGGATTCACCATCAGGTCGCGGTCGCCGTGCAGGATCAGCGTCGGGGCGACGACGGCGGCGAGTTCCGCGGTGCGGTCACCGGATTTGAGGATGCCGGCGAGTTGGCGGCCGACGCCCGGCGCCGGATGGGGATCGCGGTCCCAGGTCGTCGCCGCGGCGGTGCGCACCGCCTGCTCGTCGAACGGATAGCCGTGCGAGCAGATGTGGCGGTACATGCGCACCGAGCGGTCGATGTGTTCGATTCGGGTGCGGGCCGGTCGGCCGAACATCAGCCGCCAGGTCGACAGGGCCGGACGCCCGACCCGTGCCGCACCCGTGGTCGACATGATCGAGGTCAGCGAGGTGACCCGGGCCGGATAGCGGGCGGCGACCGTCTGCGCGATCATCCCGCCGAGCGACATGCCGACCACATGCGCGGAGCTCAGCTCCAACGCGTCGAGCAGACCAACCGTGTCGGCGGCCATATCCGAGAGGTCGTATTGCGCTGTGTGCCAATGCTTTCGCAGGAAATCGAGCGGGCCAGGCGGCGGGAAGCCGAAGTGCGTCGACTTGCCGACATCGCGATTGTCGAACCGGATGACGTCGTAACCGCGTGCGACGAGCAGTTCACAGAGACCGTCGGGCCAGTCGTGCAGTTGCTGACCGAGTCCGGCGACGAGCAGCAGCGGGGCGCCGCCGTCACCGAGGCGCTCGTAGGCGAGGGTGACGCCGTGGCCCACATCGGCGAATCGCTCACTCATGCCGTCACCTGTTCGGCCCTGGCCTCGGCCGTGATGGGCCGGGGCGCGCGGCGGTACACCACGGCGCGGCCCTTCTTCGCGGGCACCAGCGCGACACCGCGGAAGTGCGTGCGTTCATCCGGCGCGTCGGTCGGCTCGAGCGTGAAATCCCGCAGCAGCGTGCGCAATACGACATTCATCTCCATGGTGGCGAAGGCCGCACCGATGCAACGCCGGGCGCCGCCGCCGAACGGAATCCAGCTGAAGGTGCCCGGCCGGACACCGACGAAACGATCCGGATCGAAAGCGCGGGCATTCGGGAACAGCTCCTCGTTGTCGTGCATGAGCCGAATGCTGACCAGCACATTCTGTCCCTCGGGCAGCGTCCACCGACCCAGCTGCATCGACTCCGCGCGGATCTTGCGGACCGTCGAGTCGATGACCGGACGCACCCGCTGCACCTCCAGCAGGGTTGCCTCACGCAGTGCCGAACCGCCTTCGTCGACCTCGGCGACCAAGCGCCGCAACACTTCCGGATGTCTGCGCAGCCGCTCGACGGTCCACGACAGGGTGGTCGCGGTGGTCTCGTGACCGGCAGTGAGCAGGGTGAGCAGTTCGTCGGCGATCTCGCTGCGGGTCATCGCGGTGCCGTCGTCGTAGCGGGCCTGCAGCATCATCGCCAGCACATCGTCGCGGTCGGCGAGGTGCTCATCGGCGGCGGCGCGGTCGATGAGCCTGCCGACGATCTCGTCGTAGTTGCGGCGGTGTGCGGCGAAGCGGGCCCATGGACCATACCGCCCCAAGAACTTTCGCGGCACCGGCAGTGCCGCGAGCGCCGATCCGACCAGCACCAGTTTGGGCAGCAGATCGCGCAGTTCGTCGAATTCCTTGCCCTCGGCGCCGAATACGGCGCGCAGGATCACATTCAGGGTGATCCGCATCATCGAGTCCATCGTCGCGAATTCCCGGCCCTGCGGCCAGGTGGCCAACTCGCGCACCGTCTCCTCCTCGATCAGCGTCTCGTACACCGCGAGACGACGACCGTGGAACGGCGGGGTGAGCAATTTTCGCTGCTTACGATGTTCGGCGCCGCGCAGCGAGAACAGTGAGCCGGGACCGAGGAACTGCCCGAGATTGACATCGACGTTATCGGCCACATCGGAGCTCGCGGTGAACAGTGCCTTCACCTCGGCCGGCTCGGACAGCACCACCATCCGCCCGAAGCGCGGTAGGTAGACCGTGAATGCCGAACCGTACCGCTCGTGCAATCTTCGCCACGTGCGGGTGCGGCTCGCCATCACCTCGATGGCCTGTAAGAAGGCCGGACTCGTCGGCCCGTCGGGCAATTTCACCGTGGTCATGCGGCACCTCCCAGCGTGGTACATCTTCGTACCAACAGCACGGTACGCTCACGTACCGAGTGTGGCAAGGGTCACTTTCGGAATTGCCGCCCGCGGCGGCGGTGCAGGTAGTTAGCGTGGGCGCGTGCGCAAGCATCGTTGGGTGAGCGCGGGAGGCTGGTTTCGCGGCACGGCTCGGGGTTGGTTCGCTGTCCTCGCGGCCGTCATCGTGCTGATCGGTGTGGCCGGACCGGCGCCCGCCGAGCCGGTCGCCGCAGATCTCGTCACCGTCGAGACCGGTGAGTTGCGCGGCATCGTGGCCGCGGACCATCGACTGTTCGCGGGCATTCCTTATGCGGCCCCGCCGGTCGGTGAGTCGCGGTGGCGGCCCCCGGCTCCGGCCGCACCGTGGCCCGGTGTTCGGGATGCCACCGTGGCCGGGCCGAGCTGCCCGCAGGACAACGACTTTTTCGGGGTGGTCGGTGCGAACCCGACGAAGTCGGAAGATTGTCTGTATCTGAATGTTTCGACGCCGCGCAACCTCCCCGCCGACGGTGGTGGGCTACCGGTGCTGGTCTGGATACACGGCGGCAGTTTCGTCACCGGCTCCGGCGACGTCTACGGCGCCGAGCCGCTGATCGCACACGGTGACGGTGATCTGATCGTGGTCACGATCAACTACCGGCTCGGCACGCTCGGTTTCCTCGCCGCCTCGGCGCTCGATGAAGGTTCCGGGGCCGGGAATTACGGCTATCTGGATCAGCAGGCCGCATTGCGCTGGGTGCGGCGCAATATCCCCGCATTCGGTGGTGATCCGGAGCGCGTGACGCTGGCGGGCGAATCGGCCGGTGCGACGTCGGTATGCACTCAGATGGCCGCGCCGAGTTCGCGCGGGCTGTTCCGGGCCACGATCATGGAGAGCGGACCGTGCAGCCCCGGTGTGCCCGCCGCGACGGCGATGGCCGATGGTGATGGGTACGCCGCACGTCTCGGGTGCGCCGGACCCGAGACCGCGGCGTGCCTGCGCGCGCTGCCGGTCGATACGCTGGTGAACGATTCCATCACCGCAACGGTATTCGGGGGCCGGTTCCTGCCGTCCGGGCCACAGGCGGCCGTGCGTAACGGCGCCTTCGCCGATGTGCCCACGCTCGTCGGTGCGAACAACGACGAGATGTCGCTATGGGTGTACATGAAATACGGTGTGCCCCTTGGCAGGCCGCTGACCGCCGCCGGATACCGCGCCGCACTGGCCGCCGCCATGCCCGACCTGACGCCGGAGCAACTCGACCGCGTCGAACAGACCTATCCGGTCGCCGCCTATCCGGAGCCCGCACTCGCACTGTCACGCGCCTGGACCGATCGGTTCCTCACCATGCTGGTTGTCGAATACGACGGGCTCGGCCCGCGCACGCCCACCTACACCTACTCCTTCGACGACCCGGCGCCGCTCGGCCCGCCGAATACCTTCCCGCTGGGCGCATATCACGCCAGCGAATTGGCGTCACTGTGGAGCCTGCGCGACCTCGGCTGGCTCTACGGTGCCGTCCAGACGCCGGACCAACAGCGCCTCGCCGCCGAGATGCGAAGGTACTGGACCCGATTCACCATCGAAGCCCGCCCGGATCCGGCCGGTCTCGAACCGATCCCGGCCTACGACCCGGCCGCACCGCTGGTCATGTCCTTCCGGCCCAGCGGAAGCCGGCTCATCGACTCCTATGCCGCCGACCACCGAGCCGACTTCTGGAAACCTATGCTGCCGCGCTGAGCTGGGCCAGATCACGCGAAACTGGGTCAGATCTTGCGGATGACCGTGACGACCTTGCCGAGGATCCGCGCGTCATTACCCGGAATCGGTTCGAACAGCGGATTGTGCGGCATGAGCCAGACATCCTTGCCGGTGCGCTTGAACGTCTTCACCGTCGCCTCGCCCTCGATCATCGCGGCCACGATATCGCCGTTATCGGCGACATTCTGCTGGCGCACGACCACCCAGTCACCATCGCAGATCGCGGCGTCGACCATCGATTCACCGACGACCTTGAGCAGGAACAGCGATCCGTCGCCGACCAGTTCGCGCGGCAGCGGGAAGACATCCTCCACCGCCTGCTCGGCCAGGATCGGGCCACCGGCGGCGATCCGGCCCAGGACGGGCACGAAGGTCGGGACCGGCCTGCCGGTCTCGACATCCTCGGTGCCGGGCAGGCTGGTCACCGCGCGCACCGCCTCGTCGAGACCGCGAACGTCAACGGCGCGTGGGCGATTCGGGTCGCGGCGCAGATAGCCCTTGCGCTCGAGGGTGCGCAGCTGATGGGCGACCGACGAGGTGGAGGTGAGCCCGACGGCATCGCCGATCTCGCGGATGCTCGGCGGGTAGCCGCGCTCGCTCACCGAGGTGCGGATGACCTCCAGGACTTTGCGCTGACGCACGGTGAGATCCGCCCCGGTACCGGACGGGTCGTTGCCAACTCCGCTCTCGTCGCCCGTGTCGTCTGTGTGGCTCACCGCAACCGCCCTTCTGTGTCCATTGATTTCGTCTACCGAATCTAGTCCGGTCACGCCGATGTATCAAACATCTGTTCGAGGCATGTCGGCGTTTTCTGCTGACTTTGTCGGTGGAGCGTGGTAGAAATCGAACACAAGTTCTTCGAACACTTGATCGAACAGCTACCCCCCATCGTCTCGTGACATACCTGAGCACCCACCAACACCCCGTCACGGAGGTTTGTCCGATGAGCACAGCGATCAGCGCCCTGAGCACCGACCTCGAGGACGAGGCCGACGTCGATCTCGGCTTCGAATCCGTTCCGCGCGTGCAGCGTCCGCATCGCGGTGGCATGCGCGCCCTGGAGGCCGCGCGCGTCGTGACGGATCGGCGTCCGCGCGACAGTCGGCCCGGCGGTGCGGTGGTGCTGTACGACCGCGGTCCCGTTCGAACGCCCGCACTACGTCAGGCGCGAGGGCCGCATCCGATGGAGCGGGTCGAACAGGCGCAGGTCGGTTTCGCGGTGCTCGCGGTGTCCGCGCTGTTGAGCGCGCTGGCGGTGACGGCTTTGATCGGGTTGGCGCATTGGCGCGCCGGAACTTTCGGCGGCGAGACCCCGACGACGGTGCCCGCCGTGGTCGAACAGCAATCAGTTCCGGACGGTGTGGGAGTCGGTGTGCCGCGGTAGCTCGGCGAAAGCCGGTGTGGCGGATGGCGACCGGTCGATCCGCCACGAAGCGTGGCCGAAATTGTCGATTGCAAACTAGAACATGTTGCTACTGTGCCTGAAAACGTGACCTAGGCAACTCTTGCCGACGATCGATTTCGGGACACCACGCAATGACGCATCGCTCCACCGCTGCACTCGCCGTCCGTCTGCTCGCCCGGATCGCCGGGCTGCTGGCCTGTCTTATCTTCGGGCTCACCATGATTCCGGCCGCACAGGCGGCACCCGCATACGAGGCGTTCCTGGGTTTACCCGCGCTCAACGCAGACGGGGCGGGCGGCGGTGGTCTGAATCCCGCACTACCACTGGACGAGTCGACGTTGCGTGTGGCGCTCGACCAGGCCAGGGCCGACGGGGTGGCGCCGAGCCGCTATGCCACACTGCTGCACCAGTATTGGCTGGTGGTCTCGACCCGCAATGCCGATATCGACCTCGCGGCCTGGGATCCGGTGCTCGGCGTGCGTGCCAACCAACGCACCTTCTGCCAGGTGTACGTCAACTACTTCCGGCTGGCGAATCAGCATCAGGAGTACTGGTGGGCGGGCCTTGCCGGAATCGCGGGCGGCTCCTTCGCCTCGGGGTTCTTCGATCTCAGCGATGTCGGGCTGGTGCTCGACGTACCGGGCATCCATCAACTCGGCGACGCGGTCGCCGACCTGTTGCGCGGCACCCCACCGGAATTGGTGGCCGAGTTGCCCGCCGACATCCGGCTGCTCGCCACCGAGGGTTCGCGGCTGAGCGCCGAGGATGTCGCCTGGTACCAGACCCGGCTGATGATCATGCAGAAGCACATCTTCACCGATCTGGTCCCGATGCACGAGGCGTATGCCGCACTGGGGATGGCCGGAATCGACGAAATGTATGCGGCCGGGGTGATCGATGCCGATATCCGCACCGCCTGGCAGTCGATCGATTCGAATACCCGCGACGGATATGTGGACGCGCTCATCCGGATGACCGATCGTGAGCAGAACCGTGTCATCGCCGACCAATGGGATGCCACCTCGGCGGGCCGCGGCGCGATGGGCCGGGTCATGACCTATGTGAGCACGGTGGCCGGCAAGCCCGCCGTCCCCGGTGTGCGCGCACCCGGTGTTTTCGCGCCCGCCACCGTCAGCGCGGATATCGCGGGACGCTCCGTCTCGCTGCGCACCCCGCTGCCGGACTTCAACTGGGCCGACCGCGATACCCGCTGGGCCTACATCACCGGCGATCTGGTGCTGCGCCACATCGATATGGAGAGCAACCGGCCATTCGCCGAGGTGGTGCTGGGTGAATCGTTCTGGAGCAAGCTCGCGCACGGCCGGATGATCGCGCGTATTCCGGATCTGATCGCCGATTTGACGACGCAGTGGCAACTCGGCTGAGTGTCGGTCGACGGGGTAGTTGGGACGTGTGAGACGGTTGGTGACCCCTCCCGGGTATCCTGGACCTGATATGGACGTATCGGTCTAGACCCCTGTACACGTGCTCGCCGGATCGGGACTGGCGAACCGGAGCCGATTCGGACGCGGGCGCGCGCATCGACGAAGGATCTCTCGGATGCATTGCCCCTACTGCCGACACCCCGACTCGCGGGTCGTCGACTCGCGTGAGGCCGAGGAAGGCGCGGCCATCCGCCGCCGGCGTTCCTGCCCGCAGTGTGGGAGACGATTCACCACCGTCGAGACCGCGATCCTATCCGTGGTCAAGCGCAGCGGCGTCACCGAACCGTTCTCCCGGGAGAAGGTGATCCGTGGTGTTCGTCGCGCCTGCCAGGGCCGCGAGGTCGCCGAAGACGCCCTGAACCTGCTGGCCCAGCAGGTGGAGGACGCGGTGCGCGCCAAGGGTTCGCCCGAGGTGCCCAGCCACGAGGTCGGCCTGGCCATCCTCGGCCCGCTGCGCGATCTGGACGAGGTGGCCTACCTGCGTTTCGCCTCGGTCTACCGCTCCTTTACCTCCGCCGATGATTTCGAACGTGAAATCGCCGACCTGCGCAAGCACCGCGAGGAAGCGACGGTCGCCGCCGCCGCCGACTGATCCGGCGGTCAGAGGCAGATCCCCGGCGGGCACGAGCAGCCGAAGCTGCCCATCGCCTGCCCGGGGCAGATGGTGACCGATCCGGTGTCGAGCAGCCGAACCAGCTGTCGCAGCACATCGGTGCTGGTGCGCACCGACGTGGGCTGTGGTGGCACGGTTGCCGAAGCGGTTGCCATCGGGGCAAATGCGACGGCGCAGGCGGCGAGAATCGGCGTGAGGGATTTCCGCATAGCGAGCACCTCTTTCGAGAATTCGCGCCGAACTGCTGAACGACACGCGGTGCGGATACGGTGAGCGGCCGCAATACTCTTGCGCGCCACCATGCTCCGGCGACTGTATCGCCACACCTCGCTCCGGTCGCGCCCCCAGAACTACCGTTGCGAGTTCGGCCGGTGCTTCGGTTGTGCCGGGTCGGACGCGCTGGCGGGAGCCGCACAGCTGATGGATCAGCGGCGGATGGTGGCGATGGCTTTTTCGATGCGTTTGGTGGAGACCGGGTACGGCGTCCCGAGCTTCTGGGCGAAGAGGCTGACGCGGAATTCCTCGATCATCCACCAGATTTCGGTGACATCTCGGGCGTGCTTGCGGGTTTCGGGCAGGGCATTGACGAGGCGGTCGTAGGCGGCGAGTGCGCGGTCGATTTCGACCATGCCCTGTCGGTCACGGACCGCGGAGCCGGGTAGCGACTCCAGGCGGGTGCGGGCGGCCCCCAGGTAGCGGGGGAGTTCGCGCAGCCGAGCGCTGCCCCACTCCGAGACGAAACCGGGGAAGATCAGGTCATCGAGTTGCTGGCGGACATCGTCGGCGATATCGCGTTCGGCGGTGTCGGTGAGCGCGGACGAAACCTGGTGCGCCCCAGCCAACACCGGCACTACCAGGCGCACGATGCGGGCAACGGCGGACACGAAGTCGGGGCGGATCTTCGTGACCAGAGTGTCGAACTGGCCAGGACTGCGCACCGGCCCACCGGCGGCGGCGATCAGTTCGTCCGCGGCGGCGGCGCGGCAGTCCTCGATGAGCGCGTCGAGCGAGCCGTACGGATTCTGGCTCAGCGCAAGCCGATCCCGCGGGGGCAGACTGGCCGT
>NZ_BAGN01000160.1 GCF_000308835.1 Nocardia vinacea NBRC 16497 | reverse complement strand
GGGCTTACGCCGTTGGTGCGGTATCGGGCCGGCGCGGTCACGGGTGCCGATCCGGTACTCATGCTGACCGGTCCGATTCCGGCCACCGAGAAGGTATTGCGCAAGGCCGGTATCGGTTTGTCGGAGGTCGGCGTCTTCGAAGTGAACGAGGCATTCGCCCCGATCCCGCTGGCCTGGCTGGCCGAAACCGGTGCCGACCCGGACCTGCTCAATCCGCTGGGCGGCGCGATCGCCCTGGGCCACCCGCTCGGTGGCTCCGGCGCCGTACTGATGACCCGGATGATCCACCACATGCGCGACAACGGAATTCGCTACGGCCTGCAGACCATGTGCGAGGGCGGCGGCACCGCCAACGCCACCGTCGTCGAACTCGTGCACTGAAGGAGCCGACCGTGCGCCGAGACATTTTCACCCCAGACCACGAGGCATTCCGGCAGCTGGCCCGCGAATTCATCGATAAGGAGGTGGTGCCGCACTACCCGGACTGGGAGCGGGCCGGGCAGATGCCGCGCGAAATCTTCGAGCGGATGGGCGAACTCGGCTTACTCGGCACCGCGATCCCCGAGGAATACGGGGGCGGCGGCATGCGGGACTACCGGTTCAATGCTGTGCTGCAGGAGGAGGCCTACCGCGCGCTCGTCACGCTCAGTACCGTCCGCACCCAGATCGACGTGATCCTGCCCTACTTCTTGGAATACGCCGACGCCGAGCAGCGCGACCGCTGGTTTCCGGATCTGGCCTGCGGCAAGCTGCTGACCGCGATCGCCATGACCGAGCCGGGCACCGGCTCCGATCTGGCCGGTGTGCGTACCACCGCGGTTCGCGACGGCGAGGAGTACATACTCAACGGCGCCAAGACATTCATCACCGGTGGTCTGCTCGCGGATCTGGTGATCGTGGTGGCCCGCACGTCATCCGATCCGGACAACCGGCGCGCCGGCCTGA
>NZ_BAGN01000161.1 GCF_000308835.1 Nocardia vinacea NBRC 16497 | reverse complement strand
CCAGCTCGGCCAGGGCAAGGAGAACGCCCGCAAGTTCCTGCTGGAGAACACCGACGTCCGCGACGAGGTCGAGAAGAAGATCAAGGAAAAGCTCGGCATCGGCGCCGACGTGACCGCCGACGGCGCGGCCGCCGAGGTCCCCGCCGACTTCTGATCCGATGACCCCTCGGCGCCCAGCCCCGCACCCCACCCGGCCCGCACCCGATACAACGCGGCCCGACCCGGTAACCGAGGCCCGCCACCGCCTGAACGAACTGCTCTCCGCCTCAGGCCGCCCACCCATTCCAACCCCAACCGGGTCCGGTTCGGGCGAGTCCGAACCGGGGCGGGTGCACTGGTCGGAGGGCGGTTCGGAGGCCGCTGGTTTCCAGGTGGGCGAGTCTGAGCCCAGGCGAGTCCAGCAGTCCGCAGGAGCTGCCGGGTTCCGGTCGCGTGGTTCTCGGCGGAGCCGTGGTCGGCGGTCCGAGATCGACTCGGAGGCTGCGGATTTCGACTCGAACGAGCATGAGTCGGGCCGGGGCCAGTGGCCCGAGGGGGATTCGGCGGGGGCGGGTTTTCGGGGGAGGGGGCAGGGGGATAGGCGGGTCCGGTTGGCCGAAGGTGGTTTGGCCGATTCGGACATCATGGGAACTCGGTCGAGCGCGCCCGATCCGCAGCGGGCGCGCTCGACTGGGTCCCGGCGCGGTCGCGGGCGCCGGAACGAATTCCGGCGCAACGACTCCCACTCGGCTGACTTACAGAGTTCCGAAGGCCGATGGGCGGATCCGGTGGCGGCCGGATCCGAGGAGGGTGCGTCCTCGACGGGCACCGGTGCGAACCGGTCCCGTGCGGAGCGCACTCCCCAAGGCGGGACGGTCGAGCAGGCGAAGGAGGCGTGTCTTCGCCTGCTCGCCGTCCGCGCCCGCAGCCGTGCCGAACTGGCGCAGCGTCTCGCGGCCAAGGGCTTTACGCCCGAAATCACCGAACGCGCCCTCGACCGCTTCACCGAGGTCGGCCTGATCGACGACGCCGCCTTCGCCGAACAATGGGTCCAGTCCCGCCACACCTTCTCCGGCAAGGGCAAACAAGCTCTTGCCCAAGAACTCCGCCGCAAAGGCGTCTCCCAATCCGACGCCGCCTGCGCCCTCGACGCCATCACCGCCGACGACGAGGAACAGCGCGCCACCGAACTGGTCCGCCGCAAACTGCGCACCATGCCCGCAAACCTGGACCGCGACAAAACAGTCCGCCGCCTCGTAGCCATGCTCGCCCGTCGCGGCTACAACCAATCCACCGCCTACACCGTGGTGAAAGCCGAACTGGCACAGGCCCAGTTCGACGCGCCGGACCTCGACTGAGCCCAAGTCACGCGCGGCAGTCGTGGGCTGTGTCCTGTGCCGGTTTCGGCTCTGTGCCTTGCCGGTCCGCTGCGGCGACAGTTAGTCGAAAGCGGGGGCGAGGACTTCTTCGCACCATTGGCGGAAGGTGGTCGGAGTCGTGGCTCGGGGAGTGCGGGGTTCGGCGTTGTCGAGGCCGTTCTCCTTTGCTTCCAACATGTCGTACATGCCCTGAGCCATGGCCTCGGACATGCCGGATTCGAGCATGGTGGCTTTGTAGGCCGCGCCGGAGACTTGTTGGAACCGGATCGGGCGATCGAGTACTTCGGACATGATTCGCGCCATGTCGTTGTTGGACAGGTCTTCTGGGCCGAGCACAGGAACGCTGTCATATCCGCTCCACGAGTCGTCGAGCAGCAGTTCGGCGGCGACGGCGGCGATATCGCGGGTCGCGCAGACGGGGCGTTTCAGCTCGGGGGACAGCGGTGCGAAGAACATGCCCTGAGTCTTGATCACTTCGATCTGGTGGAGGAAATTGTCCATGAACGAGGGCATCGTCAGCGCGCGGTAGTTCACACCGGTGCTCGCGATCAGATCGTCCATCGCCAGTGATGCCGTGACCAGTCCGGCGTTCCCAACCGATGCGGCCCCGCGCCCGAGACCCGAAATTCCGACCACACGCTGGACGCCCTGGCTCTTGAATGCCTCGCAGGCGGGCCGGGTGAAATCCAGAAAGGTCGCGTCGAGACTCGCGGTCTGCCGATCCGGCGGAAGCAGCCAGAACACGGCATCGGCACCGGCGAATGCCTTGGTGACGACATCGACGTCCCCATGCGAACCGGTTACGACTTCGACGCGCTCGCGGATATCGGCGGGCAGGCGTGCGGGATCACGCGCGATGACACGGACCGGCACTTCGCGGGCGAGGAGATGCGGCAGGACCTGACGGCCGATGGTGCCGGTCGGGGCGGTAACAACGATCATGACAACCTCTGCTCGAGTGATTTGGCACTGGCAAGTCAAGTCGGCGCGGCATCGAACCTGAAGGACCGATCCGATAAGCGTTGATACCGTGGGGGTATGAGTGATCTGGAGGTTCGGCAACTCCGATACTTCGTGGCCGTCGCCGAGGAACTGCATTTCGGACGCGCAGCCGACCGACTGGGGATGGCGCAACCACCCCTGTCGCGGGCGATCCGGGAACTGGAACGTCAACTGGGCGTTCAACTTTTCGAGCGCACCACCCGACACGTGGTGCTCACCCCGCCCGGCGAGACCTTGCTCCGCGACGCGCGGACCGCACTCGATGCCGTCGCGGCGGCTGCTCAGCGTGCCCGGCACGTCGGCAGGCCCGCACCGGGGTTACGGCTCGCGCTCAAAGCCGACTACGACGCCGGACTCCTGCCGAAGATCATCGAGACCTACCACCTCGAGGAAGCCGCGGTCCCGGTCGAGTTGATGTTGGGTGGTCGGGGCGAGCAGGTCCCGGCCCTACTTCAGGGCCGCGCAGATGTTGCCCTCCTGTCCACCCCGTACGACGACCGTGGTCTGGATGTCGAACCGCTGCTCACCGAACCGCGGCTGGTCGCACTGGCCGCATCCGATCCGCTCGCCGCCCGGGCAACCCTGTGCCTGGCCGACCTGGGCGGTCGAACGCTGCCCGACGGAATTCCCGCCGACCGCGACGGCCTCGCCCCGCCTTCCGAAACCCCGCGTCCCGTCCGGGATCTGGCACAGATCTTCAACCTGGTCGAACTCGGCAACAGCATCTGGTTCCCGCCCTCCTCGGTCGCGCGCCGCCACCCGCGCCCCGGCATCGCCTATCGCCCGGTCACCGACCTGACACCGGCCACCCTCGCGATCGCTTGGCCACAGAACTGTCACTCACCCGCGGTGGCGGCCTTCGTCCGTGCAGCCACCGCGGTGGCAGCAGCCACCTATCCGCCCGAATCCGCCCCACTCGCGGAAACTTTCACCTCCGCGGTCCACCCCCAGACCGAAGAACTCCGCAGCACCGTGCCGTTGTCCTGATCACCAACCACCTGAGCGACCCGCCCCCACAACTCCGCGCACGTGCCGGATGCACGCATCCTCGGCGGCAGCGCATCCCCGCTTACATGCTGGTGTCGCCACAAGCAGCAACCAAACCGCGTCAGTCCGAAAGAGGCTCTGAGCGTGCCCTTTCCACGAATCCGGCAATTGCCGGATGCAGGCGAGAAGTGCACGCTCAGACCCCTGGACTCACGGCTTCTGCGTGATATCCATCCCCGGAGTCGCATCGGCCAGAATCGAGTCGGCCGCCACGACGCCGGCACCCTTGGTCCGCTTGCGCGAGCGCAACCGCTGCTCCAGCTTATTGGCCACGATCGTCAACGTGCTGTTCAGCAGAATCATCACGACGGCGACGACCATCAGCGCGGGCACCGTATTGCGTTCGGCCGCACCGAGTTGCGAGCCCTGACGCACGATCTCGAGGTAGGTGATCTGGTAACCGAGCGCCGAATCCTTCAGCGCCACAACCATTTGCGAGATCAAGGCGGGCAGCATGGCGGTAATCGCCTGCGGCAGCAGGATCAACCGCATCAGCTGCCCCTTGCGCAGACCCAGCGCCACCGCGGCCTCGGTCTGCCCCTTCGGCAGCGATTTGATGCCGGCGCGCACGATTTCGGCGATGACCGAACCGTTGTAGACCGTCAGCGCGATCACCACGGCCCACAGCGCAAGCTGATCGACCTTGAACACCTTGTAATCGGAAAAGACGTAGAACAGGAAGATCATCAGGATCAGCACCGGAATGGCCCGGGCCACCTCGACGATCGCTCCCGCCACCCAGCGCACCACCCGGTGATCCGACAGGCGAAGGATGCCGAAGACCATGCCGATCACCAGCGCGAACACAATCGACAGCAGCGCCGCGACCAGGGTGCCGCGCAGGCCGGGCAGCAGATAGGTCTTCCAGACGTCCGCCTCGATGAACGGCTTCCACTTCTCCGCGGTGAACTGGCCCTTATCGGCGAAGCCGCGGTAGAACACCCAGCCGAGTGCCAGCACCGCGACAATCGCGATGACGGAATAGATTTGGTTTCGAATGCGCGCGCGGGGCCCCGGCGCATCGAAAAGAACCGAAGCACTCATCGAGCCACCTCGTATCGCTTGGCCAGCCAGCCGAACAGCAGGCCGGTCGGCAGGGTCAGGATTACGAAGCCGAGTGCGAAGATGAAGCCGATGGTGATCAGTGCGGCCTCGTTCTCGTTCATCTTGGCCATCAGGGTCGCTGCCTCGGCGACGCCGATCGCCGAGGCGATCGTCGAGTTCTTGGTGAGCGCGATCAGCACGCTGCCCAACGGGGCGATGACCGAGCGGAATGCCTGCGGCAGCACCACGATTCGCAGATTCTGCGTGAAGGTGAAGCCCAGTGAGCGGCCCGCCTCGGACTGGCCCATCGGCACGGTGTTGATGCCCGAGCGCAATGACTCGCACACGAATGCCGCTGTGTAGATGCTGAGTCCGAGTACGGCGTAGCGGAAGTTGTTCTGCGCCAGCGAGTTCGGGCCCTCCGGTGCGAGCTTCCAGCCCATGGTGGAGTAGAGGCCCAGTGAGCAGAACACGATGATCAGTGTCAGCGGGGTATTGCGGAAGATGGTGACGTAGGCGGCGCCGAGAAAACGGGCGACCGGCACGGGGGAGACGCGCATCGCGGCGACGAATGTGCCCAGGATCAGGGCGAGGACCGCCGACGACGCGGCCAGTTTGATGGTCACCCAGAAGGCGCCGAGGACGTCATACCTCGAGATCAGGTCGAACACGGTGCTCGCGTCCCTCCGATCGGATTGTGCGGCGGCCGGAGATCGTCCTTCCGCGCGCTATGTACAGGTTTGCTCGTAGCCAAGAGATCGGGTGGCCCGTGCAGGCCACCCGATCACGAATCTCAGTACCGGTTCACCGTCGGCGGCGTGGGCGCCTGGTAGCCGGAGACGCCGACCGTGGAGTCGAACGCCTTCTTCCAGGACCCGTCGGCGATCATGGCCTCGATCGCGTCGTTGACCTTGTCGCGCAGCTCTTTATCGCCCTTCTTCAGGCCGATGCCGTAGTTCTCTGTGGTGAACGGCTTGCCGACGACCTTGAACGTGCCCGCGCTCTGCGCGGCGTAACCGGCCAGGATGATGTCATCGGTGGTCACCGCGTCGTACGAACCGGCCTGCAGGCCCTCGAGGCACAGCGAGTAGGTGTCGTTGGTCTGCAGCTGCGTGGCGGGGTAGTTCTTCTCGATGTTCTGGGCCGGGGTGGAGCCCTTCACCGAGCAGACCTTCTTACCCTTCAGATCATCGGGACCGTTGATGCCGGAGTTGTCGGCCTTTACCAAAAGCGACTGGCCCGCAACGTAATACGGCCCGGCGAAGTCGACCTTCTGCTTACGCGCATCGTTGATCGAGTAGGTCGCGACGATGTAGTCGACCTGACCGTTCTCGATCAGCGTCTCGCGCTGACCGGACGGGGACTCCTTGAACGTGATGTTCTCCGGCTTCACACCGAGCTTGCCCGCGACGTACTTGGCGACCTCGACGTCGAAGCCGCTGTAGGAGCCGTCTTTGTTGCGCAGGCCGAGGCCCGGCTGGTCGAATTTGATGCCGACGGTGAGCTTTCCGTCCTTGGCGTTGTCGAGTGCGGACTTGTCGCTTCCACCGCCACAGGCGGCGGTCGTTGCGGCCAGCGTCAGGGCTATCGCCCCGATGCCGAGTCGAAGCGAACGGTTGATCCTCATCGTGTTCCTTCTCCCTCTGGTGATTTCGGTGGCCGAGGTCTTTACGTTTGCGGTGATTACTCGGTTCAGTGGCTCAGAATCTTGCCGAGGAAATCCTTGGCGCGGTCGGACTTCGGCGCGGTGAAGAACACCTCGGGTGTGTCGTCTTCGACGATCAGCCCGTCCGCCATGAACAGCACCCGGTTGCCCGCCTTGCGTGCGAAGCCCATCTCATGGGTGACGACCAGCATCGTCATCCCCTCCTTGGCCAGCGACACCATGACGTCGAGCACCTCGTTGACCATCTCCGGGTCCAGCGCCGAGGTCGGCTCGTCGAACAGCATCACCTTCGGGCTCATCGCCAGCGCGCGGGCGATCGCCACGCGCTGCTGCTGGCCGCCGGAGAGCTGCGCCGGATACTTATCGGCCTGATTGGCGATCCCGACGCGCTCGAGCAGTTCCATCGCGCGCTTGCGGGCGTCCTCCTTTTTCACCTTGCGAACCTTCAGCGGCGCGAGCATCACGTTCTCGACGATCGTCTTATGCGCGAAGAGGTTGAACGATTGGAACACCATGCCGACATCGGCGCGCAGTGCGGCGAGCGCGCGGCCCTCGGCGGGCAGTGGTACGCCGTCGATGGCGATATCGCCGGAGTCGATCGGTTCCAGTCGGTTGATGGTGCGGCACAGCGTCGACTTCCCGGACCCCGAGGGGCCGAGAACGATGACGACCTGTCCCTTGGGGACTTCGAGGTTGATATCGCGCAGCACATGGAGGTCACCGAAGTGCTTTTCCACATTGCGCATCGAAATCATCGGCGCGCTCGTAGCGGTACTGCCCTCATCAGAACTAGCTGCCCCGGTTTTGGCCAACCCGATTGTGTCGGGCGTGGTGGCGTCGTCGGTCATGGTCCAAGACCTTAAGCGGAAAACGGCGATTTGCCCGGGTTTCGGCGACACACCGTCACGCCGCGCCGATACGACACAGCGCCGTAACCCTTCCGATGCGACCCGGCCGGGGCCCGGAGCCTGCGCCGATGCGCTGAAAACCCGCGTTGCGCACCCCCGTACCCTGGACGGGTGGATTCGATCGGACAGGCAGTGTTGTCTCCCGCCCCTGCGGCCGCGGACGGCGCACGCAGTTACGAGGTCCGCACCTTCGGTTGCCAGATGAACGTGCACGATTCCGAACGCTTGTCGGGCCTGCTCGAAGATGCGGGTTATGTGAAGGCCGCGCCGGGTGCGACGGCCGATCTCGTCGTCTTCAATACCTGTGCGGTGCGCGAGAACGCCGATAACAAGCTCTACGGCACTCTCGGCCACCTCGCCCCGATCAAGGCCGACCGGCCGGGCATGCAGATCGCCGTCGGCGGCTGCCTGGCGCAGAAGGACCGCGACACCGTCGTGCGCAAGGCGCCGTGGGTGGATGTGGTGTTCGGCACACACAACATCGGATCGCTGCCGGTGCTGCTGGAACGTGCGCGGCACAATGCCGAGGCGCAGGTGGAGATTCTGGAATCGCTGGAGGCGTTCCCGTCGAGCCTGCCCGCCAAGCGCGAATCCGCCTATGCCGGTTGGGTTTCGATCTCGGTGGGCTGCAATAA
The DNA here is from genome assembly GCF_000308835.1 of Nocardia vinacea NBRC 16497. Lineage (GTDB taxonomy): Bacteria > Actinomycetota > Actinomycetes > Mycobacteriales > Mycobacteriaceae > Nocardia > Nocardia vinacea. Next base: position 36,121 of record NZ_BAGN01000161.1, on the reverse strand, counting down.
CACCTGCACGTTCTGCATCGTGCCGTCGCTGCGCGGCAAGGAGGTCGACCGCCGTCCGGGCGATGTGCTCGCCGAGGTGCAGGCGCTGGTCGATCAGGGCGTCCTGGAAGTCACGCTGCTCGGCCAGAACGTGAACTCCTACGGTGCGTCCTTCGCCGATCCCGACGAGACGCGTGACCGCGGTGCCTTCGCCAAACTCTTGCGTGCGGCCGGACGCATCGATGGGCTGGAGCGAGTGCGCTTCACCTCGCCGCATCCGGCCGAATTCACCGATGACGTGATCGAGGCGATGGCCGAGACGCCGAATGTCTGCCCGCAGCTGCATATGCCGCTGCAGTCCGGTTCGGACCGGGTGCTGAAGGCGATGCGCCGGTCCTACCGCAAGGCGCGCTACCTCGGCATCATCGAGAAGGTGCGGGCCGCGATGCCGCACGCCGCGATCACCACCGACATCATCGTCGGCTTCCCCGGCGAGACCGAGGAGGATTTCCAGGAGACCCTGGATGTGGTCCGGCAGGCGCGGTTCACCAGCGCCTACACCTTCCAGTACTCCAAGCGTCCTGGTACACCCGCCGCGGATATGCCCGACCAACTGCCCAAGGCGGTGGTGCAGGAGCGCTACGAGCGGCTCATCGCGTTGCAGGAGGAGATCTCCCTCGGCGCGAACGAGGCGCTCGTCGGCACCGAGGTCGAACTGCTCGTCGCCGACGGCGCGGGCAAGAAGAACGCCGCGACCGCCCGCATGAGCGGCCGCGCCCGCGACGGCCGACTCGTGCACTTCCGCCCCGAAGGCGCTGCGGAAAAGATCCGCCCCGGCGACATCATCACCGTCGACATCACCGACGCGGCCCCGCACCACCTGATCGCCGACGCACCCATCAAAACCCACCGACGCACCCGCGCAGGCGACGCCCACGAACGCGGAATCACCCCCAAAACCGACCCCATCGGTGTCGGCCTCGGCCTCCCCCGCATCGGCGCTCCCGTGCCCGAACCCGTCGCCTCAGGCTGCTCAACCGGCTGCGGCGCATGAGCACACGGTCGGGTGACGAGGACCTGACGCGTGCTGGGGGATCGGATCCCGCACCGGGTGCGTCTGGAGCGGGGTCGTCCGTGTCGGATTCCGGTGGTGCCGGAGCAGATCGTGCGACGCGTGCTGCCGACGAGACGGGTCTGGTGTCCGATCGCGCGACCGATGGTGCACAGACTGATAACGGGGAGCGTGCAGGTGAGAGTGCCGCGCCGAGCGGTGAACGCCGCGAGGTCGTGCCGAGCTCACCCGAGATGGATTCGCTCGGAGCCGGTAGGACGCGTACGGGCGATCCCAAGGGTGACCCCGGCGGCGTCTCGAACGCGGGCGAGGGCGCTTCGGGCTCGGGTGGGCGCAAGGTTGGCGCGGATTCGGGACCCGGCGAGACCGGCGCGGTTTCGAATGCGGGCGAGGGTGTCGCGGATTCGGGATCGGGCGTGGGCGCTGCGGGTTCGCGGGGAGGCGAGGATGTCGCGGCGGATTCGGGACCCGGCCAGGATGCCGCGGACTCGCGATCTGGTGCGGGGGATGCGAGTACTACCGGACGTAGTGGGGTGGCCGCGGGGGATGGGGGCGGTGATGGCACAGTGGATGCGGGTAAGGCAGCGGAGCAGAGATCAGCCGAAGGAGACGAGGGCGCAGTGAACTCGGTCGAGAGCAGTAATGGCTTCGAGCAGTTCAAGGACGATCTCGACGCCGTCGAGCGGCGCATTGCGGGGGAGATCGACCCCGGGGTGCGCGCGATGGTGGTCGCGGGCGCGGTTTTCCTGCTGCTGTTTTCGCTCGTGTTGTCGCATGCGGGCGGTGCGCGCGGATTCGATGTTCTGCTCGGTACCGATGCCGCGCGCGCTGAGCACATCGGTCTGCCGTCGCGGATCTTCGTCTGGTTCGCCGTCCTCTTCGGCATCGGCTTCTCACTGCTCGCGCTGATGACCCGCCGCTGGGTCCTCGCCTGGATCGCCGTCGCCGGTTCCGCGATCGGCAGCGTCTTCGGCGTCTTCTCGATCTGGCACCGCCAGACCCCCGGCCTCGGCAACTATCACGGTGCAGGCCCAGGTGTCGGCCTCATCCTCGGCACCATCGCCATCATCGTGCTGACCTTCCACTGGATCCGGGTCGTCTGGAGCCGCACCGCCCTGCAACTTGCCGCAGAGGAACAGCGCCGCAACGCCGCAGCCGCTGCCGAGGAACGCGACCGCCGCCGCCTCACCGGCGACTCCTGACCCACCCAGCGCACTCAACGTCGGACCTACGCTGAGCCGCGCACCTTTCGCGCGAACGTGGCAGAGAATGCCGAGCTCGTGCGAGGGTGCACGCTCAGACCCGTCCAGCGACCCGGAACCGCCGGTCGGTATCGCTATCCGGGCCGCACAGTCAGCGCGGCCGCACGGCCCAGTGCGGTGTTGCCGAGCATCAGATCCGTTGTCCGCTAGACGATTTCGTGTTGCTTAGCCCCGAGGCTGACGGAGTCCCCGCTTGCGGTGCTCGAGCCGAAGCGGTGTGAACTACGCTGCGGCGTTGCCGGTCAGCATGGCGATCCGGCCGCGGAGTCGGCGCGGCCGCACAGTCCGGAATGCGCCCGGTGCCGAAGCATCAGATCCGTTGCCCGGTGGACGAATTCGTGGCCAAGCGCACAGAGTCCGTGCTTGCGTTGCTCGCGCCCACGCGGCATGGACGAAGGTGCTGTAGCGCTGCCAGTGAGCATGAATTCCACGAGGGCCCGAGACCAAGCCGCGCGGAGGACACGCAGCGCTGGCTTCTCACGTGCCAGGCTGCGGCACGCGGTCTTGCCTCCGAGACGGCCGGGTGCCGATCGCACCCGAGTTCGTCAACCGGTCGCGCGGCCGATCGATGCGATCCGCGCCAGCGCATGGCGGTACGGGATCAGCGGTTGCTGACTGCGCCTTCTGCGGCCTCGGCCCACTCGCGCCACTGTTTGGCTTGCTCCAGTGCCTTCTCCGCATCGCGCTTGTTGCCTGCGGCGGTTGCCTTGGCGGCCTGTTCCTCGAATTGGGCGACGCGTTCGCGGAATTGGGCGGCTCGGGCCATGGCCTCGGGATCGGTGCGGCGCCATTGGGCGTCTGCCGCGTCGCGGACGCGCTTTTCGATGGTGCGGAGTTTGCCTTCGAGTTCCTGGATGCGTTCGCGTGGGACCTTGCCGATCGCGTCCCATTTGTCCTGGAGTTCGCGCAGGGCGGCGCGGGCGGCGTCCAGACCGGTGGAGGGATCGATGTGTCCGTAGGCTTGCAGCAGATCTTCCTTGGCGGCGGCGTTCTGCTCGAATTCGGCATCGCGCTCGGAGACGGCGGCATTGCGCGCCGCGAAGAACACGTCCTGGGCGCTCTTGAAACGCCGCCACAGCGCCTCGTCGGCCTCGCGTGGCGCCCGGCCCGCGGCCTTCCACTCGGCGAGTAGATCGCGGAACACACCGGCGGTGCCGACCCAGTCGGTGGAGCCGGAAAGTTCCTCGGCGCGCACGCAGAGTTCTTCCTTGCGCGACTTCGCGGCCGCGCGTTCGCGGTCGAGTTCGGCGAAGTGTGCGCCGCGACGGCGGTTGAACGCCTCACGCGCCTTGGAGTAGCGCTTCCACAATGCGTCGTCGACCTTGCGGTCCACGCCGCGGATGGACTTCCACTCGTCCAGGATTTCGCGCAGCCGATCGCCCGCGGCCTTCCACTGCGTGGATTCGGTGGCGATCTTCTCGGCCTCGGCGCACAGCGCTTCCTTGCGCTCGGTGTGCTCGTGCCTGGCTTTTTCCTTCTCCTCCTTGGCGTGCGCCGCCGCCTCTTCGGAGTGTTCGGCAATGGCCTGCAGTCGCTGGGCGAGGCCCTCGACATCGCCGATGACCGCCGCGGTGGGCAGCGATTCGGCGATGGCGACCGCGGCCGCCTTGGTCTTGCGGGCATCCGCCCCGGCGGCCAGTCGAGCCTCGAGCAGCGCGACTTCGGTGGCCAGGTCGTCGAACCGACGGCCGAAGTGCGCCAGGCCCTCGGCGGCGTCGCCGGCCTGCCAGGATCCGACGACGCGCTCGCCCTCGGCGGTCTTCACCCATGCGGTGCCGTCTTCGTCGACGCGACCCCACGCACTGGGATCGCTGACGGTCGGGACGACGACCGGATGCGGATGCTGCTGCGCGGCAGGCCCCGGGGCCGGTTTGACCGCATGTGGCTTGGGATGGGCCGCCGACCCGCCCGGTTTGGGGGCCGCGGCTGGTTTCGGGGCGGCGGAAGGTTTAGGCACGGCGGCCTTCGGGGAATCCGAGGGGCGCGGCGTGCTGCCGGGGGTCGCTTTCGCCGTTCCGTTGCTCTCGCTCATTGCTCCTCGTCCCTGCCGCGCGTCACGGCTGCCTGGTTACGCCCTAGCTCACTCCATTGAACCCGGTCCGAGCCCTGTAAACCATCGATCAATGCCCTCCGACTGATGATTCCCAGGGAAATCAACCCGTGATGACCTGGGTTGTAGCACCTCGAACACTATCAATCTCGGCCGAGTTTGCGGCATAGACACTCGAACCCCGACGTTGCGGACGCCGCAGCGGTGCTGTGGATCGCGCATTCGGCGAACGACTACGGTTACGGCGTGTTCTCCATTGCGGCCCTGGTCCCGTCGCCGCCGATCCTGGTGCCCGAGCTCTGCGGCGGTCTCGCGCACGCGGCCGGGTCGGATCCCGATGACGCGCCCGCGGTGTTGCGCGCGGCCGCACTCGCCGCGGTCGGCGCGTTGGCCGCGACGACTCGGCACTGGACCGTCGTGGGTGTGGGCGCGGGCGCGCAGGTCGTCGGACCGGATGCGGTCGGCACCTTCCGCGGTTTCGGTGCGGACGTACAGGTAGGGCTTTCGGCGGACGCGCTGTCGCGATCGCGGCAAACGCCCGGCGCAGCGGATCCACGGCAGCCGCTGCCCGCCCTGATCGCCGGGTGGTTGCGTGGTCAGGTGGCGCCGGAGGCGGTGGCCGCGACGACTCTCGTCGCCGTCGACACACCCGCCGACGAATGCGCCCGGATCGGTGCGCAGTTGCGTTCCGCCCTGGACGATTCGCCGGAGGAGGCGGGCGTTCTCGTCGTGGCGGACGGTGCGGCGACCTTGACCCTCAAGGCGCCGGGCTACCTCGACGAGCGCGCCGCCGACGTGCAGCGCGAACTGGACCGTGCCCTGGCCGACGGCGATACCGCCGGACTGCTTGCTCTGGATCCGGCCTTGTGCGCCGAACTCGTGCTGTCCGGCCGCGCGGCCTATCAGGTGCTCGCTGGACTTTTCGCCGCTGATTCGGTCGCCCCATCCGTCGAAACCCTGTACAGCGATGCCCCGTTCGGCGTCGGCTATCAGGTGAGCATCTGGCGCACATCGGGAGGTGATCGGTGACAACGCCGATCGCCGTCGTCGGGCCCACCGCCACCGGCAAATCCGACCTCGGCCTCGATCTCGCCGAACGACTCGGCGGCGAAATCGTGAATATCGACGCAATGCAGCTCTATCGCGGCATGGACGTCGGCACCGCGAAACTCCTGCCCGCCGAACGCCGGGACATCCCGCACCACCAACTCGATGTCCTCGAAGTCACCGAAACCGCAACCGTCGCCGCCTATCAGGCCGCGGCCAGTGTGGATGTGCGCGAGATCATGGCGCGCGGCCGCAGGCCGGTCATCGTCGGCGGCTCGATGATGTATGTCCAAGCGCTGCTGGATGATTGGGAATTTCCGGCCACCGATCCGACGGTCCGTGCGCGGTGGGAGGCACTGCTGGCCGAGCGCGGCATCAGCGCTGTGCACGAAGCGTTGAAAGCGGCCGATCCGGCGGCCGCGGCGACCATCCTGCCCACCGACGGCCGCCGCATGGTGCGCGCGCTCGAGGTCGTCGAACTCACCGGCCGCCCGTTCGCGGCCTCGGCGCCGGTCATCGGAAAACCGCGCTGGGACACCGTGATCATCGGAGTGGACCGCGACACCGCCGAACTCGACGCGCGCATCGAACGGCGCACCGCGCTGATGTTCGAGGCCGGTCTCGTCGACGAGGTCCGCGGACTGATCGATAAGGGTCTGCGCGAGGGCGTCACGGCGCGCCGGGCGATCGGCTACGCACAAGTCCTGTCGTACCTGGACAACGAATACGACCTGAACCACGCGCAGGAACGCACCCTGATCGGCACCCGGCGCTATGTCCGGCGGCAGCGCTCGTGGTTCCGCCGCGATCCCAGGGTGCGGTGGGTGGACGGCGCCGATCCCGGTCTGGTCGCGACCGCGTTGTCCCTGCTAGAGAAGGAACGGATCCCGCAGTGACACGTCGTGTGAGTACCCGCAACGCCTCGGTCCAGGTGTGGCAGGCGTATCTGAACAACCGGACCAAGCGCCACCGCGACGGCCGCTTCCTGGTGCAGGGTGTGCGCCCGATCACTCAAGCGATCGCCAATGACTGGCCGCTGGAGACGATGCTCTACCGCCTCGGCGCGCCGGAGCTGTCGAGTTGGGCCCGGGAACTACTGGAGACCAGCGGCGTGCCGCAGGTCGGCCTGGTTCCGGAGCTGATGGCCGAACTCGGCGAAAAGTCCACCGGCATACCGGAATTGGTGGCCGTCGCGATATCCAGGCAACCCGAGCTCGACACCTTCGAGCCCGGTGAACCCGGTGACACAGCGCCACCTGTCGTGGTGGTTTTCGATCGCCCCAACTCGCCAGGCAATCTCGGCACGCTCATCCGCTCCGCCGACGCCTTCGGTGCCAGCGGCATCATCGTCACCGGTCACGGTGCCGACCAATACGATCCGCAGGCGGTCCGCGCATCCACCGGTTCGCTGTTCGTCATGCCGATCTTCCGTGCGGCCGGGCCCGCGCAGGTGCTCGAATTCCGCGACCGGCAGATCCAGCGTGGCATCCCGACCCGCATTGTCGGCACCGATGAGAACGGCGCGGATGCGGTCTTCGACTACGACTTCGCCGAGGCGACGATCCTGGTCGTCGGCAATGAGACCAGCGGCATGAGCGCGGCCTGGCAGGAGGCCTGCGACGATATGGTCTATATCCCGATGGGTGGCACCGCCAGCTCGCTCGGTGCGCCCTCGGCCGCCGCGGTCGCGTTGTACGAAATTTCGCGGCAGCGCCGTACGTTGGTTCGAGGACGATAAGCAGGGAGAATGCGCGACGTGTCGGATATCGAGTTCACCAAGGGCCACGGCACCGAGAACGATTTCGTGGTGCTGCCCGATCCGGAGGTCCGACTGGACCTGACGCCGGACCGGGTCGCCGCGCTGTGCGATCGTCGCCGCGGACTCGGCGCGGACGGTGTGCTGCGGGTGGCGCGGGCGGGCACGCTGCGGGACGCGGGTGTGCTCGCCGAGATTCCCGAGGGTATCGCCGACACCGACTGGTTCATGGACTATCGCAATGCCGACGGCTCGATCGCCGAGATGTGTGGCAACGGGGTGCGGGTATTCGCGCACTACCTGGCGGCGAAGGGGCTCGAATCGCGTACGGAGTACGTCGTCGGTAGTCGCGCGGGGGCGCGTCCGGTCACGGTGCATTCCGGTGGGCCTGCCAATGGCGAGGTAACCGTGGGGATGGGCATCGTTCGCGAGCTCGGTTCCTCGAATGCGACCATCGGTGGTTGGGCGCTGCCCGGCATCGGCATCGACGTCGGCAATCCGCACCTGGCCTGCGTCGATGCGAGCCTGACCGTGGACGCGCTCGCTAAACTCGATCTCACCGTCGCACCCGGCTTCGACCCGGATCTGTTCCCGCAGGGCGTGAATGTCGAGATCCTGACCGGATTGGTCGACGGCGCGGTCGATATGCGCGTCTACGAACGCGGTGTCGGCGAAACCCGTTCCTGCGGAACCGGAACCGTCGCTGCCGCGGCGGCCGCTCTGGCCGCCGACGGTTTCCGCATCGCCACCGACACCGGTGAGGTGCGCGTCCGGGTGCTCGGTGGCGAGGTCACCGTCCGCCTCGCCGAGGGTGCGGCTCGGTTGCGCGGACCGTCGGTGCTGGTTGCGACGGGCCGGATTGCCGAAGACTGGTGGTCGTCGCATTCGCCGAGCTGAGCTCGCTGATACGCCTTGCTGCGCAGCAGCCGGGACCGGCCTCGGCCGTGTCCAGGGATAACCGAATGCGCATCGGTCAGCACTCGTGGCAGCATGGATGATGTATGACGAAATCGAAGACTTTTGAATTCACTCCGGCCGACGACAATGACCACGTCGAGGCCGTCGAGGACACGACGGAAGACACCGGCGATGTAGTCGCCGAGCACGCCGCGCGGATGCGGCGGTCCGGGTGGACCGCCGACCCGACTGTCGGCGAGATGCAGCTCGACGAGCGCTCCTCGCTGCGGCGTGTCGCGGGTCTGTCGACCGAGCTCACCGATATCACCGAGGTCGAGTACCGTCAGCTGCGACTGGAGCGGGTCGTGCTGGTCGGGGTCTGGACCACGGGCACCGCGACACAGGCCGAGGCGAGCATGGCCGAACTGGCCGCACTCGCCGAAACCGCGGGTTCGGAGGTGCTGGAAGGACTGATCCAGCGTCGCGACAAGCCGGATCCGGCCACCTATATCGGTTCCGGTAAGGCCGACGAACTGCGCGCCGTGGTACTCGAAACCGGCGCCGATACCGTGATCTGCGACGGTGAACTGACCCCGGCGCAGCTGACCGCGCTGGAGAAGGTCGTCAAGGTCAAGGTGATCGACCGAACCGCACTGATCCTGGACATCTTCGCCCAGCACGCCACCTCCAGCGAGGGTAAGGCGCAGGTATCGCTGGCCCAGATGGAATACATGCTGCCGCGACTGCGCGGTTGGGGTGAGTCCATGTCCCGGCAGGCCGGTGGTCGCGCAGGCGGCAATGGCGGCGGTGTGGGTCTGCGTGGTCCCGGTGAGACCAAGATCGAAACCGATCGTCGCCGCATTCGCGAGCGAATGGCCAAGTTGCGCCGCGAGATTCGCGAGATGAAGACCGCACGCGATACCAAGCGGGCCCGTCGCACTTCCAGCGGCATCCCGGCGGTCGCCATCGTCGGCTACACCAATGCGGGCAAATCCAGCCTGATGAACGCGCTGACCGGCGCGGGCCTGCTGGTCCAGGACGCACTGTTCGCGACACTGGATCCGACCACCCGCCGTGCCGAACTGGACGACGGCCGCGAGGTCGTCTTCACCGATACCGTCGGATTCGTGCGGCATCTGCCGACCCAGTTGGTCGAGGCGTTCCGGTCCACCCTGGAGGAGGTCACCGGCGCGGATCTGCTGCTGCACGTGGTCGACGGTTCTGACCCGCTACCCGCTGAACAGATCAAGGCGGTCCGCGAGGTGATCACCGATGTGATCAAGCAGTCGGGGGCACCGGCGCCGCCGGAGCTGTTGGTGGTCAACAAGATCGATGCGGTCGACCCGGTCGAGCTCACTCGGCTGCGCGCGATGCTGCCCGACGCGTCCTACGTTTCGGCGCACAAGGGCACCGGCATCACCGAGCTGCGCGAGCGCCTCGCCGAGGTGCTCGGCGGCCTCGACGTCGAAATCAGTGTGCTGCTGCCCTACACCCGTGGCGATCTGCTCGCCCGCATCCATGCGGACGGCCGCATCACCACCTCCGAGCACGAGGAGGGCGGCACCCGGGTGCGCGCCCGCGTTCCGCACGCACTGGCGGCGGCGCTGTCACCGTTCGCGCACGCCGGCGGATCGTCCGAGCCGGACGGTGCGGGTTCGCCCGAGGCCGATGGTGTCGCGCACTGAGCTGTGGTCTCGATCGGCCGTCGAGTCGTTATCGGGCACGGCGTCGAGTGGACCAGTCGGACGCAGTGCCGTTGACGGGGCGCGCAGCAATGGTGTGTCGACGTTCCGTCGAATCGTGGGCCGCGAGGACCGGTGAGCGGTCGCCGATCGCGGTTGCGGACCACACGGCGCACCGGAGTCGGCCCGATTCGGTCGCGGACCGGCCGGTCGGTAGCGCATGCCGGGCACATCCAGTGCAACACAGGCGAATTCGTTGCGCTATCGTCATCGAATCGACATCAGGAGGGTTAAATGTCGCATGACCACTCCGGTGCGGCCGATTCGGGTGATCGGCGCTCCGGTGATTCGTCGCTCGCCGCGTCGGTGCTGAGTGATGGTGCGCCACTGTCGGTTTCGCTCACCGATACCGATATGCGGGTGCTCGACACGCTGCTCGCGCCGCTGCGCGCGTGGACGAGTCCGCGGTTCTACGGCCTGGAGAACATTCCGGCCGAGGGGCCGGTGCTGCTGGTCGGCAACCACAATCTGATGGGCGGTATCGATGCGCCGCTATTGCTGCCCGAGGTGCTGCGCAGGCGCGGTCGACTGATCCGCGGGCTGGCCGAGAATGTGCTCATCAATGTGCCCGGCATCCGTCAGCTGCTGCACCACTTCGGCACGGTGCGCGGCAACCGCCGCAACTGCCTGGCGCTGCTGGCGCGCGGCGAGGCCGTCATCGTGTTCCCTGGCGGCGGTCGAGAAGCGGTGCGCCGCAAGAACGAGAAGTACGTCCTCAAGTGGGAGGGCCGCTCCGGCTTCGCGCATATGGCGATCGAGGCGGGCGCGCCGATCGTGCCGGTGGCGATGATCGGCGTCGACGACGCCTACGACATCGTCTTCGACGGCGACCATCCGGTCATGCGACCGCTGCGCTGGGCCGTCGAGGCGCTCGGTCTGAACCGGGACCTGACCCCGCCGCTGATCCGCGGCGTGGGACCGACCGGCATCCCGCGTCCCGAGCGCTTCTACTTCTCCGCCGGTGCGCCGATCGATCCGACGCCGTGGCGGGACGCGCCCGATATGCATGCCGCCGCGGTGGAACTGCGTGACGTGGTGCGCAAGGAGCTGGAGGAGGAACTGAAGTTCCTGTTCAGCGAGCGCGACCGTGATCCAGGTCGCACCCTGTTCGGCCGACTGCGCAGTCTGTTCTGAGTCTGCTCTCAGTTATTTGTCAGTAACTCTCCATACCTTGGCCGAATGGCTGGAACGAGAGTGCGTATGGCGGCGGTAGCGGGTGTAGCAGCAGTTCTGGTGGGATTTCCGGCCGCATCGGGTGGCTTTCTCGCGTCCGCGGACACCGTCGCCGATCCGGTCGTCGCGACCGGCAAATTGCTCACCTCGTCGCGCTCGTCCGATGGCTCGTATGTCGCCGATGTCGCGGTCAAGGACAACCGCAACCTGACCCTGCAGGTGTACTCGGCCGCCATGGGCAAGAACATCGAGATCCAGGTGCAGCGCCCGGCCGATACGTCCGTACCGCGCCCGACGCTGTATCTGCTCAATGGCGCCGGCGGCGGCGAGGATTCGGCGACCTGGCAGGCGCGGACCGATGCCGCGCAGTTCTTCGACGACAAGGATGTGAATGTAGTCACACCGGTCGGCGGTAAATGGAGCTACTACACCGACTGGCGCGCTCCCGATCCGGAGCTCGGCGTGAACATGTGGAAGACCTTCCTCACCGAAGAATTGCCCCCGCTCATCGATAGCGGACTCGGCGCGAACGGCACCAATGCGATTGCGGGCCTCTCGATGTCGGGTACTTCGGTACTGCAATTGCCCATCGCCGCACCGGGCCTCTACAAATCGGTGGCCGCCTACAGTGGTTGTGCACAGATCGCCGACCCCGTCGGCTACAACTTCGTCAACGCCGTGGTCGCCGCGGGTGGCGGTCGTTCGGCGAATATGTATGGGCCGCAAGGTGATCCGATGTGGGCCGCCAACGATCCGTACGTGCACGCCGACCAACTGCGCGGACTGAACCTGTTCATCTCCGACGGCACCGGTATCCCCGGCCAATGGGACACTCTCAACGGCCAGCACGCCCTGCCCGGCGTCGGCGGCCTCGCCGACCAGGTCGCCGTCGGCGGCGCACTCGAAGCCGCAAGCAACTACTGCACACACAACCTGCAGACCCGCCTGAACCAACTCGGCATCCCCGCCACCTACGACTTCCAACCCACCGGTACCCACTCCTGGGGCTATTGGGAAGACGCGCTGAAGGCGTCGTGGCCCGTGCTCGCGCAGGGACTGGGATTGCCTGCCTAGGTCGGGTTTGCCGATCGACTTGCCGAACCACCTCCGCCGGTCCAGGTGAGACCACGATTTCTGGCCCAGAAGTAAACGATGGTTCTCGTTCCGGGTACCGTATGTAGCAACGACGGGTCGGTGTGGACCGGCCGTGGGGTCACTAGGAGGTTGGCGTGGAGCGCACACTGTTCGAACCCGAACACGAGCTGTTCCGGGAGTCGTTCCGCAAGTTTCTCGATCAGCACGTCGCGCCGAATCACGCGAAGTGGGAAGAGCAGGGCATTGTCGATCGCGCGGTCTGGCTCGAGGCCGGTAAACAGGGATTCCTCGGCATGGCCATGCCCGAGGAGTACGGCGGCGGCGGGGTCAAGGATTTCCGCTACAACGCGATCGTCGCCGAGGAGTCGGTGCGCGGCCAGTACTCCGGCCTCGGCTTCGCCCTGCACAACGATGTGATCGCGCCTTATCTGCTCGAACTCGCCAACGATGAGCAGAAGCAGCGCTGGCTGCCCGGCTTCTGTTCCGGCGAGATCATCACCGCCATCGCGATGACCGAACCGGGCACCGGCTCCGACCTCCAGGGCATCAAGACCCGCGCGGTCCGCGACGGCGACGACTGGATCCTCAACGGCGCCAAGACCTTTATCACCAACGGCATCAACTCCGATATCGTCATCGTGGTCGCCCAGACCGATCCGGACAAGGGTGCGATGGGCTTCAGCCTGCTCGTCGTGGAACGCGGCATGCCCGGTTTCGAACGTGGCCGCAACCTCGACAAGCTCGGCCTCAAGGCGCAGGACACCGCCGAACTGAGCTTCACCGATGTTCGCGTTCCAGGTAAGAACCTGCTCGGCACCGAGGGCATGGGCTTCATCCACCTGATGAACAATCTGCCGCAGGAGCGCCTGTCGATCGCCGTCATGGCGGCCGCGGCCATGGAAGCCTGCCTGGAGATGACCATCCAGTACGTGCGCGACCGCAAGGCCTTCGGCAAGCCGATCGGCGCCCTGCAGAACACCCGCTTCGTGCTGGCCGAACTGGCCACCAAGACCACCGCCGTCCGCGTCCTGGTCGACCGCTTCATCGAAGATCTCAACGCGGGCAAGCTGTCTGTCGAGGATGCCGCCATGGCCAAGTGGTGGAGCACCGAGGAGCAGCTCTACCTCATCGACCGCTGCCTGCAACTGCACGGCGGCTACGGCTATATGAAGGAATACCCGATCGCGAAGGCCTACATGGACGCCCGCGTCCAGACCATCTACGGCGGCACCACCGAAATCATGAAGGAAATCATCGGCCGTTCGCTGAAACTGAGCTGATACCAGGCGGTTTGGACTCCGGCCGGTGACGTTGCCCGTCTACGGCTGGAGTTTTTCCGTTTTCGGGGGCATTGTCTGGGGAAGGATGCGGAGGGTAGGCGCGGCACCGGTCGCGCGGCTCGGGCCGGTGAGCGGTTGACGGATATTCGACGGAAGGCAGGTCGGGGACAGTGGTCGAGTCGGTGGCGCGACAGGGGCGTAGTGCTGAACACACTTTCGGGACAAGCGCTTTCGTCGTGACCGGTGATGGACGTCGGCTGCACTATATGGTGCGGGGAACGGGCGAGCCGACGGTTGTGTTCGAGTCGGGGATGGGTTTTTCGCGGTCGATCTGGGGGCTTGTGCAACCGGTGATCGCTGAGCGGATGCGCGCAGTTGTCTACGATCGAGCCGGTACCGGGCGCAGTGACGACGATGCGCGACCGCGGACGCTGGAACGGATGGCCGGGGATCTCGATACTTTGCTGCGCGCCTTGGGGCCGGGGCCTTTCATCCTTGTCGGACACAGTTGGGGCGGCCCCATCGTCCGGGTCGCCGCGGCGGCCGATCTCGGACGCATCCGCGGAATTGTGTTGGTGGATCAGAGCGATGAGAACTGCGAACTGTACTTCGCGCCTTCAGCGGATAAACGCTACGCGATGACTCGAGTGCTCATGCCCGCGCTCGCCCGGTCGGGTCTGTACCGAATGCTCGGCGGCAAAGTGGGTGGTGCGCAGCCCGCCGATATCGCCGCGGACCACCGCGCCGAGGACTTCACCGTGCGAGCCGCGCGGACCATGGTCGCCGAGCAGGATCAGTTCAGCGGCGAGCTGCGACGCCTTCGTGAACATCCACCCCAACTCGGCGCGCTGGACATCAGCGTCATCTCCGGCACGAAACAGCCACGCATCGACAAGCACACCCGAAGTGCGCTGACCGCCGCCCATCACAGCACCGCAGGCGCGTGGCCCAATGGACGGATGGTCGAAGCGACGCGCTCCGGGCACCTCGTGATGTTCAGCGAGCCCGAGGTGATCGTCGAGGAGATTCGCCGCATGGCCGGGGACGCGTAAGACGTTGTACGGATCTACTCGACCGCCAATGGTTTACGTCGTTGGGCGATCCATCGCCATGGCGGACAGCAATTCATATCCGACATGCGCGGCCGCGATACCGGTGATTTCGGCGTGGTCGTAGGCGGGTGATACCTCGACGATATCCGCGCCGACCAGGTTCACACTGCTGAAAGCGCGTAGCAGGTAGAGCAATTCGCGGCTGGTCAATCCACCCGCCTCGGGGGTTCCGGTGCCCGGTGCGTGTGCTGGGTCGAGGACATCGATATCGACCGAAACATAAACCGGCCGGTCGCCGATCCTTGCTCGCATTCGTTCGACCGCGGCTGAAACACCGTCGATTTCGATCTCGGGCGCGGTGATCGTCGCGAAGCCGAGCATCCGGTCGTCGGCGAGGTCGCCGCTACCGTAGAGCGGCCCGCGCGTGCCGATGTGCAGGCTCGCCTCGCGGTCGATCAGCCCTTCTTCCGACGCCCGTCGGAACGGGGTGCCGTGGGTATAGGACGCGCCGAAATAGGTGTCCCAGGTGTCCAAGTGCGCGTCGAAATGCACGACCGCGACCGGACCGTGTCGCCTGGCCACCGAGCGCAACAGCGGCAGGGCGATGGTGTGGTCACCGCCGATGGTCAGGAGTCTGGCACCGGTGCTGGTGATCGCGTCCGCGCCGTATTCGATTTCGGCGATCGCCGCATCGATATCGAACGGATTGCAGGACAAGTCACCGGCGTCGGTGATCTGCAATGCATCGAACGGAGAGATATCGAGTGCCGGATTATAGGGACGCAACAACTTCGACGACATGCGCACATGGCCGGGGCCGAGTCTGGCACCCGGCCGGTAGCTCACGCCGGTATCGAACGGAACGCCGACGATGGCAATATCGGTCGCGGCGACCTCATCGATACGCGGCAGCCTGGCGAAGGTCGCCGGGCCGCCGTAGCGGGGAATGACGGTGGCATCGACCGGTCCGACAGTGGTCATCGGTGAATGCTCCTCTCTGGGTGAGTGATACGTCAGTCGACGTAGTGCGGATCGATGCGGTCGAGCAGCCGCAGCAGCGCCGCCCAGGCCAGGTCGTACGCCGAGGTGTCGGCGAAGTCGTCGCCGGTTTCGGTGCCGGCCAGCTGCCGTGCGCTGTGTTCGCATACTTGCGGTGGTGGCAGCGTCAGCGGTCCGGCTGCGGCGGCCGAGACCTGGATCTCGCAGGCTCGGTTCAGGTAGAACATGCGCAGAAAGGCTTGCGCCGCGGTGGTGCCGACGGTGAGCAGGCCGTGGTTGCGCAGGATCATGACCGGATGGTCGCCGAGATCGGCGACGAGCCGGGCCTGTTCGTCGAGATCGAGGGCGATGCCTTCGTAGTCGTGATAGCCGATCCGGCCGTAGAACTCCATCGACATCTGATTGACCGGCAGCAGCCCCGCTGTGGTGGCGGCCACCGCACATCCGGCGCGGGTGTGGGTGTGCAGCACGCAGTGCGCGTCGGGCCGGGCGGTGTGTATCGCGCCGTGGATGACGAAACCGGCCGGATTCACCGGGTGCTCCGCATCGCCGACCGGGTGCCCCGCTGCATCGACGACCACCAGATTCGACGCGGTGATCTCCTCGAACAGCAGCCCGTACTGGTTGATCAGGAATCGCGGCGTCGGTCCCGGCAGGCGCAGCGAGATATGGGTGAAGATCAGGTCGGTCATCCCGAAGTGTGCGACCAGCCGGTACACCGCGGCGAGTTCGCGCCGCAACCGCAGTTCGATCGCCGGAGCATCCATCGCTGTGGTCATCAGTAGCCCGCTTTCGTCGCGACCCGATGCTGGAAGAGCGCGGTGATCTGGTCCCAGTGCGAGACCAGGTTCGTCGCGTCCGCGGCGGGTGAGCTGCGGCCGGTCTGCAGGCGGTGCAGCATCGGCATGTCCTGGTCGTTGACTTCCCACAGCACCTCGGTCAGCTGCTGATGGGCCTGCGTGAATTCCGCACCGGCCGCGGCCGAATCGACGAAGACCGCCATATGCTCGACTGTGTGATCCGGGGCGAACGGATGAAAGCCGATGACCTGGAACCAATCTGCCTCGAGGAACAACAGGGCATTGGGGAAGACACAGAAGATGTCCTGGTGCTCGAGCCGGTCGGCGGGGACGTCGCCGAGCCAGGGCAGGGCGCGAGCGGTTTTGTCCGCCTTGCCGACCGCTCCGTGCGGATAGGTGCCGCCCATGATGTCGGGATGCAATGCCACATCGTCGACGTCCAGCGAGGCGGTCACCGGGCCGACCTGGGGATGCACGAATGGCAGATGATAGAAGTCGAGGAAGTTCTCGACGACGAGTTTCCAGTTGGCGTCGACGTCGTAGCGTCGCTCCCCGGCAAGGTGGATCCGATCGAAATCGATATGCGCCCAACGGGTCAGGATCGGCTCGAGGTGGTGCACGAAATCGTCCGCGCACGCCTGCGGATCGGTGTCGGTAGCCGACAGATCGACGAACACCATGCCCGCCCACACGTGGCTGGCGACGGCGAGCAGACCCAGCCGTTCTGCGGTCGCCGGATCCACCTTCGCGCCCCGCTCCCGTCCGTAATACGGTGCGGCGGAAAGCTTTCCGTTCAGATCGAAGGACCAGCAGTGATAGGCGCACTGGATCCGGCGCGTGACGACGAGTGGTTCCTCGGTCAGCGCCATCCCGCGGTGGCGACACGAGTTGTGGAACACCCGGATCCGGTCGTCATCGCCGCGCACGATCAGCAGCGGCTTGCCGCCGATCGTGATCGGGTGTACCGCGCCGGGCTCGGCTACCCAGTGGGCGTAACCGGCCCACACCCAACCCGCGGAAAAGATACGGTCCTGCTCCAGCGCGAATTCCGCGCCACCGGTGTAGGCGCGCGCGGGTACCAGTGCGCGGCCGATGGGTAGGTCGGGGAGTGGGCCGGCGACGACCACATTTCCGCTCGGGGTCATCCGCTCGGGTAGGGGAAAGTGTATGTCGCTCAACGTATTCCTCCTCGGGATGTGGTGATCGGAACGCGGCGCGCGGCCGCGGCGAACGCGGCCTCGGCCCGGTCGCGCAGTATCAGGGTTTCGGCCCATCGATCGGAGAGTTCGTTGCCGTCCCGATCGGTGATCGCGTACGGCGTGGTGCCCAGTTCGGTGCAGAACAGCACCGGATCACGGCTGTCGCCGCGGCCTGCCAGGATGGCCGCGAAGGCGCGAATCCACCAGTCCTGGAACAGGTCCTCCCAGGCGCGGAGCTGCGGGAAGCCGAGCGGGATCTGCACCTGGCAGCGGGTCGCGACGCGGCCCTGCACGGATCCGGCGCGCGCGAACAATGCCTCGAGGTGACCTTCGAGCTCGGCGGTCGGCGGCAACGGGAACTCGCTGCCGCATACGTAGTGGGACAGGTCGATCGCCAGCCGCACGTCCGAATCGAGTTCATCGAGTAGGCGGGTGGTCGTGCGGATATCGTCGGTGAGCGTGTTGCGATGCGTCTCCAATTGCATCGTGACGCCCGCTGCGGCGCACCTGCGGTGCCAGTGCCGCACTGTTTTCGCGACAGCTGCCAGGTCATCGTCGAATACGCGGCCGCATACCACAATGCGGTCGGCGTCGATGGTGTCGGCGTAGCGCAGGGCGGCATCGAGATCCTCGTCGTCGCCGACGAAAGCGAAGACCGCCGTGCGTAGTCGGTGTCCGAGTGCGGCCGCGAGTTCGTCGGCGTCGGGCCGCCCACGAGCGCCCAGATCGACCGCGACACCATCGAATCCGGCTGCCACGAGCCGGTCGAGCTGTTCGGCGAGGGTCCACGCCCGGGTTGCGTTCCAGGGCAGATCTTCCATGGCCCACAGGGAATTGAACATCTCGAGACGCACGGGGCCGCCCGCCACCCGACGGCCACCCCGCACCGAATCGCTGCGCGATGCGGCGTTCATCGGGTCACCGTGGACGGTTCGGCGACGGGGTGTAGCGGGCGGCCGGTGCGATACCACTGCACCACGTTGCGCGCCTGGGTCAGGACATAGTCGCGTGCGGTCGCATCCGAAAGATAGGCCACGTGCGGGGTCAGCAGGACATTCGGATGTCCGGCGAGGCGGTCACCGGTCGCCGGCGGCTCGGCGTCGAGCACATCGAGCGCGGCACCGGCGAGCTGGCCGCGATCGAGTGCGTCGGCCAACGCAGTGGAATCGACGATACCGCCGCGGGATACGTTGATCAGCCAAGAACCCGGGCGCATTCGCGCGAGCAGGTCGGCGTCGAACAATCGCTCGGTGCTCGGATCGAGCGGCAGATGAATGGAGACGAGGTCGGAGTTGGCGACAACCTCCGTCAGCGATGCCGCGGTGACACCGGCGGGCACCGTGCGCCCCGAATGGTCATGGCCCAGAATCGAGGCCACCGAACCGGCGGCTAGTTCGGCGACCTTGGTTCCGATCCGGCCGAGTCCGACCAGTCCCAGGGTGATCTCGGACAACCGACGCGGACCGGATGCGGGCCGGTCCAGCCATCCTCGGCGACCGCGCAGCGTGAAGAAGTCGAGGCGGCGAACCGCGGCCAAGGCGAGTGCCCAGGTGTGTGTGGCGACCTCGGCGGTGGCGAGGCCCCCGACGGTCGCGACCCAAATGCCGCCGGCCGCAGCCGCATCGATGTCGACGGCGTCGTGACCGTGCGAGAGCATCGACAGGATTCGCACCCGGGGCAGGCGGGCCAGCAGGTTCGCATCGACCGGCGCGTAGCCGACCAGCAGTGCGGTGGCGTCGGCGGCTGCTGTGGCGATGGTGTCGGGGTCGCGCGTCTCGAGCACCCGCACCTCGAAACCGGCATTCTCCAAAACGGTTATGCCGGGAGCCGGGTCGAGGTCGTCGAGATCGGTGTAGACCGCGATCGGAGCCGGCATCGGCGGATCTCCTTCCGAGTCAGTGGACATGGGACAGGAAAGCGCGGGTTCGTTCGTGTTCGGGCTGGGTGAAGAATTGCTCGGGAGGTGCCTGTTCGACGATGACGCCGGAATCGAACAGTGCCACCGCATCGGCGACCCGCCGGGCGAATCGGATCTCGTGGGTCACCACGATCATCGTCATCCCCTGCGCGGCCAGGTCTTCCATCACCGACAGCACCTCGTTGACCAGTTCCGGATCGAGTGCGGAGGTCGGCTCGTCGAACAACATCACCGACGGCTCCAGGACCAGTGCCCGCGCGATCGCGACCCGTTGCTGTTGTCCGCCGGACAGTTCCGAGGGATAGTGCCGCAGATGTCCGGACATGCCGACGCGTTCGAGTATGGTCTCGGCGCGGTGCACCGCCTCGGCCCTGGGCAGACCGTGCACGGCGGTCAGGCCGAGCGTGACATTGTGCAGCGCATCGAGATGGGCGAACAGGTTGAAGCGCTGGAATACCATGCCGATATCGGTGCGCTGCCGGGCCAGCCTTCGCTCGGGCATGGGCACCGGATGACCGGTCCGGCTGGTCTCGATGCCGATCTCCTTGCCGTGCAGCAGGATCGAGCCGCTATCGGCGGGTTCGAGTAAGGCCATCAGTCGCAGGATGGTGGATTTGCCCGAGCCCGATGGTCCGAGCACGGCCTTGACCTCGCCCGGTGCGATGGCGAAATCCACGCCTTCGAGGACGACACGGTCGCCGTAACTCTTGTGCAGTGCGATCGTCTGCAGCAGTGGCGCGCCGGTCATACGGTCACCATGTCCTTCTTCGGGCCGGGCGTCCCCGACGAGACCCAGCGGTAGCGGCGTTCGATCAGGCTCTGCACGCCCATCAGCGCGCTGACGATCACCAGGTAGTAGACGAGCGCCGCGGTGTAGTACTCCGCGTATCGAAAGGTCACCGAGACTCCGACCTGCGCCGTGGTGAGTAATTCGCGCAGTGAGATCACCGACGCCAGTGAGGTGTACTTGAGCATCGCGATGAACTCGTTGCCGGTCGGCGGCAACGCGACCTTCACCGCCTGCGGCAGTAGGACTTTCAGCAGCACCTGATGCGGCCGCAGTCCGATCGCTCGGGCGGCGAGATGCTGTCCCTCGTCCACGCTCAGCAGCGCCGAGCGCAGGATCTCCGCCATGTAGGCGGCCTCCACCACGGCGAATCCGATGAAGGCCGCGATGAACGGCGTGAACCAGTCGTCGCGCAGACCTGGAAACAGCTGCGGCCCGGCGTTCCAGATGATCAGTAGCACGAGCAGGGAGGGGATGGCGCGGAAGAACCATACGTACGCGCCGCCGAGGGCGCGCAACGTGGGCACCTTACTGATCCGGGCGAGCGCCACGCCGAAGCCGAGTACGGTGGCGAAGATCATCGAGACGGCCGCGAGAGCGACCGAAAGCCAAGCGCCGCGCCGGAATTCGGCCGAGGTCAGGGCCTGGAGGAAGATTTCGCGATCGAAGGTCATTGCGCTGTTCCGGGACGAATTCGCGCCGGATCGAGCCCGTATTTGGTGGCGATCTTCGCGAGTGTGCCGTTGTCGGTCAGCGTGCGCACGGCTGCGGCCACCGGCCCGCTCAGCGGTGAACCCTTCTTGGTGAAGACGCCGAAAACCGTTTCCGCGGTGAAGACGCCGGGCACGGCGCGCAGCGCACCGCCGGATTTGGCGACCATATCGACCACCGCGACATCGGTCTCGATCAGCGCGTCCGCCTTGCCATTGGTCACCGCCGCAACGGTTTCGGCGGTCTTGGGGTAGGCCTGAATGGTGATGGTCGGCTTGCCCGCGGCGTTGAATCGTTCCGAAAGCTGTTGCAGGGTCTTCTCGTTGGCGCCGCCGCCTTGGACGGCGATAGTTTTGCCGGACAGGTCGTCGGCGGTGGCGATCCCGGTTTCGCCGCTCCGGACGATCAGTCCCGGTCCGGTCGCCAGGAACGGTGCCGCGTCGGCGACAGCGGTGCGTTCCGGGCTGACGTAGAGCGCGGACCAGAGCACATCGCATCGCTGGGCCTGTAGGGCGGGCATGAGCCCGTCGAACGAGGTGATCTGCCAGCTCGTCTCGACCTGCCACAGTTCGGCGACTGCGCGGGCGGCGTCGGAGTCGAAACCCACCGGGGCGGTGGTGTTTCCGTTTTCGAAGTACTCCATCGGCGCGTATTCGGGATCGGTGCAGATCCGGAGTTCACCACCGCGGATCAGACCCGCCGGTGCGGCACCGCTGGCGGCACTGCCTTGTGATCCGCTCCCGCAACCGGCGATCAGCAATACCACCCCGGTCGCCATGGCTACCAGTCCCAGCTTTTTCATCTGCTCAATCTCCTCCAGTGCAGTGGCGTTATGGTCAACGTTCCTGCCCTGATTGATGCTCGTTCAACTGAGATGCACGATAGAAACCGCGATAGGTTCAGTCCACACAAGAGACTGAGCGATGAGCGCCACAGTTTGATGCTCTGGAAAGCATCACCGAAGATTTTGGGCGATTATGTCTCCATGAGAAGGGACTTGCTGATGAAAGGTAAATTCGAACTGATCTGGACGGCGATTGTTAAGTTCCGATGACCGCGTCCGCGGCTACCGGGACGCACACTCTGGACGCCCGGATCCTCGAGGAGTTGCGCATCGATGGGCGGATCGGCCGAAACGAACTGTCCGCCAAACTCGGTGCGTCCCGCCCAACGATCTCCAAACGGCTCAATACGCTGTTCGACTCGGGTAGGGCTCAGGTGGTCGGCATCGTGCATCCGTCGACAATCGGGCTGGCAGCGCTCGCGCACGTATCGATCAGCGTCGATCAACCGGTGCGGCAGGTCGCCGGGCGCGTGGCCGGACTCGACGACATTCCCTATGTGTCCCTGACCAGTGGCCGGTATCCGCTGGTCGCCGAGATCCGCACCCGGGGGCCGCAGCAGCTCGCGGCCACACTCGACCGGATCCGCAGTATCGACGGTGTGCGCGACACCAATACGCTGTTCTATTCGGATCTGATCATCGACGTCGGTCGCCCGGAGCGGGCGTCGGCGGCCTCGATCGACGCGCTCGACGCGCGTCTGCTCGAGGTATTGCAGGCGGACGGGCGCGCGTCCTATGCCACACTCGCCGCGGCGGCCGGTACCTCACCCGGCACCGCGCGGTTGCGGGTGAAGCGCTTGATCGATGAGCGCATCGTCCGAGTCGCCGCACTGTCCGGACCGGGCCATGGCGATACGGAGTACGCCGTCGGATTCGGTGTGCGGGCCAGTGGTCGCACGGCGGGGCTCGCGGCTCTGCTCGCCGAACTTCCCGGCCTCCGCTTCCTCGCCGCGACGATCGGGCGGTTCGATCTGGTCGGCACCGTGCACGCGGCCGCGCTGGAGCATGTCGTCGCCGCCCTCGACACACTGCGTGCACTGCGCCCAGTGCTCGAGGTCGACAGCTGGGTGCATCTGGTCACGGTTAAAGAGCGCTACAGCAATGTGCCGCCGCGGGCGCCGGCGGCGAAGTCGTGACCAACCGTGGCGACGGAGCCGAACGCCGGCGAGGCGGAGTCGTGACCGCGCCGTTCGCGTCGATCCCGGTGCGCGGACGCGTCACGGTGCCGTCCCCGGTCCGCGGCGCATCCGATGAACTCGCCGAAGCCGCGTTGACCACTGTGCTGCTGGCCGGGGTCGTCACAGGTGGCACGGTGCTGGCACGTGCGCCGCTGCCGGAGCACATCGTGCGAACGGTGCGGTGTTCGGTTGCCGAAACGGGTGCCTATGTAGTGTCGTCGGCCGCTGGTCTGACGGCGACTTCGCGTGCGACCGGGGGCGAGGTGACGTCGTTTCGATGCACGGTGCCCGACCACCTGTTCGCGCTGTACGCCGTCACGGCCGCTCGGGCATCGGCCACCTGCGTGCTCACACCGTGCGGCGGCAGCAGCGCGGTCGAAGCGGCGGCGGTGTTGGCCCGGCTCGGTCTGCGTGCGCGGGCCGCCGGTCGCTCCGTCGTGATCGAACCCGGTTTCGTTGCCGGGGATGGGATTGTCGATCACGCCGGTGATATCTACCTTGTCCTGTCGACACTGCTCGTCGGTCTGCTGCGGTTCGGTACTCGGATCGTCGATACCGCGCCGTTGGACATCCGGATGCCGGACTTCGTCGATACCTGGTCCGCATTGCTGGTTGCCGATGAATTCCTGCTTCCCGGAAGCGCTCTCGTGCCCTCGGACTACATCATGCGCCGGCCGTGACGCACGGTCATCGCAGTCGAAGCGTGAATTCAGCCGCGCATGGCTCTTCGAGCGTCCATGGCCAGCATCGCCTGTTCGACGATTAGGCCGAGCTTGCCCGCACAGCGGATGGCGCTCGCCATGCGGTCGGGGGCGTAGCGGATATCCGGATCGGCCAGCAGTTCGGCGAGTTCCATTGCGGCCCAAGCCTCATCGTCGGTGAGTGGGCGATCGGACAGCCAACTGACACGCCATTGCGTCGGGCATCCTGGGTTCTCCAGGTGCGCGAACTCCACGGTGCGATCGCTGGTCAGAGCATATTCGGTGCGGTCGATGGTCAAGGTCCGCTCCTGTCGACTCGTAGTGGATCGGGACCGTTATTCATGGTCTGAGCTGCGAAAGCAGGGTCGGTAGTAGTCAATACAAGGTCCGTACGGCCCTTTCGGCCATGCGCGCGAAATCCCTATGGTCAGAGCGTGGTAGGAGGGTGGGCCGGGGGGCTCGATCCCGCGGAAATTCGAACTCGCGAAGAATTCGCCGCTGCGCTGTCGGCCTTGCGCGTCGCGGCGGAGCTGACTGTCCGTCAGACCGTGGAAATTTCGGGATGTCCGCAGGGCACGCTCAGCGGATGGTTTGCGGGACAACATGTTCCGACCGACGGCAACGAGAAGATGTTTCGCGCGGTGCTCGCCGTCTGCGGCATCGACGCGCGGGCGGAACAGGAGCCCTGGCTGACCGCGGTCCGCCGGGTGCGCGGTACCACCGGGCGTCGTCGCCGCGATGACGAGAGTCCGTATCGGGGGCTGGAACCGTTCCGATTCGATGATGCCGGTTGGTTTTTCGGACGCGCCGAGCTCACCGCGGAATTGGTGGGCAAGGTCGATGTACTGCTGCGCTCGCGGGGGCGCCCGCGCATTCTGTTCGTCATCGGCGCGTCGGGATCCGGCAAATCCTCCTTGTTATCGGCGGGTCTGTTGCCCGCGCTGCGGGAGGAGGGACTCACCGCCGGTGTCGCGCTGCCGGGCACACATCCGCTGGACGCACTGCGCGAACTCGAAGAGACCGAGGTCGTCGTACTCGATCAGTTCGAGGAGACCTGGACCCAATGCGAGGACGAGGTGCAGCGGGCCGCATTCCTGGAGGCGATCGCAGACCACCAGGGCACCCGAACGGTTTTCGTGCTCGGCCTGCGCGCGGACTTCTACCGGCACGCCGCCGAGGAATCGGTACTGCACGATGCGCTGGCCGCGAATGCGGTGCTGGTCCGGCCGCTGAGCAGTGATGGCGTCCGCGAGGTCATCGTCGAACCGGCGCGCAAAGCGGGCTGGACCGTGGACGAAGACCTGGTGCAGTTGCTGCTGCTCGAACTCGCACCGCATGGCTCCCGCGCGGCACACGATGCTGGTGCCCTGCCGCTGCTTTCGCACGCACTGTTGCAGACCTGGCAGCGCGGCACCCGGCGGCGGATGACCGTCCTCGATTACAACGCGGTGGGACGGATCGGGGGAGCAATCCAACGCAGCGCCGACGCCGTCTATTCCGATCTCACCACCCCGCAACGTCAGATCGCGCGCCGCACCTTCCTGCGCTTGGTGACCATCGACGAGGAGAGCGTGACCCGTCGGCGGGTGCATCGTTCGGAACTGTTCTTCGACGACGACACCGCCGCCGACGTCAATGCCGTGATCGATCGCTTCTGCGCCCAGCGCCTGCTCACCTGTGAGGAGGAGACCGTCGAAATCACCCACGAGGCCGTCATCGGCGCGTGGAACCGATTGTCGGACTGGGTGGACAGTGATCGCGGCGGCCTCATCGTGCACCGCAGACTCACCCACGCCGCCCAGGTCTGGCACGACAGTGGTTGCGATCCGGGCGAATTGCTCGGCCCGGCGAGGCTGCCGCTGGTGCAGGAGTGGGCGAGCACCGGCGGCCGCCACCGCGACCTGAACCAGCGCGAACGCGACTATCTCGCCGCCAGCTCTGCCGAACAGCAAGCCGCGATCCTTGCCCAGCGCCGCCGCACCCGCATCCTGCAGCGGCTGGTCGCGGCACTGGCGATGGCCTCGGTGGTTGCCCTGGTGCTTGCACTGGCGGCCTACACCCAGCAGCAGAGTGCCGCGCAGGCGCGCGATGACGCGATGTCCCGGCAGATCGCGTTGCAGGCGGTTCGATTGCGGGACAAGGATCCCGCATTGTCGGCGCAACTCGCCTTGGCGGCCTATCGGGTCGAGCCGACACTGGAAGCGCGTTCGGCGCTATTGGATTCGAGCGCCGTGCACACTCCGGTGCGGTTCGTCGGGGAACACGAGGGGCGCACGGTCGTCGCCACCGATTCTCGCGGCACGCTGCTGGCCATTGGTGCCGTGGATGCGACGGTCAGCCTGTATCGGGTGAGTGGCGGCATTACCCCGGCGACCGAGGTCGGTCGGATCCCGGCACCCGCGGGACCACCGGGGCCGCAGCCGATGGTGTTGGAGATCGGTCCGGGTGACGATGTCCTCGTCCGGATCACCGCCGGTCGAGTCGAGCTGTGGAATATCGCGAATCCGCGTGCACCGCATCTACTTTCGACCGTGGAACGTTCCGGAGTCACCTATACCGGTGTGGCATTCGGCCCGGACCGACACCAACTCGCCGCGGGCACCACCGATACCGGCCTGGCCAGATGGGATATCGCCGATCCCGCCCACCCGGTCGCCTTGCCCACGCTCGTCCTGCCCGCCGGTTCGCCTGTTGTGGCATTCAGCCCGGACAGCACAATGCTGGCCGCGGCGGGACCCGAAGCGTCGGTGCGGATCTGGCGTCTCAGTGGAACCGATGCAGAGCAGGTCTTCGACCGCGCTCGAGACGGTTCCACCGCGCAGGCGTTGGCGCTGCGGTTCAGCCCCGACAGCAAAACCCTTGTCGCGGGTGGTCGATCGCGTGAAGTGTTGCGCTGGCGTCTCGACGATCCGGCCGCACCGGCCGAGTTGCCGAGATTGCGCGGATTCGACAGCTACATCAACGATCTGATCTTCAGCCCCGACGGATCCCGGCTCGCTGTGGGCAGTTCCGACCACAGCACCCGCATCTGGAATACCGCCGCCGAGTCGACGGAGCCCGAGCTGATTCTGCCGAATCTCGCGATCGTCGTCTCGGTGCGCTACGCGCTCGGTGGACGCATGGTCGTCACCGGTGACGAGACCGGCGTGGCACACCTGTGGCCACTGCCCGGCCCGCTGCTGCGCGGTGCCCAGAGCACCATCTATCAGACACCGATCGAGCGCACCGGCACCCGATTCCTCACCGGAACCGGCGCGGGCGACAGTCGTCCCCGCATCTGGGATATCACCGATCCGGCCACACCGATCGACTACCCGGCGCTCGGTGTCGGCGATGACGAAAAGACCTGCGGTGCCGTTGCGTTCTCGGCCGACGGCACCCGCGCCGCCATCGGCACCCGCACCGGCCACATCTATCTCTGGGACGTCCGTGATCCCCGTCAGCCGCGTCGGCTGGGGCAACCGATCGACGCGGTCGAGGGCATAGTGGCCGCGCTCGCCTTCAGCCCCGACGGATCCGTACTCGCGGTCGTCGGACAGGACAATCCGATCGCAACGGTGTGGAACCTCACGGACCCGAACACCCCACAGCCCATCGCCGCCCTCGATCTGAAAAAGGCCTTGCCGAATCTGGTCGCCATCGACTCGACGGGCACCCTGCTCGCCATAGCCACCACCGATGACGTCGTTCGCATATGGGACATCCGCGATCGCGGCCGACCGCCGCGGGAACTGCCGTCGCTCAAAGGTTTCGACAACGACGTGGCCTCGGTGGCCTTCAGCCCGCAGAATCGGGTCATCGTCGCGGGCAGCACCGACCACACCGCCCGACTCTACGACCTGTCCGATCCTGAAAACCCCCGCAACCTCGGCACGCTCGACGGGCCGCCCGACCCGATCATCACGGTGAACTTCAGCCCCGACGGCCGCTACGTCGTCGGTGGCGGTGAGGGCAGCGATATCTGGATCTGGGATGTCATCGATCCGGATAGGCCACGCCGCGTCGCCGTGCTGACCGCATACACCGGCCGGGTCAACGACGCGGGCTACGCACTGGGCGGCCAACTGCTCATCGGCGCCGGCCCCGATAAGGTCGTGCGGCTGTGGGCGACCGATCCGGACCGTGTCGCCGATGCGCTGTGCGATAGCGGCAGCACCGGACTGAGCTCGGTCGAGTGGCAGCGCTACCTGCCCGGCGTGCCATCCCGACCGCTCTGTTCGACACGCTGACCCGCCGCGCAGCGCCTGTATGGACCTTGTATGGACTGTTCCGCATAGCGTTATCGCAGGTCGGACGATTGCGGAGCACTACTTCCGACTCAGGGACAACCATCATGTCGATACCTCTGCCAACCGTGAAACCGGACCCGACACCGGGATTCCAACGTGCGCTCGGTGTTTTCCACCGTGCTGCTCGGCAGGTTCCCGCCTATGCGGACTTCCTCGCCGCCCACGGCGTCTACCCCGCCGATATCCACACCCTCGCCGATTTCGCCGATGTGCCCGCCATGACGAAAGAGAACTATCTGCACCGATATCCGCTCGACGCGCTCGTCTGGCGCGGCGATATCACCAGGGCGGGAACGTGGTCGACGAGTTCCGGTTCCACCGGCCGCCCGACCTATTGGCCGCGCGATATCGCCTCCCTCGACGAGAGCACCGAACTTTACGCGCGGATCTTCCAGCAGTGCTTCGGATCCCAGCGCCGTTCGACGTTGCTTGTGATCGGCTTCGCCATGGGCAACTGGATCGGCGGCACCTACACCTACACCGGTGCGCTGATGCTGCGCCGCCGTGGCCATCGACTCTCGGTCATCGCCCCCGGCATCGACGCCGAAGCGATCCTGGACAATATCGCGACGCTCGGCCCGCACTACGACCAAGTGGTGCTCGCGGGCTATCCGCCGTTCATCAAGGATGTGCTGGACCGCGCGCCCGAAGAGGTGCTGGGTCAGGATCTGCGAATCCTGTTGGCGGGGGAGGCGATCAGCGAGAACTGGCGTGACTGGGTGCTGCGGCGGATCGGCAAATCCGGCGACCCCACCGCGACCTGCCTGATCTACGGCACAGCGGATGGGGGCATCATGGGCCACGAGACCGCGACCACCATCGCCGTGCGCCGACTGGCCGCGCGACAACGTGTCGTCGGCGCGGAATTGTTCGGCGCGGACGAAATCCAGCCCACCCTGGTCGAATACGATACCGACTATCGGTTCGCCGAACTCGATGCCGAGCAGCGCTTCCTGTTCACGGTCGACACCGCGATCCCGTTGGTGCGCTACCGCATCAACGATCAGGGCGCGCTGTTCTCGGCCACCGAACTCGCGGATCTGGTCGGTGACAACGAAATTCCGATTACCACCTCGACCGATTCGTGCAGATTCCTGGCTCTGCACCGGCGCACCGATATCGCCGCGTCCTTCTACGCGCTGAAGATCTACCCGGACAGCGTGCGAATGGCCTTGGAACATCCGGATATAGCTCCGACGGTGACCGGAAAGTTCGTACTCGCCACCAGCACCGGCAGGCAGTTCGAGCAGACCCTCACTCTGCGGGTCGAATTGCGCGCGGGCACGCACCCGATCGAGGGGTTCGAAGTGCGGCTGCGGCGCGCGATCGTGGACGCATTGGAACGCACGAACACCGAATACCGCCGCCTGCACCGGGCGCTGGGCGCGGCCGCCGAGCCCGAGATCAGCTTGCGGCCCTTCGCATCGGCCGGATTCGAAGCCGATATCAAACATCGCTGGACGGAGCGTGCGGCATGATCGAGATACTGCACCCTGCAAACGATTCCGCACGGATCGCGGAATTGCTCGCACCCGGCTCCGGATTCCGCTACGTCGACGCATGGGACGGATGCCTACCCGAACTGGTCGCCCTCGACCATCCCCGGCTCGTTGCCGCCACGCCGCAGGCACGAGCGGATATGGCGAATCACGTTGCGTCGCTGCGCCGTAGCGGACCGGACGCCCGCTATATCGTTTTTCCTTGGCGTCGAACCGTGGTGAAATTGCCCGATGCCGAACTCTTCTGGCGACTGCGCACGGCCCGCAACCGATTCCTGATCGAAACGCACGAGCAGCGAACCTGGTCGGAGGCTTTGATCGGCATCGCCGGGCTGAGTGTCGGCGCGGCGGCGCTCTCGGTCTGCTCGCTGACCGGCGCGCGACGCTTCCGTCTCGCCGAACGCGACACCCTCGGCACGACCAATCTCAACCGCTTGGCCGCCTCGGTCTGCGATCTGGGCGAGCCGAAACTGACACTCGCGCAACGCCGCACGCTGGAGGTCGATCCCTACACCCGGATCGATGCCTACCCGCACGGCTATGTGCCCGAGTTCGCGGACGACTTCCTCGGCGGGCACGGCACCGAGCGGTTGGCCGTGCTACTCGAGGAAATGGACGATCTGCCGATGAAATTCGATATCCGACGCCGCGCGAAGGCAGCCGGAATTCCGGTCGTCATGGTCACCGACAACGGCGACAATGTGCTGCTCGATATCGAACGCTACGACCTCGACCCGGCCTATCCGATCCTGCACGGCCGTGTCGAGTTCGCGGCGCACTGGTCGCTCGCCGAACTCGGCGATCCGGCCCGGCGGTCGCGCCTTGTCGGTGCCATAGTCGGCGGCGGACTCACCTCGCGGCTGCGCTATTCGCTCACCCAGGTGGGCCATACGTTGCCGACCTGGCCGCAGCTCGGCACCGCGGCGACCATGGCCGGCGCCGTGGGCGCACTGGCCGCGCGTTTGATCGCGTGCGGTGGCGGGCCGCGTTCCGGGCGCTATCGGGTGGATCTCGACGAACTGCTGGTAGGTGTGTCAGCCGTGAGTACGTCGTCGTGACCGTTGCGGCGGCACCAGCTGAGCAGGTAATGCGCGTGCACGCCGCACCACCGATAGATCGCATTGGCGGTCAGCGGTAATTCGGGATCGTGCTCGCCGCGTTCGAGCACGATCGGCCCGATATAGACGCTGGCCACCTTATTGGCGGTATTGAGACCGACCCGCGCGGCCTTGGCCAGTGAAACGGCATCTGTGGCGCGGCCCGCGGCAATGGCTCCGGCCAGCCGCGCGGCCGTCTCACCGCGTTGTCCCTGGAACAGCCGATACAGCGGGGGCGGTGTGGCCGGCGGCGGCTCGAGATGTGGCCGTCGTCCGGTCGCCGCCGGGGGAATCGCCTCCAACAATGCCGGGACACCAGAGGATTTCGAATAGAAACCGGCCAATTCCGAAGACCTGAGCAGTGCTTCGTCCAGATGGTCGCGCTCCATGCTGTGCCCCTGCGCCGCCATCAGCACCGCGGCCGGGCGTTGCGCCGAACCCAGCATATCCAGCACATCCAGGCCGTCGAAGCCGTACTCCAGCGCCGGATCGTTCCAGATCAGGTCGGTGATCACCACATCGAAGCGGACCTGGTGCACGACCTCGCGCCGCACGGCCTGCCGGTCCAGCGCCACCGCGATGGTCGAACCAGCGAATGCTTGTTTCAGTACCGGCTCGATGACCCGACCCAGCGGCGAGGCCACCAGTATTCGCAGGTGCCCCATATCCCGTTCGAGCAACATATTGCCCGCACCCAGGCTCATCGGGTGATTCTTACACCCGCCGTGGTCGTGTGCAGGCGAATTGCGGTACAGCACAGTGAATTTCCAGGAACCGATCCCTGCGAAATGTTTGGCTACCGGAGTGCAATGCCCAGAGTGTGACCATACGAACCCCGAAGACTACGCGTTCTGCGGGAACTGTGGGGCGCCCTCGCGCCGAGTGGATCCTGCGGAGGGGAGGACGCAGCCGACCGGACCCGGTCCGCTGCGTCGTGACGAGGCCACCCGGTATCTTTGCGCGGCTGTCCATTTGGACAGTGTGCTCGCCACCGCGGTGGTCGAGAAGGTATTGGAAGAACCGCTGCGATCGGTCGCTCGTTCACCCGGTGTCGATCTGGTCGCGGTGGCCAAACACGCTGTGGCCGCACGGACCCGGCATCTGATCCGTGATCTGGCGCTGTTCACTGTGCTGGTCTTACTGATCGGCAACCAATTCCTCGGCGTCGAGCCCGGCAGCGCGCTCAGCTACCTGAACGTCCTCGATCCGTTCGCGCTGTTGTCGAAGCCGGCGATGTTCGCCATCGTGCTCGCCTGGGTCGTGGTCTTTGCCGAGGCGTATGCGGCACGGTGGGGCCGAACCGCACATACGTTGCGGCGCGGCGTCTTTCGGGCGTCGCGCGCACCGGTGCCGCATCTGGCGGCGGTCCGCGGTGAAATCGAGCATGTGGCGGCGTACGCGGGCGGCAACGTCACGGTGTACCAGGGATATCAGCCGTTCCTCGGGCACGGATTTCCGCTGGGCGCCTGGTCGATGGCGCTGGATATCACCAAGGCGCGCAATGACGATGCGCCGATCCAGGAATTCACCGTCATCGAACTGAATGAGCGCCTGCGTAAGCAGATCGCCCAGCTCGACGTGCCGAATCTCGACGTCTACAACCGATTGTTCGTCAACGGCAACGATATTCATCATGATCGGCGCTTCCTGCCGGATGCGCTGGGTCGTCCACTCGACCGGGTTCCGGAGTCCACGATCGAAGCACTGATGCTCGCGCCGGAGGATCGCGCCCGGCCCTATCTGACCACCGAAATCATCGGCTGGGACGGCGAATTGGCATGGTCCGGATTCCTGCGACTGGCCGCCAGCTCCACTTCGCTGTTCGTGGAGTCCACGTACTGCATGGTGCCGCCGCTGCACAGGGCCTATCACGAAGTCGACGAACTGCTGTTGCGCCCGCGTCCGCGCCAACTGCTGAAACTGCTGTGGCGCAGTCTGCTCCGGCTGCCGCGCATGTGGCTGCGCGCCGTGCCGAATGTGCTGTACCAGGCCTTCGCGGACGTGCGCAGGCGCCGGAAGCTGGCGCGTCAGCAGAACGAGATCAGCCAGGTCTTCACCTTCGATCACGGTGCGCTGCTGAGCATTCGGGAGGCGGCCAGTGATCTGCGCGTCGATAAGCGTGGCAGGTCGATCGGCTACCACCGCTACTTCCAACTGCTCGACCAGGAGATGTACACCAAGATCCTGGAGAAACGGGTCTTCGAGACGCTGGCCGCCTTCCTCGTGGAGAAGAACATCGATCCCGACGAACTGCTGCGGCGCGGCGAACAGATCACCAATAACAGCGTGACCATCGGTGGCGATGCGACGCTGCTCAATTCGTCGATCGGCGGTTCGACCGCGACGACGGTGAACGCGACGGCCGGCGACGCGGCCGAACGATGAGACCCACGACCCAGTGGCACAGGAAGGCACCCATGGACAAGAACACCGGAGTCACCATCGGCGGCGATGCGCGGCTGTCCCGATCGGCGATCGGCGGACACGATGCGACGGTCACCAATACCAATGGTCCGCGCCATGCGGCGGCCCCGACGAATCTGCCCGAACTCCGCGACGCGCTGACCGAACTGCTGAGCATCATCGGCACGGCCACCGAAGGCATGGGTGATCGCGACGATATCGTCGCCGCCGTCGAACAGGCCCGCGCGGAGGCCGACAAGGACCGCCCGAACCGGCATCTGCTCGTCGGGCTCTTGCATGCCGTCGCCACGGCGGTGGTCGGCATCGGCTCGCTGGCCGGGGTGGTAACGACCCTGGAGGCCGCCGCCACCTCGATCCTCGGCGGCTGAGCGACGCGACGGTGCCCGGCGGTTCTCATGGCGACATGCTGGAAATGCCGGGGCCCGCTCCCCGGGACCTGGCAGCGGCACTGCACTTCGTGCGGTGCGCAGGTGTGCTGGAACTGTGGACGGGAACCGACCGATACCGCACGCCGGTTCTGCACCGGCTGCGGCACCAATCTGGCGTCTGGGCAACCTGAACGGCCCACTCCGAGAGCATCTTTCGTGAGCGCGCCGGTGCTGTTGCCGGCGGCACTCGCCACCGCCATCTCGGTGGTACTCGTATTCACCCCGTCCGACGGCCGGTCGGGGCCGTCCGCGGCGCCGAGCGCTTCCACGGTCCCGGTGGTAGTGGAAGCGCTCGGCGCTCGCACCCCGGCGACGACAACGACAAGCGCGCCGACGACTGTCACTGCAGTGGTATCGGCCTCCGCCGCCGTCGTTTACGCCTATTTCGACGCGATCAACCGGCGCGACTATCCGCAGGCGTGGGCGCTCGGCGGCCACAATCTCGACTCCAGCTACGACGATTTCGTGGCCGGCCTGGCCACCACGGACCATGACGCGGTGACGATCACTTCGGAAGAGGGCGACACCATTCACATCCGGCTGTCCGCCCGGCAATCCGATGGCGCCTACCGCACTTTCGCGGGCTATTACGTCGTTCGGGACGGCGCGATCGTTTCCGCATCAATTCACGTGGCCTGACCCAGCACGGCGGCGATGGTCGCGGCGGTCCAGCCGAGTTCCGCGCCGGGGCGGGTGGCGATGTAGTTCGCGATCTCTTCGACTGTCCACGCGTGGGATTCGGTGAGGCCTGCGGCGAGGTGGTGTATGTAGGCGGCTGACGGCGGGTTGCCGGGCAGGTCGGTATAGCGCCAAGGTGCGGTGATGGTGAGGACCGGATGGCCTTCGAAAGTGCCGGTGCAGATCAGGGTTTCGTAGCGACCGGGACCGAGTGTCGAGCGGCCGTGGGTGATTGCTTCGCGGAGGTCGAGGTCGGTTCCGGGGGTTCGGTACATCTCCTGGGCGGCGATATCGCAGAACTGGTCGATGGTGACCAGATGGGCGCGGGCGGCGGTTTGACCGGAGGCGTCGGGATCGTAGAAAGCTCGCCCGCCGGTCCAGGTCAGGGATTCGGTGGCGAAATATTGCAGGCCGGGCAGCGTCAGCGGTACCGAGCGCAGCGGTTCGGCCCCGTGGCGGCAGCCGGGGAGCGTGATCGCACCGCCGTCGGGTGTGCCGCCGGCGAGGTAGCAGCGCAGGCGGCTCAGATGCATATTCGAGCCGTACGACGCGTACCACACGGTCTCAGTCATGGCGCTGATTCGGGCATCGCACCCGCCTTCCGGTCGGAAATCACCTATGACACGAGCATGCCACGGGTGGCGGTATCAGCGCCTTGCGACCGTGAGCACGTCCGGTACCAGCGAGTTCGACAGCGGGCGATGCACCGGCCGCGCGGATGCCTCCACCGCGCCGCCGGTCCCTTCGGGGATGTCACCACAGCCTCAGTTGTCTGGGACGGAATTTGTACCCCAGGTGTATGCGGTGATGGCTGCCGGGCAAACGCTGACATTGCGGACGCACCGAATACAACGGGATCAAATTCCACGCACCCCTTGCGCCGGTGCGTTATTCGCGCGCTGGGGAAGTCGAATTCGCGGCGGGCGCGCGCGAAATGCGTACACTGGCCCAGCCGAAGCAAATCTGAAACAGGTGTCCGTCAGCCGACGTTGGAGGGTAATTGTCAACACGACGCGACGACATTCTCGACGCGGCACGGGACCTGATCGTGCGCGAGGGCTACGCCGGCGCCAGTATGCACGCGATCGCGCGAGCGGGGGGTGTTACCCGCCCCGCGCTGTACGCCGAATTCGGTGATAGGGATGAACTATTCGGGGCACTGCTCGATCGTGAGGAAGAACGGGTGCTGGCCATGGCGGCCGAGGCGACTCCGGTATTCCAGGAGGGCGCGGATCTGGCCGCGATGACGGCGGACGTCTCGGCCGATGCCGTCGACATCTTTCTCGACCTCGTCGCGGCCGCGCCGCAGAGCTGGCGATTCGTGCTCATGCCCGGCGATGGCCTACCCGAAACCGCGCACGAACGGGTGGATCGCGGCCGCGAGGCGCTGCGGGAGCGCAGTCGAGCGGTGCTCGCGCTGATCGCCGCGCTCACCGAGCGAGATATGGACGAAGAGTTGTTGAGCCACGCGGTGATCAGTGCGAGCGAGACCGGTGCGAGGCTGGTGCTCGCCGAGAACGGCGCGCATCGGCGCGAGGCGGTATCCAAGACATTGCGCTGGGTGGCGCGCCGTGCGGTCGCCGCCGCCGGAGTCGGGGAGAAGTAGCGATGGCCGATGCGAAACAAGCAGCGCCCCATAAGCAATCGACCAAGCGCAAGTACGCCAAGCGACTTCAGCCGGCGGACCGACGTGAGCAACTACTCGACGCGGCGTTGCGCATTGTGGCGGAGGTGGGTTTCACCAGCGTGAGCATCGCCGCCGTCGCCGAGCGTGGCGGGGTGACCAGGCCGGTCGTCTACGACTCCTTCGGTAGCCGTGACGAACTGCTCGAGGCGCTCATCGAACGCGAGACCGCCCGCATGGCGGCGGCAGTGGCCCGCTCGGTCGCCGAGACCGCCACGACACCCGAATTCGGCACCGCCGCACCGGAACAGCTGCCCGCGATGCTCGGCCACTTCCTGACCGAGGTCTGCTCGATGCCCGACACCTGGCGGCTGGTGTACTTCCCGATCGACGGTGTGCCGCCGGTACTGCGGGAACGGGTCGCCGCGGCTCGCGACGAATTGCGCGCACCACTTCGGCATGCACTCGGACTGTGGCTGGCGGACCAGCCCGATGCCGATGGCGTGGATCCGGATGTATTGGCCCAGGTCGTACAGGGCA
>NZ_BAGN01000162.1 GCF_000308835.1 Nocardia vinacea NBRC 16497 | reverse complement strand
AGGACGGGGGCGCGCCACCCGTCGGGCAGCCGGTGTACGCGGTGGCCGCCGCCGTCGCGGGCAGGTACTCCGAAATCACCCGATCAGATACCGGCCCGGTCGCGAAACCGCAAGGCGGACAGGAACAACCGCAGGACGATCCGTCGCCGAGTGGCATACCGACCGTGACCGGACTAGCCGAACAGGCGGGGCTACTGGTCTTCGCCTGGCCCATCGGTGTTACCGAAGTCATGGCCGTCGTGCGGCCGGATCAACCGCCGACCACCCCGGACGACCCTGAGGCCCGCTCCTGGAAGGTCACCAATATGCGATACGAAATCGACGGCGGCGTCCGTATCCCGCCCGATATCCCGCGACCATGTCATATCGCCATCGCATCCTGTCGCCGCGAAGCGAACGGAAGGCTAACGGTCGCTGCGGGTTTCGCGCCGACCGCGCGGATCCGCTGGTTCGGGTAGTCGAGGTCGGTCTGACAGGTTGTCGCACCGGACCGCCTGCTGCGTACCGGTTGGCGGCTCAGGGTCGCTGCGGGTTTCGCGCCGACTGCGTCCGCTGGTTCGGGTGGTCGATATCGGTCGGACGGGTTGTCGCGCGCCGGACCGCTCGCGCGGCGATGTACGGGCGGCGCAACGCGGGGTGATCGGCGACAAGCGGGATTTGGCGACAGCAGAGGGCAGGATGGGGACGTGCTCGCACAGAACGCTGTGAATTCGGTACGGACGCGCGTGTCCTCGACATATGTGCTCGCCGCGCTGATCGTCCTCGGACTGGTCTTGCAGGCGCCGTTGGTGCATGCGGTGGGGGCGTCCGCGCGATTGCAGACTGCGGTGACGATTTTCGCGGGTGTGTTCGTGCAGGCGGTGCCGTTTCTGGCCCTCGGGGTTTTCGTGAGCGGTGGTATCGCAGCCTTCGTCTCACCCGCAGTCCTGCGAAAGGTATTGCCGCGCAACGAACCTGCGGCGATCGGCGTCGCCGGACTGGCCGGAATGGCGCTGCCCGGCTGTGAATGCGGTGTCGTGCCGGTGGCGCGACGACTGACCGATCAGGGTGCGCCCGGATCGGTGGCCTTGGCCTTCATGCTGTCGGCTCCCGCGATCAACCCGGTGGTGTTGATCGCCACGGTGGTGGCATTTCCCGGCGAGCCGGGAATGGTGGCCGCGCGGTTCACCGGTTCACTGGCCACCGCGGTGGTGATGGGGCTGATCTGGTCGCGAATCGGACGCCCGGCCTGGCTGCTGCCGCGTGGCACCGGGCGCGACCACTGTGTGACGGGGCGAACCCGGTGGGAGGTTTTCACCGAGGCCGCGCGCCACGATCTCTTGCAGGCCAGCGCATTTCTGGTACTCGGTGCCGCGGCTGCCGCCGCGCTGCATGTACTGGTTCCGCCCACCTGGTACGAGCGGTTGGCCGGGCAGATGGTGGTCGCGATTCTCATCATGGCGGTGCTGGCGATCGTGCTCGCCCTGTGCTCGGAGGCCGATGCATTCGTCGCGGCGAGCATGTCGACGCTGCCTCTGCTGCCGCGGCTGGTATTCCTGGTCGTCGGCCCCGCCGTCGACGTGAAGCTCTTCGCCATGCAGGCAGGCAGCTTCGGCCGCCGCTTCGCAATGCGCTTCGCCCCCATGACCTTCGCGGTCGCCGTGGCCTGCGGCACGATCGCCGGATACATCTGCCTGGGAGGTGCCCGATGAAACGAGGAACACAGAACCTCCTGTTGCTACTCATCGGCGGCGCGGTGCTCTGGACAACCCTCGACGGCACCTACCTGCGCTATGTGAAACCGAGCCTCTACCCATTCCTGCTGATCAGCAGCACCGGCTTCATCCTGCTCGCCCTGGTGGCAATCATCCGAGATATCCGCCGCGGCACCGCATCCGACGAGCACGCGAACGTGCACGGCCGTGATGTCCATGGCCACCTCGAGACCCGCCGCCCCAGCGGTATCCACGGCGGCGACGATGTGCTGGGTCACGCAGGCCTGCGCGGCCGAACTGATGCGCGGGGCCGTGAGGGCACATTCGGCCACGGCAGCAGCGATGCGCCGGGCCACGCCAGCATGCACGGCCGGGGCAACGCACTTGGCCACGCAAGCATGGACGGTCACAGTGATGTCGCCGGCGTCGAGCGCACGGTCGGCGGCAACGTGCTCGGCGACGGAGATGGGTTGGGTAATGCCAGCGTGCACGGCCGCAGTGACCTACTCGGCCAGGCGAATTCGTACGGGCGCGGTCACATGCTCGAGGGAGCATCCGGCCGCGACGATGCGCTGAGCCACGCCAACGCACGGAGCCATGACGGTGTGTTCGGGCACGGCGCTGCGCAGGGCGACCACGAGCACGGCTCGGGCCGCGCGCAATGGTTGTTGCTCGCCCCGGTCGCCGCGCTCCTGCTCATCGCACCACCCGCGCTGGGCGCGGGCGCGGCGGTAACCAGTTCTCCCGTCCAGGTCGTCCCGCGCGACATCGCCGCGGAGCAGCCGAAGCTCTGGGCCTTTCCGCCGCTGCCTGCCGAGCCGGCGCCGCGGTTGCCGATTGTGGATCTGGTGGATCGGGCGCTTCAGGACTCCAGTCACTCGCTGGACGGTCGTGAGGTCACTATCAGTGGGTTCATTATTCGGCCCAAGGATCTCGAGCAGCAGCATCCGGATACGCCCGATGCGGATCTCGCGCGAGTAGTCATCACCTGCTGTGTCGCTGATGCGCGGTATGTACTGGTGCACCTGTCGGGGATGCCGGAGGTGATCGAGGACGATGCCTGGCTAGAGGTCAGGGGCGTCGTCGAAACCGGTAGCGCTCAGCGGGATCCGGATCACACGCCCACCCTCGTCGTCACCGACTACCAGCGGATCGAGGCCCCGGACCGGCCGTACGAACGCGGCCGTTAGGGGCGGACTCGAATCGGTATCGCCCATGATCATCGAGCCGAACGGCGGCAACTCCCGCGGATATGCCAATGTAGGTGTGGTGATACCCAAGTTGATGGCGGTGAGCGACATTCACGTCGGGCACCAGGGGAATCGTCCGGTCGTCGAGCAGATTCGGGCGGATTCGCCCGAGGACTGGCTCATCGTGGCCGGGGACGTTGGGGAGAAGTCCGACGATATCCGCTGGGCGCTGGAGCTGCTGCGCGGCCGCTTCGCCAAGGTGATCTGGGTGCCGGGCAACCACGAATTGTGGACCACGGCGAAGGATCCGGTGCAGATGCACGGTGTCGCGCGCTACGACTACCTGGTGTCGATCTGCCGGGATCTCGATGTCGTCACCCCGGAGGATCCGTTCCCGGTGTGGACCGGCGCGGGGTCCGAACAGTACGGCGGTCAGGTGACGCTGGTTCCGATGTTCCTGCTGTACGACTACTCGTTCCTGCCGAAGGGCACCAAGACGAAGGCCGAGGGCCTCGCCCTGGCCAGGGAACGCAATGTGGTGGCCACCGACGAATTCCTGCTGTCCCCGGATCCGTACCTGACCCGTGATGCCTGGTGTCA
Organism: Nocardia vinacea NBRC 16497; assembly: GCF_000308835.1. GTDB lineage: Bacteria > Actinomycetota > Actinomycetes > Mycobacteriales > Mycobacteriaceae > Nocardia > Nocardia vinacea. The sequence continues at coordinate 113,798 of NZ_BAGN01000162.1, read as the reverse complement.
CGCCCGAGTGCAGGTCACCAAGCGGAAACTGGACGCGCTGCCACCCGAGACGCCGATCGTGATGATCAACCACTTCCCGCTGGTCCGCCAGCCCACCGAAGTGCTGTGGTACCCGGAATTCGCCCTCTGGTGCGGCACCGATCTGACCGCCGACTGGCATACCAGCTACAACGTGGTCTGCTCGGTCTACGGCCACCTGCACATCCCGCGCACCTCCTACTACGACGGCGTGCGCTTCGAAGAGGTTTCGCTGGGCTACCCGCGCGAATGGCAGCGTCGCGGACTGCCCGACCAGTTGCTGCGCCAAATCCTCCCGACCCCCGACTACCCGCCGGGTTCGCTGAACAAATGGGGCGGCCACTTCCAGGTGACCCCGGAGATGGAGGCCGCGGCTGCGGAGATGCGCGAAAAAGCGCAGCGCCGCCGCGGCATGTGAGCCGTTTTCCATGTTGGCTACGCTGTAGATTTGGTCTACGACGTAGCGAACATGGGGGAAGGAGCGGGCATCATCGCGCTGGAAGTGATGGCCGGGCACAGTGATCGACTGGTGGCCGCAATCGTGCACGACCCACCGGTGATGCGGCTGCCGTCCGAGGACAGTCCCGGACGGCAGGAGATCGTGAACATCGGTCGGCTCGCCGTGGAGAAGAGCCCGATGCGGCCCTATATCGCGTTCGGTGTGATGACGGCGCCGAACGTGCCCAAGCTGTTTCGATCGACTGCTGGCCAGATCGGGCTGGCCGGCGCGAGCCGGGTTGCGCTGGCGGCGGGATCCGCCGTTCGGCGGTTCAGCGGTAACCGGCCGTCGACGATGACTCGCCAACTGGGTAACGCGGAGCTGCTGCTGAATCGGGAACTGCCGTTGTTCGGCTTCGATTACCGGTCTGATGTCGGTGCACTGTGCAAGGCAGAGGTGCCGTGGCACCTGGCGATCGGTCAACGGGCCGTACCACGTCTGCACCGAAACTCTCGCGCAGAAATTGGGGATAGTGTGTGCGCGGAGTTCCCGAGCGGACATGTGGCATATGTTGTGCAGCCCGGGGAGTTCGCTGTGCGGTTGTTTCAACTGTTCGATGAGATGACGTCGTGAGTGCGGGCAGTTCGCGCGAGCGGCCGGCCGCGCCGACCCGGGTGGTGCTGAACCGTGAATACATCGCGGCGATCGCACTGGCGGTGATCGATGAGACCGGACTGAACGGGTTCTCGATGCGCAAACTGGGCGCCGCGCTGGGTGCGGACCCCATGGCGGCATACCGGCACTTCACCGACCAACAGGACCTTTTCGACGGCATAGCCGAAGTGATGTTCGATGAGTTGGAGCTGGAAAACCTACCGTGGCAAGCGGATTGGCGCGAGATGATGCGGACCTACGCACACCGATTGCGCTCCATCTTGACCCGGCACCCGCACGCGGTATCCATCTTCGCTACCCGCCCCGTACGCAGCATCACGGCCATCGACATCGGCAATCGGATGATCACGCAGTTGACCGCCTCCGGCTTCGCGCCCGCGACTGCGCTGCAGTTGTCCCGCTGCCTGCGCGAATTCGCGATAGGCCATATCCTGAGCCGGACGACCGGCGCGGCCGCCGAAGAGCGTAGCCGAAAACCGGCGCCCGATTCGCCCGATTACAACGGACTCGCCGCCGCCGCCGACGCTGCGTCCGGCGATTACTTCGACATCGGGCTCACTGCCATGTTCGACGGATTCGGTCGCAGTGTCGGCTAGGTTCCGGGTCCGCTAGCGGATGTGAACTTTCATCAAATATCATGTGGCACAACAGATTACAACAGTGCCGGTATGTGCGGTCGGAATGAATCGATAGCATATGGTCGCGTTCCGAGTCTCCGTACTCACTCGGGCGGTTACCGCGGGGAAGGTAGCAAGGATTTCGCATTGCCGGCGATATTGATCATCCATTTGTCTACGGTGTAGATTAAGTCTACGATGTAGATACATTGGTTGGTGTCGAGGTTTGCATCAGCCGGGCCGGTAGTCGGGGTGTGATTGATGCACGGGAATGGCAAGCTGTCCGCAGTCGTGGTTGTCGCGCTCCTTCTCGCGCTCGCCCGATCGGTTCCGGGGCACGCGGATGGATCCGGCCGGGCCGATGCCACCGTTCGTGTCGAACCCGGCCCTGCCGCGGCGGTCCTAGGGTCCGGCGCGGTCGGCGTGGATGCTCAATTCTGGAACGAGAACACCGTGAAGCCGGAGGTTCCTGGATTGCTGCACGCGGCAGGCGTGCAGACGCCCGTCACCGTCGCGCCGCACTCACTCACTCACCGCACTGGTCCTCGGCTCATGAGGGCGTGGGATGCCGACACCGCGTCCGAACGATCCCCGCTGCTGAAGTCGGATCGGGTGCGCGTGGCGGGATTGCTGGACGACGACTATCAGTCGACGCTGTGACCAGTAGAGAAACTCCAGTAGAGAAACCAAGGAACGGTAGATAGATGCGGATCGAGAAGATCGAGTTCTCCAGCGACGGCCATCGTCTGGTTGGCGACCTCCACCTGCCCGAGCCCGGCACCGAGCGCGGCGCGGTGGTGTTCACCGGGCCGTTTTCCGGTGTGCGTGAACAGGTGACGGGTTTCTACGCGCAGCGGTTCGCTGAGCGCGGGTATGTCGCTTTGTCGTTCGACCACCGCCACTGGGGCGACAGCGAGGGAACACCACGCCAGCACGAGGACGCGACGGCCAAGGTGTCGGACCTGCGGCACGCGGTCAGCTTTCTGGCCGCCCGCCCCGAGGTGGACGCCGACAAGATCGCCGCGTGCGGGGTGTGTCTGGGCGGTATCTACGCGGTGCAGTTGGCCGCGTACGACCCGCGGGTCAAGTCCGTCGCGCTCATCGCGGCCGCCTACAACAATCCGACGTTGATCCGAAACCGGTTCGGCGAGGACAACTTCGCGGCGCTGGTCGGCCAGTTCGCGCAGATTGCGCAACAGCAGTTCGACACCGGCGAGATCGAGTACTGGCCAGCGGTCAACCCTGCTGGCATGCCCGCGGGAAACCCTGGTCCGGAGCCGTTCGAGTACTACGGAACCGATCGGGGCGCGCGTCCCGGCTGGGAGAATCGCTGCACCGCGTTATCGGTGCTGCAGGAGCTGACCCTGGATGTGAACGCATATCTGCCGCTGGTCACCGCTCCGCTGTTGATCGTGCACGGTCGCGGAGACCAGGCAATTCCGCTCGCCGACGCCGAAGCGGCGTTCGCGGCCGCACCTGAACCAAAGGAGTTTGTGGTCTTGGACACCACCAACCACATCGACCTCTACGACGACGACACCTATGTACGGCAGGCTGTAGACCGTGCCGTCGCATTCTTCGACGGGAGCATCTGATGTGGAATGGACGGAACGCGTTGCCGGGGTCGCGCGCATGAGGGTGTTGGTCACCGGCGCGACCGGCTATATCGGTTCGGCCGTCGCACGCGCGCTGCGATCGCGCGGGCACGACGTCGTCGGACTCGCTCGTACCCCGGAGTCCGCCGAGTATTTGCGTGTCGCAGCGGTGGAGCCGGTGTTGGGCTCGTTGGCCACCCTGGACGTTCTGCGGCGAATCACTCAGGAGGTGGACGCGGTCGCGCACGCGGCATTCGCCCGTTACGGCATCGACGACATGACCGAAGCCGGGACAGTCGAAACCGCCGCGGTGCACACCATATTGGCGGCGGCAGCGGGACGGCCGGTCATCTACACCAGCGGGATCGGTGTGGTCGGCGAGACCAAGGGCCGTACGGTCGCCGAGGACGATCCGGTCGACCCGGCACCGGGTATGGCGTGGCGGCGGCAATTGGAACTCGACACGCTGGCCGCCGGGCACGGCATCGTGGTGCGCCCTCCGCTGGTCTACGGCAGGGCAGGCGGTCTGGTGCTGACCGGCCTCATTGCAGCGGCGATCGCGGCCGGAGCGTCCCGCTACGTGACGCCTGGCGATAACGCCTGGCCCAATGTGCACGTCGACGATCTCGGTGACGCCTTCGCACTTGCCCTGGAGAAAGCACCGCCGAGCACGATCCTGCATGCCGTCTCCGGTGAATCGACACCGCAGGCAGTGGCGGCGGCGATCGGCAGACTCATCGAAAAGCCCAGTGCCACTGAGGGTTTGCCACGCAATCAGGCCGAAGGAGTCGTGCCTTTCCCGGACTGGTTGACCGCGCATCAGCAAATCGACGCCCGCCGAACCCATGAACTGCTCGGCTGGCTGCCCGACCGTCCCAGCGTCACCGACGATATCGAATTCGGTTCCTACCGAGCACTTCTCACACCTGAACCCTGACCGGCCGCTGCGTCATCAGGAGGACACTGGTGCAGCCGCGTAGGTCGGCGACGGTCAGTTCGGCCTGGATGAGTTGTGCGCCGGTCGAATTCGCGGCGCGCAGGTTCGCGCGCGGGACTCGGATCCGCGTCAGGTTCAGTGTGAGCTCGTCGGGTGCGCGTTCGCGGTGAGCCAGTGCCGGCGGGGAGCGCTCTCATCCCCGGTGCCGGGTACGAGGCGGACTCGACCGCCGGCAGGCGAGCAAATGTTTTCGGACAGCCATCACGAGTCGGTTCAGGGGCGGATGTGGGAGAGCTTGTCGGGGTTGAGGATGCCGAAGATGTTGTGAATGCGGCCGTCGCGGATGTCGAAGGCGACGAGTTGCTGCTGCCCACCCATGGTCATCCAGATGGCGGGCGCACCGTTGGACTCGACCACCCGAACGTCGCCCATTGGGTAGTGCGAGGTCAGACCGGTGACGAACGCCAACACGTGGACGCGCCCGATGATCGGAACCCGCGCCGCGCGGACCTTGCCGCCGCCGTCGTTCCAAGCGACGACGTCCTCGCTGAGCAGTTCGGTGAGGGTGGCCAGGTCACCGCCCTCGGCGGCGTCGAGGAAGCGGGTCAGCAGCGCGGTGTGGTCGGCGGTCGACGGCTCGAACCGGTCGCGTCCGTCAGCTAGCCGCTTGGCCGCACGGTGGTGCAGCTGACGGCAGGTCGCGGCGGGGGAGCCGACAATCTCGGCAATGTCGTCGTAGGGCAGCTCGAACGCCTCGCGCAGCACGAACGCTGCCCGCTCCGGCGGGGACAGCCGCTCCATCAGGTGCAGGGTCGCATACGACAGGGTATCGCGAAGCTCGGCCGTCTCCTGCGGCCCGAACTCGGTGCCGGACACCGGTTCTGGCAGCCATGGGCCGACGTATGCCTCACGGGTGACCCGGGCCGAGCGGAGCTGGTCGAGGGCCAGCCGGGTCACCACCGTCACCAGGAAGGCCCTCGGCTCCTTGATCTCGGTGCGGTCGGTGCCCAGCCACCTGAGATAGGCGTCCTGCACGATGTCCTCGGCATTCCACATGCTGCCGAGCAGCCGGTAGCCCAGCCCCAGCAGTAACGGGCGGTACTCCTCGAACACCTCGGTCGGATCCTCCATGGCACCCTCCCTTTCCTCGGATCGTGGCGTGTCGCTGATTTCGGCGGAGCCAGTGACACACCACGAGTCGGTGGCCGCGATCATGCGGCCCGGCGACCGGCCGTGTCCAATTCGGCGAAACCGTCAACATAGGAGACGTATCGGGGCCGCCAGTCCAACTGCAGCCGGGCCCGGGTGTTGTCCGCGCCGCGCAGCTCGTTCATGTACGCCACGCCCCAGCTACCGACAGCCAGCCGCGCCAGCGCCGCGGGCACCTGTTTCGGGGCGGGGGCGCCGAGGGTCTTCGCCAGGGCGGGCAGCCACTCGTGTAGCGGTGCCGGGGTGTCGTCGACCACATTGAGAAACCCGTCGGTCTTCTTGTCCAGTGCGGCGGCGACCGCGGTGGCGGCGTCGTGGGCGTGGGTGAAGGAGAACACCGCCGCCCCTTCCCCCACGATGGGCATTTTGCCGGCCTTGACTTGTCGCACCAAGGATCCGTCGGCGGCGAAGATCGAGCCGGGTCCGTACAGGTGGCCGAACCTCAGGACCAGGCCGTCCGCTTCGGTGGTCAGCCGCTCCAGTTCGATCAGAGCGTCCAGCACAGGTGCGAACTGCTTGGGCGGGTGCTGCCACAGTGGGGTGTCCTCGGCCGCCGGGCCCGCGCCCGGCTGGTAGGCGTAGGCGAGGCCCTGGCTGATGATCCGCCCGACTCCGACCTCCTGGGCAGCGTGGACGAGATTGCGGGTTCCCTCGGTGCGCAGCCGGTTGGTCGCGGCGAAGTCGCGTGCCATCTTTCTTGGGTTGATCGTGCCTGGGATGGCCGTCAGCATGTTGACGACGGCGTCGGGCGCGGTGTCTCGCATCGCCTTGCTCAGCGCGGTGGGGTCGAGCGCGTCGGCCGCGGCGACCTGCACCCCTGATCGCTGTAGCGACAGGGCGCGGTCGCCCGGACGCGACAGCGCGATGACGTCGTGGCCGACCGCTGACAGCAGCGGGAGAATCTGGCGGCCGATGACGCCTGTGGCTCCAGCGACGAGGACTCGCATGATGACTCCTATGAATTTGCCTGGTGGGAACCGGGTATTGATGATTGGCGAAGGTAGGACGGGCCAGCGATCACCCGCGTGACAATTCTTGATGTGATCTGGGTCATGTCGCCGAGGCCGCACCCGCCTGGCGAGCACAGGCTGTTGGTCGTGATGTGGGATGAGGTCCGGGCGGGCGGGTACCGGGTACCCGCCCGCCGCGGTTCAGGGGCAGGTCGACTCGGCAGGCTTGCCGGCGAAGCGATCCGCGGTCCAGGACAGGATGTCGGGCATTGCGCCGTCGTCGATGCCGGTCTGCCCGCCCCAGGTGTCGTGCGCCAGGGTCGGGTAGGTGCGGTAGTCGATCTGCGAGCCGGTGTCACATAGTGCGGTGGCGACCTTGTCGGTGACCGGCTGCGTGGTCAACGCATCGACACCGCCCTGCAGAAGCAGCACCGGGCCTGCGATCGGGCGGTTGCCGGTGCTGTTCTCGTGGAGGAAGCGGGCGAAGTTCGGCTCGGACAGGTAGTCCGGTCGAACCAGGTCTGCACCAGATAGGCCGCTGTAGACGGCGGAGACCACGTCCAGGCATCCGCTGTGGGTGCTGTCGAGACGATCCAGTGCCTGCGGTGTCAGGATTCGGTCCAGTTGGACGCGCCGGTCGCTGGCCTTGGCGCCCTGGGCAATCAGCGGCAAAAACCCACCCAGAGAAGGCGTTTCGGCCGTGTGGGTGATCAGCGCGGTCAGGTCGGCGGCCGGTGAGGTGACTACCGCACCGAGATAACCCGGTTCCGGATGGACAGCTTGGCGTTCGGCGACACCGAGCGCGGCTCCGCCGCCCTGGGAGTGTCCCCATAGCACCCACTGGTCCGACAGGTTCGGCAGAGCCTGCCTCGCCGAGCGCACCGCGCCGATCAGGTCGTCGGCCTCGGCGGTCTTGTTGCCCAACTCGGACTCGCCGGTCGTGCCCAACCCGGCGTAGTCCGGCGCAACCACCGCGTAGCCCTGCGCGACGAACTGTGCCATCTGGTTGCCGTGGTAGAGATCTCGCATCAGCGACGGCGCACAGTCCACACCGCCACCGCTGGCGCCGTGGGTGTCGGCCACCACCGGCCAGCCGCCCTCGGGCGGGGCGCCCTGCGGCACCAGCACCACCCCGGACACCGCGATGTCGCGTCCGCCGGAGGTGCGGGAGTGGTAGAGGATCCGAGTGGCCGGGGTCTGCTTGCCGTCCACCACATAATCCGTGGTTGCCTCCTGACGGATCAATGTGCCGGCCGAAGCCCACCCGAGTGGGTTGGGTGCATCGTAGAAACCGGTGCGCGGCAACCCATTTTGGTGCTGGTGTGCCCACGCGGCTCGGCAGGCCTGGTCGCAGGGGCCGGGGTCGGCCTGGGCGGGTGCGACAGGGCCGGTCAGTACCGCGCCTGCGGCAGCCAGCGCCATGGCCGAATAACTCAGAAAACGCATGGTGTTCACCTCGAGTTGCGGGAGCTCGAGCCTGTTGGCCCGATGTGCAGCTACAGGACGGGACAACTCCCTGCCATGTGACCGTTCCCCGACGTGATTCAGGCCACATCAGGCGGCCGGGTACGCGGCCACCGGACGCGTCGAACCCTCGTCTTAATCTCTTCGGAGAGGGAATTGACCGTGATGAAGTACTGCACCGCAGCGACGACCGTCATGGGTGCGGTCTCTGACAGAATGGGCACTCAGTCCACCCTCCCGCGGCGTTTGGGGCAGGGGCGGCTCGACTAGGCTCGTCAGTGATGATCGAGAAAATTCTTCCTGGCGGTGTGGCCTCGGCCGAGTTGTTGGCCTACCCGGAAGATCTGCAGCCGTATCCGGCCGAGGCGCATCTCATCGAGAAGTCGGTGGAGAAGCGTCGCCGGGACTTCATCGGTGCTCGGCACTGCGCCCGGCTGGCGCTGGTGGAACTCGGTGAGGCTCCGGTCGCGATCGGCAAAGGCGAGCGGGGCGCACCGGTGTGGCCGCGCGGCATCGTCGGCAGCCTGACACACTGTGACGGCTACCGGGCGGCGGCCTTGGGCCACAAACTGCGCTTCCGCTCGATCGGCATCGACGCCGAACCGCACGGCACACTCCCCGAGGGCGTGCTGGATTCGGTGAGCCTGCCCCCCGAGCGGGACTGGTTGGCGCGGGTCGGCGGTTCCGGTCTGCATCTGGACCGCTTGCTGTTCTGCGCGAAGGAAGCCACCTACAAGGCGTGGTGGCCATTGACCGCACGCTGGCTCGGCTTCGAGGACGCCCACATCACCTTCACCATCGATGAGAGCTCCGACGGCGCGGGTTCGGGTGCCTTCCACAGCCAGATCCTGGTGCCGGGACAGGTCACCGACGGTGGCGCGCCGCTGATTTCCTTCGACGGCCGCTGGATGATCGGCGACGGACTCATCCTGACCGCGATCGTGCACGACTGATGGCCGACGCACGGATCGACGCACTCGGCGGTCTGCTGATCGTCGACAAGGACGGCGGCTGGACCAGCCACGACGTCGTCGCGAAATGTCGAAAGCTACTGCGCACCAAGAAGATCGGCCACGCCGGGACACTCGATCCGATCGCCACCGGCGTATTGGTGCTCGGCGTCGAACGCGCCACCAAACTGCTCGGCCTGCTCACGCTGACCACCAAGGCCTACACCGCGACCATTCGACTCGGCCAGGCCACCACCACCGACGACGCCGAGGGCGCAGTGCTCTCGACCGCGTCGGCGACCCATCTCACCGATGCCGAAATCGCCACGCACACTGCGAAATTGACCGGCGATATCGAGCAGGTGCCTGCCACGGTCAGTGCCATCAAGGTGAACGGCGAACGTGCCTATGCCCGGCACCGGGCCGGTGAAGATGTGCAGCTCGCCGCTCGCCCGGTCACTGTCTCGCGCTTCGATATCCTTGCCCGCCGAGATACTTCGGAGTTCGTCGATCTGGATGTGGTCGTCGAATGTTCGTCCGGCACCTATATTCGCGCCTTGGCGCGCGATCTGGGCGCCGCACTCGGCGTCGGCGGCCATTTGACCGCCTTGCGCCGCACCAGGGTCGGCCCGTTCACCCTCGAACACGCCAGAACCCTCGAGGAATTGGCCGAATCCGAAGACGCGCAGTTGAGTCTGGATATCGACGATGCCATCCGAACCGCATTCCCGCACCGCGATATCGATGACAAGCAGGCCGACGATCTGCGCAACGGTCGCTGGCTCGAGCCGGTCGGCATATCCGGTGTCTACGCCGCCATCGACCCGTCCGGGCGCGCGATCGCGCTACTGCAGGAGAGCGGTAGGCGCGCGGCCTCGGTCATGGTCGTGCGTCCGTCGAATCTTTAACCGCGCCGAGCGGTTCCAGTGCGCCGAGCAGCGCGCCGACGCAGATATCGCGGAGTTCGGTGCGGGTGCAGGTGCGGTTTTCCAGCCAGTCGACCGATAGCACCCGGACGAAGGTCAGCCAGCCCATCAGCACCGATGAGGTGAGCTCGCGGATATGGCCTTCGACGCCCATTGCATCGAGCAGACGCACCCGGAGTTCGCCGAGTTCGCCCGAGATGATCGCTTGGATGGTCGGATCGCCCGCGAGTAGGCGGTTGGCGGCCACCACCGTATTGGCATTGGCCTCGAAATAGTCGAAGTGCTCGTCGAGTCCGGCCGCGAGCTGATCGGGCAGCGGGGTTTCGGTATCGAGTTTCGTGGCGACCAGCAGGCTGTCGGCGGCTAGTTGGTAGACGCCCGCGAAGAGGTCGCGTTTGGTCGGGAAGTGGCGGTAGAGCAGGGCGCGCGAAACACCGGCCGCGGCCGCGACGTCCTCCATCAGCACCGCGTCGTAGGCGCGTTCGGCGAACAGTGTCGCGCCTGCGTCCAGCAGCAGGCGGCGGCGTTCGTCCGGGGCGAGGCGGCGGCGGGTCACCCCAGCAAGCTTAGTTGACGTATGTCTACTAAGCGTCGTAGGGTCGGGCTTAGTAGACAAACGTCTACTAGTGAAGGGAGGAATTCGTGACCTCGGCACTCAAATGGCTGTCCATGGCGATGGGCGTTGTCATCGTTGGCATCGGCATATTCCACATGGCTGCAGGAATCGACGGCATACCCGATATGGGCTCCTCCGGCGTCACCGCCGACAGTCAGACTCGCTTCTTCGGCGGTATCTTCGTCGGCTACGGCCTCGCCTGGATCCGGGCGGCCCGCCGAACGCCGATCTCCGCACTCGCGGTGCGCTGGCTCGCCGGAATCTTCCTACTGAGCGGCGTCGCCCGCTTGATCTCGGTCGCCGTCTACGGCTGGCCGCACTGGTTCCAAATCGTGCTCACCGCAATAGAATTCGCTCTCCCTCCGGTCTTCTTCCGGCTAGCATCCGCCCACGAAAAGCGCACCGCCTTCACCACCGACCGCGTGCCCGCCGCTGGCTGACCGGTGTCGCGTATCGGATGACTACCTCGCACAGGGTGTGCCCTATGCGAAGTAGTCGGTAGCCATGCGTCAACTGGCACGGCGATCCGTACAGTGGGCGCGGTAGACAGTGCGACGAAGGCAGTGGGGCAATGAGTGGACAACCGGTCGATACGTTCGAGCTCTGGGACCGGGACGGCGACGGTCTGGTGTCGGTCGAGGACATAGTCACCGGAATCCGTTCGCTCGGACTGGAAGTCGATGACGAGGCGGTCGAGCGGATGGTCGCCGCCGCCGATACCAATGGCGACTTCCTGGTCTCCCGAGCCGAATTCGACGCCGCGCTGGTCGGCGGCCATATCGAGGTCACCGACGCAGATGCGGCCTTCACGGTCTTCGATATCAATGGCGACGGCAAGATCGCGGTCGAAGAACTCGAATCCCTGATCCGCCATGTCGGCGCCGGGCTGATCGATGAGCCCGCCGAATCGCTGCTTGCGGCGGCGGATACCGACGGGGACGGCTACCTGTCGCCATCCGAATTCCGTGCGCTGCTGAATTTCCTGTCGCGCTGACCGATTCGGCGCGCGAAATTTCTATGGGGCTTGACCTGTGCTAACTCCGAGGCCCAACGATGCGATAGGTGGGTATCGGAGTTGGTTCTTGCCGCGGACGCGGTGGCCGCGGCGGCGTGCGGTGGTGACAATGACTCGTCACCACTGGCACGCGATCGTCAGTCGCTGAGCCAGATGGCTTCGGCCGCAGGGCGGCCGAGATCGATGGTGCGGTCCCCGATGCGAATCGCGATGGTGCCCGCGAAGTCCCGGCGTTCCACCACGACGATCGGCGTATCGAGCGCGATACCGACCGAATCGAAGTAGCGCAGCATATCCGGATCGGCATCGGAAATTCGTGCGACATGGCCGGATTCGTCCGCGCGGAAATCGCTGAGCTGGCGAGCGGGCGGCGTCGGCACCGCACCGTCGACCGAGGGAATGGGATCGCCGTGCGGATCCCGGTCCGGATAGCCGAGTTTCGCGTCGATACGGGCCATCAGCAGCTCCGAGACCGCGTGCTCGAGCACCTCGGCCTCATCGTGCACCTCATCCCAGCCGTAGCCGAGTTCGTTGACGAGGAATGTCTCGATCAGCCGATGTCGGCGCACCATGGCGACCGCCGCGCGACGCCCGTGTTCGGTGAGGGTGATGGATCCGTACCGGGCGTGTTCGACGAGGCCTTGATCGGCGAGCTTGCGTACCGCCTCGGAGACGGTGGAGGCCGAGACGCCGATCCGTTCGGCGAGCAGTTTCGTCGATACCTTTTCCTGCGACCACTCTTGAGCGGTCCAGATGACTTTCAAATAGTCCTGGGCGACCGAGGTGAGCTCCGGCGCAATCGTCGCGGTGCTGCCGTGGGGGCCTGTGGTCTCGGTCGGCTGCGCTGCGGTGTCGGCCAGCTCGCGTCGGGTTGCGATGTCTCGTTTACCGGGCACATCTTCGAGCTTATGCATTGGACTCCCGATTCACACATTCAGACGCCTGAACACTCGGTGCCGTCGTCCGACAGCATCGGGACTACCCGTCGAGCCATCGGTTTCGCCTGGTCGGAGCGAGCTCGGGTCCGCCGGTGCTCGGTCGGCCCCGCCGCCAGGAGCCGATGCGGGCGACGGTGGATCCTGCTGCGCGAACAATCAGGGCCGCCGCTGCCTCGCAACCGTCGTCACCCAGCTGAACCCGCAATTCACCCCATGTACACACGGGCCTCGGGCCGGAGTGTGGATTGACACCTCCGAATACTGTTCGCCCCTCGTTTTGCGTAGGCTGCGGACTGTGCAGAGATGGCGGAGCCTCGATGACGTACCCGCGGACTGGGGGCGGTGCGTGCTCACGATCGGCGTATTCGACGGTGTGCATCGCGGCCACGCGCAGCTGATCAGCAGGGCCGTGAAGTCCGCTGCCGCGCGGGGTGTTCCGGCGGTGTTGATGACCTTCGACCCGCACCCGATGGAAGTGGTGCGCCCCGGCTCGCATCCGGCGCAGCTGACCACGCTCACCCGGCGCGCGGAATTGGCCGAGGAACTCGGCGTCGACGTGTTCTGCGTCATGCCCTTCACCCAAGAATTCATGAAGCTGACGCCGGGGCGCTACGTACACGATCTGCTGGTCGAGCGGCTACATGTGACCGAGGTGGTGGTCGGTGACAACTTCACATTCGGTAAGAAAGCTGCGGGCACCATCGAGACCATGCGTGAGCTGGGTGAGCGCTTCGGCTTCGAAGTCGACGGTGTGAAACTGCTCGGCGAGCACGCGGTCACCTTCTCCTCCACCTACATCCGCGCCTGCGTCGACGCGGGCGATATGGCCGCGGCCGCCGAGGCGCTGGGCCGTCCGCATCGGGTCGAGGGCGTGGTCGTGCACGGCGACGGCCGCGGCCGTGAGCTCGGCTTCCCGACCGCGAATATCGCACCGCCCATGTACGCCGCGATTCCGGCCGACGGTGTCTACGCGGGCTGGTTCACCGTGCTTGGTCCCGGCCCGACCATAGGCACCGTGACGCCGGGGGAGCGCGCGATGGCCGCGATCTCGATCGGCACCAACCCCACCTTCTCCGGGCGCGCGCGCACCGTCGAGGCCTACGTGCTCGACGGTGAGGCCGACCTGTACGGCCAGCACGTCGCGGTGGATTTCGTCGAGCATCTGCGCGGCATGCGCAAATTCGATTCCATCGACGAACTCCTCGAGGCCATGGCCCGTGACGTCGAGAACGCCCGCAAGGTCCTCACCGCCGCCGCCGACTGACCCTGTCGACAACGGATTCGCTCACGCGAATTCGATTCGTCATATCGAATTCGATATCAAACATTCGATCCGGTAAGGTGGATCCTCGGGTTTGCTGCGGTCCGCGGCGGCACCCGACCGGGTAACCGGAATCCTCGAGCGCGGCACTGAGAAATAGGAGTGGATGCCCCATGGCGCTGACCACCGAGCAGAAGTCGGCCATTCTCGCCGATTACGGCCTGCACGAGAAGGACACCGGTTCCCCGGAGGCGCAGATCGCGCTGCTGTCCAAGCGGATCGCCGACATCACCGAGCATCTGAAGAAGCACAAGCACGACCACCACACCCGCCACGGCCTGATGGCGCTGATCGGTCGTCGCAAGCGCCTGTCGAAGTACCTCGCCGACAAGGACATCCAGCGCTACCGTTCGCTGATCGAGCGCCTGGGTCTGCGTCGGTAACATTTTGCAGCGCCTGCGGCGCTGCGTGTTCGCGGCCCCCTGGTGTCTCGCGTCCGACCCTTTCGAGCGACCTGCAAGCAGTCGCTAGCGGCGCCGTCGAGACTCGCGACTGCGTCGCATGCGCTTCGACGACTCGGACACGAGACGGGCCGCGAACGTCGCTCGTAAGACTCGCTCCGTGATGGCGGGGTTGGGTGCGGAAGCACTCGACACGCTGCTGATCCGAGGCGGTCGATCAGGTAGCCAACGGGGAGAAGTACAATCTCCCCGTTGGCTATATGTGTATGAGGGGTATTTACTCCCCGTTTGCACGACAACATTGCACAGCCGTATGCACCCGCCTGCGTGGCGTCGGTCTTCGGTAGTGGCCTCCCGGCAGGCGAACAGTCGCCGGCGGGCTTCGATCGATGACCGCCTCCGCGTCGCCGTTTCCAAGGGGATTCGGCCGGGTGTGCGCGTCGCAGCCAGGAGGGTTGCCGCGCGTCCGTATCCGGTACGGCTGACGAGAGCTGGATCGCGCCCACCCGGCGCTTGATCCAGCGAAGACGAGAGGTTGAGAGCAGAAAAATGTCTGAAACAACTACATCTTCGGCCATCGAGGTCGAACCCGGTGTGTTCGAATCCGTTGCGCTGATCGATAACGGCACCTACGGAACCCGCACTGTACGCTTCGAGACCGGCCGTCTGGCCCGCCAGGCCGCCGGTTCGGTCGTCGCCTACCTGGACGACGAGACCATGCTGCTGTCCGCGACCACCGCGGGCAAGCACCCCAAGGATCAGTTCGACTTCTTCCCGCTGACGGTCGACGTCGAAGAGCGCATGTACGCCGCGGGTCGTATCCCGGGCTCGTTCTTCCGTCGTGAGGGCCGCCCCTCCACCGACGCGATCCTGACCTGTCGCCTGATCGACCGTCCGTTGCGTCCGTCCTTCGTCGACGGCCTGCGCAATGAGATCCAGGTCGTGGTCACCGTGCTGAGCCTGGACCCGAACGATCTGTACGACGTCGTGGCCATCAACGCCGCATCCGCGTCCACCCAGATCTCGGGCCTGCCGTTCTCCGGTCCGGTCGGCGGCGTGCGCGTCGCGCTGATCGACGGCCAGTGGGTCGCGTTCCCGACCGTGGAGCAGCTCGAAGGCGCGGTCTTCGACATGGTGGTCGCGGGCCGTGTTGTCGAGTCCGGTGATGTCGCGATCATGATGGTCGAGGCGGAGGCCACCGATAAGGTCATCGCGTTGGTCGAGGGCGGCGCGCAGGCGCCGACCGAGGCCGTGGTGGCGCAGGGCCTCGAGGCCGCCAAGCCGTTCATCGCCCGCCTGTGCAAGGCGCAGCAGGATCTGGCCTCGCTGGCCGCCAAGCCGACCGAGGAGTTCCCGCTCTTCCCGCCGTACGAGGCCGATGTCTACGAGGCCGTCGAGGGCACCGCCAAGCGTGAGCTGGGCGAGGCGCTGAGCATCGCCGACAAGCAGGAGCGCGAGGCGAAGATCGACGAGATCAAGCTCGCCGTGCTGGACCGCCTGGTCGACGACTTCACCGGTCGCGAGAAGGAACTTGGCGCGGCATTCCGCTCGGTCACCAAGAAGCTGGTACGCCAGCGCATCCTGTCCGACGGCTTCCGCATCGACGGTCGCGGGCTGGCCGATATCCGTGCCCTGTCCGCCGAGGTCGCCGTGATCCCGCGCGCCCACGGCTCGGCGCTGTTCGAGCGTGGCGAGACCCAGATCATGGGCGTCACCACCCTGGACATGGTGAAGATGGCGCAGCAGGTCGACTCGCTCGGCCCGGAGACCTCCAAGCGCTACATGCACCACTACAACTTCCCGCCGTTCTCCACCGGTGAGACCGGTCGCGTCGGTTCGCCGAAGCGTCGCGAGATCGGCCACGGCGCGCTGGCCGAGCGGGCGCTCATCCCGGTTCTCCCGAGCCAGGAGGAGTTCCCCTACGCCATCCGTCAGGTCTCGGAAGCGTTGGGCTCCAACGGTTCCACCTCGATGGGTTCGGTCTGCGCCTCGACCCTTTCGCTGCTGAACGCCGGTGTGCCGCTGAAGGCGCCGGTCGCCGGTATCGCCATGGGCCTGGTGTCGGACACCATCAAGAACGACAAGGGCGAGGATGAGGTCCGCTACGTCGCGCTGACCGATATCCTCGGCGCCGAGGATGCCTTCGGCGATATGGACTTCAAGGTCGCGGGCACCCCGGACTTCGTCACCGCGCTGCAGCTGGACACCAAGCTGGACGGCATCCCCTCGCAGGTGCTGGCCGGTGCGCTGAGCCAGGCGCACGATGCCCGCACCACCATCCTGGAGGTCATGGCCGAGGCCATCGCCACCCCGGACGAGATGAGCCCGTACGCACCGCGCGTCACCGCGATCAAGATCCCGGTCGACAAGATCGGTGAGGTCATCGGCCCGAAGGGCAAGGTGATCAACCAGATCACCGAGGAGACCGGCGCCAATATCTCCATCGAGGACGACGGCACGGTCTACGTCGGTGCGACCAACGGCCCGGCGGCGCAGGCGGCGATCGACCAGATCAACGCCATCGCCAACCCGCAGCTGCCGAAGGTCGGCGAGCGCTTCCTCGGCACGGTCGTCAAGACCACCGCCTTCGGCGCGTTCGTCTCACTGCTGCCCGGTCGCGACGGCTTGGTGCACATCTCCAAGCTGGGCAACGGCAAGCGCGTTGCCAAGGTCGAGGACGTGGTGAACGTCGGCGACAAGCTGCGCGTGGAAATCGCCGATATCGACAACCGCGGCAAGATTTCGCTGGTGCCGGTCGACGAGAACGCCGACGAGCCCGAGGCCGCCGAATCCGTTGATGCGGGCCAGGCGGAGACCGAGTAGTACTTGTCTCTGTGACGAAGAAGAAGACGGCAACCCCTCTGCTCCGCGGCGAGCAGGGGGGTTCGTCTCTGGAGCTGCGGATGGATCAGGTGCGCGGCACCGACGCGGGGGTACGGCGCACCGTACTGCCCGGCGGGCTGCGCGTGGTCACCGAACATGTGCCCGGCGTGCGTTCGGCTTCGATCGGGGTCTGGGTGGGGGTCGGCTCGCGCGACGAGGGACCGACCGTCGCGGGTGCCGCGCATTTCCTGGAACACCTGCTGTTCAAGGCGACTCCGACGCGTTCGGCGCTGGACATCGCGCAGGCGATGGACGCGGTCGGCGGCGAGCTGAACGCGTTCACCGCGAAAGAGCAGACCTGCTACTACGCCCACGTCCTCGACGAGGATCTGCCGCTGGCCGTCGATATGGTCTCCGATGTCGTACTCAACGGCCTGTGCCGGGCCGAGGATGTGGATGTCGAGCGGCAGGTGGTGCTCGAGGAGATCGCCATGCGCGACGACGATCCGGAGGATCTGGTCGGCGACGCATTCCTATCCGCGCTCTTCGGTGATCATCCGATCGGGCGGCCGGTGATCGGCTCCATCGAAACCATCGAGGCGATGAATGCAGCGCAGTTGCGCGGCTTCCATCTGCGGCGCTACCGGCCGGACCGGATGGTCGTCGCGGTCGCGGGCAATGTGGAGCACGACCACACCGTGGAATTGGTGCATCGCGCGTTCGCGCCCCGGCTCGACCCGACCGCCGAACCGGCCCGCCGTCGCGAGGGCCGCTTCCGGCCGCACAGCGCACCGGAACTGCACTGGAACCATCGCGACAGCGAACAGGCACATCTGGCCTTCGGCGTGCGCGCCTTCGGACGGCACGAGGGGGAGCGGCGCTGGCCGCTGTCGGTGCTCAATACCGTGGTCGGCGGTGGCCTGAGTTCGCGGCTGTTCCAACGTATTCGAGAGGAACGCGGACTGGCGTACTCGGTGTACTCCAGCGTCGACACCTTCGCCGATACCGGCGCGTTCTCGGTGTACATCGGCTGTCAGCCGGAAAACCTCGGGAAGGTGGCGACACTGGCGCGCGGGGTGTTGGAAGAGATTGCGGCCAATGGCATCACCGACGCGGAATGCGCGCGCGCCAAGGGCTCGTTGCGTGGCGGACTCGTGCTCGGCCTGGAGGATTCGGCATCGCGGATGAACCGGATCGGTCGCAGCGAACTGAGTTACGGCAACCACCGCAGCGTCTCGGAGACGTTGACACGCATCGATGCGGTGACCACCGATGAGGTTTCCGCGAT
Source organism: Nocardia vinacea NBRC 16497 (assembly GCF_000308835.1). Taxonomy (GTDB): domain Bacteria; phylum Actinomycetota; class Actinomycetes; order Mycobacteriales; family Mycobacteriaceae; genus Nocardia; species Nocardia vinacea. The sequence continues at coordinate 95,616 of NZ_BAGN01000162.1, read as the reverse complement.
CGCCCGGACCCTGCTGGCGCGGCCGTTCGCGGCCTCGGTGGCCGGACCGTACCGGCGCACTCGGGACTTGCCAGCCGCAGTGCGGCGATTGGTCGAGGACTGAGGTAGATCAATATGGTGGCCGGTGCGATTCGCGCCGGCCACCGATCCGATCGGGGGTGGATATGACGGGATCGGCGCTGGGGCGTGCCGAGGTGGCGGTCGAACTCGGACGGCTCGACGAGGCGCGCCGGATCATCGGCGCGGCCTTGGTCGAGCAACCGGACGATCCGGTGTTGCTGGAACGCATGGCCGACATCGCTTATCGACTCGATCAGACCGACGAGGCGCTGCGCTATGCGACCGCGGCGATCGCCGCCGATCCGGCGCGCATCGATGCGTACCTGACCGCGGCCCTGGCCTACGACGCCTACACCATGCGCGATGAAGCGCAACGGCACGCCCGCATGGCGACCCGGTTGGCGCCCGACAATGTCGCCGCCCTGCTGGTGCTGGCTCGGGTGATCGCCGATGCGGCGACCTCCGATAAACCGCGAGCCGAAGCCCGCGATGCTCTCGAACGGGCGACGCAACTCGCCCCCGCACATGCGGGTACACACGCCCACGCGGCGGAAACCTATCGGCGACTACATGATTCGGACGCGGCCCGACGCCACGTCGAGGCCGGTCTCGCCGAGGACCCGGCGCATGCCGATCTGCTGCAGACCCGCGCGCGGCTGGACCTCGAGAACATCGCGACCAGGGATAAGGCGGTCGCGACGCTGCGTGGACTGCTCGGCTCGAATCCGGGCGATGCGGGTGCACGTCGGCTGCTCGCCGAAATCATGTGGCGGGCGCTGATCAGGCTGGCGGCTTGGGTGTGGTTCTTCGCGGCCGCCGTGGTCTCCCTATCGATGTGGATTCCCACGGGTGGCATGCGGGTGCTGACACCGGCGCTGTTCGTGGGTGTCCTCGGTGCGTGGTTCGGCGTGTTCCGGAAGCTGAGTAGTCAGCTGCCGCAGGGATATATGCGCAAGCGGCTGCTGCGGCGGCCGGAAGCGTTGTCGGCGTTGGCGATCGGGCTGCTCTCGAGTTTCGTCGCCGATATCGGTGCGCTGGTATTGCGATCGGATTGGTCGGCCGGGGATGTGCGCGGCGGGTACGTCGTGGTGCTGGTCGGGGTGGTGGGTGCCGCGTTGGCGCATCTGCTGCTGTTCGGGGCGTGGGTCGTGCGGCGCGACGGCGAGTCGGATCGCAGTGCGGGGGAGGAGTTCGCGCTGTTGAGCGCGATCATCGTGATCGGTGGCGGGCTGCTGCTCGTCGGAATGCTTGCCGCGCTGCGGCATTGGGCCCGTCAGCCCGCGGCGTTCGGGGTGTTCGTCACGGTCGTAGGCATTGTCGTTGTGACATTGCTGCTCGAGATTCTGCTGGTGCAGGCGCTGGAGTACCGGTGGCGGATGTTCGACGCGTACGTCGGGGGCGTGCTGTTGGTCGCGGCGTTGATGGCGCTCGCGATCTGGTGGGGTTTGCAGCAGACCGCGACACAGACCTTCCACAGCGATGAGCACACTCCGGTGCCGACGGCCCCGAAATCACCGCCGACCGTTCCGGCCTACCACGTCACACCGCCGCCGATTCCGACGTTCCATTTCACGCCGCCGGTGCTGCCGGCACCCGCGGGTTGACTCAGTCGCTCTGGGCGCGGTTCGCCGCCTCGATGATCGAGGGCAGCAGGCCGGGCAGGGCATTGTCGAGGTCCTCGGAGCGCAGGCGCTGGCAGGTCTGCCCGTCGATAATCAGTCGCTCGATGACACCGGCTTCGCGCAGAATCTTGAAGTGATGGGTGGCGGTCGACTTGTTGATCACCTCATAGAGCGCACCGCAACGCACCGCGGTGCCCGCATTGCTCAGCCGTCGCACCATCTCCAGCCGCACCGGATCCTGTAGTGCGCCGAGCACGGCGGGTAACGAGGCGACCGGCGGCGCCTCGGTGGCCGATTCCTTAGTTTCGGTCATGATCTACCTCACAGTGGTTTGATGGTTATCGTACCGGCTGTATCGTCTACTGAAGTTCGATCATCATCAAACTTACCTGATCGGGGTTCCGATGGCAGCGACAATGACGGTGGCGGCCGACCAGCAGACCTCTCAGCGCTGGGCCTACGCGCTGATTCTGGCGGCGAGTGGGGTAGCGCTCGGCGTGTCCGGGGTGCCCGCGCCGCTGTACGGCATGTATCAGAAGGAATGGCATTTCACGCCACTCACGACGACCTTCGTCTTCGCGGTATACGCATTCGCGGCGCTGGCCGCGGTGCTGGTCTCCGGTCGTATCTCCGATGTGGTCGGTCGCAAGCCGGTGCTGCTCGGCGCATTCGCCACCCTGATCATCGGGCTGGTGGTGTTCTTGCTGGCCGATAATGTCGCGATGCTGTTGGTTGCGCGGGCGCTGCACGGGCTGGCGGTCGGCTCGACGGTGGTCGCCGGTGCCGCGGCACTGCTGGATCTGCGGCCGAAGCATGGTGCGCGGTCCGGTCAGCTCAGTGGCGTTGCCTTCAATGTGGGTATGGCCGTGGCGATTCTGGGTTCGGCATTGCTGGCGCAGTACGCGCCGCATCCGCTGCGCATGCCATATGTCGTCATCACGGTGGTGTGCCTGCTCATCGGCGTCGGTGTCATCGCATTGCGGGAACCACATACCGCTCGGATCGCCGGACGCATCACGATCGCGAAACCAGCGGTGCCGCAGGAGATTCGCGGTGACTTCTGGTTTTCCGCGCTGGGTGTGATGGCGGCCTGGTCGGTGCTGGGCGTGCTGCTGTCGCTGTATCCGTCGCTCGCCTCGGCGGAGACCGGCATCCACAATCTGGTCTTCGGTGGCGCGGTCGTCGCGTCGACCGCGGTGGCCGGCGCCACGGCTCAGCTGTTCGCGACCGGAATTCCGGCGCGGCGCGCGGCAATCGGCGGCGATACCGGCATGGCGGTGGCACTGGTGCTCACCGTGCCCGCATTGCACACCGGCAACTGGGTAGTGGTGCTACTGGCCGGAGTATTGCTCGGCGCGACCTTCGGACTCGGCTTCGGTGGTTCGCTGCGCCATCTGTCCGAGGTTGTGCCGCAACACAAGCGCGGCGAGACCATGTCGGCGTACTACCTGCTCGCCTACACCGCCATGGCGCTGCCGACCATCCTCGCCGGCTGGGCGGCCACCGAATGGGGGCTGAGCGAGGTGTTCCCATGGTTCGTCGGTGCGGTCGCCTTGGCTTGCCTGGTGGCGGCGGGGCTCGGACTGCGTCGGAATCAGGAAGCGAAAGTGCAAGGGGCGCAGGGGTAGCCGATTCGGCGCTACTCGTCTGGCGACTCCCGCGACAGGCGCGTTTTGGTCCAGTCCGCCCACTCGCCGAGGGCTGAGGACAGCCGGATTCCGGCCTCGGCGGCGATGCGCAGCGAATCCGTCTGCGGGCTTCGACCGTATTCGCCGCGGTCCTTGGCGGCGGCGATCTTGCGGTAGTTCTCCGCGAGGCCGTGGTAATAGGCAGCCTCGCGGTCGAGGTGCTCGGCCACCTGTTCGGGTGTCATCAGCCAGAAGAACACCGAACGCAGCAGCGGTTCCAGTCGGATGGTGTGATCGACCTCGGTTTCGGTCAGCCAGCGCCGGACCTCGGTCAGGCCCGCCTCGGTGATCCGGTAGTCCTTGCGTCCGCGCGGGCCCTCGGCGTCGACGGCGATGTATCCGTTCTCCTGTAGTTTGCGCAGCTCGCTGTAGATCTGTGGATGCCCGGCGGGCCAAACCGAACCCAGTACCTCATCGAATCGCTGGCTCAGATCCCACCCGCTTGCCGGGTTTTCGGCGAGTAGTCCCAGCAGGGCATGCCTCAGTGACACGGTTGATCACCCGCGTTGTGTTCGTGTGGACATGTTCCTGTTGACATGTCGATAGACATCTGAGAGGCTTCCTTCGCATTCACCTGTTCAAAGTAACATGTTGATTCGAACATCTGGAGGAGCCGTGCCGAAACACGGTCAGGGCAATGTCTTCATTACCGGGTCCACCGGCGGCATCGGCGCCGTGGTCACCGATCTGCTGGTCCGGCGGGGCTATACCGTATACGCGGGTGTGCACACTACGGTTCCCAGTCACGATTCCGCCGAAATTCGTTCGGTAACAATGGATGTCACCGATCCCGACAGCGTGGCACGCGCAGCTGCCGCAGTCGCCGCGCAGGTCGGAGGCGAGGGGCTGCACGCGGTGATCAACAACGCCGGAATTATCGTGCAGGGGCCGCTCGAGCTGGTAACGCCCGATCAGTTGCGCCACCAGTTCGACGTGAACACATTCGGGCCGGCCTATGTCTGCCGAGAGTTTCTGCCGCTGGTGCGCGCGGGCCGAGGCCGCATCGTCAATATCAGTGCGCCGACCGCCCGCATCCCGATACCGTTCATGGCGCCGATTTCGGCCAGCAAGGCGGCCCTGGCGTCGTGGTCGAATGCGCTGCGGCTGGAACTGTCCGCCTGGGGTATTCCGGTCGTCCTCGTTGAGCCAGGCGGCACCCGTACGGAGATCTTCTCCAAAGCGGAACTGAGTGCACAGCAAGCGATCTCCGACTCCAGTCCAGAGCGTGTCGCGCTCTACCGCAGCCAGCTCGACGCCGTCGCAGCGGCCGGTGAACGCATACAACTAGGTCCGGTCGAACCGGTCGCCCGAGCGGTAGTGAAGGCGGTGACAACGCGCAAGCCCAAGCGGCAGTACGCTGCGGGAACCGGAGTCCGTACTTTCGCGCTGCTGGCCCACCTCCCCGCATCGTTGCGCGAACGCGTGATCTCCGGCGCCTATGGGCTGCGCTCGGTATCTCCGGTGGTGGGTGCGGCATGAACGCATCGGTATCGCGAACCATTGTCTTTGTCGGGGCAACATCTGGAATGGGCAGGCACGCCGTGCGGCGACTGACGCACGACGGACATCGGTTGATCCTCATCGGGCGCGACCCGCGCCGCGCCGCCGAGTTGCGCGCCGAGTTGCCGGATGCCGCCGTGATCACGGCCGATGTCGCCACGGCGGCCGGAATCGACCGCGCCGCAGCACAGATCGCTCAGGTGACCGACACGGTGGACACGCTGGTGAACAACGCCGGAGTCATGGTGCCCGAGCGTGAGGTCACCTCCGAGGGCATCGAGCTGAACATCGCCGTGCACCACCTGGCGCCATTCTCGATGACCGGCGTTCTCCTTTCGCTATTGCAACGCGGAGCTGGGCGAGTGGTGAATGTCAATTCCGAGGGTCATCGTGCGGCGCTGTTCCACTCGGGTGCAATAGATCTCGACTTCGCCGACCTGGGCAGCGAACGCCATTACGATCCCTTCCTCGCCTATAGCCGCAGCAAACTGGCAAACCTGTTGTTCAGTTATGAATTACAGCGTCGGCATCCCGAATTGACCATCGTCGCACTGCATCCTGGAATGGTCCGCTCCGATCTCGGTCGGCGGTTCTCCCGCCTGCGTGTGGCACCCATGCACGCCATTTCGCTTCCGACGGCCAAGGGGGCGGCGCCGATCATCGAACTGGCCACCAGCAATGACATCGAAAGCGGTTCGTACTACAACAGATTCAAGCCCGTCAAGTCGTCACCCCAGTCTTACGACGCGGCTACCGCGCGGCGCCTATGGGAGGTGACCGAACAATTGCGCGGCCGGTTCGACCGGCAGCCGATTCCGGGTCGCGCGTGACCGATTTGTCGTGACCGCCGGATCGGTCACCCAGCCGCGCATCATGAAGCACGCGGACATCGAAAAGGTAAGGTGCGCAGGGCTAGCCGATCTTGTCGGTAGTCGACGAGCGACAACCCGGCTACCATGCGGTCATGCGATGGGGGCGGTTGGGCGACCGACTACACCGCGCGGCACTGTTGCTCGCGGTGTTGGGTGCGGTTGTCGGTGGATTGGTGATTGCGGGGCTGACCTGGTGGTTGTTGTGGTGGCTGCTGGGTGCGAAGTCCGAGACCCCGAATCAGTTGGACCTCACCAAGATCGCGCTATCGGTGGCGGCTGGTGTCGGTGGCGCGGTCGCATTGGTGGTGGCATACCGGCGGCAGCGGGATCTGGAGCGGGGGCGGTTCGCGGAGTTGTTCGGAGCGGCGGCGCGGCAGTTGGGGGATGCGGATGTGGCGGTGCGGATCGCCGGGGTTTATGCGATGGCGGGGGTGGCCGATGAGTTTTCCGCGCAAAGTCGAAGACAGCAGTGCATCGATGTGCTGTGTGGATATCTGCAGCTGCCGTACGAACCGGCCGATGGCGCGAATCATCTTGTCTCGCGGGCCGAATCGGCGGACGAAGCCGGGATCAAAGTCGAGCGGGTCTACCACTTCCGGCAGAACGATCGGGAGGTGCGTCGCGCCATCGTCCGCGTGATCGCCCAACACCTGAGACCATCTGCGGACATCCTGTGGTCGGCGTGCAACCTGACGTTCAACGGTGCGGTGCTGGAGAAGGTCGATTTCCGGGACGCGGTGTTCTCGGGGCGGCATACGTCGTTCGCCGGGGCAACATTCATCGGGCCCTCGACGTTCGAGCGCGTGCGGTTCGACGGCCACCATGTCACCTTCCGCGGCGCGACCTTCCGGGACGGCCCGGCGCTCTTCGAGCACGCGAAGTTCGATACCAACCGTATCGAAAAGCGCGAACCGGCAGGCAACGGCACCACCTTCGCCGATGTCACGTTCGAAGGTTCGGTGTCGTTCGAGAGCGCTCGCTTCCAAGGTCCGAGCACCAACTTCGGCGGCGCTCGCTTCCTCGGCACGCGAACCTCGTTCCAGGACGCGAAGTTCCAGGCGGACCTGACCTCGTTCGAGCGTGCCGCCTTCGATGGTGACCACATCGCCTTCGATCGCGCCGAATTCGCGAGTGCCCGTATCGCATTCAGAGACGCGCAGTTCTACGCCACGCTCACGGCCTTCGACGAGGCCAAAGTAGGTGCGTCCAATCGACTGCGGAACAGAGGCACCCGCGAAACGGACTTCGCGCGAGCCGAGTTCCACGGTGGCGTCAGGTTCCCGCGGACCGTGCTCGGCGGGCGCGTAATCGATTTCACCGAAGGCGACTTCTTCGGCGACATTTCCTTCGTCGGCACCCGTTTCGCCGCCCAGGAAATCCACTTCGATCGCCCGAAAGCCTGGGTGGGCACCCATTTCGATTGGGATGACGCGCCGACCCGCAAACCGGCCAGTGTCAAACCCAATCCCTGGCCGCCGGCCGCTGCGGTGTGACGCTCGGCCGACCCGTGCGAACAGGCCGGAGGGGCTTCTCGAACCAGCCGGTCGGGGCAGCTGCGGTTGGCGGCTGCCCCGACGGTTGCACTACGTTGGCCAACCGCCGTACGGGACGGTGATCAGCTCCAAGAAGTGGCCGCTGGGGTCGAGGAAATAGACGCCGCGACCGCCATCGTTGTGGTTGATCTCGTTGACGCCCTGTTGGCGCGGGTCGGCCCAGTGATCCAGTTTGTAGCGCTGGATCTTGGCGTAGGCCGCGTCGAACTCGGCCTCGGAGATCAGGAATGCGTAATGCTGAGGCTGGATTTCGGTGATGTGTTCCGGCACGTTCGCGAAGTCGAAGGTGACTCCATTACCCGTGGGAAGTGGGATGAACGGGCCCCACTCTTTTCCTAGTTCCAAACCCAGGATGTCCGACCAGAATTCGGCGGATACCCGATTGTCGCGACATCCGACAATGGTGTGATTGAACTGGACAGAGGGCATCGCGGAGCGATTCCTCGAGGGGTGGTGGTCGGGCGACGGGTGGGCCAGGGGATTTCTCCTTGTGTCGTGACGGTCCCGACCCCGGGCTCGGTACAAGGCGGCCTACGGGAGCACCGTCACGGGCGTCGAGGCTAGCGAATCACTACCCACCGTGCCACCCTGAGTGATCGGGACCATGTTTCCTCGACCGCGTGTCCGGCTGTGATCCGCTGCTCTGTCTGTGACGCTGCGCGGTAGCGTCGTGGAATGAAGATTCGAGGGGCGGTCCTGGAGCGGATCGCAGCGCCCACGCCGTTCGCCGAGTCGGCACCGATCACCGTCTGTGAGCTGGATCTGGGGGACCCGGGTCCGGGTGAGCTACTGGTGCGAATCGAGGCCGCGGGGCTGTGTCATTCCGACCTGTCGGTGGTGGACGGAAACCGGGTGCGACCGGTACCGATGCTGCTCGGCCACGAGGCCGCGGGCATCGTCGAAGCGATCGGTCCCGGTGACAGTGATCTCGCGGTGGGACAGCGCGTGGTGATGACCTTTCTGCCGCGCTGTGGGGAGTGTGCGGGCTGTGCCAGTGACGGCCGCACGCCGTGTGGGCCGGGCAGTGTTGCCAATAATGCGGGTGAGCTATTGAACGGTGGGCGGCGGCTGCACCGCGAGGGCGCGGAGGTGCACCATCACCTCGGCGTGTCCGCCTTTGCGACGCACGCCGTCGTCGATCGCCGATCGGTGGTTCCGGTCGATGCCGATGTGCCGCCGGAGGTTGCCGCGGTACTGGGCTGCGCGGTGCTCACCGGTGGTGGTGCGCTGCTCAACTCCGCGAAACCCGGTGTGGCAGATCGGATCATGGTGGTTGGGCTCGGCGGCGTCGGCATGGCGGCCGTGCTCGTCGCGGTGTCGCTCGGTGAGCATGAGGTGATCGCCGTCGATACCGTGCCGGAAAAGCTCGCTCTCGCGAAGGAACTCGGCGCGAGCGCCGCATATACACCGACCGAACTCGCGGAACAGGGCATCCAGGCGGATATCGTGGTCGAGGCAGCGGGCAATGTCCGCGCCTTCGAAACCGCTGTTGCCGCAACAGGACCCGGCGGTGCGACTGTTACCGTCGGACTGCCCGCCCCCGACGCGCGTGCGAGCATTTCGCCCCTCGCATTGGTCGCGCAGGGACGCACCATCATCGGTAGCTATCTCGGCTCGGCGGTGCCATCTCGGGATATTCCGGAGTACGTCCGGATGTGGCGCGAGGGTCGGTTGCCCGTCGAGAAGCTGGTTTCCTCGCACGTCGGATTGGACGAAATCAACCGCGCCATGGATGAACTGGCTGCCGGGCACGCGCTGCGGCAGGTCATTGTGTTCGATTAGCGCGGCGGTGTTTCGTCTTCTCTCCGGCCTGCGCGGTTGTCGCGGGGTGCTCGGCATGAAGCTGCTCCGGCGCGGCCGCTTTCAGGTGCCCGCTCCGGGGCTTTCGTCGAGGGCGTCGACGAATCGTCCGAGCAGGCGGGCGAATTCGGTGCGCTCACGGTCGGTCCAGTCCGCCATAGCGGCAGCCATGGCAGCGCGGCGGCCCGCGCGCGCCGCTGATACGGCGGCGTATCCGGCGGGGGTCAGTTGCAGGACGGCTCGCCTGCCGTCCTGCTGATCCGCCACCCGCTCGAGGTGGCCGGATGAAACCGCCTGGGCGACAAGGCGACTCGCGCGCGGCTGATCGACGCCCAGCGCGGGGGCCAGGGCTCCGACGGTGTCCGCGTTCGCCCCTGCCACCGCGTCCAGCACGCGGAACACCGCGATCGGGACCGGTGAACCCTTGCCCAGTGTCCCGCGGGTCTGCCGCCGCCGGATCCGCACCATCGCCGCTTCGACGGCCACGGTCACCGCATCGTGCTCTTCCAATCGAATCACTTCCATGTCATATTACATGTAGTTGTAATTCTACATGTAAGTGGAGGAGCCATGGCCGAGAAACGCATGATCGGGTACTTGCTGAAGGAGCTGGATCGACTGATCAATGAGCGATTCGAGGAGGACCTCGCTGCCGGCGGGCTGAGTCGCAGGCATTGGCAGATGGTCCATTCGCTGGCCGACGGCGCGCGTCCGGCCGCCGAGGTGCGCGATGGTCTCGCGCCCTTCTGGGAACACGACGGCGAATGGGAGGCGGAGCTCACCGGACTCGTGAATCGCGGCCTTATTGTCGACAACGCGGGCACGCTGGAGCTGACCGATGCGGGTCGCAGCGTTCACGACCAAGCCTTCGTCCGCATCGGCAAGCGCCGCCGCGCCATGGTCGAGGGCATCGCCGACGAGCGGTACGCCGAGACGATCCGAACGCTCGAGCAGATGGTCGCGAACATGTCGGGCGCGCAGGTCGCGTGAGCGCGCGTCGGCGAGTGAACCATCAGCACAGTGCGCCATCGCGCACGACGGAGCCGAGCGTCAGCGAGGCGCAGTCGTGCGCGGTCGGCCGCACGCCGCGGGAGGTCGGCGACCGCGGCGCGCGTCGGCTCGATAGGGTTGCGGTACGGAAGTGGAACCAGGAGGTGCGGTGGCGGTGACCATTCGGGTCGGAGTGCTCGGTGCGCGAGGGAAAGTCGGTCAGGCGATCTGTGCGGCGGTGCAGGCGGCCGACGATCTGGAGTTGGTCGCGACCGTCGACAAGGACGATGCACTCGAGTCGTTCACCGAGTCGGATACGCAGGTGGTCGTCGACTTCACCAATCCCGATGTGGTGATGGGGAATCTGAAGTTCCTGGTGGAACGCGGAATTCACGCGGTCGTCGGGACCACCGGATTCGATGAGGGGCGCCTCGACGAGGTGCGCGGCTGGTTGGCCGGGCGGCCGGAGACCGGTGTGCTCATCGCCCCGAACTTCGCCATCGGCGCCGTGCTGTCCATGCGGTTCGCCGAGCAGGCGGCGCGGTTCTTCGATTCGGTCGAGGTCATCGAACTGCATCACCCGAACAAGGTCGACGCGCCCTCGGGCACCGCATATCGCACCGCGGGCCTGATCGCCGCCGCGCGGGACAAGGCCGGAGTCGGCCGCAGCCCCGACGCCACCACCCAGGAACTCGAGGGCGCTCGCGGCGCCGATGTCGACGGCGTGCGGGTGCATTCGGTGCGCCTGGCCGGACTCGTCGCACACCAGGAGGTGCTCTTCGGCACCCAGGGCGAAACCCTCACCATCCGCCACGATTCCATCGACCGCTCCTCCTTCGCCCCCGGCGTATTGCTCGGCGTCCGTGAGATCGCCAATCGCCCAGGCCTGACCGTCGGGCTCGACCCGTTCCTGGATCTGTGACACAGGAACCGGTCCAGCCGGAAGACCAGGGCTCGGACACCGATGCGCGCGGTTCCGACGTCCGCAAGGTCGTCGCATTCGTCGCGGCCCTGGTCATCGTGCTCGGCTTCTACTTCGTGCTGCTCGGCCGTATCGCGCTCAGCCTCATCGGCTCCGGTGACCTCGCCGCCGTCGTCATCGGCATCGGCGTCCTGATCCTGCCGCTGCTCGGCGTCTGGATCGTCGTCGCCACCGTCCGTGCGGCCCTGGCGCACCAGCACCTGGCCCGCCGCATCCACGACGAGGGCCTCGAACTCGACACCTCGAAGCTCCCGCGCCGCCCCTCCGGCCGCATCGAGCGCGCCGCCGCGGACGAACTCTTCAACAAGGTCAAACAGGAATGGGAGGCCGACCCCGACAACTGGCGCGTCTCCTACCGCCTGGCCCGCGCCTACGACTATGCCGGCGACCGCACCCGAGCCCGCGAAACCATGCGCCGCGCAGTAGCCCTGGAAAAACTGGACCACACCTCCTGATCCATCGCCCCTCATTGGGGCACCCCGAATCCGGTCAGGCGATCACCATGCAATGGTGCACCCATACGCCGAGAAGCCCCCGCCACCAACCGGCCCCTGCACCTGGCCTGCCGGTGGTCATGTAGTGGTGGAGGTAAACGCGAGAAGGCTGCGCCATCAGTGCATTCTCATGGACTGATGTGTGCGTCATCGGGATACGTCCGGATGACGCCCGAATAGCTGGAATCGAAGGCAGTTCGCATCAAGCCCCTCAGGAACCGGCCCTCGAGCAAAGACCCCCACACAGAGCAGTCCCCGGTAGTCTCCATCGAATCCATGAGTTTCAGTCGTCGCTGACAGCTCCGATATTCGACTGGCTTGCCGGGGGCCTGGCCAGATCCTCGAAAGTGTCTCCCATGTTTTTGGACGTCTCCGCCGACAGTTCGGCACTTCCGGTTTTCTGGTGTAAACCTTTATTTTCCTCCTGCTTTTGTCGCCAGTCAATAGCCGGGCACCCTTGGATCCGACTCGAGTTCAAGGGCGGCAGTACGCTGCTGGATGTGCCACGGCTGCTGATCATTCATCACACTCCGTCACCGCATATGCAGGCGATGTTCGAGGCGGTTGTCTCGGGAGCGACGGATCCGGAGATCGAGGGGGTGGAGGTCGAGCGCAGGGCTGCTCTCGCGGTCACCGCGAGCGATGTGTTGGCCGCCGATGGTTATCTGCTCGGTAGCCCGGCGAATCTGGGCTATATGTCCGGCGCGCTCAAGCATGCGTTCGACACGTTCTACTACCCGTGTCTCGATTCGACGCGCGGTCGGCCGTTCGGCTTCTATCTGCACGGCAATGAAGGCACCGAGGGGGCCGAACGAGGTGTGCGAAGCGTGACCACCGGACTCGGCTGGGAGCAGGTCGCCGCGCCGGTCATCGTGATGGGCGCGCCCGGTAAGGCGGAGATCCAGCAGTGCTGGGAACTCGGCGCGACCGTCGCGGCGCAGCTCATGGGGTAATGCGCGTCCCCCGAATTTTGGTGTCTGACCGGTATCCGGCGGATCCGGGCATACTACGAGGCGACGTTGAAGCGGCGGGGATGTGACGAGTTTGCTCGGGAACGGAGTATCGAGGTGATGTGGGCCGAAGGGGGCGAAACAGCACCGCGCCGGATCGGGCTGGTCGAAGACCACGAATCGGTGGCGATCGGGCTTGCCGCGATGCTGGCGCCGGAACCCGATCTCGATCTGGTGCTGACGGCGGGGACCGTGCCGGAACTGCTTGCGGCGGCGGCGAATAGTGCCCCGCTGGACTTGGTCGTTCTCGATCTGCGACTGGCCGACGGATCCTCGCCCGAAGACAATGTGCGCGCGCTGCGCAACCGCGGCGTCGAGGTCCTCGTATTCACCGGCGCCGATAACGCGTTCCTGGTGCGTGCCGCGGCGAAGGCCGGTGTGCTCGGCGTGGTGCGCAAATCCGAGGATGTGCCGACGGTGGTCGCGGCGGTGCGCCGCGCCGCCTCGGGTGAGCAGGTGGTGACCACCGACTGGGCGGCCGCCATCGACGGCGATCCGCAACTGTCCGACGTTGGTCTGAGCCCGCGCCAGGAAGAGGTACTCACCCTCTATGCCTCCGGTGAGAAAGCTTCCCGCGTCGCGCGGCTGACGGGTCTGTCCGAACAGACCGTCAACGATTATCTGGGGCGCATCCGGCAGAAGTACGCCGATGCGGGTCGTCCGGCTCCCACCAAGACCGACCTCTACAAGCGGGCGGTAGAGGACGGATGGCTACCGGTTCCCGAGCGGCATCCCCGCGGATGACCGCGTCCAGCGCGCTGGACACCTCAATAACCACTGCGAGCTCCGCCGACCCGTTCCGGGCGAGTCGGTGGCGCCGTGGGCGGACCGCGGTGTCCAGGGAGAAGATTATCGAAGCGGCCTCGGATCGCATTCTGCGCCGAATGGGCCTGGCCGTCGGAATCGCCGGTGTGATCGTCGCGATCGTCGAATTACCCGACATCGCCGACCAGGCCAAATTCGTCTCCGGCCCGTGGGCGAGCCTGGTGGTCGGCGTGGCGCTCGGCTGGTTCCCGGTGCTCGCGGTCGTCTCGTTCACCATGGGCCGCAGGGCGATTCGCGTGGTGGCCGGTGCGGCCGCGCTGAGTTATCTTGCGGCGCTTACGACCATGCCGTTCATCTATGCCGTGCCGTTGACCGACACCACATCGGTGTGGATGTATCGGGTGATCGCGCTCGGCGTGCTGGCTGCCGTATTGGCCTGGCGTCCCGCGCTGGCCACCGGCTATCTCCTGGTCGGCGCTGCAACCGCGGCGCTGGCGAACCGGTATGTGTTGCCCGATGCGACGGCCTGGTCGCTGATCGGCGATTTCGCCAGGGCCGCCGGCCTGTGCGCACTGTTCCTGTGGTGCTGCGTCTACGCACTCGCGGCGGCCGCGCGGGTGGACCGGGAATCGGTGATCGCGAGCCGCCGCGCGGCCGCCGTGGCCGGGGCTGCGGCACGGGATCGCGAGCGTGCCCGCTTCGCCGCATTGATCCACGACGCGGTGCTGTCGACCCTGCTCGACGCCTCGCGGGCGGGTGCCGAATCGCCGGTGCTGCGTAGTCAGGCCGAACGCACGCTGGAACAACTCGACGAATGTCGTGGCACCAATACCGAACCCGACCGACTGGACGCGCAATCGGCGATCGGCTTCCTGCGCTCGGCTATCTACGAGGTGAATCCGGGTATCCGATTCACCGCGCGCCGCTGGGCCGGACTCGATGACCTGCGCCTGCCGGTACACGCGGCGGGCACCATCGCCGCCGCCCTGGCCGAGGCGGCGCGAAATAGTCTGCGCCACGCCACCGTTGCGGGCCGCACCGTGCAGCGCACCGTCACGGTGACGATCAGTGCGGGCGGAATCCGTGTCGTATTCCGTGATGACGGAGCGGGTTTCGATCTGGACCGAGTGCCCGCCGATCGGCTCGGCGTCTCGGTCAGCATCCTCGGCCGGATGCGTCAACTGGCCGGTGGCGCCGGATTCGTGGAATCCCAACCCGGGGAGGGGACCACGGTGACCTTGGTCTGGGGTGGCGATGGCTGATACCGATAACGAATTCGGCCTGCGCGATCTGCTCGGGCTGCGGGACCGGTCGGCCTGGCTCTTCCTGGTCATCTTCGAGGCCACGATCCTGCTGTACATGGTGCGCAATTTCGCCGAATCACCGCTGCTGCTGGCCGCGACCGCGCTGGTGTTGGTGGCCGGTGCCGGAGTGCTGGTCCTGGTGATCCCGGTCGATCCGCTGCCGCTGCCCGCCGCCATCGCGGTGGCTGCGGCCGGTCCGATCGCGGCGGCGCTGACCACCGTGGGTATCGACCACGGCATGTCCACGCAGGTCTGGACCGCATTCGCTTCGTCCTATGTGCTCGCGGTGCTGGTGGTCCGCGGCCGGCTGGGTGTGGCGTGGTGCGGTGTCGCGGGCATCGCGGCGGTGATCGCGGTGGTCGGTGCGACGAACGGCCTGCGGGTGGTGGTCGGATCCATCGTGCCAATCGCCACGGTGGCCGGAGTCTCGATCGGTGCGGCGGTCATGCGGCCGATGCAGCGCTCGCTGCGGCTGCTGCGCGAGGAGGCGACTATGCGCGCGGCCGCCGAGGCGACCATGGCCGCGCAGAACGGCGAACGGGATCGGCAGCTGGCTCGGCTCGACAAGGTGGCCAGGCCGATCCTGGAACGCATCGCCGACGGCGCCGAACTCACCGCGGGCGAACGCGAAGAGTGCAGACTGCTGGAGGCCGAACTCCGGGACGGTCTGCGCGCACCGCAATTGATGACCGACGAACTGAGCAGCGCCGCCCGCGGAGCGCGTTCGCGCGGGGTCGAGGTGGTGCTGCTCGACGACGGTGGATTCGCCGGGGTGCCGAAATGGGTGCGCCAGCAGGTGATCGAATCGGCGACCCGGGAATTGGATGCCGCCAATGCCGGTTCGGTGACCGTGCGGGTATTGCCGATGGGTCGACGGGTATTGGCGACAGTTCTCGCGAACGCACCGGATCGGGATCGGCGCACCGAGATCGATACCGCGGGCGCGGTCAGCGTTTCGACGTAGCCGTCACGAGTTGCCACCCGGCTGATCGGCACAGCGCCCGGTCACCGGATGCCTGCGTTCGCCGGTACGACGGCTCAACCTGTCGGTGCGGCATGGCATTGTTCGGTCCATGCGGAAGATGAGTGCGCTGGCCGCGCGTCGGACGGCGCTGGCCGCGCAGGGTTTCGGGCGGCGCAAACCGGTCGCGCCGACCCGGCGGACGGTCCTTGACGTGCTCGGTAGAACCCAACTGCTGCAACTGGATTCGGTATCGGCGGTGGTGCGCGCGCACTACGCGCCGGTCTTCAGCCGGATCGGCGGTTACGACCGAACGGTGCTGGACGATGCCGCCTGGAGCAATGGTGTGCGCCGCCCGCGGCGGCTGGTCGAATACTGGGCGCACGAGGCCGCACTGATCCCGGTCGAGGACTGGCCGCTCATGCGCTGGCGGATGCGGAAATACGAACACGGGCGCTGGAGCGGCATGCGCCGGGTGACCGAACGCAATCCCACTCTCGGCAAGGACATTCTCGACGTCATCACCGAGGTCGGTGCCGCCACCGCCGGCGAAGTGGAGCGTCACCTCGAGCTGGACAAGCCGCGGCCCAAGGGCTCGTGGTGGAATCTCAGCGACACCAAGATGATCTGCGAGGCGCTGTTCGCGGCGGGCGCACTCTCGGTCGACAAGCGGGTCGGGTTCACCCGCCACTACGACCTGGCCGAGCGAGTGATCCCGCCGGAGATATTGGCGCGCAATGTATCCGAGGCCGAGGCGGTGCGGGAATTGGTGCTGCGCGCGGGCGCCGCACTCGGCGTCGCGACCGAGACCGACCTGCGCGACTACTACCGCCTGCACCGCTCACAAACCGAACCGGCCATCGCGGAGTTGGTCGATGCGGGAGAGCTGGAACCGGTCGAGGTAACCGACTGGGGTAAACCCGCCTATCTGCGCGCCGGTGCCTCGACACCGCGCCGAATCGAGGGTGCGGCCTTGCTGTGCCCCTTCGATCCGCTCATCTTCTTCCGGACCCGCACCGAGCGGATCTTCGACTTCCACTACCGGATCGAGATCTACACACCGGAACCCAAACGGGTGCACGGGTATTACGTGTTCCCGTTTCTCCTGAACGGACAACTCGTGGGACGCGTCGATCTGCGTGCCGAGCGTGCGTCCGGCAGGCTGCTGGTGCCGGGTGCGTTCGCCGAACCGGGCCACAGCACTCCCGAGACGGCGCGGGCACTCACCGACGCGCTGCGTGAAATGGCCGACTGGCTCGAACTCGACGAGGTGGTGATCGGCGATCGCGGCGATCTCGCACCGCTGTTGTGAACTGCTCAGGCCGATTTCGGTTTCCGCGCGGACTGCGATTGCACTCGCGCCACGAACTGCTCGACGTTATCGAGTGCGTCGTCGGCCTCCGGCAGCAGCCGATACGGCAGCTGGAATACATGGAACATGCCCGGCCACGTCTGGACCTCGCAGTCACCGCCCGCCGCGCGCAGCGCCGCGCCGTATGCTTCGGCGTCCGCCGACAGCACTTCGGCGGCGCCCGCCTGCAACAGGATCGGCGGTAGATCCGGCCCGACCGCACCGAGCACGTTCAGCCGCGGGTCGTCGAAATGGTCCGAGCCGGTATAGAGCTCGGTCAGCTTCCGTGCCGCCCGCACTCGCATAAAGGCGTCATCGACGTGCGGTTCGCGCTCCCGCGACAACGTCCAGGTCGAGTCGACCAGCGCCGAGAACCCGACCACAGCCTTCGGCTGCGTGAGCCCCAACTCACGCAGCTGCACACACAACCCGAGCGCGAGATGGCCGCCCGCCGAATCACCCATGACGACGATGTCCTCGGCCGCATGTCCGCGAGCGAGCAACCAGAGATAACCGTTGAGCGTGTCATCGTGGGCGGCGGGAAACCTGTACTCCGGCGCGCGGCGATAGTCCAGGCTGAAGGCCGGGCGGTCCAACCGCCGCGACAGCTCGCTGACCAGGCCACGATGAGTTCCCGGAGTGCAGCCGACATAACCGCTGCCGTGCAGGAAGTAGAGCACGGGACGGCCCGGTTCGGGCGCCACGCCGACCCACTCGCCCCGCAACCTGCCCCGGGGTCCGGTCACATCGATCGCCTTGTGCGGCAACGTTCGTGCGAATCCAGCGGTGCAGGCCAACAGCAGCACGGCGCGAGCGAGCAGCGCACCGGCTCGAACCGGTAGCAGCGGCGAAAGCAGTTGCGGACCGCGGACGACAACCTTGGCTGCCAGGCTCAGCCCGCGCCCGGCGAGCGACGGACGGCGGGCGTGATCGACGTTGACCATGGTCCGATTGAATCAGCCACCGACTCTGCTTGCAATAGTTAGCGGTACTCGAAGTAACTTCAAGTCAGATGTCGCGCTTGGGTCCGTATCCGCGCATCTGGTCGCGCACCGCACCGCTGACGGCATTCGACAGCCACGAGTTCAGCGAAACCCCGCTGGCCGCAGCGGCTTCCTCGGCCTTGGCCTTCAATTGCTCGACCATCCGCAGGGTGACTCGGCTGATATCGCCGGTCATTTCCTCGATCGTCGGATGCTCGTTTTCCGCCGCCGGATTCTTTCGGACGTCGACGGTCGCATTGGTGCCATCCACCGAGACGTGAACTGTGCGGTCGCCGAGCTCTGCGCTGACCTCCGCTGCGAGGTCCGATAGCGCCGCGAGCAGCGCCAATCGTGCCGAACTCTCGGTCGCGGCGGCCAGGGCAGCGGCGGTGGCCTGGGTCTTTTCGTCGCCGAGCGCGGCGGCCGCGATGAGGTCCTCGCGTAGCTGCGCGGCGTATTTGCTCAAATCCATGACATCAGTGTGACGCCATTCGTGGCGTCACACAAGGGTGGATTTGACATCATGATCGGGAACTGGGAGGTGAATCACTCGCCGTGGCAGGCCGTTCGGCGATGAGGGTGTCGAGGCTGTTCCCGGGAGCGGGTAGCCTTTCTGACCATGACGAACGGTGAATCGACGCCTACGGAGCTGCGCGCGTCCGGCACGGTAGGTGTCGCGATGGTGACCCCTTTCGGTGCCGACGGCAAGCTCAATGTCGATGCCGGGGTCGCACTCGCGGCCCGCCTGGTCGACCGCGGCGTCGATTTGCTGGCGATTTCCGGTACCACCGGGGAATCGCCGACCACCACCGAGTCGGAGAAGGCGGATCTGCTGCGCGCCGTCGTCGATGCCGTCGGCGCTCGCGCCACCGTGATCGCGGGCGCGGGCACCTATGACACCGCGCATTCGATCGAACTCGCCCGCAATGCCCAGCGTGCGGGCGCGCACGGCCTGCTCGTGGTGACCCCGTACTACTCCCGGCCCACCCAGGACGGCCTGATCGCGCATTTCACCGCCGTCGCAGATGCCACCGACCTGCCGGTCACCCTGTACGACATTCCGCCGCGCTCGGTGGTTCCCATTGCCAGCGACACCATTCGCAAACTCGCCGAACATCCGCGCATCGTCGCGGTCAAGGATGCCAAGGGGGATCTGAACGCGGGCGCGGATCTCATCGCGAATACCGATCTGGCCTTCTACTCCGGTGACGACGCGCTGAACCTGCCGTGGCTGTCGGTCGGCGCGACCGGATTCATCAGTGTGATCGGACATCTCGTGCCCGAGCGGCTGCGTGCCCTCCTCGAGGCCTACACCGCGGGTGACGTGGTGCGCGCCCGCGAGATCAATGTGGGCATGCTGCCGTTGAACGCCGCGATGTCGCGACTTGGTGGCGTCGCGATGAGCAAGGGCGGGCTGCGGCTGCTCGGCGTGGATGCCGGCGAACCGCGCCTGCCGCAATTGATGCCGACGACCGAACAACTCGATGCCCTCGCCGCCGACCTTCGGCTGGCAGGGGTGCTTTCATAAGGAGTGAGCGAATCAGAATCACCGCATTGTCAGACATGATCGAACCGACCAGTAGTGAGGTGCAGTCATGACTGAACCAGCAGGTCGTCGCCCCCGCCGGACCGCGGCCCGGCCCGCGGGCGCACCGGAACCCGCCGCGAAGCGTCCACCGGCCGGCACCGAAAAGTCCGATCGGACAGCGCAATCCGACGTCGGTGAGCTAGCGCAGTCCGATACCGCGTCCAGACAGACCGCGCCGGAGCAGGCCCCCGCCGCGAAAAAGGCCGCGCTGAAGGCCCCGGCCGAGCCTCCCCGCAAAGCGGCGCGCGGCCGTCAGCAGCGCGGTCGCGGACGCGGTGAGCAACCCGTGGCGGCTCCCGTCGAGCGCGCGGCGGCCGACCGACTCGGTACCCCGCCGAAGCTGCCCAAGAACGGTCTGCGCGTCTTCGCCCTCGGCGGCATCGGCGAAATCGGCCGCAATATGACCGTTTTCGAATACGGCGGCAAACTGCTCATCGTCGACTGCGGTGTGCTGTTCCCGGAGGATCAGCAGCCCGGCGTCGACCTGATCCTCCCCGACTTCCGGCCCATCGAGGACCGGATGGACGATGTCGAAGCCATCGTGCTCACCCACGGCCACGAGGACCACATCGGCGCGGTGCCGTTCCTGCTGCGCCTGCGGGCCGATATCCCGGTCGTCGGTTCGAAATTCACCCTCGCGCTGGTGGCCGCGAAATGCCGCGAGCACCGGCAGCGTCCCAAGCTCGTCGAGGTGATCGAGGGCCAGCACACCACGCACGGCCCGTTCGGCTGCGAGTACTTCGCGGTCAACCACTCGATTCCCGATGCCCTTGCCGTCGCCATCCGCACGCCCGCCGGTGTCGTGCTGCACACCGGCGATATCAAACTCGATCAGCTGCCCCTGGACGGTCGCCTCACCGATCTGGCCGGTTTCTCCCGCCTCGGTGACGAGGGCGTCGACCTGTTCCTGGTGGACTCCACCAATGCCGAGGTGCCGGGCTTCGTCACGCCGGAACGCGAAATCGGCGGCGTTCTGGATACGGTGATCGGCAAGGCCAGGCACCGGGTGATCGTCGCCTCGTTCGCCAGCCATGTGCATCGCATCCAGCAGGTGGTCGATGTCGCTCAGAAGTACGGGCGGCGAGTGTGCTTCGTCGGTCGCTCGATGGTGCGCAATATGGAGATCGCGCAGGAATTGGGCTACCTGACGGTGCCCGATGGGGTGGTAGTCGATCTCGATGTCGCCGCGACCCTGCCGGGCGATCGGCTGGTGCTCATCTCGACCGGCTCGCAGGGCGAACCGCTGTCGGCGCTGTCGCGGATGGCGCGCGGTGAACACCGCCAGATCAATATCCGCGCCGACGATCTCGTGGTGCTGGCCTCCTCGCTGATTCCGGGCAATGAGAATTCGGTATTCGCGGTGGTGAACGGTCTGTCGCGGCTCGGCGCCACGGTGATCACCCAGCAGAATGCGAAGGTGCACGTCTCCGGACACGCGTCCGCGGGCGAATTGCTGTACCTGTACAACGCGGTGCGGCCCACCAATGCCATGCCCGTGCACGGCGAATGGCGGCATCTGCGCGCCAATGCCGCGCTGGCCGTGGCGACCGGTGTGGCGGAGGATCGGGTGGTGCTCGCCGAGGACGGCGTGGTGGTGGACCTGGTCGACGGGATCGCCTCGATCGTCGGACGCGTGCCGGTCGGACATGTGTATGTCGACGGACTCTCGGTCGGTGATGTCGGTGAATCGACGCTCTCGGATCGGCTGGTCCTCGGTGAGGGCGGGTTCATCTCGATCACCCTCGCGGTCGACTCGACCACCGGTAAGGCGGTCAGCACGCCCGAGGTCAGCGGACGCGGGTTCTCCGACGATCCGACCGCACTCGTCGATGCCGCGGAGCTCGTCGAGGCCGAACTGCTGCGACTGGCCGGTGAGGGCGTCACCGAAACCCACCGCATCGCACAGAGTGTGCGGCGGGTGGTCGGCCGCTGGGTGGCCGAGACCTACCGCCGCCGCCCGATGATCGTGCCGACGGTCATCGGCGTCTGATGCCGACCCGAAAACCGCCGGAAGCCGTTGCTATCCGGCGGTTTTCGCGTTGTTCGGCGCTACTGCCGGCAGGCTGTACCGCCCCGACTTCCGGGGGACACCCGGTGCGCCTATCCGAGTCGGACTGCCGCGCCGGCACCGCATCCGATATGTTCGGCAGATGACCATGGCGCAACGGGAACGTCGGGCACTGGCGGACATCATGTCCGCGGCGGGGCCGGACGCGCCTACGCTGTGCGGCAGTTGGACGGTGCGAGATCTGGCCGCGCACTTGGTAGTTCGGGAACGCCGCCCGGACGCGTCCCCCGGCATCATGCTGAAGCCGCTCGCCGGCCATCTGGAGTCGGTACAAGCCAAGGCGGCGCGGCGGCCATTCCCGGAACTGCTGGCGGATGTGCGCTCCGGCCCGCCGTGGTGGTCGCCGCTCAAACCGGTGGATGCCGTCGTCAATCTGACCGAAATGTTCGTCCATCACGAGGATGTGCGTCGCGGCGAACCCGGCTGGGAGCCGCGTGACCTGCCCGCTGCCGATGAGGACAAGCTGTGGTCGACGCTGCGTCGTATGGGCCGCATGGCCTACCGCAAAGCGCCGGTCACCGTCGAACTGGCCACCCTCGACGGCAGGCGCGCCGTGGTGCATACGAAGTCCGGAACGGCGCAGGTGACGCTGACCGGCAAGCCCTCGGAACTGCTGCTGCATGCCTTCGGCCGCGATGAGGTCCGGATCGAAACCGCGGGTGATCCCGCCGCTGTGCGGACTGTTCTGGAGCTGGATCGGTCAGTGTAATCATGTCCGGGGGTGCGGTTGCTCGGTCGACACGCCAAACGGATGGCTGATTTCGCGACGACTGATTTCGTGCGCACATGGGTAACACGTCGGGCACGCCCAAAAGCCGCCTAGCACTTCACATGCGGCCCCGTACGAGCCTGCCGAGGCACTCACGACCGGCAAAAGGTCCGGGGAGGCGGGACAGTTACGTGTGTGGTTGATGGTCTGGATGGGGCGTTTGCGGCTAGCCTGAGTCCATGGCAGGTAAGTCCCGCAGCTCCACGACCACTCGTGCGCGGGCGGGATCGGCCCGGGGGAGGACCACGGCGGCATCTCGTTCGGGTCGGACTCGCGCCACCGCTCAACGCCGCTCGTCCGCACCGCGCGCCCGCACTACACCGGCGCGCCGCCCGGTCCGCCGCAAGTCCGATACCGCACCGCTCGCGGTCCTCAGCCGCGGTATAAGCAGCGGCTGGAATATGCTCGCGCGCGGACTCGGCGCCACCACCAGGGCCGTGAGTCGGGCGGGCGAAATCGAACACGGGCATCGTCGCGACGGCATCGCGCTGGCCCTCATCGGCCTCAGCGCGGTGATCGCGGCGGCGGTATGGCTCTCGGCGGGCGGGCCGATCGGGCACTGGGTCGAGGAGGCGATACGCGCGATCTCCGGGTCGGCATCGGCCGGATTGCCGTTCGTGGCTACCGGAATCGCCGTTGTCCTGATGCGGACCGAGGCACGTCCGGAGATCAGGCCGCGGCTGGTACTCGGCGGATTGCTGATCGGATTGCCGGTCCTGGGCCTGTGGCATATCGCGGCCGGATCGCCGACCGATGCGCATGGGCGTTCGCGCGCAGCGGGTTTCGTCGGATTCGTGGTCGGCGGACCGCTCACCAACGGTCTCACCGCCTGGCTTTCGGTGCCGATTCTGTTGCTGGCCATCGTCTTCGGCGTGCTACTGGTAACCGGAACCACTGTGCGCGAGGTACCACAGCGGTTGCGCGAGTACTTCGGCACCGGCAGTGGCGGCGACGAATACGGTGATTACGATGGCGAATCCGATTTCGATCCGGCCAACTACGATGCCGACGGATTTCCGCTGCATCGCAATACCAAGTCGAAGCGGCGCGGTCGCACCCCAGAGGAGAACTACCCGCCCGATGAATTCGGCGGCTCCGATGCGGTCACCGAGATCATCGGCGAACCGCCACTGCGCGATGCGAAACCGATTGCGGTAGAGGCGGCGCCCGAAGAAAAGCCCAAGCCGAAGAAGCGCGCCCCGATCAAGGCCGAGGACCAGACCCCGCCGCCGCCGAAGCAGCTGGAATTCATCCCCGACCGCGAGGTCGAGGGTGACTACACCCTCCCACCACTGACACTGCTCACCGACGGCGATCCGCCCAAGAAGCGCAGTGCCGCCAATGAATCGATGATCGAGGCGATCACCGAGGTGCTGGTGCAGTTCAAGATCGACGCGGCGGTCACCGGTTTCGTGCGCGGCCCGACGGTCACCCGCTACGAGGTGGAACTCGGTCCGGGGGTGAAGGTCGAGAAGATCACCGCGCTGGCCCGCAATATCGCCTACGCGGTCGCCACCGAGAATGTTCGGCTGCTGGCCCCGATCCCGGGTAAGTCCGCCGTTGGTATCGAGGTCCCCAACGCTGATCGTGAACTGGTGCGCCTGGCCGATGTGCTCAAGGCGCCCTCGACCCGAAATGACCACCACCCATTGGTGATCGGGCTCGGCAAGAATATCGAGGGCGATTTCGTCTCGGCGAATCTCGCGAAAATGCCGCATCTGCTGGTCGCCGGTTCGACCGGTTCCGGTAAGTCGAGCTTCGTGAACTCGATGCTGGTATCGCTGCTGGCGCGCTCGACTCCGGACGAGGTCCGGATGATCCTCATCGACCCCAAGATGGTGGAACTCACACCGTACGAGGGCATTCCGCACCTCATCACCCCCATCATCACCCAGCCGAAGAAGGCCGCCGCCGCGCTGGCCTGGCTGGTGGAGGAGATGGAACAGCGCTACCAGGACATGCAGGCCAATAAGGTGCGCCACATCGACGACTTCAACAAGAAGGTCAAGTCGGGTGCCATTACCGCGCCGCTGGGGAGCGAGCGGGTCTATCGGCCCTATCCGTACATTCTCGCCATCGTCGACGAGCTCGCCGATCTCATGATGACCGCGCCGCGCGATGTCGAGGACGCGATCGTGCGCATCACCCAAAAGGCCCGCGCCGCAGGCATTCACCTGGTGCTCGCGACGCAGCGTCCGTCGGTGGACGTGGTCACCGGTCTGATCAAGACCAATGTGCCGTCCCGCCTGGCCTTCGCCACTTCGTCACTGACGGATTCGCGAGTCATCCTGGATCAGCCCGGCGCGGAGAAGCTGATCGGCATGGGTGACGGACTGTTCCTGCCGATGGGCGCGAACAAGCCGACCCGGCTGCAGGGCGCGTTCATCTCCGATGAGGAGATCCACGGGGTCGTCGACTTCACCAAGAACCAGGCCGAACCGGAGTATCAGGAGGGCGTCACCGCCGCCAAGGCGGGTGAGAAGAAGGATGTCGATCCCGACATCGGCGACGATCTGGATGTCTTCATCCAGGCCGTGGAACTGGTCGTCACTTCACAATTCGGCTCGACCTCCATGCTGCAGCGCAAGCTGCGCGTCGGCTTCGCCAAGGCCGGTCGCCTGATGGATTTGATGGAAACCCGCGGTGTCGTCGGCCCCAGCGAGGGGTCGAAGGCACGCGATGTGCTCATCAAGCCCGATGAGCTCGAGGGGCTGCTGTGGACGATCCGCGGCGGCGGGGACGCGGAGCCCGACAGCCCGGAGGAGTGAAAACGCTTCGGCGGCAGATATTCTCACCGCCGGTGGGCGGCCGCGGCGTCGGTACAGTGGTTCGGCGTGGTGATCTGCGGAATCAGAGTGACGCACGATGGTGGGGTCGCGGTTATCGATGACGGCCGTCTGGTTTTCGGCATCGAGCTGGAGAAGCTGGACAACGGCAGGCGCCACCACCCGCTGGGCGATCTAGAGCAGGTCGCCGCGATATTGCGGTCGGAGGGATTGACGCCCGGTGATATCGACCGGTTCGTGGTGGATGGTTCTGTGCCGGAGACGGATTCGACCGAGCCCGCGCGCATTGCGACGCTAGCCGGCGGCCGTCCGGTCGAACTCACGATCGCGCCGTATCAGGATCGGCCCGGACGCACCATACCGCTGGCACGGCACCGTTTTCGTGGTCACGGATTCGGTTCCGCCGCCGATGAATACGTCAGCTACCACCATGTGGACCAGCACATCGTGGGCGGGTACTGTTCGAGTCCGTTCGCGGCGCGCGCGGAGGATGCGCTTGTCCTGGTGGGGGACGGTGGAGATGCCAGACGGCTCTACCATGTCGTGGCGGCGGGACGAAAGATCCGTTCGGTCGCCACGTTCCGGGCCGATTCGAACGAGCAGTCGGCGTTGAGTTCGCTTGTACGCCACGATGCTTCGTTGCCGTCGAAACTCGTGGTAACCGGGGAAAGCGCCCTCGATATCAAGTGGAACTCGCAGCTGCGGGGGATTGTCGAGGAGATCTGGATTCCGCCCTTTCCCGACGACTCCGGCGCCGCCATCGGTGCAGCGTGCTGCGAGATGTTCCGGAAGGGGCGCAATCCGGCGCTGCGATGGGATGTGTACTCGGGTCCACGAGTCAGGGTATGTGGGGTGCCGGGCAACTGGCGCAGACAGCCCTGTGACGAGCGGGGGGTGGCGGAGTTGCTGCACCGGAAAGGCGAGCCGGTAGTGGTGCTTTCGGGTCGCGCGGAGATCGGGCCGCGTGCCCTCGGCAACCGCAGCATCCTCGCTCCCGCAACGGATTCGGCTATGCGGGACCGGCTCAACGGCATCAAGCACCGGGCCGTCCTCCGGTCGGTGGCGGCAGTGTGCCTGGCGGAACGGGCGACGGAGGTGCTCGGGCGCGGTGGCAGCGATCCGTACCTGACCTTCGAGCACCGCATCCGGTCGGAGTGGACCAACCGTATTCCAGCCGTGCAGGTGGACGGTATCGCGCGGGTGCAGACCATCGAGGCATCGGCAAAGAGCCCGACGGCGCGGATTCTGGCGGCATACGAGGCCATCAGCGGCATACCGGTGTTGTGCAATACGAGTGCGAATTCCGAAGGGTGCGGGTTCTTTCCGGATGTGGCCGCCGCGGCCCGCTGGGGTGGCACACGCTACATCTGGTCCGAAGGGTATCTGTACACGGATCAGGCACGGACACGGCAAACCACCCGCGAACGCGGGTCGGCCCCGCGAGACTGGGGCCATACGAGTGTGACGTGGTAGCTCATCGTGGAGTCGAACCACACGGCAGGGCCTTATGAGAGCCCCGGGGCGAACCTGCATGAGCCTGGGTCGGTGTGTACTGGAGTGCCAGGATTCGAACCTGAACCCACGGAGTCAAAAGTCCGCCATGCTGCCGTTACACCACACTCCATCGGTGCGCTCGGAAGGATTCGAACCTTCATCCGCCTGCTTCGTAAACAGGTGCTCCGTCCGTTGAGCTACGAGCGCTGATCCGCGCAAACCGCGCGGACTGGTTCCCTCGGCGAGATTCGAACTCGCATCAACCGGATTCTAAGTCCGGTGCCTCTGCCAATTGGGCTACGAGGGAATGGTTTTGGTACCCGTGGGTGCGATCGAACCTCCGACCTGCGCGCCGTCGGAGGACGCCGCTGGCGACTGCTTGTAGGTCGCTCGAAAGGTCAACTCTGTCCACTGAGCTACTCGGGTTCAAAACCGGTATGCGGCAGGGTTATTCATATCCTGTAATACGAAATGCCTACCGCCCTATATTCACTGTGAAGTTATGCGCGGATGGAGGGACTCGAACCCCCAGGCCGACGACTTTGGAGATCGTTGCTCTTCCAGTTGAGCTACATCCGCTGGACAGAAAAAGGGCCGCTCCGTGGCGAGTATTTCGCCTGGAGCGGCCCCTGTTCAGGCCTTCTCGAATCGAGACCTCAGGGGCGGCTCCGGATACTCGCCTGTCGCAGCTGCGACATCAACAGCCAGGTCAGGCGCAGCTGCGACATCGGCCGCCGGGTGCCGGAACGCAATTGCCAGGCACCGGCGAGGGAGCGTAGTCCCTGGTCCTGGGTGCTGGTCATTGCCTTTGCCTTTCGTGGTTCCGATTACCGATCGATTACGTTCCGGATAACGCTAACACCAGGAGACGCGATGAGGAACCCATTTATTCCCTACCGGCGAGTTGTCGGCGTGCCTGCAGTGTGTAAGTCAGTGGAAGGCGTTCCGGGTGCTCGTCGAGTCGCCACTCACCATTCGCCTCGCGAGTCATCTGTCCGGGCAATGCCTCCCGGGGAACGCTGCGGTGCTCCACCAGTCCGGTGATCGTCATGCCGTGCTCCAGAAGTGCGGTCACCACATCGCCGAGTCCGTGATTCCACTCGTGCGTCACGGTCTGTGTGAATTTCGTCTCGGTCTCGACATAAGTGTTTTCAGACGAAAACACCGTGGGCTCAGGCATTTCGAAGTAGGGATAGCCGACGGTCGGTCGGTCTGTGTGGTTTTCGTCCATGGCCCTCGCTAGCGACTGCTCGCAGGTCGCTCGAAAGGGTCGGCATCGGATGTCCTTCGCTCAGGAACAGCCGCCCGCCCGGCCGGAGCAAACCCGCGACGGTTCGTGCCCAGCGATCCACCTTCGCCCTGTTCAGGATGGGGTAGTCGTCGGTCATGCTCGCGAGGGTGACACGTCGGCCGCCGGATCCGCATGTGAAATTATGGTCAGCAACTGTTCCGCTAGCTCGACAGAACGGACAAATCGGGCATGATTGCTGTCATGAAACGCGTTTCCGCCCCGGAGCCCGCATGCACGTAACCGCACTCGAATGGACCCTGACGATCGTGGTGATCCTGGGTCTGTTCGTCTTCGACTTCTTCGCCCATGTCCGCACACCACACGATCCGACCTTCAAGGAATCCGGCAGCTGGTCGGCGATCTACATCGGCCTGGCCCTGGTTTTCGGTGGATTCGTTGCCTGGAAGTGGGGCTCGACCTTCGCGGGCGAGTACTACGCGGGCTTCGTCACCGAGAAGGCCCTCTCGGTGGACAACCTGTTCATCTTCGTCATCATCATGTCGAGCTTCGCGGTGCCACGGATCTACCAGCAGAAGGTGCTGCTGATCGGCATTGTGCTGGCGCTGGTCATGCGGGGTGTGTTCATCGCCGTCGGTGCGGCGGCGATCAGCGCGTTCAGTTGGGTGTTCTATCTGTTCGGCCTGTTCCTGGTCTATACGGCCGTGAAACTGTTGCGCGAGAGCGGACACGAGGTCGAGCAGGAGGAGAAGCGCGACAGCCGGATCGTGGCGCTGGCCAAACGGGTGCTCCCGACCACCGACGAATACGACGGCGACAAACTGCTCACCCGGATCGATGGCCGGCGCGTGGTCACCCCATTGTTGTTGGCGCTGTTGGCAATCGGCTTCGCGGATCTGCTGTTCGCGTTGGACTCCATCCCTGCCATCTACGGTCTGACCGAGCAGCCCTACATCGTGTTCACCGCGAATGCCTTCGCGCTCATGGGTTTACGGCAGCTGTATTTCCTCATCGGCGGCCTGCTGGATCGCCTGGTCTACCTGTCCTACGGCCTTTCGGCGATTCTCGCGTTCATCGGCGTCAAACTGGTGCTGCACGCATTGCACGAGAACACCCTGCCTTTCGTCAACGGTGGTCAGCACGTCAAAGTACCGGAGATTTCCACGCCGGTCTCGCTGAGCGTGATCATCGGAATTCTGCTCATCGCCACCGTCGCGAGCTTGATCAAAACCCGCGGCGCGGCCCGGTCCGCCGAGAGCCGGGTCGCCGATTAGAAGACCCGGTTGTATTCGGGCGCGATCTCGAAGCCGCGCCCGGTCGTGTCGTTGCGGCAGGTCACCCCGACGGGCTGGGCCAGGCAGGTGAAGCCGGACACGCTCAGGCTCGACCCGACCGGCAGCACCGGCGCGTCGGCGTCCGCTCCGGATGTGGTTCCGACGAAGTAGCCCCGGTTCACG
This sequence comes from Nocardia vinacea NBRC 16497, assembly GCF_000308835.1. Classification (GTDB taxonomy): domain Bacteria; phylum Actinomycetota; class Actinomycetes; order Mycobacteriales; family Mycobacteriaceae; genus Nocardia; species Nocardia vinacea. The sequence goes on along the minus strand of NZ_BAGN01000162.1, from coordinate 66,270 downwards.
CAGAGATATGCGGCGCTCTCGCCAACGGCTAGTGCGGCCGCACTCGGGTCGATACCCCAGCAGGCCTGCATCGCCGACGGGACGGGCTGGGTCGTGCCCTGGCAGCCGACCGGTCGTTTCGGCTGTCCGAACGGCTCATCGAGGAAGCCGCACGCGAGGCCGCCGTCCGCTGTCCGGAAGTAGTAGCCGTCGGCGGCGCGGTATGTCGACTCGTCGACCGAACCCGGTCGTAGCAATGGACGATCCCCGACCGTCAAGTTTGCCGTGGTGTCGAAATCGGCGGCCGTCGAGCAGATGGTGAGTGCGAGGCCTGCGACCGACATCGACGCGAAAATCGCGACGGATATGCGCATACGGGGGAGTCTGCGTCGGCATGCGCGATTTTTTCCGCACCTGGCGCGGCGTGTCGCCGTAAGTTTGCTGACCGCCGAGTGTCGGGCGGCGACACGCGGCGGTCAGCCGGACGGTCAGGAAGCGAATGTGCCCATCACCGGCAGCCACTCGACCGCCCGCACATCGTCGATGAGGTTCTCGCGGGCGAACGGATCCTGCGGCAGCAGTTCCTTGATCGCTGCCTCGTCCGCTACCTGGAACAGCAGTAGTGCGCCGGAACCGTCCGGGTAGGGGCCGCTGGTCAGCAGTGAGCCCGCATCGATCAGGCCGTTGAGCCAGGCCCGATGTTCCGGGCGGAAGGTGTCGCGCGCCTCGATGGTGGCATCGGAATAGGTGTAGTGCACGGCGAAGATGGGCACAATCGATCCGTTCTGGTCAGAGGTTCAGCAGCATTCGAGTATTGCCGAGGGTGTTCGGTTTCACATAGCTGAGGTCGAGGAATTCGGCGACGCCGGGATCGAAGGTCCGGCACATCTCCGCGTACACCTCGGCGGTCACCGGTGTGCCGTCGATTTCCACGAATCCGTGCCTGCCGAAGAAGTCCACCTCGAAGGTGAGTACGAACAACCGTCCGAGCTCGAGTTCCCTGGCCACCGCGACCAGCCGCTCCACAATGAGCCGACCGACACCATGCCCCTTGACATCGGGATGCACCGCGACCGTGCGCACCTCGCCGAGGTCGGCCCACAGCACATGCAGCGCACCGCAGCCGACCACCCGGCCGTCGAGTTCGGCCACCCAGAATTCCTGTACCGCCTCGTACAGCGTGACCAGGTTCTTTTCCAGCAGGATCCGACCGGCGTATTCATCGACGAGGCTCTTGATCTGGGGCACATCGGAGGTTCGGGCGCGTCGCACGGCAGGGACAGATTTGTTCGCGGCAGGTGCCGCGCCCGGATACGCGTCGCTAGTCGAACCACCTAATGGTCCCCGAGAGGTCATGGGGTGCACAGTAGTCGGCCCGGTTACCGATACTCTGAACGTGTGCCGCACATCCACCCGCTCCGCTCACCGCATCGCGTCGGCATGCGTCCGAGCCTCGTGGCGGTGGGTGTTGTGGCCTGTGCGCGGGAGCTCAGCGCCTGCGGGGCGGAGGCCGTGAGGGAGCGTAGCGAGCGAACCGTGTTACAGCCGTGCACGCACGCGCCGGAGCCGAGCGCCTGCGGGGCGGAGGCTGTGAGGGAGCGTAGCGAGCGAACCGTGTTACAGCCGTGCACGCACGCGCCGGAGCCGAGCGCCTGCGGGGCGGAGGCTGTGAGGGAGCGTAGCGAGCGAACCGTGTTACAGCCGTGCACGCACGCGCCGGAGCCGAGCGCCTGCGGGGCGGAGGCTGTGAGGGAGCGTAGCGAGCGAACCGTGTCACAGCCGTGCACGCACGCGCCGGAGCCGAGCGCCAGCGAGGCGGAGGCGTGAGCGTGCAGCCCGAAGAGATCGATCGACGCTGGGTCGAACCCCCGGTTCGCGCCGGATTCGCGCCCGCCCAGGCCGATCCCGTCGTCCCGCTGATGAATATCGCGAATGTGCTCACCATGCTGCGCATCGCGCTGGTGCCGCTGTTCGTGCTCGCGCTGTTCGCGGGCGACGGCCACCAGACCGGCTGGCGGATCGCGGCCGCCGCGCTGTTCGGCATCGCCGCGATCACCGATCGCTTCGACGGGCAATTGGCGCGCAAATACGGTCTGGTCACCGATTTCGGCAAACTCGCCGATCCGATCGCGGATAAGGCGCTGATCGGTTCGGCGGTGATCGGACTGTCGATGCTCGGCGATCTGGCGTGGTGGATCACCCTGGTCATCTGCGGTCGTGAGATCGGGATCACGCTGCTGCGGCTGGTGGTGGTGCGGCGCGGGGTGATTCCGGCCGGACGCGGCGGCAAGTTGAAGACGCTGGTGCAGTCCGTCGCGATCGCGGTACTGCTGTTGCCGCTGCACGGCGGATTCGCCACCGCCGGCATGACATTGATGTATGTGGCCGTCGCACTGACGGTCATCACCGGCCTCGACTATGTGGGGCAGGCGGCGCGGGTGTGGCTCGCGGGAGGTCCGGGCCGGACACGCGGCGCATGACCGATCCGCTGACAACCGGAGCGCCCGTCGTCGAATTGGTGCGCGAGCTGGGTGCCGCCCGGCAGACCGTGGCGACCGCCGAATCGCTGACCGCGGGCCTGCTCGCGGCGACCATCGCCGGGGTGCCCGGTGCCAGCGCGGTGCTGCGCGGCGGACTGGTCGTCTACGCGACGGAACTCAAGCACAGCCTCGCAGGTGTCAGTGACGAAGTGCTCGCGACCGAAGGACCGGTCGCCGCGAGCACCGCCGAAGAGTTGGCCGTCGGTGCTCGGCTGCGCTGCGGTGCCGACTGGGGTATCGGATTGACCGGGGTAGCCGGACCCGAATCTCAGGGCGGGCATGCCGTCGGCACTGTCTTCCTCGGACTGGCCGGGCCCGGGCATACCGAGGTCATGCGGCTGAAACTGGACGGCGACCGGTGGGCGATCCGAATCGGCGCTACGCACAGCGCGGTACGGGAGTTGCGTCGTATCGTGGGAGGCGGCCACTAGGTGCTGCCGCACCTGGTTTGCCACCGTGGGAACCAACCGGACCCTGTTCGACGTTGTGCCAGAAAGGACGGCGTGCGCAGCGCTGGTAGGCGCCCGCGGACCCGGTTACTGGGAGCTAAGGAGAACGACATGACGCTGCTGCGAGAGGCGATCGGGGACAGTCTGCGGCGTGCTCGTCTCGCCCAGAGCCGGACCCTGCGTGAGGTCTCCACCTCGGCGCGCGTGAGCCTGGGATATCTGTCGGAGGTCGAGCGGGGCCGAAAAGAGGCCTCCAGCGAACTGCTCGCCGCCATCTGCGCGGCCCTGGATGTGCCGCTGTCGCGGGTGCTCTGGGATGTGAGCACGATCATGGCAGGCGCTGACGGCCTGCCTGCCGACGCGCCCGCTCAGGCCGCCGATGCACCCGAGACGGAGCGGACCGCTGCGGCCGAACCCGCCGAGGCCGAGGCAGAGCCCGCGACCGCCACGATGTCGGTGGCCGGTGCCCGGCCGCAGATCGCCGAGGACACCCGGATCGTTATTCCGGCCCCGAGGGCCGACATGCTGGTCCTGGTGAAAAGCAACTGATCATTGGACGAGAGGTGGCGTCCGCGGCCGACGCTGCGAACCGGTGCCGAAAGCGGATAGATTCTGTACTAGGCGTCAGTTGGGCCGGGTTCGCCCGGCCCGGGTGCCACATGGTGGAGGATAGGCACATATCGGGTGCGTGACGGTCGCGCACTAGAGTCGCGGTAAAAGCGCGGCGCATCTTATGGAGGCGGGATCAATCGATGGCTAATCCGTTCGTCAAGGCCTGGAAGTACATGATGGCCCTCTTCGATTCGAAGATCGAGGAGCATGCGGATCCGAAGGTCCAGATTCAGCAGGCTATCGAGGAAGCTCAGCGCCAGCATCAGGCCCTCTCGCAGCAGGCCGCATCGGTCATCGGCAACCAGCGTCAGCTGGAGATGAAGCTGAACCGTCAGCTCGACGATGTCGAGAAGCTCAATGCCAATACGCGCCAGGCCGTCATGCTGGCCGATCAGGCCGCCGCGGCCGGCGATACCGAGAAGGCGATCCAGTACACCAACGCCGCCGAGGCATTCGCCGCGCAGTTGGTCACCGCCGAGCAAGCCGTCGAGGACCTCAAGGTGCTGCACGACCAGTCGCTGCAGGCGGCCGCGCAGGCCAAGAAGGCCGTCGAGCAGAACGCGATGCTGTTGCAGCAGAAGGTCGCCGAGCGCACCAAGCTGCTCAGCCAGCTGGAGCAGGCCAAGATGCAGGAGCAGGTCTCGGCATCGCTGCAGCGGATGGATTCGACGCTGTCCGCGCCCGGTACCACGCCGAGCCTGGATGCCGTGCGCGAGAAGATCGAGCGCCGCTACGCGAATGCGCTGGGTGCCGCCGAACTCGCGGGCAATTCGGTGCAGGGCCGGATGCTCGAGGTGCAGCAGGCCAGCATTCAGATGGCCGGGCACAGCAAGCTGGAGCAGATTCGCGCCTCGATGCGTGGTGATGCGCTGCCCGCCGGCGGTGCGACCGCACCGGCGATCAATCCGGGTGCCGCGCAGGCGAATCCGGCACAGCCGCAGCCACAGATGAACAAGGGCCAGGCCGCGCAGCAATAGCCCGTCGTTCGAAGTAGACACAGCGTTCGAAATAAGTACAGTTCGGCGAGGACTGGTTCGGTGGAAGACAAGGCACGGGTACCTGGCGGATCGGCCGTCGGTCATGCTCGGGCCCTGCCTGTCCGGCCACCGCGGGTCGCGCCGAACGCGTGCCCTGGAGGAGACCGATGAGCCCGCAGGGACCTCGCGAACAAGGTAAGGGTGGTCGTCGTCGCGGTGCCGCGCTCGTGCGCGCGCAGGCGGCACTCGCACCGCAGCCGGGGAGCCTGCCCGACAGTCTGCGCGAGGTGGGCGAACATGCGCTGGTCGCGGTGCGGCGCTGGGCGGATCCGCGCGAGCGGGAGTTGCGCAAGCGCCGCCGGGCCCGCCGCCGCAGCTTCCAACTGGGCACGGTCGGTGGTCTCACCACTGCGGGAACCGTTGGGCTGATGGTGCTTTCGGCACCGGTCTGGGCCGTGGTCGTGGTCGGCGGGGGAGCGGTGGCGCTGGTCACCGGTACCGCGCTGAGCGCCCGCCGCTACCTCCAATTGCGCGGCGCGCCGCTGCCGCAGGCCGCCTTCGTACCGCGCAAACAGCCACCACCGTGGTCATCCGCGCGCGGGCCGATTTCCCGCCTGGTTCGGGCGGAGAAGGCGCTACACGGCCTCGGCACGCAGATCGCCCGCTCGAATCGGCTACCCGAGGACGAGCTCGCCGACATGATCGAAACCGCGGGTTCGGGCGCGGCCGCGCTGCACGCACTGGCCGCCGACATCGCCGCGATGGAACAGGCACTCGGCGCCATGGGCCGCTCGAAATCCGTTGCCGCCGTTGGCCTCACCGAGAATATGCAATTCGCACTCGGCCGCCTGGACAGCGGGGTCGCCGAGTACGAACAGGTGGTCGCCGCGGCGGGGCGGATTCTCGCGGTCCCCGAAAGCGCGCTGCTGCGCCACAACTTCGACACCATCGTCGCCGATCTGCGTGACGCGGCCGACCGCCTGGACGGGTGGGCGCAGGCCCTCACCGAGATCGCGGACCGGCACGCATCCACTTCGCTTCCTCCGCAGGGCAATTAACCTTCGAGCCCGTCCCGGATTTTGCCGGGCGAGGCGATGCGGCCGATAGGCCTCACCGGCAGTGCGGCTGATCGCTATGTGTTCGTGGCGAGAGACCGAGTGATCAGATGCTCGCGACCGCGGTGATATAGCGTGGGCGAACTGATCGTCGATTCGGTGTCGCTGGTGAGCGCGCTGCAGTGGCTCGTCGTCCTCGGTGGGCTCTTCGCCTTCCATTACGCATACGTCACCAAACACGGGCTGAAGGTCTGAGTCGCCGCCGAAACCCCGGCTGACCACGCATGGTGGTCTCGCCGGGGTTTGTGCGTTCAAGTCGCGGCCGGATTCAATGCGCAACCAATGGTTGCGCGATGGTGGATGGTCGGCTAGCGTGACATGCAACCAAACGTTGCAGATGGAGGAAGAGTATGGAGTACGGCAGCATCGAACGCGAGATCCACGTCGACGCCTCACCCGAAGTTGTCTTCGAGGTGGTCAGCAGCCCGGAACACATCTCGGAATGGTGGTCCGACGCGGCCGATTTCGAGACGACACCGGGCGCGGTCGGCGAACTGGTCTTCGGCGACCGGGAACATGTCGCGCCGATCACCGTGGTGACCGTCGAACGGCCACGGCTGTTCTCGTTCCGCTGGTGCTATCCGGAGGGCCCGGCCGACCTCGCCGATTCGCTGCTGGTCACCTTCGAGCTCACCCCGGCGGGCGCGGGCACCAGGATTCGCCTCACCGAGACCGGCTTTCGTGAGATGGGTTGGGAGGCTGCGAAGTTGGAGGAGACATACCAAGACCACGCCAGCGGCTGGGACAGGTTCGTTCCGCAACTCGGCGAGTACATCGCGCGGCTGGTGTCGACCCCGTGACCGCTACCGTCGACGACGACCTGTGGTCCGCGGTCGGGGATCCGACCCGTCGGCGGATGCTCGACCTGCTCCTGGCGACCGGCGATGGCACGGCCACCAGTCTCAGTGAGCAGTTGCCGGTGACACGGCAGGCCATCGCGAAACATCTGGGCGTGCTCGACCGCGTCGGCCTGGTGCACGCCACGCCCGCGGGGCGGGAACGGAGGTATCGGGTGGATGAGGCACAACTTGCCCGCGCGGTCGCGCAGTTGTCCTCGGTCGGCGCGGCGTGGGATGCCAGGCTCCGGCGCATCAAGCGGATCGCCGAGGCGATTCAGCGCACGAAAGATCAGCAGCAGTGAAAAACCAACACTGGAAAGAGGATTCGAAAATGGTAGATATCCTGCACCGAGTCGCAATCAAGTCGTCGGCGGCCGAGGTCTACACCGCCTTGACCACCACCGAGGGGCTGGCCGCCTGGTGGGCGACCGACACCCAGGGCAAAGGCAATGACGTCGGCGGCGTGCTCCAATTCCGTTTCGTTGCCGGTGGGTTCGATATGAAGGTCCTCGAGCTCGACCCGGGCAAGCGCGTGCGCTGGGAGGTCGTCGAGGGACCCGAAGAATGGGTCGGCACCCACGTGGACTGGAACCTCGACCAGGTCGACGACTACGCCGTCGTGCTCTTCAAGCATGAAGGCTGGAAGGAGCCGGTGGAATTCATGCACCACTGCAGCACCAAGTGGGCGGTATTCCTGCTGAGCCTGAAGTCGTTGGTGGAGACCGGAAAAGGCGCGCCGGATCCGCACGACGTCAAGATCGACAACTGGAACTGACGCGGTAGGCCTTCCTGCGAATCGGACAGGCAATCACCATGCGCTGACGGGTCGGGTCTCTCGACCGCTGCCGCCCACAACGCATGGTGATCATCCGACCAGCCAGTGGGTCAGGAGTGGATGGTGTGTTCGGCGACGGTCCAGGCGCGGGCTTGGTCGCTGATGGTTACGCCGAGGCCGGGGCGGGATGACAGGTGCATGCGACCGTCGGCGATGTCGAGGCGTTCGTTGAAGAGGGGGTCGAACCATTCGAAGTGTTCGACCCAGGGCTCTCGGGGGTAGGCGGCGGCGAGGTGGATGTGGATTTCCATCGCGAAATGCGGTGCCAGTTGTAGATTTCGGCTGTCGGCGAGGGCCATCACCTTCAGGAATTGGGTGATGCCGCCGACACGCGGTGCGTCTGGTTGCACGATGTCCGCGCCGTTGGCAGCGATGAGTTGGGTGTGTTCGGCGACGCTGGTGAGCATTTCACCGGTGGCGATGGCGGTGTCGAAGGTGGCACTGAGTTGGGCATGGCCATCGAAGTCGTAGGCGTCGAGGGGTTCTTCGATCCACACCAAACCGAACGGCTCGAAAGCGCGGCACATGCGGCGAGCGGTGGGACGGTCCCACTGCTGGTTGGCATCGACCATCAACGGCACTCGGTCCCCGAGCTTCTCGCGCACCGCGGTGAGCCTCGCGAGATCCACCGCGTGGTCGGGGTGTCCGACCTTGATCTTGATGCCGCCGATGCCGTGTTCCAACGACGCCGTGGCGCGGTCGAGGACTTCTTCGATGGGTGCGTGCAGGAATCCACCGGAGGTGTTGTAGCAGCGCACCGAATCACGGTGTGCGCCCAGCAGTTTCGCCAGCGGCAACCCGGCACGTTTGGCCTTGAGATCCCACAGAGCGACATCGAAAGCGGCGATCGCCTGCACCGACAGCCCGCTGCGACCGACCGAGGCGCCCGCCCACATGAGCTTGTCCCAGATCTTGGCGATATCGCTGGGATCCTCACCGAGCAGTACGGGCGCTATCTCGCGGGCATGTGCGAACTGGCCCGGCCCGCCCGCGCGCTTCGAGTAGCTGATGCCGATGCCTTCGAGCCCGGCCTCGGTGGTGATCTCCGCGAAGAGCACCGCGACTTCGGTCATGGGTTTCTGTCGACCGGTCAGCACCTTGGCGTCGCTGATCCCGGTGGGCAGGGGCACGGTGACCGAGGAGAGCTTGACGTTGGTGATCCGGTCGAGGATGGGTGAATCCATGGCGGGGGTCCTTCTGGGTCAGGCGATCGTCTTCACGAGGGTGGTGAGCTCGGCGAGTTCGTCCTCGGTGAGGTCGGTGAGCGGCGGGCGCACCCGGCTGGATGGTCTGCCGACCGCGGTGAGTCCGGCCTTGATGATCGATACCGCGTAGCCGGGGCGGCGGTCGCGGATGTCGAGGTAGGGGATGACGAAATCGCGCAGATGCGTATAGACGGTCGCGCGATCGCGGTCGCGGACCGCGCGATAGAAATCGAGCGCGAATTCGGGTGCGAAATTGAAGATCGCCGAGGAGTAGGTGGTCACACCCATTTCGGTGTAGGGGAGTGCGAATGTTTCCGCGGTGGGCAGGCCGCCGATGTAGGTCAGTCGGTCGCCCATCCGGGCGTAGATCCGCGTCATCGACTCGATATTGCCGACGCCGTCCTTGAACCCGATGAGGTTCGGGCTGCGCTCGGCCATCTCGGCCACCGTCACGTCATCGCAGGCGGCATTGGCTCGGCTGTAGAAGATCACCCCGAGCGAGGTCGCCGCGCACACCTGGGCCACATGTTCGACCAGCCCGTCCGGCGACGCTTCCACGAGATACGGCGGCAGCAGCAGGATGCCGTCCGCACCCGCCGCCTCGGCCGCGCGCGCCTGCTCCACCGCCACCCTGGTGCTCGCCGTCGCGGGAGCGATCACCGGAACCCGTCCGGCGGTTTCGGCCACCGCGGCGCGCACCACGCGATCGATCTCCGCACTGGTCAGGGCGAAGCCCTCGCCCGTGCCACCGGCCGCGAACAGGCCCGCGACCTCGTATCGGGACAGCCAACCGATGTGATCCCGATAGGCCCGCTCGTCGAAGTTCAGTTCGGCGTCGAAATGGGTGACCGGGAACGAGAGCAATCCGCGCCCTAGCGCGGGTCCCAATTCCTCGGCGGATAGCTGCGACACGAATATCCTCCTGGCGACGGAAATTGCTGATTTCTCTGGAGATTAGGTCCGGCACCTGATGCCGGTCCAACACTGTTTTGAAATCAACCGATACTCGAATGGCATCGGACCCGACTATGCTCTCTCCGACCGGCACCCTCTCGTTTGGGTATCGCTCAATACCGAATTGGTGTTCGACGGGTATCGCTTCCGACCCTTAGCCTCCTTTCACACCCATTGCAGGGTGATCCGGCGCACACCGGCCGGTCACAGGAGGACAGTGATGTTGAAACGTGAGAATATGCCCGCCGTCGGCGGCGCCCGCGCCGTGGTGGCACCCCCCGAACAGCGGCGCGGTCGTCCTATTCCCACGCGCTATCTGGTGCTCGGGCTCTTGTTCATCATCACCGCCGTGAATTACGCCGACCGCAGCAGCCTGTCTATCACGGGCAGTGCGGTCCGGGCGGATCTCGGGTTCTCCACCGTCCAGCTCGGCTACATCTTCTCGGCATTCAGCTGGGCCTATGTCGTCGCGCAATTGCCCGGTGGGATGCTGCTCGACAGATTCGGCGCACGGCGGGTCTATGCGGCGAGTCTGGCATTGTGGACGCTGGTCACCGCGGCGACCAGCCTGGTCGGCCTGATCACCACGCCGGTGCTGGTCGCATTGTCGATCGTATTCGGGCTGCGATTGCTGCTCGGCGTATTCGAATCACCGGCCTTTCCCGGCAATGCGCGGGTGTCGACCATGTGGTTCCCGACCGCCGAACGTGGCCGGGCGACAGCGGTTTTCAATTCGGCACAGTATTTCGCGACCGTAATGTTCGCCCCGGTAATGGCCTGGATCACCAATCAATTCGGCTGGCGCTGGGTATTCGTGCTGCTCGGTGTGCTCGGCTTCAGTTTGGCCGTGTTCTGGTGGCGCTGGCTGTATCCGCCGCGTGCGCACCGCCGCGTCACCCCGGCCGAACTCGACACGATCGTTTCCGGTGGTGCGCTGGTCGATCTCGATACGACCAAGGGCGAGAACGCGACTCGACGCACGCGACTCGATCGGCGCATGCTTGTGCGCGTCTTCTCCACCCGGCCGCTGTGGGGCGTCTACGTCTTCCAGTACGCGGTCAACGCACTGACCTACTTCTTCATCACCTGGTTCCCGATCTATTTGAACAAGGGCCGCGGCCTGTCGCTGGTGCATGTGGGATTCGTCGCCGCACTACCCGCGCTCGCGGCCTTCATCGGTGGCCTGGTGGGCGGCATCCTGTCCGATGCCCTACTGCGTCGCGGCCGATCACTGACGGCGGCGCGCAAAATCCCGGCGGCCGTGGGCATGTTGCTCGCCACCCTCATCGCGCTGTCCAACTTCAGCGACAGCACCACAGTGATCGTGGCGATCTTGACCGTGGCCTTCTTCGGCAAGGGCATCGGTTCCCTCGGCTGGGCGATAACCACGGATATCGCACCGGCGCAAGCGGTCAGCTTCGTGAGTTCCACCATGAATGCTTTCGGCAATATCGCGGGCATTGTCACCCCGATCGTCATCGGCTATCTGGTTTCCTCGACCGGCTCGTTCGATACCGCACTGTGGTTCGTATCGGCACACGGGCTGCTGGCCGTGGTCGCCCTCATCGGTATGGGCACCATCCGACGTATCGAATTCGACGCCTGAGCCGAAATCGGAAGTGCCCCATGACCATCAGATATCGCCGAGCGTTCTGCAGTACCGGAATCCTGCTGGCGGCAGCCCTGGCGGGTTGCACCGCGGACCATCCGGCCGCGGCCACGACGATCGTCTAGGTATCGAATGCCGACAGCGCCGAAATTTCGGTGCTCCGCATTGACGCCGATCGGATCCACGCCGACCGAGGCGCAGCCCCGCGGGTTCGCCATCGATCGGCGCGGCCACTATCTGATCGTCGCGGGCGAGAAGTCCAATGCGATCACCCGCTACACGCTCGACCCGGACTCCGGCACGCTGACCCCGGGCGACCATCTCGATCTCGGCCGTGATCCCAATTGGGTCGAGATCATCGATATGCCCTGAGTGGCACCACTTTCCATGGACCTCCCGTCCCGCGACACGCGGAATGTGTTGGGACGCCATCCATCCGGGCCTCGGCTCCGAATAACAGTTGATCGACGTTGCTGACGTTCGCCGAGCTCGACCTCGGCGGGCCGCATCATGCGGCGGAGATCTGGTTGGTGGGTTCCAGGAGGTGCGTCGCTACATGCTGCTGATATTCATCGTGCCCGTCCTTGCGGCGATTATCGCTGTGGCCATCTTCATGATCGGAGATCGGCTGCGACCGAAGTCTTGGGTGTCGACCGACGAGGAAGCGGCCGGTTCCCTCGTACTCGAACTGATCAACACTCTCTTCCTGGCGGTGGTCGCCTTCGTGGTGGTGATCTGCTGGCAGGAGTACGACAACGCGCACAATCACACCATTGCCGAAGCGAAGGCGCTGGTGGATACCTATTCGACCGCGCATTCCATGCCGGATCCCGAGCATCGCCAGATCCAGGACCTGGTGCGGGATTACACCGATCAGGTGCTCACGCGGGAGTGGCCGGTCATGCAGGCGGACCGGCGGTTGAGTCAGCCCACCCAGGACACGTTCGACAGCCTCCGCGATGCCGTCGCGTCGGTGAATACGACGGATCCGGACGTCGCGGACCTGCGCACGAGTGCCATGGCCAGCCTCGACGCCGCTGCCGAGGCGCGCCAGGACCGAGCCATGGACGCGAGTTACGAAATGCCGGTATTCCTTTATGCGGCGCTGTGGTTCGGCACCATCCTGCTGCTGTGCACCGCCGTGCTCTCGGGTGTGGAGGTCACCAAGCGCAGTGTGCTGATGACCGCGCTGCTCGGTATCGTCGTCGGCTCGACGGTGCTGGCGATCTACAACCTCGACCGGCCGTTCTCCGGCGGAAACAGTGTCCCGAAGGACGCCTTCGAATACGCCATGTCCCGCTACGCGCACATCACCTGACGGACCACCCGAGACCTGCGGAGCTGCGACGGATGGGACATCGGCAACATGGCGTTTCTTGTACAAAGACGAAGGGCCGCACTCGGATTGGCGGCGGCGACGGTGGTGCCGTTGTTCGCGGGTGGGCCTGCGGCCGCGGATTCGACGGGCCCCGAATGGCCGGTCATCGGTGATATCGCCACCGGGAGTGCTGCTGTCGACGCAACTGGGACCGGAAGTGCGGCTGCGGATTCCGGGAGCAGCTTCTACGGCGGCGCCTTGGATCTCGAACCGAGGGGTGTCACCACCGGAAGCGCGGCCCCGGGGACGGCGATGTCGGGCAATGCGAAGCGGGGCGGCGCGGGGACCGGTACAGGCTCCATCGACAACGGCACCGATGACCCGCCCGCCGGCGGGCACGCGGATGCGACGGCCGGAGCTGGCGAATCCCTTGGCCTCGACCCGGGCAGCGTCCAAACCGCCTGCACCGGCAGCGCCGTAATCGGTAGCGCGACAATACTGCTCGGACTTGCGACCGGCAGCGGCATAACCGGCAGCGGCATAACCGGCTCCGGTTTGATCGGCACCGGTTCGGTCGGATCGAGCGGATCCGGCCTCGGCAGCGTCGTCGTCGGCAGCGCGACGACCGGCAGTGCACTGCTGACCTGTCTGCTCCTACTCCCGACACCCGAACCGCCTGGCATCCCCCTGCAACTCGCCCCGCCGCCCGTGCCGGCGATACCCGCACCGGCAGCGCTGATCGCCCCACCGGAATTCCCCCCAGCCGCACCGGCACTCGCGATCGTTCCGGAAACACCGATTCGCACCACCCCGCACCGACCACCGGCCCTGGCTGCCGAATCCGACCCGGAGGATCCGATCGCCTGGAACCTGCTGGAGCTGGTGACGGTCATGGTGGTCACCGTCCTGACGGTGGTCCGCAAGATTGCTGTCGGTCGCAACAGGCGAGCCGAATGACGCCCGCCGGGAGAGCTCTGATCTGCTGAGCCCGGGCGAATGCTTGCTCGTACGGCGGTTGGAGCTGCGCGTCTCATGAGCGGTGGCTATCATGACGGCGGACACTCAAGAACTGGTCTGGGGCAACGGATTTGGATCATGGGCACCGGCAGGAAGCTCATGACCCGCACCACACGTGCTGCCCACATGGGGCAGATCGGCGCGACTGAAGTCGTGCGAGCAGTTTGTTCGTAGTTCGTTGTCATCAACCTGCCGAAGCTCGCCGCTGTGACGTAACTGAGGTCAGTGCTGGGTCCGCTCGATTGTCAAGGTTCTTTAGTCTTCAAAAGTTCGGAGTTCATCTGTGACAACGCATACGCATCACCCACCGGAATCACGGTCCTCGGTCGGCGGCTCACCGGGCTTCGGGGCCGGGCCGCGCATCGTGATGTACACCCCGGAATTCGCCGCCGACCCGCACCGGGCCTACGGGCAGATGCGCAAGAAGTTCGGATCGCTGGTGCCGGTGGATCTCGCCCCGGGCGTACCGGCCACTTTGGTGATCGGCTACTACACCGCGATTCGCATCCTGACCGATCCGGACCACTTCCCGGCGGATCCCCGGACGTGGGAGCGAAACATTCCGGCCGAGTGCCCGGTACTCGCCATGATGAAGCGACGGGAGAATGCCCTGCGCACCGACGGGCAGGAACATAAGCGCTATCGCGAGTCCACCAGCGCGGCGATCAATGACGTCGATCTGCTCGGCATGCACGCGGTAATCGAGCAGATCGCGATCCCGCTGATCAATACGTTTTGTGCCGACGGACACGCTGATGTGTTGCAATGCTACGTTTTTCCGCTGGTGTTCACCGCGGTGAACACCATGCTGGGAGTCGACGCCGATATCGGCGCGCGGGTCGCGGCGGCGATGGACGCCATGTTCGATGCCGGCGCCGAGGTCGGTGCGGGCGACCGCATGCTGCACGAGGCGCTGCGGCTGCACACCGAACGTAAGCGGGAGGAGCCCGGTGACGACATCACGACTCGATTGATGCGTCACCCGAGCGGTCTGACCGATGAGGAAGTGATCCAGCAGTTGGTGACGCACTACGCGATCGGGGTCGAGCCGCTGGTCCACCTCATCGGCAACGCGTTGCGGCTGATGCTGACCGACGATCGATTCGCCGCGGGCATGCACAGCGGTAGTCTGTCGACCCGGGATGCGTTGGACGAAGTGCTGTTCACCGACCCGCCGTTGGCGAACTACTGCATTTCCTATCCCCGGCAACCGGTCCTGCTCAATGGTGTGTGGTTGCCCGCCCACCAGCCCGTCGTCATCAGCATGGCGGCGTGCAACAGCGATCCCACCGTCAATGCTGTCGACGGCGTCGAGCGCGATGGCAACCGTTCACACCTGGCCTTCAGCGCCGGACCACACATGTGCCCGGCACAGGACGCCGCCTATCTGATCGCTCAGGACGCGATCGACCAACTGCTCGATGCCCTGCCCGAGATCGAGTTGGCCGGTCCGGCCGCCGAACTCGGTTGGCGTACCGGGCCGTTCCATCGCGCGTTGACCGCGCTGCCGGTCGTCTTCCCGAAGTCCGATCCGTTCCCGGAGTTCCCGCCTCCCTGAGAACCCTGCCGAGCCGAGGGCCGAGATCGCCGTACCATCGACGATCTCGGCCCCCGCTACGGTGGCCGACACCTACATGAGTTTCATCGGTGCGGACGGTGTGAAAATGACCGGGAATGCCGCCATCGCACGGTGGAAGGGACCGGGCCGCCAGATCAGCTGATCCGGGTGCACCCCGAGTTGGATGTCGGGCAGTGCGTCGAAGAGCTGATCGATGGCGTACTGAACAGTCAGGTACGCAACGCCTTTGGCCGGGCAGGTGTGTGGTCCGGCGCTCCACGCCAGGTGTGAGCGATTGCCGAGACGTCGACCGTCGGCGTCGTCGTCGCCGCGGATCTCCGGGTCGTTATTGCAGCCGGTGAGGCTGATGACGACCGGTTGGTCCGCGGGCAGCCAGATATCGTCGACCATGATCGGCTGGCGCGGGTAGGTGGTGCAGAAGTTCGCCATGGGTGGGTCGTTGAACAGAACTTCGTCGATCGCCGTGATCGTCGACAGGTTCCGTCCGAGGACATCCGCGCACTTGAACCGGTCGTCGGTGATCATCAGCAGCAGCGCGTTGGTGATCAGGTTGCGCTGTGCTTCGAATCCGGCGCCGTAGAAGCTCATCAACTGGGCGAAGATTTCTATGTCGTCCATGGCGGCCGGGTGGTGTGCCAGCCGTGAGGTGACGTCGTCGCCGGGATGGTCGCGTTTGAGCTGGATCAGCTCCAGTAGTGCCTCTTTGAGCATTGCCATGCCCTGGGCGCTACGGACCGTGTCGAAGCGTGCCGCCATACCGCTGGCGACGCGCTGCCCGATGTCGGGTGGGCAGCCGACCATTTGGTTCAGGACACCGAGGACGAGCGGAAACGCGTACTGGGTAACCAGATTGGCGTTTCCGGCCTTGCAGAAGGTGTTGATCAGCGGGATGGCGATCTGCTCGATGGTCGAAGGCAGTCCGTGCACATCGATTCCGTCGATGCTCACGACGGAGGCATCCCGATAGCGGGCGTGGGTAGGTCCGTCGTTGTTACGTGCGGCCGGGAGCCAGGCCATCATCGGTCGCACCGGGCAGTCCTCGGGGACGGACTTCTGCCAGGTGCGGGGGTCGGCGGGAAAGTGGGTGGGGTCGTTGAGGATTCGCACTGCGGTCGCGTAGCCGATCACGAGTGTGGCCGGCACGCCGGGCGCCAACTCGATCGGAACCAGTGTGCCGTACTTGCGCCGCATCTCGTCATAGGCGTGGTGCGGATCGGCGACGAACTCCGGTGTGTACAGCGGAATCCGCTCAGCGGTAGTGCTCGATGTTCCGTGCGGAACGGGGCAGACTCCGGTCGTGCCGGTGTGCGGATCGGACGTGGGGGGATGCGGTGTGGTCAAAGACGTTACTCCAAACGGTGGAACAGAATTCGACAAAGACTGAATCAATGAGCGCGGGCAGATTCCTCGAACAAGGTCATCGGTGCGTCGTCGAGCATTCGAAACGACACACCCTTCCTAGGACCTTTCCAGAACCTGGCGACTCGCCCACGCTAGCAACATAGCAACGGGCAGACGACGATGCCCGGGGAACCTGGTTGCTACCCGGTTGATTCGAGCGTGTCGTCGACGACTAATCCACCGGACCGCCGATGGACAACCGGTTGACCGGGGTGGCTGTATCGACCGGTGGTGTCCCGTGGACGCCGATCAGCCGCAGCAGCGGCGCCGTCATGGCCGTTGTCACCAAGGCCATCACCACCAGCACCGAATATAGTTGCGGGCCGATGAGTCCCGTGCTGAGCCCGACGTTGAGTATGACGAGTTCGGTCAATCCGCGAGTGTTCAGCAATGCCGCCAACGCCGCCGCCGATCGCGATGTCAGGCCGGTCAGTCGCCCGGCCGCATAGACGCTTCCGAGCTTCCCCACGACGGCCACCACCATGATCACCACCAACTCGCCGACGGCGGCCCGGTCGATCGCTCCGAGGTCGACCGCGAGCCCCGCCACGACGAAGAACCCGGGTAGCAGCACCAGACTCAGAATCCGGGCACCGGATTCGACCGCCTCGCGTCGCGCTCGCGGGAACACCACGCCGAAGGCGAACGCACCGAATATCAAATGCAGTCCGATCCATTCGGTAATCGCGCCGAGCAGCAGCGCGCCGCCGACACCGACCACGATCATCGTCTGCTCGGTCCCGGCCTCCGCGATCCGCACCAATGCCGGACGCACGATCCACCACGTCACCGCCACCACCGGTACCAGCAGCGCCAGTCGCCACTGGCTGCCCGTTCCAGGGTGCGCGACGGCCAGCACGACGGCCAGCGCCGTCCAGGCCAAAATGTCGACCAGCGCCGCACAGGCGAGGCTGAGCTGACCGATTCCGGTGCGTGTCAGCCCACGATCGTGCAGGATCCGGGCCAACACCGGAAATGCGGTCACCGCCAGGGCGCAGCCGATGAACAGCGTGAAGCTCGGTAGGTCACCGGTTCGGTGGCGCGCCAGCGCGGTCGCGGCGATGCCACAGCCCAGGAGGAACGGCACGGCGTAGGCGGCGACCGATACCGCCGGGATCGACCGTCGGCTGCCCGCGAATACGCCGCGGTCGAGTTCCAGCCCGGCGACGAACATGAATACAGCGACGCCCACATTGGCGAGCAGGGTCAGATACGAGCGGATCTCGTGCGGAAACAACATGTCCGACAGATGCGGCCCCAACACGGTCGGGCCCGCGAGTATCCCCGCGGTGATCTCCCCGATCACCGCGGGCTGGCCGACGCGCTCGGCCAGCCACCCCAAGATCCGAGCTGCTGCCATGATGAGAGCGAGATCCATTAGGACAACGACGATTTGACTACTTTGCACTTACTTCTCCCTCGCGATTCGACGGGCTGCGGCCCGATCAGCTTGCCCACATCGCGCTCAGTGTGGTGATGACACAGTGCAGCGCCCGTCCGGTATCGAGTCTGGTGTCCAGGCGACTTCCGGGGTCGCAGTCGAGGTGCAGGCCGCCCGGTGCGGTGCCCGTGGTCCGGCAGGCGCTGACGAAGGTGTGGATCGCGGCGGCGGGATCGTCGGCGTGCATCGGATCGCACACCCAGCCCACCGGGGTCGCAAACCGGGCGGCTGCCTCGAACAACGCGGGAAGTGCGTCGGCGGTACGGGTGCCCGACAGTGCGGGAACGAGCGTGAGCCGACCGGGCCGACGCTCGGGATTCAGATATCGGCACAGGAACTCGACGTCGTCCGGCGTTGCGGTGGGGCCGAGGGTTACGGCCAGTGGGTTGCGGACGCGGGCGGCGAAAGACAGGTGCCTGTGGGTGAATTCGTGGTTTCGGTCGCCGATCCATAGCAGTTGGGTCGAACGGTCCCACTCCGGCCGCTCCAGCCGACGTCTGGTCGCATTCGAATCGCAGGGCTTGGCCGCGCGCGAGATATGCAGGGGCGCAATGGAACTGTACAGCTCACGGGAGGCCGCCGGTGCGCTGGCCGCGATGGGGAGCATCGCGGCGACCTCGACCAGCAGATCGCGTGCCACCGACGCCGGGTAGTGGTCCGCAGCGCTGCGGAGCATGTCCGCGCAGAGCGCGATAGGGGGGTTCGAGACGCGCCAGCTTTCGAGCAACGCCGCCGCTCTGCGGTATCCCTTCGGCAGCCGATCTCGCACGGCAGCGCTGGAATCGGCTGGTTCCCAGCATGATTTGCCGTCATATCGCAGTTGGCCGATGGTCACGATCGGTGTGTCCAGTCCGTGCTTCAGCACGGCGGCGGCACCGATAGCCAGCGCACGGCGGGCGGGCAGTGTCGCGACATCGAGGGCAGCGGAGGTGCGCGCACCGAGATGGACAACGAATGCCTGTCCGCGCGCTGCCGCCGCCAAATCGGTGGTGAGCGAGTCGGATTCGCGCGGATGGACCAGTGCGGGCAGCGCTCGCGAACACGGTTTACTGGTGCGCGCCGATTCGATATCGCAGCCACCTCGGTGTGCGGGCGGTTGCGAATGGGTGTAATCGGGCTCATCGGCCCAGCTCAGATCCTCATCCGAGATGGGGGCATGCTCAGGTGGCACGACACTGGGATTGAATATCTCGCGGATATAGCACAGCGGCCGATGATCGCCGAGCATGATGACGTACGCCTTTGCCGCGCAGAGGCGACCATCGGGCCATCTCGTGACGCCCGCCCGCAGCACATGTCGCCGCTGGGATACACCACGGGAAATCAAGCCGCGTCCGATCGGCACATGCAGATCGTCGGTGCCTGCCGCTGCCGCAGGCCCGCTCACGGCGACGACATAGTTCATCGATGCGGTCACCATATCGGCATTGATCAGACATGACCGACGGACGATGACCCGGTCGGGGCCGGCCAACCGCAATGCGTCGGAGACGGTGGCGGGTAGCTGCTCGGCCGCGAGTTCGTCCTGGCGCAGCACCCGCACCTGCAGATCCGTGCCGAGTATGGCCTCGAGTCTCGGCTGGGTGAAGTCGTCGCTGGCCAGCAGCCGCCGGGTGATCGGATGGCCGAAGCGCGCGATTTGTTGTATGGCTGTCCGGGTGCCCGAACCACCGACCGAGGAATCGCCCGGTGGTTCGGGGTCGGAGCGCGTGATCGTCATAGTGACCGGCTTCGCGCTGTGGTTTTCACGAAGGCCGGAACTAGAGTACGGGGACGTCGGCCGCCTTCGGGGGGAGCACCGGCCGCGCTATGGCCTCGATCTCGGCGGCGTCGCGTGGCCGGGTGGTCAGGCCGAGTACCGGTTCGGTGGTAATCCGCACATCGTTCAGCACCGTGTCCGCCAGCGGGTCACGCCAGTGGTCCCAGACGACCGACATATCCAGATGGCCCATGTACTCGAGGTTGGCCGAGTCCGCGTGCAGTTTTTCGGTCTCGGTGAGCGCGGAGGCGATGGTGTCGGTCGGGGTGCGCCCCTGCTCTCCCGAGGTTTCGTCCACATCGGTGAGTCCGGCCATGATCCGGGTGAACGACACCTCTGGGGTGTCGCCTTCGTGCGCCTCGGTGAGTTTGTCTGCGTGCGAGAAGTATTCGTCGGAACCGATGTACTGCTCGTACATACGCGAGACCAACACGAGGAAGCGTGAGTAGGCCCGTCGGGCAGTGTGCTCGTAGAAGGCCAGTGCATCGGCCTCGCTCATCTCGCCGCGCAGGGTGGTCGCGATCGCGGCCGCGGCGACGAGCCCGCCATACGTCGCCAGATGCACGCCGGTGGACAGCAGCGGATCGAGGAAGGCCGCGGAGTCGCCGACGAGGGCGTAGCCCGGACCGCTGAACCGATCCGACACATAGGAATAGTCCTGCTCGGCCTTGACCTCGGCGACCTGCTTCGCGCCTTCGAGCAATGCGCTCATGGCCTTGCTGTCGCGAATCGTGTTGAGGTAGTAGGCATCTCGGCCTTGCTCACGTAGTCGCTCGCCCGCCTTGCGCGCGGAAACCACGTAGCCGACGCTGAATCGGCCGTTGGACAGGGGGATATGCCAGAACCAGCCGCCCTCGGGGGTGGACACGACATTGATCGCGCCTTCCGGGCTGTCCGGGTGCAGGTGCGCGCCCTCCCAATACGACCACACCGCGACATTGCGGAACGCGGGATGCTGCCGCCGCATGTTGAAGCGCCGCTTGGCCAGCAGGCCGTATCGTCCCGAGGCGTCGACGAGGAAATCGAATTCGGTGGTCTGAGTGCCGTTGTCACCGGGGCCGGTCCATTCGACGGCTACCGGGCGGTCACCATCGAAAATCACGTTCTCGACATTGGCGTTCTCGATCACCTGCGCGCCTTGTTCGGCCGCGTTGCGCAGCAGAATGTCGTCGAACGCGTCTCGCTCGACCTGGTATGACCAGGCTTCGGCATCGACGAGCTGGGACCAGTCCAACAGCCAGTTATCGTTCTGCCACTGGAAATAGCCGCCGCGCTTGATCTGGAAGCCGTGTGCCGCGACCTTCTCGAACGCGCCAGAAAGACGCAGCGTCGACAGGCACGATGCGAGCATCGATTCACCGATGTGATACCGCGGGAACGTATCTCGTTCCAGAAGTGTCACCCGTATCCCTGATCGAGCCAGCAGAGCCGCGGTTGTCGACCCCGCGGGGCCGCCACCGACAACGAGGACATGCGGATCATTCGCCATTGCACACTCCTTGGAACAGCGGGCACCGACCCGGACTGTGCGTCCACATCGGCAACCGAACCAACTCCGGCCCCACGGTGGTGGATCAACCCGGACCAAGCGTCGCCGTCAGTTTGCCATCCATGGCGACGCCCACGTCAGATTGTAGCGGCAACAATCGAATCATCAACCGCCGGAGTCGATTTGGTGATGGCAGTCAATTGGTGGTAACCGGTGTCTGAAGGGTAGCCGATACCCCCGAATCGGACCTGCTCGCCGAACCGCCCTTACAAAGCACGCCTGGGCAGGTGTCGGATGCGGCGGCGCGAGTCCGCGGATGCGGTTCGGAGCAGCACTTTTCGTCGAGACCGTGCGCCGCGATCGGAGGGAATCGCCTGGGCGTGACAGGCGAGGTCGTTCGGTGTCGTTTGGCATCACCCCGCTCTTCCGGCAAATTCAGAGTAAAGCCCAAACCAGGTCCGCGCGAGGCGTTCGCAAAGTTGACTTCTGCGGTTGGCGACCGATGCGGCGCAATCAATGCGCGGATTCCGCTGCGGCGGAAGTGATTTGCCCAGCCAGGCGGCCAGCAACGCGGGCGCGAACTGTCAAGTGCACCCGCGTTACCTGATCACGACGCCTATTCGGGTGTCTGGTCGACGGCCCCCGCCACCGTGACTGTGGCTTCGGCGGCGTGCCGGGCGACCTCGGGGGTGCACCGTCCGAGTCCGCACGCGGTGGCGACACCGAAGGCATTGCGACCCAACGCCTCCTCGAAGAGCGCACGCGCGCGGTCGCTGGTCTCGACGGAATCGGTGGAAACCACACCCGCGATCACGCGCCAGTCGGTGGCGAGTCCGCGCAAGGGAGCGTAGAAGCGAGGTTCCAGTGGTGCGGGCTCGGCACCGTGGGCGCACGGAACATGCACCGGGGGTAGTTGTACCCCTTGACGATCCAGCAGTCGCGCAGTGCGATTGAGCAGTGCTACCGCGGGCGCCAGACTGCGTGGGGCCAGCAGGCTCTTGTGCTGATAGTCGCCGTAGCACAGGTGCACGGTGGTTTCCGCACCGATCTCGTGGAGCCGTCCGAGGACGCCGGCGAGCTGACGCGCAACCAGCGGGGCCAGCGCCCACCGCGAACCCAGTTGTGTCGCTTTGACCATGCTCAACAGTGCGAGTGGGGACTCCAGCTGCCAGCTGATCCGGTCGCCGTGACGAGCGACTACTTCCGATACCTCCTGCACCATCGCTTCGGTGAACACCGGCAGTTGCCGCAACGCGGCGACTGTGAGATCGGAGTGCCGCAATGCCTTTCCAACCGGTAACCCACCGGATACGGCCGCGCCCGCGAATACGAACATTG
Organism: Nocardia vinacea NBRC 16497; assembly: GCF_000308835.1. Taxonomy (GTDB): domain Bacteria; phylum Actinomycetota; class Actinomycetes; order Mycobacteriales; family Mycobacteriaceae; genus Nocardia; species Nocardia vinacea. The sequence continues at coordinate 43,814 of NZ_BAGN01000162.1, read as the reverse complement.
CGAGATCGAGTGGATTCGGCAGGCTTATCTGCACTCTCGTCTCGGCCAATTCCGGTCGTTCGCGCTGCAATGACTCGAAGGCCGCCACTACTGCATCGATGCGCTCGACCCGGTCCATCGAAACATGCTGTGTTTCCAGCTTGCGGCCAGACCGGAGGCCGTAGCTGGGGAAGTCGCTGTAGTCGGCGTACTCGCCTCCCTCGACGATCTCGAAGACATCGGAATGCTGCTTGCGTGTCCGCAGGTAGTCGATGATCCAATCGGGATCCAGATCGCAGGGTAAAGCGGTGACCGGCGAGCCCGTGGTGCGGTCGGCAAACCATTGCAGGACAGCGCGATCGCCTGTCATCAGGTCCGCCGGAAGACTGCCGACATAGTGTGCATACCTGGTCATGGGTGGCCCCTTAAGGTTTGGAATATATGCAAGCGGACAGACCTTAGTGTCGCAGGTGCGCCAGAACGCACAACTTCGACGGTTTCCGTTGTCGCACTTTCGAATTCGGGGAATTGAGCGCGCTGCGGCGCGGCGGGTCGGGTGGTGAAGCGGTGTCAGGGTTAACCCTGATCTTCACCCGGATATCGGTGCTGAGCTGGTGATTTATCACTATCCGGCTGCCAGCATGGAGGAGTCGGATCGTCGGATGGCGGTTCGCCCGAGACCTTCTGGAGGCTGGCATGTTGTGGAAAATCATCGGTGTCGTAGCGGTCGTCTGGATCGCGCTCGCCATCATCGGTGCGTTGATCAAGGGGCTGTTCCCGATTCTGGTGATCAGCGCGGTCGTCTTCGGGCTGTACCTGCTGTACAAGGCGGTCGCGGGCTCGGACAACTCCGTCAGCAAGCTGTAGCGTCCGCCCGCGGGCCCGCCGGGACTTCGGGCGCCGCGGTTTCGAGAGGTGGGCCGTGCGCTGTCCGCCGCGGGCAGCGCACGGCCCACCCGCGTTCGGGTGTCTGCTTGAATGACCCATGTGGAGCAGGTTCCCGAGGATTGGCAGCGCGGCCTCGTCGTCGTGGCGCATCCGGACGATATCGAATACGGTGCGGCCGCCGCGGTGGCGCGTTGGACGGGGCAGGGCAAGGACATTCGCTACGTGCTGGTGACCTCCGGCGAGGCCGGGATCGCGGGCATGCCGCCGGCGGAGGCCGGGCCGCTGCGTGAGGCCGAGGAGATCGCCGCCGCCAAGGTGGTCGGGGTGCACGAGGTGGAATTCCTCGGCTATCCGGACGGTCGCGTCGAAGAAACCCTTGCGCTGCGCCGCGATCTGGCCGCCGTGATTCGTCGTCATCGTCCGGAATTCGTGGTGCTGTTCAATTTCGGCGACACCTGGGCTCCCGGCTATGCCAACAGCGCCGACCATCGCGCGGTCGGCCGCGCCACCCTCGATGCCATATCCGATGCGGGCAACGAGTGGATTTTTCCGGATCTCACCGAACCGCCGTGGTCGCCTCGGCTGGCCGCGGTGGTCGGCCCGAGCGCAACCCACGCCGTCGACGTCACCGACACCATCGAGCAAGCCGCCGCCTCGCTGGCCGAGCACCGCCGCTATCTCGAGGTGCTCAGCCCCGAACCGGTGGCGGATCAGGTGCGTGCGGTGATCGACATGGCGACCGCCCCGAAGCCGGGATTCCCCGCCGCGCGCGCCGTCGGCTTCGAGCTCTACTATTTCGGCTGAGCGCTGTGACAGCAATCACGTCGACTTCCGGCGTCGCAGCCACTTCCGCGAGAATGTTGCGGAAATCACGTTTGCTGATGGCGACCAGCCCGATCGTAGGTCGAGCTACCCGACGAATTGCATAGCCGGTGATCGGCTGGTTATCTGCACTGGTGGTGCGAATGCAGTTGTCAGCGGGTACTGATCAACTGCGGAGACTCCGATTCGGACGCGGGGACCCGACGGGTTGTGAGTCATTGCTGTGATAGCGAGAGCGTACTGATTCGAGGGTTGCGCGCGAGCGTGGGAACGCCGTGGCGGACCTTCACCTAGGCTGTTACAGGCCGCGTTATGAGGCCGATCGCGTTCCTGGGAGCGAATGTCGTAACAGATTCCCGCTCTTGGGGATAAGTGACAAGTTCGCTCTTGTAAACTCGAACGCTTGGCTTGCGGCGGTATGGCAGTCAGTTAGTGAAGTACGTGCGTTCCATTATGCGGGTGCGGTCTTTAGGCGCGCAATAGGTGAGAGGGTGTAGTACCGGAAATGGCAAGGGATCGTCGTTCCGCACGTGGTAGTCGTCGCCGAGTCGGTCTACTCTTCGGAAATTTGCTCGCGGCCGCTGTGGAGTCCGCCGCCGACGCCGCCGCCATCCGGTTCAACCCTTCGGGCGATCCGTCCGATGACAGGCAGCTGACCTATCGCGAACTCGACGAGTCGTCGTCGCGGTTGGCGCGCGAACTCATCGAACACGGTGTGGGCGCGGGTGATGTGGTGGCGATCGGTATCGCGCGCAGCATCGAATCCGTGCTTGCGGTGTGGGCGATCGCGAAAACCGGCGCCGCGTACGTGCCCGTGGACCCCGGATATCCGTCCGACCGGATCGCGCACATCCTCACCGATTCCGGCGCCGTCCTCGGGTTGACCACCACGGCGCACCGCTCGGTGCTCGGCACGAGTGTGGACTGGATCGAACTCGACGACCCGGCGCACGCCGGGCGCATCGCCGAACGCCCGGCCCATCCGATCTCCTACGCAGACCGGGTCCGTCGGCTGGACGAGCGGCACCCCGCCTACGTCATCTACACATCGGGATCGACCGGACGGCCCAAGGGCGTCGTGGTCTCGCACAGCGGCCTGGCCGGATTGGTCGCCGCACAGCGCGAGCAGTACGCGGTGACCGGGGACTCACGGGTCCTGCATGTCTGCTCGCCCAACTTCGACGTTTCGGTGCTCGAGCTCCTGCTGGCCTTCTCCGCGGGTGCGACCTTGGTGATCGCGCCGCCGTCGGTGTTCGGCGGGGCCGAACTCGCGGATCTGCTGCGGCGCGAGCGAGTCAGCCACATGCTCATCACCCCGGCCGCCCTGGAATCGGTGGATCCGGACGGGCTGGACGAGCTGCGGGTCGTCGTGGTGGCCGGTGACAAGTTCGGCCCCGAGCTGGTCGGCCGCTGGGCTGCCGCGCGCGCGTTCCACAACGGCTACGGCCCCACCGAGGCGACGATTCTCGCCACCGGCACCCCGCCGCTGGTGCCGGGCGAGCCCATCACGATCGGCACGGCCATTGCCGGTGTCGGTGCGTTCGTCCTGGATACGCGATTGCGCCCGGTGCCCGCCGGTGTGATCGGCGAACTGTACCTGTCGGGTCCCGCGCTGGCACAGGGGTATCTCGGGCGTCCGGGGCTGACCTCGGAACGGTTCGTGGCCAGCCCGTTCGGCGCCGATATCGGCAATCCGGGCGCGCGGCTGTACCGGACCGGAGATCTGGTGCGGCGCAGCGAAGAGGGCGGCGTCATCGAGTACCTGGGTCGCTCCGATTTCCAGGTGAAGATTCGCGGCTTCCGGATCGAGCTCGGCGAGATCGACAACGCGCTCACCGGCCACCCCGATATCGACTTCGCGGCGACCCTCGGCAAGACGCTGCCGTCGGGTGCGACCGCGCTGGTGGCCTATGTGCTGCCGAGGGCCGGGGCCGTTGTGGACACCGAGGCGCTCGCCGAATTCCTCGGGGAGTCGCTGCCCGCGTACATGATTCCAGCCGCCTTCGTGGTGCTGGATGAGATTCCGTTGACCCCGGTCGGCAAGCTCGACCGCGCGGCACTACCCGAGCCGGTCTTCGCCCCGCGCGCGTTCCGTGCCGCCGAGACGCCGGTCGAGGAAATCATCGCCGAGGTATTCGCCGGGTTGCTCGGTGTCGAGCGCGTCGGCCGGGACGACTCGTTCTTCGCACTGGGTGGCGATTCGATCCTGTCGATCCAGCTGGTCTCGCGGGCGAAGGCGCGCGGTGTCGTATTCACCGCCGCGGAGGTGTTCGAACATCGCACGGTCGAGGCATTGGCCGAGATCGCCAGATCGGCCGATGCGGTGGAGCAGCAGCGGCTGGCTGAACTGCCCGGCGGCGGAGTGGGTGAGCTGCCGTTGCTGCCGATCATGGCGGCGATGCTGCCGAGCGACTCGTCGTATCGGCGGTTCTCGCAGACGATGGCGCTGCGGCTGCCCGACGGCATCGATCGGGAGACCCTGGTCGCGACCATCGGCGCGGTCTTCGATCACCACGACATGCTGCGCGCTCGGTTGCGTGAAGCCACCTCCGATACCGCCCGGACCTTCGAGGCCTTGGAACGCGGCGCGGTGGACGTCGACGCGCTGGTGCATCGGGTAGAGGTGCCCGCCGATATCGACGATGCCGAGTTGTCGCGGCGGGCGAGTGTCGAATACGACGCGGCGCTGGGCCGCCTCGATCCGGCGAACGCGTTGATGGTGCAGTTCGTCTGGTTCGCTTTCCCGCAGGGCAGTCGCCGTCGTGATGTCTTGCTGGTCGTCGCGCACCACATTGTGGTCGACGGGGTGTCCTGGCGGATTCTGATTCCGGACCTGGCGATGGCCTGGTCGCAGCTCGCGGCGGGGCAGCAGGTGGCGTTGCCCGCCAACGGAACCTCGATGCGGCGCTGGGCGCACGCCCTGCGCGACGCGGCACAGGATCCGGCGCGGCTTGCGGAACTGCCTTTCTGGCAACAGGTTTCGAGCACAGCAGACCCGCTGCTCGGTGCGCGTGCGTTCGATCCGGCAGTGGACACCTTCGGCACCGTCGATCGCGTCGAGGTGACGCTGCCCGTCGAGGTGACCGATGCGCTGCTGACCGCGATCCCGGGCCGGTATCGCGGTGGTGTCAACGACGGCCTGCTCTCGGCGCTGGCGCTGGCGGTGAGCAAGTGGCGTGGCGAAAGCGCGGGCGGCACCGCGCTGGTCAAGCTGGAAGGCCATGGCCGCGAAGAGGAGATCGTCTCCGGCGCGGATCTGTCCAGGACCGTCGGCTGGTTCACCAGTGCGTACCCGGTCCGGCTCGATCTCGGGGGCGCGGACCTCGCCGAGGCGTTCGCGGGCGGAAAAGCCTTGGGCGACATCGTGAAATCGGTGAAGGAGCAGCTGCTCGCGGTCCCCGACAAGGGACTCGGCTACGGCCTGCTGCGCTACCTGAACCCCGAGACGGCCGGACAACTGAGCACCACCGCCGAACTGGGCGGTGCCGCACAGATCAGCTTCAACTACTTGGGTCGGATGTCGACGGGAGAGATTCCGGCGCAGCTCGGTGCATTGGGTTGGGTGCCGGTCGCGGATCTGGGGCAGCTGGATGCCGAGATGGATCCGGATATGCCCGCGAACGGCGTGATCGACATCAATGCGATCGTCACCGACGGTGCGGACGGACCACAGCTGGGTGCGTCGCTCGCCTTCCCGCGCGGGTTGTTGTCGCGGGAGCGGGTGCAGGAGTTCGCCGATCTGTGGGTCGCGGCGCTGCACGCACTGGCCGACCACGCGCGGCATCCGGATGCCGGTGGGCTGACGCCGTCGGACCTGCCGTTGGTCACGGTCGGTCAGTCGGATATCGAAGTGTGGGAACGGAATTACCCGGCGCTGTCGGATGTGTGGCCGCTGTCTCCGCTGCAGTCCGGTCTGCTGTTCCATGCACTACTGGCCGAGTCGAGTATCGACGTCTACACCTCCCAGGCGACGGTCGACCTGGGCGGCACCGTGGATGCCGAGCGACTGCGGGCGGCGGCCCAGGCCATCTTGGACCGCTATCCGAATCTGCGCACCGCATTCGTCGCCGGCGCCGACGGCCACGCCGTACAGGTGGTCCTGGATCGGGTCGAAGTGCCGTGGCGGACAGTGGATCTGACGCATCTGCCCGAATCGCAGCGACTGGCGGAACTGCGGCGGCAGGTGGCCGCGGAGCGCGAGACCGGCTTCGATATGTCGGCCGCGCCGCTGATGCGGTTCACCCTGTATCGCACGGATCAGTGGCATCTGGTGATCACCACCCACCACATCCTGCTCGACGGCTGGTCGATGCCGCTGTTGATGCGAGATGTGCTGGTGCTCTACGCGACCCGGGGCGATCGGTCCGCGCTGCCGCGAGTGCCCTCCTACCGCACCTTCCTCAGCTGGCTGGCCGGCCGGGATCGGGAGGCGTCACTGCGGGTGTGGGAACAGGCGCTGTCCGGTGTGGCGGAGCCGACGCTGCTCGCCCCGCAATCGCGGACAGTCGACGGCCACGGCGGCGGCAAGGTGGTCACCGAGATCGACACCGAGCGCACCCGCCGGATCTCCGAGCTGGCGGCCGAACTCGGCGTCACCGTGAACACCGTGCTGCAGGCGGCGTTGGGCATCCTGCTCGGGCGGTTCACCGGTCGCGACGACGTGGTGTTCGGCACCACGGTGTCGGGCCGTCCGGCCGAGTTGTCCGGCGTGGAGTCGATGGTCGGTTTGTTCATCAATACGCTGCCGGTGCGCGTGCGGGTCGACGGCCGGCTGGCGGTCGGCGAGTTCCTGCAGACACTGCAGCGCGAGCAGGCCGGTCTGCTCGACCACCACTATGTGGGGCTCACCGATATCCAGCGGATCGCTGGTGCCGGAGCACAATTCGACACGCTGCTGGTCTTCGAGTCCTACCCGATCGACCGGGAGGCGATCGCCGCCGCCGATTCCATCGACGGCATGTCGGTGACCGCCGTTGGTATGGAGGACGGCGCGCACTACCCGCTGACGCTGGTGGCGATCGCGACGTCGACGATAGAACTGACGTGGCGGTATGCCGGTGGCGGGTTCACCGCCGATGAAGTGGGAACCCTTGCCGAGCGGCTGAGCCGGGTGCTCGACGCGCTGGTCGGCGATCCCACGGCCCAGGTCGGCGATATCGACATCATGCTGTCCGACGTCGAGCGGGATCGAATCCTGCTGGAGTGGAACGATACCGGTCATGCGGTCGAACCCGAGCTGCTGCTGGACGGCTACCGGCGCGCGGTGCTGGCGCATCCGGATCGGGTCGCGGTGGCCTACGAGGGCGCCGAACTGGCCCACCCGTCGCCCGACCACCACCCCTCAATGAGTCGCTCCGCGACGCTGACATATCGGGAACTCGACGACCGGGTGAATCGCCTTGCCCGCCTGCTGATCTCGCAGGGTGTCGGTGCGGAATCGCTGGTCGGCCTCGCGGTCCGGCGCTCGCTGGATCTGGTCGTCGGCATGTACGCGGTGCTCACCGCGGGCGGTGCGTACGTGCCCGTGGACCCGGATCATCCGGCCGAGCGCGTCGAGCACGTGCTGACCGCGGCGCGGCCGGTGTGCGTGCTCACCACGACCGCGGACGCCGTGCCGGTGCCGGACGGAATTCCGTTGCTGCATATCGACACCGCCGATCTGGACGGATTCGCCGGTACCCCGCTGGCGGCCGGGGAGCTGCTGCGGCCGGTGCGCCCGGAGAGCCTGGCGTATGTGCTGTTCACCTCCGGCTCCACCGGACGGCCCAAGGGCGTCGCGGTCTCGCACCGTGCGATCGGCAACCATCTTGCCTGGATGCAGTCCCGGTATCCGCTGCATGCCGACGATGTGTACCTGCAGAAGGCCGCCTTCACCTTCGACGCCTCGATGTGGGGCTACTTCATTCCACTGCGGCTCGGCGCCAAGCTGCTGATGGCCACGCCCGACGGCCATCGCGACGCCACGTACATCGCGGAAACCATTGCGGCGCAGCAGGTTACTGTCACCGACTTCGTGCCTTCGATGCTCGCGGTGTTCGCCGCCCATACGCCCGCCGGGACGCTTCCGACGCTGCGGCACATCATCGTGGGCGGCGAGCTGCTGCCCGCGGAGACCGTGGCCGCGGTGCGCGCGGTCTGCGACGCGTCGGTGCTCAACGTGTACGGGCCGACCGAGACCGCGGTCGCCGTCACCACCTGGCTCGCGACCGTCGACGATCAGGGCGGCCTGCCGATCGGATCGCCGGTCTGGAACAGCCGCCTGTACGTGCTGGATTCGCGTCTGCGGCCGGTGCCCGCCGGGGTCACCGGTGAGCTCTACATCGCCGGTGATCAGCTGGCCCGTAGCTATCTCGGGCGCGCGGATCTGACCGCGGAACGGTTCGTGGCCAACCCGTTCGGAACCGGCGAGCGGATGTACCGGACCGGCGACCTGGTGGCCTGGAGCGGGCCGAGTGTCCTGAAATACCTGGGCCGCACCGACTTCCAGGTGAAACTGCGCGGACAGCGCATCGAACTCGGCGATATCGAGGCGGCACTGCTGGCGCAGCCGTCGGTGAATCAGGCGGCCGTTCTGGTGGTGCCCACCGAGCTCGGCGACCAGCTGGTGGCCTACGCGGTCCCGGTGCCCGGCGCGCATCTCGAGGTGGAGCCGCTGCGTGCCGCGCTGGCGGGCACGCTACCCCCGTACATGGTTCCGGCCACGATCGTGGAGCTGGCCGAGTTCCCGCTCAGTACCGCGGGCAAGCTGGACCGCAAGGCGCTGCCGCGACCGACACTGGCGGGCCGGGAATTCCGCGCGCCGTCCACCCCGCTCGAGGAGATCGTGGCCGGCGTGTTCGCCGAGGTGCTCGGTGTCGATCGGGTGGGTGCCGACGACGACTTCTTCACCCTGGGCGGCAACTCCCTGGTCGCCACCCAGGTGGTGGCCCGGCTGAGTGCGGCGTTGGGTGCGCGGGTGCCGGTGCGCACGCTGTTCGACGCACCGGTGGTCGCCGACCTGGCGGGGCGCATCGTGCCGGATTCCGAGCATGCGGATCGGCCGCCGTTGACACCGGCCGTGCGCCCGGAGCGCATTCCGCTCTCGCTGGCACAGCATCGGATGTGGGTGCTCAACCAGGTCGATACCGAATCCCCGTCCTACAACCTGCCGTTCGCCATCCGGCTCACGGGCACTCTGGACGTACCCGCACTGCGCGCGGCCGTCGCCGATGTCTTGGAGCGGCACGAGGCGCTGCGCACGCGGTTCCCGGTCGACGGTCCGGACGCGACGCCGCGCCAGGACATCCTGTCCGTAGCCGCGACGCTGCCGAACGGGCTGGAGGTCGAAACGACCGCCGATCCGGAACGGGTCGCGGCGCTGTTGTCCGCCGGATTCGATGTCACCGAACATCCGCCTGTGCGCATCCGATTGTTCTCCGACCCGGCGCGCGACGAGCACCTGCTCGTCCTCGTCACGCATCACATTTCGGCGGACGGCGTCTCGCTGGCACCGCTGGCGCGGGATCTGGCGACCGCCTATCTCGCGCGTACCGCGGGGATCGCCCCGGGTTGGGCTCCGCTGCCGGTGCAGTATGCCGATTTCGCGCTCTGGCAGCGCGAAGTCATCGGCACCGAAGACGACGAGAACTCGATTGCCGCACAGCAGTTGGCTTACTGGCGGCGACAGCTGGCCGGTGTGAGCGAAACCGCGCGGCTGCCGCTGGACCGTCCGCGTCCGGCGCAGGCATCGATGCGCGGTGCGGCGACCGAAATCGCCGTGCCCGCGCAGGTGCATGCCGGGCTGGCCGACCTTGCGCGCCAGCACAATTCGTCGTTGTTCATGGTCGTGCACGCCGCGCTGGCCGCGCTGCTCGCGCGGCTGTCGGGTGGCTCGGATATCGCGATCGGCACGCCGATCGCGGGTCGCGGTTCGGCCGAACTGGACGATCTGGTCGGCATGTTCGTCAATACGCTGACCCTGCGCACCGATGTCGATCGCGACGCCCCGTTCGCGGCATTCGTCCAGCAGGTCCGCGAAACCGACCTGTCCGCCTTCGCCAATGCGGAGATTCCGTTCGAGCGGGTGGTCGAGGAGGTGCTGCCCGCCCGGGCCGTCTCGGCTAATCCGTTGTTCCAGGTGATGCTGTCGTTCCAGAACATCGAGCAGCCGACGCTGGAGCTGCCCGGTCTGACGGTTTCGGCCGTCGATACCGGTGAGATCGTCGCGAAATTCGACCTGCAGGTGATCGTGGAGGCGCGAGTCGGCGACGATGGTACGCCGGACGAGCTGGTCATCGGCTTCGCCTATGCGACAGACCTTTTCGAGGAAGCGACCATCCAGGGCCTCGGCCGCCGATTCGAGCGGATCCTCGCCGCGGTCGCCGCCGACGCGCAGGTGATCGTCGGTGCCATCGACATCCTCGACGACGCCGAACGGGACCGGGCGCTCGCCGCGCCCGTCCGGACCGCCGAACTGGTCCCGGCCGAAGAGGTCACGCTGCTGCCGCAGCTGTTGGCCGATGCCGTGGACGCCAATCCGGACGGTGTCGCGGTGATCTTCGCCGATGCCACCGGGCAGCTGGCCGAATGGGAGTACGTCGACCTCGATGAGCGCTCGAGCAGGCTGGCTCGACTGCTGATCGACCGTGGCATCGGCCCGGAGGATCTGGTCGCGATCGGCATTCCGCGCTCGGCGGAGTCCGTGCTCGCGGTGTGGGCGATCGCCAAAACCGGCGCCGGATTCGTCCCGGTGGATCCCAACTATCCCGCCGAGCGGGTCCGGCACATGATCGCCGATTCGCATGCGGTACTGGGACTCACGGTCACCGAGGTCGGTGCCGACCTGCCCGACGAGGTGCAGTGGCTGACCATCGATGCCGACGATATCGATCGGCGGCTCGACGACTACAGCGCCGATCCGGTGACGGATGCGGATCGGTTGCGTCCGTTGCGCGCCGCGCATCCGGCCTATGTCATCTACACCTCCGGATCGACCGGTAAGCCCAAGGGCGTGGTCGTCACGCAGGCCGGTTTGTCGAGTTTCTGCGCGGAACAGCGCGAGCGCTACCGGGTGACGAGCAGTTCGCGCACACTGCATTTCGCATCGCCGTCATTCGACGCGTCGGTGCTGGAACTGCTACTGGCCATCGGTGGCGCCGCGACGATGGTGGTGGCCGCGCCGTCGGTCTACGGCGGCGAGGAACTGGCCGCGCTGCTGCGCCGGGAGCGGGTCACGCATGCGTTCATCACGCCCGCGGCGCTGGCTTCCGTCGACCCGGCGGGCCTGGACAAGCTCCGTGTCGTCATCGCCGGTGGCGAGGCCTGCCCACCGGAGCTGGTGCGGCGCTGGACGATTCCGATCGCTGGACGGCGTACCCGCGAGTTCTACAACGGGTACGGGCCGACCGAGACCACGATCATGACCAATATCAGCGCGCCGCTGGTGCCGGGGGAGACCGTCACCATCGGCGGGCCGATCCGCGCCATCACCGAGTATGTACTGGACGATCGGCTGTCGCCGGTGCCGGACCGCGCCGTCGGCGAGCTCTACATCACCGGCGCGCAGGTGGCCCGCGGCTACCATGAGCGCCCCGCGCTGACCGCCGCCCGGTTCGTGGCGAATCCGTTCGATCGCGATGGCGCCAGGCTGTATCGGACCGGCGATCTGGTCCGCAGGACGGTCGACGGTGCGCTGGAATATCTGGGCCGCAACGACTTCCAGGTCAAGGTCCGCGGCTTCCGCATCGAACTCGGCGAGATCGACGCCGTCCTCGCGGCGCATGAAACCGTCGACTTCGCGGTCACTATTGGACACGAAATCGCCAGCGGTGCAACCATTCTCGTCTCCTATGTGCATGCCGCCGCGGGTGCGGTGGCCGATGCCGACGAACTCACCGCATTCGCGGCGAACAGCCTGCCCGCGCATATGGTGCCGACCACCGTGATGGTGCTCGACGAGATTCCGCTGACCCCGGTCGGCAAACTCGACCGTGCCGCCTTGCCCGCGCCGGTGCTGCATACCAGGGCATACCGTGCGCCGTCCGGGCGATGGGAAGAGCTGGTCGCGAGCGTATTCATCGAATTGCTCGCGCCCGCGACCCCGGTCGGCGCCGATGACGACTTCTTCGAATTGGGCGGCAACTCGCTGATCGCCACCCGGCTGGCGGCGCGGCTGGGCGCCGCATCCGATACCCGGGTTCCGGTGCGCCTGCTGTTCGAGGCATCGTCGGTGTCCGCGCTCGCGGCCAGGCTGAGTGAGAACGAGGCCGGGAGCGACCGTCCGGAGCTGATCGCCGGTCCGCGGCCGGAGCGGATCCCGTTGTCGGCGGCGCAGCAGGGCATGTGGTTCCTCAACCGCTTGGATACGAACTCTTTGGCCTACAACGTGCCGATGGCGGTGCGCTTGACCGGTGCCGTCGATACGCAGGCGCTGCGGGCGGCGATCGGGGATCTGGTGACCCGCCACGAGATCCTGCGCACGGTCTACCCGCCCATCGATGCCGGCCCGGTGCAGGTGATCCTGCCTGCGGCGCAGGCGATTCCGCCGATGCTGGTGCAGGCCGTCGACCCGGCCGAAATCGTGGACGCGGTGGCCACGTTGGCCAGGACCGCCTTCGACCTCACCGTCGAGGTGCCGGTCCGGGTCAGCCTGTTCGACCTCGGCGAGGGCGCGAACGGGCGCGAATACGTGCTGGCGATGGTCGTGCACCACATCGCGGGCGACGGTTCGTCGATCGGCCCGCTGGCCCGCGATCTGATGATCGCGTATGTGGCACGCAGCACCGGACAGGCCCCGAATTGGGCTCCGCTGCCGGTGCAGTACGCCGACTACAGCATCTGGCAGCGCGAACTGCTCGGCGCCGAGGACGATCCGGAATCGTTGGCGGCCAAACAGATCGGGTACTGGCAGCAAGAATTGGCCGGATTGCCGGAGCAGCTCGACCTGCCCTCGGATCGACCCCGGCCGCTGGTGCGGTCCTTCGCGGGCGGCCAGGTGTCGGTGCGGATAGACGCCGAAACCCACAGCGCGCTGGCCGAATTGGCGCGCGCCCGAGGGGCGACGGTGTTCATGGTCGTGCACACCGCACTCGCCGTGCTGCTGGCCCGTTTGTCCGGGACCAACGACATCGCCATCGGTACGCCGAGCGCCGGACGCGGCGACGCCGCGCTCGACGACCTCATCGGCATGTTCATCAATACCCTGGTATTCCGAACCCGATACGACGGCGGCGCGCGTTTCACCGAATTGCTCGCACGGCAGCGGGAGACCGATCTGCAGGCCTTCGCGAACTCGGATGTGCCGTTCGAGCGACTGGTCAATGTGCTGAACCCGGTGCGCTCGCCATCGCGGCATCCGCTGTACCAGGTGGGGCTGTCGTTCCAGAACCTGGAGCGCGTCGCACTGGAACTGCCGGGGCTGACCGTCGCGAGCCTGGATATCGGCGTCGAGGTATCGCAGTTCGATCTGCACTGGTATATCGGCGATGCCTATGACGAGGCGGGCACGCCGCTGGGTATCGGCGGTATGGTCACCTACGCCGCCGATATGTTCGAGCCCGCCACCGTGCAGGGTTTCGTGGACCGGTTCGCGCGCCTGCTCACCGCCATCGCCGCCGATCCCGATGTGGTGCTCGGCGAGATCGAGCTGACCGATGCGACCGAACGCGCCGCACTGCTGTCGGATGCGGCCGATACCGCGCACCCGGTTTCGGCGGATTTCCTGCTGACCGGCTACCGCCGTGCCGTGGCGACGACACCGGATGCGGTGGCCGTCGTGCACGACGAGACCGCCTGGACCTATCGGGAATTCGACGAGCGCGTCAACCGCCTCGCCAGGCACCTGATCGCGCAGGGCGTGGGTCCCGAATCCGTTGTGGCGCTGGGGATACCGCGATCGCCGCAACTGGTCGCCGCGATGTATGCGGTGCTGACCGCGGGCGGCGCCTATCTGCCGCTGGACCTCGACCATCCGGCCGACCGGATCGGGTACATGGTGGCGACGGCCGAGCCTGTCTGTGTGCTGACGACCGACGGCAATTCGGTACCCGTCACGGGAGTTCCCGTCATCGATATCGACTCCCTCGACCTGTCGGAATACTCCGGCGCGCCGGTCGAGTTCGGCGAGCTGCGTGCGCCGCTGCACGCCGATCATCCGGCGTATGTGCTGTTCACCTCCGGCTCGACCGGTCGGCCCAAGGGCGTCATGGTCTCGCACGGCGCGATCGCCAACCAGATCGAATGGATGGTGGCGGAGTACGAGTTCGGTGCCGAGGATGTCTATCTGCAGAAGACGGCGACAACCTTCGACGTATCGCTGTGGGGTTATTTCGCCCCGCTGTGGGTCGGCGCGCAGCTGGTGCTCGCGGCACCGCACGGACAGCGCGATCCCGGCTATATCGCCGAGCTGATCGCGACCCACCAGGTCACGGTCACCGATTTCGTTCCGTCGGTACTGCAGGTCTTCCTGGCCGCCGCCCGGGTGGAGCAATTGGCGTCGCTGCGTGCGGTTTTCGTTATCGGTGAGGCCTTGCCGCCCAACACCGTCGGCGATTTCGCCGCGCTGTCGGATGCCGGACTGCACAACCTGTACGGTCCGACCGAGGCGGCGGTATCGGTGACGTATCGGCCCGCCTCCATCGACGACCGGTTGACGGTGCCGATCGGGGTGGCGCTGTGGAATACCCGCACCTATGTGCTGGATTCCCGGCTGCATCTCGTACCCGCCGGTGTTGTCGGCGAACTGTATTTGGCAGGAAGCCAATTGGCGCGCGGCTACCTCAGTCGTGCCGACCTGACCTCGGATCGGTTCGTCGCCGACCCGCACGGTCCCGCGGGTGCCCGGATGTACCGGACCGGTGATCTGGTGCGTCGCCGCGCCGACGGGGTGCTGGAATATCTGGGGCGCACGGACTTCCAGGCAAAGATCCGTGGTCACCGGGTCGAGCTGGGCGAGATCGAGGCGGCGCTGCTCGCGGATCCGTCCGTCGCCCAGGCCGTCGTCGTGGTGGCGAAATCGGAGACCGGCGATCAGTTGGTCGCCTATGTGGTGCCCGTAACCGACCTCACCGGGTCCGCTCTAGAGGCAGACACCCTGCGCGAATCGCTGTCACACGTGCTTCCGGGCTATATGGTGCCCTCGGCCATCATGGTCCTGGAATCCTTCCCGGTGAACAGCAGCGGCAAACTGGATCGGGCCGCGCTGCCGCGGCCGGTCCTGCGCGCCCGTGAGTTCGTCGCACCGGCGACCGATACCGAGCGCGCCGTCGCCGAGGTATTCGCCGAGGTGCTCGGGATCGCGCGGGCCGGAGCCGAGGACGATTTCTTCGATCTCGGCGGCACCTCGCTGCTCGCCTTCACACTGCAGCGCGCGTTGGCCACCCGGCTCGGTATCGATGTGCCGATGGCGGCGCTGTTCATCGCGCCTACCGTACGTGGCCTGGCCACTCGTCTCGACAATCCGGACGAGCCCGCGGCCGTGGTCCCCGGCACCGACACCGCGACGATCACCACCGACGCCGTGCTCGAACCGGAGATCGATGGTGCGGGTCGTACACCGGCTCGTGCCGAGGCCCCGCGTGACGTACTGCTCACCGGCGCAACCGGATTCGTCGGTGTGCATCTGCTGCGGGAACTGCTGTCCAGCACGGGGGCAACGGTCTGGTGCCTGGTGCGCGGCGAAGATAGCGAGCGGGCCTACAAGCGGATTCGTGACGCCATGCAGCTGTACCGGATCTGGGACGATGCCTATCAGGGTCGAATCGTCGCTGTCGCAGGTGATCTGGCCGCACCCGGACTCGGGCTCGACCAGTCCGACTGGGCCCGGCTCGCTGAGCAGATCGACACGATCTACCACAACGGAGCTCGCGTCAATCACATCGAGCCGTACGCGCGGTTGCGCGCCGCCAACGTGTCGGGCACTCGTGAGGTGCTGCGGTTGGCGACCACGGGTCGGATCAAACCGGTGCACTTCGTCTCCACGGTCAATGCCGTGATTCCGAATGCGCCCGCACCGGATTTCATCGCCCGTGAGGATGTGCAATTGCACGTCGACGAGGTATCCGGAAACGGTTATGTGGCAAGTAAATGGGTCGCCGAACAACTGATCCGCCAGGCCGGTGCACGCGGTGTGCCGGTGAGCATCTATCGTCCGGGAACCGTGTCCGGCGATCCGCGGCTCGGGGTGAACAGCGTCGACGACTCGTTCTGGAACATGATCCGGGCGGCCGCCATTCTCGGACTCGCGCCGGATGTCGGCGACGCCACCATGTCGCTGGTGCCGGTGAACTATGTGGTGGGCGCGATCGTCGCGCTGGCGGATCAGCCGCCGGTCGGTGCGGCCTATCACCTGGTGAACACTCTTCCGGTGGCGATCGGCGATATCTTCGAATCCCTGCGCAGGCACGGGATTCCGATCGAGATCGCATCGATCGAGGAGATCGCGACCAAACTGGCCGAGGAGGCGGCGGCGCGCGATGCGACCGGCGACGATTCGCTGGTGCGCGCCGCCTTGGTCAGCGGCAACTACGGCGGGGCCGCGGCTGCCGTCGACGACACCGACACCCGAATCGAGTTGGCGCAGTACGGTATCCACTGCCCGCCCATCGATGCCGCGGCCTTGGACGCCTATGTCAGGTCCTTCATCGATGCGGGTTTCTTTCCCGCCCCGAGCGACGTTCAGCTGTAGAGAGGAAAGCATGACCGCCGAAGCCCAGTCCCGTCCCGCCGCCTCCTCGGGCACCTTCACCCTCGGTGGTGATCTACCGGTCACGCGCCTGGGCTATGGCGCAATGCAGCTGACCGGTGACGGTGTGTGGGGCGACCCGAAGGACCCGGATGAGGCCGTGCGCGTACTGCGTCGTGCCGTGGAGCTCGGTATCACCCTCATCGATACCGCGGATTCCTACGGTCCGTTCGTCAGCGAAACTCTCATCCGCCGGGCCCTGCACCCGTATCCGGATGACCTGGTTATCGCGACCAAAGCCGGGCTGGCCCGGCCTCGTCCCGGTGAGTGGGTGCCGATCGGCCGTCCCGAATATCTGCGCCAGCAGCTGGAATTGAGCCTGCGTCATCTCGGCGTCGACCGCATCGATCTCTTCCAGCTGCACCGGATCGACCCGCAGGTGCCGCTTGCCGACCAGCTCGGCGAGCTGGCGTCGCTGCAGCAAGAGGGCAAGATCCGCCATATCGGCCTTTCCGAGGTGACCGTCGCTCAGCTCGACAAGGCCCGCAAGGTCGCCGATATCGTCTCGGTACAGAACCAGTACAACCTCGTCAACCGCAGCGCGGAGGACGTACTCGAATACGCCGAGGCGAACAACATCGCCTTCATCCCCTGGTTCCCCATGGCCACCGGCGATCTCGCGCGTCCGGGTGGTCCGCTGGACAGCCTCGTGCGCGAAGGTGCCGGCCCGTCCCAACTCGCGCTCGCCTGGCTGCTGCGCCGCTCGCCGGTCATCCTGCCCATTCCCGGCACCTCCAGCGTGGCGCATCTCGAGGAGAACACCGCCGCCGCCACTATCACCCTCAGCGACGACGAATTCGCCGCCCTGTCCGCGGTGAGCACCCCGTCCGCGGGGGGCGCACGAGGTTGGCGTTCCCTGCTGCCGAAAGTGTCGCGTAGCTGAGGAAGCGCCGGGTCCCCTGGCGATGCCGCCGGGGACCCGGGAGTTGGATCGGTACCCGGTTTCGATTCCGGCAGACGTGATGGTCCTGACCTGATAGCCCCTGACCCGATGGCATAGTGCAGCAATCGGATCGACGAGAGCAGCATGATGTACGAAGCACAGCTGGTGGCCAATGACGCCGCCTACTACTACTTGGCCCGCTCGGGGCGGGTCACCGACTGGCCGATGTGGTGGGTATTCGATAACGGCGACGCACCGCTGACCGCTGCCGATATCGCCGACCACTTCGAGGAACGGGTCGATCTGCTCGAACCGCTACGCCGTCGGATCCAGGAGGTGCCCGGCGGGCTCGGGCACCCGTTCTGGGTGGTCGACGACAGTCCGATCGACGCCCACATCGTCACGCATGCTGCGGCGCAACTGGATTGGGCGCAGTGTCAGGACGAGATCGGGCGTATTCTGGCGCAGCCGCTGGATGCCCGGGTCAGCGCCTGGCAGCTGCACGTAATTCCGAACGTGACCGGTATCGCGACGCCGAGCGGCGTGGGTGCCGTTGTGCTGATGCATATCAGTCATGCGCTGATGGCTGGTCCGGCCATGGCATCGTTGTCGGAGGCGTTGTTCGCCTCGGTGCCGTTGCGGATCGAGGGGCAGGGTCCGGCCACACGGCGCCCGCTCCCGGCGCTCGCCGCCATGGTCGGTGCGCTGCGCTGGCCGTGGCAGGCCTTGCGGTTCAATGTCCGCGTCCGGCGTGAGATGCGTCGGATCGCCCGTGAAAACGACGACAGCGGCCCGAACACGCCACCGGTCACCGCTACTGTGCTCAATCGCCGGATCGGTCCGGGACGCGCCATGCGGTCGATTCCGTTGGAACTGCGGGTCGTTCGTGCGCCGGGGATCACGGTGACGGCCCTCGGACTGACGGCGATTTCCCGCGCCATGCAGCGCTATCTCGAAAAGCGGGATGGCTCGTGTCCTGACGATCTCGCGGTATTGGTGACCGTCGCGGTGCCCGACGCGCCGGTGATGGGTGTCAATTGCGTCGGTGCCGCCGCGGTCGAGCTGGCCGCTGCGGAACCCGACCTCGCCGCTCGTGCACGGGCGGTCGACGCCACACTTCGCGCGCGCCGCGATTCGCCGTCGGGTCGCCGGGAACTCAATCGACTCGGACTCATCGACCTGCTGCCCAGTCGCACCTACCGGACGCGATTCGGTACGCTCGCGCCCGCCGACCCGGATGCCCCGGCCTATGCACACACCATCCTGACCAGCATTCGCTGTGAGCCGACCGTCGAATGGTCACTGGCGGGCAAGCCGTTTCGCTTCGCTGGCATGCTGCCGCCGGTGTATCCGGAAATCGGTTTGGCGCATTCGTTCGTCGGCGCGGGCGACACCTTCACCGTATCGGTGGCGTGTGATCCCGAGATCGTCCCGGATCTCGACGACTACTGCGACATCCTCCGGGAGTCGTGCCACGACGTCGCGGCCGCCCTCGCAGAGTCGCAGTAACGACCGGCTGCCCGTTCCTACCAGGCCACCGGCAGGGCCTTCGGTCCGCGCACCAGCAGACCGCTCTTCCACGGCACCTCGTCGACCGGGACGGTGAGCTGCAGGGTCGGGAACCGTCGCAGCAGTGACCCGAGCGCGACTTGCAGTTCCACCCTGGCCAGTTGCGCGCCGAGGCAGTGGTGCGCGCCGTGTCCGAAGGCCATGTGCGGGTTGCGTTCTCGGGTCAGGTCGAGGTCTTCGGGATCGTCGAAGACCGCCTCGTCGCGATTGGCGGCCTGGGTATTGACGAATACCGACTCACCGGCCCGGATTCCGACCCCACCCAGCTCGAGGTCCTCGGTGGCGATTCTGGGAAAGGAACCGCCCGCACCCAATTGGACGTAGCGCAGTAGTTCCTCCACCGCGCTCGGGACGAGTTCTGGTCTGCCGCAGAGCAATTCCCAGTGTTCGGGCTCGGTCAGCAGCACATAGGTGAAGTTGGCGATCTGATTGGCGGTGGTCTCGTGGCCCGCGATGAGCAAGCCGATACCCAGGTTGACCAACTCCGCCTCGCTGAGCCGGTCCTCGTCATCGCGCGCGGCGACCAATGCGCCGAGCAGATCGTCGGTCGGCTGCTCGCGACGCTGTGCCACGAGCTCGGTGAGATACGCCTCCAGGCCCGCGCGTGCGGTGCTGATCTGTTCGCGACTGTATGCGGTGGTGGACAGCACCGTATCGGAGAAATCCCGGAAGCGGTGCTGGTCTTGCGGTGGGACGCCGAGCATTTCGCAGATCACGGTGACCGGCAGCGGCAATGCGAGCAGTTGCACCAGATCGGCCGGTGGGCCGGATCGCTCGATTTCGTCGAGCCGCTCGTCCACGATCTGCTGGGCGCGCGGGCGCAATGCCTGGACCCGGCGGCCGGTGAACGCCTTGACCACGAGTTTGCGAAGTCGCGTGTGCTCCGGCGGATCCATGCTGAGCAGCGAATTGCGGCGCGCGGGCTCCGGCGTGGTGCGCGGAATATCCTCGCGTTCGACCGCCGCGGCACGACTGAATCTCGGGTCGGCGAGTACCTGTTTGACGTCCTCGTAACGGGTGACCAGCCAGCCCTCGCCGCCGTAGGGGAGCCGCACGCGGCTGATCGGTTCCTCTCGGCGCAACCGCGCGTAGAGCGGATCCATATCCAGGCGGACCGGAGTGCCGAAGGGGAAGCTTCGCACCTCGTGGTCGACAGGCCCACCCGTCGCCCGGCTGCCACCCCTCATCGAATCGCTGCGCGATGCTGCCCTCATGCGATCTCCCTCCGCGACACGGACGGTTGGCGCCCGAGCAATGTAAGCGGATGCTTACAACTGATGTTAGGGAGGGCGTGGTGGCCCGTCAACGGTTGAATTCCGTTATGACGGTGGAAATTTCACATCCACCCGTTCCAGCAGCACCCGCGCGGCACGCAGCACATGCTCGGCAACCGTCGCCGGATCGGCGCTGGCCAGCGGATCTCGGCGATGTACCGAGCGAACCAAACCGATGCCGAGCAGCCAGGCGAGCAGGAGATCGGCACGCAACTCGGCATCGGCTCCATCAGTGAGTGCGGAAAGCGCGCCCACGTACTCGTCGCCCAGTTCCCGCCGCACCGCGGCCGCACCCTCGTCATGTCCGCTCGAGCGCAGCGCGGCCTGTAGCCAATGTGCCTGTGCCGCAGAGCCGGTCGGCTCGAGCGCGCGTGCGAGTAGGCGGCCGAGCAATGCTTCGGCAGGTCCCTCCTCGAGCACGCGCCGACCCCGGTCCGCTATCGACGCACGGAACAGTTCGTCCTTATTGCCGAAGTACCGGAACAACAGCGCCTGATTCACCCCGGCACGTGCGGCTATCTCGCGTACCGTGGCGCGCTCGTAGCCGCGTTCGGCGAACAGTTGTTGTGCCGCCGCCAAAATGGCGAGTCGCGTTGCGGCCGCATCCCTTTTGCGGCCGATCGGCTCGTACTGACCAGACATGCACCCTCCGGTTGATCCCAGACAGTGCAGCGTAAGTCGCGTTCCCAAAAATGGGAACGGGGATTGTGCGGGCGGCCGTGTTGCGGCGGTACTGTTCTGCCCTGGCACCGCTAAGAATTGGACCTCGATGTGGTGCTGGAGGCGTCACGATGCGGAAAGGCGTTGGTCGCGCGGCCCTTCGGGTTCCATTGCTCACCTCTTGTTCCCCCTTGCCGGGAGGTGCCGGGGAAAGCCGCCGCGACCTGCGATGGGTGCCGTTCGTGACCCCACTCCCGATTGCGGAATCTCGAATTCCGCAACGGGAGTGGGACACCCCCGTGCCATCGGAAGGACAATTGATGGATGCCTGCGATCGGCTGTTTCTTGTTTCCGCCGATGCCGATCCGCTCTTATCATTCGGTCAGCTGGAGGCATGGGCCGAGACCGTCGCATGGACTTTGCAGAAGAATGGCGTCGGTGCGGGTGACGTTGTGGTTGCCGAACTACCGAATTCGCCTGCCTTCGCCGTCGTAATGTCGGCCGCCTGGAATATCGGTGCGGTATTCGCGCCGGTGGATCCGCGGCTGAGCGCGCGGGAGAAACAGCAGATTTTTACACTGGCTCGGCCCCGAGTGGTGGTCGCGCCGACCCTCGCTTCGATCGAGTTGCCGACGCTATTGTGGCGCAACCCGTTCGAGCCCCCGGCGCAGCTGGAGTGGATCCCGGCCCCGCCTGCGCGCCGCGTCGGCTGGGTGCCGACGGTGCCCGCACCCACGGTGCAGGAGGACGACCGGCTGATCCTGTTCACCTCCGGCTCCACCGGGGCGCCGAAGGCGGTGGCACTGTCCGAAGCCAATATCGCGGCCGGAATCGCCGCTGTCGCAGACCATTTCGCACTCACACCGGACGACCGGACCATCGCGCTGCTGCCGTGGGCGCAGAGCCACGGCCTGTTCGCGAATCTGATGGCAACGCTGCGCAGCCGGTGCACCATGGTGCTGCCCGCCGCGGGTGAGGCGCGACAAACGCACCGACTGCTGGATGCGGCGGCACCGACCTGGCTCACGGTGATGCCGATGCAGCTGGCCGGCATCACCGCGGGACTGGTGGCATCGCGAAAGCGGGCGCGCGGCATGCGTTTTCTACGCACCGCCTCGGCCCCGCTGTCCCGCCTCGCGGCCGAGCGCGCGGAACGTCTGCTCGACTGCCCGGTCGTGGAGGCACTGGAACTCGCCGAAACCAGCCATCAGGCGGCGGCCGATCCGCCGTCGTGGGAACGGGTGCCCGGGACGGTCGGTACACCGACCGGTGTCGAATTCCGTTTGGCCGGTGACGAAATCGCGGGCGGGCGCGAACTGGAAGTCCGCGGCACGGCACTGTTCAGCAGATATGTGGGCAATCCTGCGGCCACCGCTGCCGCCTTCACCGCCGACGGCTGGCTGCGGACGCGTGACGTGGCGCGCCAGGAAGAAGACGGGCGCCTGCGAATCCTGGGGCGGCTCAGTGAAATCGCGCACCGCGGCGACCATGCGGTGGCGCCGGTCGACGTAGAGGCCGCGCTGGACGAACATCCCGACGTCGTCTCGTCGCTCGCGACGCGGGTGCCGCATCCACATCTCGGCGATGACGTCGCGGCCGTCGTCCATTTGCGTGCGGGTTCACAGACCACCAAACGCGACATCATGCGCCACTGCCACGCGCATTTGGCCGAGCACCAGATTCCGGGGCAGCTGCGCATCGTGCAGCGGCTGCCCCAGTTGCCGAGCGGAAAGCCAAGTCGTCGCATGGCGGCGCGGTTGTTCGAGGTCGGCTGAGAGTAGCGCGCGACCTGAAGTCGTGCTCGACCGGAAATCCTCCTCCTGTCATCGAGAACAGCACCGAGCTCATCCTGTGTGAACCGCCCCGGCCGTGACCACCGCTGGTAGGTCTGGACCCCGGCCGCACCAGCCCGTCTTGATCAAGACCGGCGGACTGGGCACTGGTTTGCGTCCCGACGACCGGCTGGCGGCATGGACTTTCCGGATGGTGTAGCAGCGTGGCCTCGAGGACGGTCAGCGGAATCGGCTAACTTGGCAGACAACCGCGTGTGCAGGGCAAGCGGTGCGAGGTTTCGGAGGAGGTTCGGTGGATACGAACGCGGAGACGACGACCGGTTCCGCGAGCTTCGACGAGCTGGCAGTCGAGATACGCCGCCGGATGGATTCGCTGTCCACCGCGCACAAGAAACTGGCTCAGCGAGTGCTGTCGGATCCCGAAGCGGTGGCCTTCATGACTGTCTCCGAGCTCGCCGCCGCGGTCAATGTCAATGAGGCCACGGTCGTGCGCTTTGCCAATGGTCTGGGTCTGAAGGGGTATCCGGGGCTGACGCGATTGTGTCGCGAACGGTTGCAGGAGCAAGCGCAGCTGTTACGCCGCTTCGACAATCTCGAGCACCTCGTGGCCGAAGGTGTCGGGGTGCGCGAACAGACCGTGGCGCTGGATCAAGCGAATATCGCCCGCACCTTCGCGCGCATCGACGACGCGATGTGGGATTCGGCAGTAGATCGGCTGGCCCATGCTCCCCGGGTGCATGTGATGGGTCTGCGCAAATGCCACGCCCCGGCGTATCTGCTCACCTACCTGCTGCGGATGCTGCGCGAGGATGTGTCGACGATCGATGCCACCGCGGGAACGCTGACCGATGAACTGCGTCGGGTGCGTGCCGGCGATTGTTTCGTGGCGATATCGATCCATCGATACAGCCTCGACACCGTGCGTGCGGCGCAGTGGGCTCGACAGCGCGGTACCCACGTCATCGCATTGACCGATACCGCTGTATCGCCGCTGGCGGCGTCCGCGCACGACACGTTTTATGTCGATGCGTCCAGCGCCAGCATCCTGCGATCGATGACCGCCTTCACCTGCCTCGCCCAGGCAATGACGGGTGCCGTCGCACAAACCCTGGGGCACGAAGTGCGCCCGACACTGCTCGAGGAGGAAAAGCTGCTGGAAGAGTTCGGCGTCTACGCCCCCGATTGACACCGGGGCGGTCGGCTACTCCGCCGTAGCCAGCTGTGCCGCACCGGCGCGGCGCTGATGAATCAGGCCGGCAGTGACCGCGGTCGCGGTGACCAGGAGGGTCAGCGCGAGCGGCGTACGGGTACCGGAGCTCATGGCCATTCCACCGACGATGGCCAGCAGGACGACTCCGACCGCGTAGGACAGGTACGGAGCGCCCCACATCTTCACCGGCAGTGCGGTGATCTGCGCCGCGGTCTTGCGGCGACGTCCGACAATCTGGGTGGCGCAGATGCACAGGTAGACAACGACCGCGACCGCACCCGAGAAGCTGAGCAGGAAGGTGAAAACCGCTCCGGTGGGCAGGAAGTAGTTCGCCACGACCGCCAGAAATCCGGCGCTGGAGGCGGCGAGAACACCGGCGACAGGCACCCCGGAGCGGGCGGTCCTGCCCAGCACGCGAGGGCCTTCACCGCGGTGCGAGAGCGAGAACAGCATCCGCGATGACGAATAGAGACCCGAGTTCAGGCACGACAACACCGCCGTGAGTACGACCAGATTCATGATGGTCCGCGCACCGGGAATGCCGAGCAGGCTCAGCACCGCGGTGTACGGGCTCTGCGTAACTTCTGTTGCGTTCCAGGGCAATAGCGTGACGACGACAAGTATCGAGCCGACGTAGAAGATCAGGATGCGTCCGGCGACGCTGCGCATGCTCGCGCGCACCGCGCTGACCGGATCTTGCGCCTCGCCCGCGGCGATCGTTACCAGCTCGGTGCCGAAGTAGGAGAAGAACACCGTCAACGACGCTACGAGCAAGGGCGTCGCGCCATTCGGAAACAGGCCACCGTGCCCGAGCAAGTTGGTCGTTCCCGGCGCCTGGTAGTGCGGAAGCAGGCCGCAGATGGCCGCGATGCCGATTCCGATGAAGGCGACGATCGCGACGACCTTGATCATGGCGAACCAGAACTCGAAACGCGCGAAAGATGTTACCGCCGTGAGGTTTACGCCGGTCAAGGCGCTCATGAAGATCAGGGAATACAGCCAGGTCGGCACCGACGGTAGGAGCTGATCGGCGACCGCCGCGCCGGCAATTGCCTCGAAAGCGACTGTGACACACCAGTGATAGGCGTAGACCCAGCCCACCGACAGTCCGGCCCAGGTACCGAGTTCGCGGGAGGCGTAGCTCGAGAACGATCCCGTTTCGGGGCTGGCCGTCGCCAGCTCCGCAAGCATGCGCATTACCAGGATGATCACCAGGCCGGTGAGTAGGTAGACGATGACGATGCTCGGGCCTGCCGCGGAGATCGCTTTGCCGCTGCCGACGAACAAACCGGCGCCGATCACGCCACCGATGCCGATCATCGTCAGCTGCCGAGTGTTGATGCTGTGCTTCAGATTTCCCGAGGTAGGCACGATGCCTTCTTCCATAAGCCGTGGGGCCGTTGCCCGATCGCAAGTAGTGACATGAAACATGCCCAACCGGCCTTGCGCAATAGAAATTGCAGAAGATGTACTGTCTGCAAAATATATGGCATAGTGCGGGTGTTGAACCCGCCGAGGAAGAAGTGAGGCCCATGTCCACCGTGCTGGTGAGCAGATCCGGTTCCATCGCGACGCTCGTTCTGAACCGCCCCGAACGGCTCAACGCCGTCAGCGCGGAGCTGTACCGGACGCTGGTCGACGAACTGAATGTCGCCGACTTCGATCCGGGTATCCGCTGTGTCGTCCTCGCCGGTGCCGGACGGGCGTTCTGCGTGGGTGCCGACCTGAAAGCGCACAAGTCCGGCACCATGACACCCGCGGAGCAGGCGCGCTATGTCGAGCTGGGCCAGCGCGCTTGCGAGCAGATCCAGACGATGTCCACCCCGGTGGTGGCGGCAGTCAACGGATATGCCCTCGGTGCGGGTGCGGAGCTGGCCGTCAGCGCGGACTTCCTGGTCATGGCCGAGGACGCGCAGATGGGGTTTCCCGAGGTGAGCATCGGCACCTTCGTCGGTGGTGGTGTGACCAACCGGCTTCCGCGTCTGGTCGGCCTGCGTAGGGCCACGGACATGCTGATCCTCGGAGAGCGATTTACCGGTCGGCAGGCACTCGATTGGGGGCTGGCCCATTCCGCGGTACCCGGGGATCTGCTGCTCGGGTCGGCTCGAGCGTTAGCCGAAACCCTCGCGGCGAAGGCGCCACTCGCGCTGGCTCGGATGAAGGCGGCACTGCACCGCGATGACCCTCTCGACGTCGCGCTCGCCGCTGAACCGCGCGACCTCCTGGCACTGATGGCCACCCGGGATTGGGCCGAGGGCGTCGCCGCATTCGCCGAACGCCGCACCCCCGTCTTCGAAGGAAAGTAGCGATGACCACCATCGACGACCGCGCGTCCAGCCTCGCCGCGCCCGCACGCACAGCGCTGGAGCGGCTGTTCGACCCACATTCCATCGCCATCGTCGGCGCGTCCGCCAATCCGGCCAAGCGCGGCTTCCAGGCCATCCGTGCCCTGCAGCAGTCCGGCTACGCCCATCTCATCTACCCGGTGCACCCAACGGCACCGCGGATCCTCGGCCTCGATGTGTACTCCTCGATCGATCGGCTCCCGTGCGGCGTCGACGTCGCGCTGATCGCCTTGCCCGCCGCTGCTGTCCCCGACACGCTGCGCCAGTGCGCCGCGGCGGGGTTCGCCGGAGCTGTCGTCCTCGCCAACGGTTTCGGAGAGATCGGGGGACCCGGCGCCGAATTCGCCGCCGCGCTCGCATCGGCGATCGCCGAGACCGGCATTCGGGTCATCGGGCCCAACACATCGGGCCTGCTCAACGTCGCCTCGGGCGCGAATCTCGTTGGCCTCGAGGATGTTCCGTGCGGCCCGATCAGTGTGATCACGCAGAGCGGGAATATGCTGCTGTCGCTGGTCAACGATGATCAGGCGACCAAAGGTCCGGGTTTCCACGTCTGCGTGGGACTGGGTAACCAGGCCGATATCCGGTACGACGAATGTCTCACCGAATTCGTCCGTGATCCGGGTACAGGCGTCGTGGCCATTCATTTCGAGGGATTCGTCGACGGACGGTCGTTCCTGGTCGCCGCCGCTCGTGCCGTGCCGGATAAACCGGTTGCCGTGCTGCGCGGTGGGCGCTCTGAGGTGGGGCGCCGCGCCGCGCGGTCGCACACCGGCTCGATCGCCGGATCCGACGCCGTGGCGACGGCTGTGCTGCGGCAGGCCGGGGTGGAGCTCGTCGAGCGCTCCGACGAGCTCGCGGTCGTCGCCGGCGCCCTTGCCGACTGCGCCCCGATCGCCCCGGGGCGCAAGGTCGCGATCCTCAGCGACGGTGGTGGCCACGCCACGCTGGCCGCCGACGCCCTCGCCGCCCGCGGCATCGAACTGGCCCGGCTCGGCGAGCGGACCCAGAAGCGGCTGCGGCACCTACTCGGCGCTACCGCGGCCGTGGCCGATCCGGTCGACGTGGCCGGTGCCACCGACACCGACCCCTTGGTGTTCGCCGAGGCTGCCGAGATCCTCATATCCGATCCCGAGGTCGGTCTCGTGTTGGTCATCGGCCTCTATGGCGGCTACCACCTGCGCTTCGACCCGAAGCTGCGCGCGATCGAGGATGCCGCCGCCGGAATGCTGCTCACACTCACCGCCGAACACGGTGTCCCCCTGGTGATCCAGAGCTGCTACGCCGGTCTCGACATTGCCAACCACGACCGGCTGCGGGCCGGCGGCATACCGGTGCTCAGCTCCATCGATCACGCCGTGCGGGTCGTGGCGGCGCTGGATGGGCGTGGTCGCCGGCTGGCGACTGCCTCGCAACGCTCCGCGCTCGTACTTCCGCCATCGGCCCCCGCCATCCCCGGATCGGGACTCCTCGATGAACCGTCCGCACGGCGGGTGGTCGCCGCCGCCGGAATCGACCTCGGCGCATGGACTTTTGCACGCACTGTCGAGGATGTGGCTGCGGCCGTCGCCGACTATCGGCGACCGTGCGCGCTGAAAGTTGTTTCCCCGCAGGTCATCCACAAATCCGAGGTGGGCGGGGTCAAGGTCGGTGTGCTGACCGCCGAGGCGGCCCAGCACGCACAGTCGATCATCGACTCTGTCCATGCGCATGTGCCCGACGCCCGCATCGACGGGATGATCGTCGCCCCCATGGCCGATGCCGGAATCGAACTGCTGGTCGGCGCCACTCACGATTCGATTTTCGGGCCGGTGGTGGCCTTCGGTAGCGGTGGGGTGATGGTCGAGGCATTGCGAGACGTCACATTTCGCGCCGCGCCCTTCACCGAGTTCGAGGCCCGCGAGATGGTCGACGAGACGATCGCCGCCCGCATGCTCGACGGCTACCGCCATCTCCCGGCGGTCGACCGGCACGCGTTGGCCCGATTTCTGGTCCGCGTCGGCGATTTCGTTGCCACGCACCCGGAGATATCCGAGCTCGACCTCAATCCGGTGATCGCTTCCGGTTCCGGCATCGTCCCGGTCGATATTCGAATTGTATTGCGCGAGAAGGCCGGAGACGACAATGACTGAGCCGATCCGCATCGACCGTGTCGGCCATGTCGTCGTCTGGACACTGAACCACCCGGCGGCGCGCAACCCGATATCCGCGGCCGACACGATTACCGCCCTCGAGGACGCGGTGACGGCGGTCGATCGGGACCACAGCGTGCGGGCGGCGATTCTCACCGGGGCAGGGACGGCCTTCTCCTCCGGCGGCGACTTGAAGCAGATGCGCGATCGTGCCGGAATGTTCGGTGGCGGACCGGCGGAGCTGCGCCAGGGGTACCGGCACGGCATCCAGCGTATTGCAAAAGCGTTGTACCACTGTGAGGTCCCCACCATCGCCGCCGTCAATGGTCCGGCCATCGGTGCGGGTTGTGATCTGGCGCTGCTGTGCGATCTGCGGATCGCCGCGCGCACCGCGGTATTCGCCGAGAGCTTCGTCCGCGTCGGACTCGTGCCCGGCGACGGTGGCTCGTGGCTGCTGCCGAGGGCGATCGGCATGGCCCGTGCGTGCGAGATGGCCTTCACCGGTGAACCGATCGATGCGCGTATCGCGCTCGAGTGGGGCCTGATCTCCGATGTGGTCGAACCCGACGCCCTCCTGGACACGGCCCACCGCCTCGCCGCCCGGATATCCGCCAACCCACCGCATGTCCTGCGGATGACGAAGCGATTACTGCGCGAGGGCCGACAACAGAGCCTGGACAGCCACCTCGAGCTGTCCGCGGCGATGCAGGCGGCCGCACATCACACCGAAGATCACCGCGAGGCGGTCGCGGCCATGCTGGATCGCAGACCACCCGCCTTCACGGGCCGATGAGTGGACTGCGATCGACGAACATGCCGGCTCCCGCGCCGCCGAATACAGCCACCGACGGCGCAACCCCCAGCACACTTCGCGCGCGAAAGACCGAGGCTAGAACGTTGGAATGGCCTTGGACGGGGTGAGGGTGCTGCTCCCCGTCCAGTACTCGGGCAGTGCCATCTTCTGCAGGATTTCCGAGGCTCCGGCAAAGTTCTCGGCTTCGGCGGCGGCCAGGTACTCCCGGCTGAGGTGCACATTGATGAATCTGTTCATCAATGCGGCACGGTCTCGGGTTACGGTGCCGGTCAGGTTGGGCAACGTATTCCCGGTGCCCGACACAACATCCCGAATGGCATGGATAACCGGCTCGGTGGGGCTGCTGAAGTAGTTGCGCAGGAACTGCTGCTCCGGCGCGGTGAAGCTGCTGAACTGCAGATCGGGATCGGCGAAGCGACGTTCCGCCAGCCGATGCGCGGTCCGCTTGAACAGCGCGACGTTGGCCGGGGTCTCGCCCAATTTGAGTACGCCGAGCGAGGCGATGGCCTGCCCGACATGCTTGTCCCCGTCCCACATATTCGGCCCCCAACTCGTGCGGTAGTTGTAGGCCTTGATGGCGTTGGTTCGCATCTCCTTATCGGTGAATCCGGCACTGAACAAAGCCGCTTCGGCATCGCCGAGGCTGGCGCCGCGGTCGACTACGCGATCGATCGCGACGGCGGCGCCCATCGGCGTATGGCCATACGTCGCGGCGGCGGACCTGGCGGAGTCGATGATCTGCTCGCGCGTACGGTAGTAATTGCGGATCCACCCGAACCGGTCCGCCTCGACCGCCATCCGCATATTCGCCAGCTCCGCTTGCTGCCGCATCCCGGCGCGCGAACTCAACGGCGATCGTTTACGGCCCATGAGGTATTCGGTCACCGGCGATGCGTTCAGTGTGTTGAGCGCCGCGAGTCCGGTTATGAGCTGCTGGGTTCCGGACATGCCGCCGCCCGCTCCCATCATGGCGCCGCCACCGCCACCGGACTGGCTGGCATGTCCGCTGGCGAGCACGCCACTGATCTGGTTGGCTACCCGCCCGGTTCCGGCGGCAAGGCTGTGGCTCATGCGACGCAGCAATACGATTCCGACGATCATGAACGATCCGCCGATGAAGATGACCGCGATGCCGTGGCCTTTCGCCTGTTTGAACACATCGCCGAGCACCAAGGCGTAGACGCCGAGATAGACGGTGAACGCGACCATTTTTCCAGACGATACGAAGGCATCGACGAGATTGCGCAGCAGGAAGGTCTGGCTCGGTCCGTAGACGTATCCGCCTGCGGCGAAGCCGAATATGGCCATAAAGGCGTGATAAATCGCCTCCGCAGCGGCCACGACGATCTTGCCCGACAAGTAGACGCCGAACATCAGCAGGACTGCGGCGAAGATCAGCAACAGCAGGCCGGTGCAGATCTGGCCCGCATTGGGATTCTGGATCTTGGTGTACGCCGCGGCGTCGCCGCAACGTTTCATGCCGCTGGTGACCTTGTCATCGCTACCGGCGAGCACCCCGTCCGACCAGGCGGCGCGGCAGGCCGGTGAATCGTCGACGACATGGCCGAAGTTCCATACCTGCAGTGGATAACGCACGAAGTTGTCGGCGAGTGTGCCCTCTATCGAGTCCACCACCGCATTCGGGCTCGGATTCGATTCACCGTTGAGGCCGGCGGCTACCGCGACACCGACATCGCGGCCCTGTGCGAGCAGGCCGTCCGAGGACAGCACATCGGCCAGCGGATGTGCCAGATAGGGCACGCTGAACATCGCGACCCCGATCATCGTCAGTACTTGCAGCGTGGCCTTGGAGAAGTATCCGCGCACAACGAACCAGGCCACCGGTACCCCACCGATGGTTACCGCCAGCACGAAGATGAGGGGCGTGCCGACTTGACCGGCCAGGGTGTCGGCGACCCCGCTCAGCGGCTCCGCGACCAGGTCGAGCCAGCGAAAGCTCACCACATAGTCGATCGCCCAGATGCCGGTGACCTCGGTGGCCATGAACCCCGCGAATTCCAGATCGAGCGCGGTCGACAACGCCGCGTTCCCGGGATGCAGGATACTGCCGTGATTCGTCGCGAAGACATAATTGGCCAGCGGAACTCCGTGCGAATCCCGGACATTCATCCAACCGACGGCATCGATGGTCGAGGCCCCGGTGGTAGCGGTTCCCGTCTGCGCCGTCGCTACCGCGCCGATCGACATCGGAACAATAAATAGCACGAATACGCCGAGCAGTAGCCGGGCCGTTATCCGCCGCAGTCGAGTTGCGCCGACCCATTGCCCGCATCGACGGAACACCGCACGTGGCCGCCACCGCGCCGTATCCCAGTACTCCAAGTCCGACAACGCATTTGGGCGGTCTGTCTTGCCCGACCTGAGCCGCGTGTCAACGAGATTATCTGATCGCCCGAACACTCGTACAAATATAATGGCCGGTCGAGTGTTGAAACCCCTTTGGACTCACGATGATTCGTAAGTAATCCGGAAAGAATTCAATAGCTGTTACCGGCGACACATCATTTCATGTTCGACATGGTTGAAATGCGGTCGCCCGCCGAAGAGCGATGCGCGTTCGCGGAGCGAAATATTCATACCGCTCCGTACGGATGAAATATTAAGGGCTCGGCGGCAGTTCGGAGTGTCTGGCGAAGGCCTGATCGATCAACTCCGAGGTGGCGCGAGTGACTATCAGTCGCGCTATGGCCAGATCGGTCTCGAGTTTGGTGCGATCCTTCGGGGTGCGCTCGGATTGTTCGTAACCGCGCCCGGCCAGGCTGTAGAACAGTTCGGTGGCGTAGCGATCGGCGATCCGATCGCTGTCGGCGCGCAGCCGCTCGACCAATTCGAAGGCGGCCGATGCCGGGAGGCCGACATCTACCAGCCGGGTGGCCAGATCGCAGCAGCGCGGATTGGTCAGGCGGTAGGCCTCCAGCGGGTCGTCACTCGAGGCGAGGGCCTGCTTCACGTAGTCCGGCAGTTCGGCCGACTGCTCATCACGGGCGCCCGCATGCTGTGGGTTGGTGGGCGGATCGAAGGTCGACTGGTCGGCCGCGACACCGAGCACGTCGGCCAGACCATCGCCCCGATCCCAGGCCTCCAGCAGTTCCCGGATCCCGTTCAGCTTCATGCCGCGGCTGAGCAGTCTGCTGATCGTCTGCAGGCGCTCCAGATGGTCGGAGCGGTAGTAACCGATCCGTCCCCGCACCTCGGGTGAGGGCAGGAGTCCGCGCTCGTGGTAGACGCGCACGCTGCGCACAGTGGTGTCGGCTACCCGGGCCAATTCATCGATCGTGTATTCCGACTGCACAGCCATACCTCACAGGAAACCACAACTAACCCCGTAGGACGCGGCCCGTGGATGAACGTGCCGTTACTCAACGATACGTCGGGATCACTACTTGGTCAATGTGCCGTTACATAGCGGCGGAAACGGTTGCCCGGTAACGGATCGTAAGTTAACGTGCGTCATACGGCAGTTCACTGCCGGATTCCGGGGACTGTTGAGCAGCCCTGATGCCCGCCCGATATTGGGACACGTCTTGCGCGACGTGTGCCCCTCGGCAGTCTCGGAGACGGCTATGAGCATCATGCAGGCACGTCGGCCAGCGATCGGATCGCAAACGGCGACACAGATTTCGACGATCCCCACCGCGGCCAAGGCCGCGCACCGACCGCCCTGCGCGGATGGTCCGGACGATTGGGACCTCGATGTCGGCACCCCGGATTCCTGGCGGGCTGCCATTCAGACCTGCCACCACTGCCCCTTGTTCGCCAAGTGTGAGCAGCTGGCGCAGACGCTCTCCGAACGTGGCGACGGCCCGCGAGCGATGATCTGGGCCGGAGTGGCCTACGACAGCGCGGGCCGGGTAGTGGAAAATCTCGATCGGCACCGCACCGCCCCGATCGATCACAAGCGGCCACTTCGCATTATTCGCAACAGCACCCGGCCGGTGTGCGCTGAACTTGTGCCCGCGACACCGCGACGGCGTATCGTGCTCGGGCATCGGCTACGGTCGGCCGGGACCGGTGGTGCCGAATTGGCGTCCGGGCAGTAAGTGGAAATTCTTGTGGCGGTGGGTGGCTCATGACAGTTCTGGCTCTGGAGATCGGCCCCGAGGGGTTCGCGGCGACTCGCGTCGGCGAAGACGTCGATCCCGAGGAGGTTCGCAGGCTTCCGATACCTTCCAGTGCCGCGTGGGCTGCCTGCCGTGATCTGCTGCTCGAGTGCGCCGACGGTACCGACGTCACGGCCGTCGGGATCGGTTCGACGGGGCCGGTCGACATGGCGGCCGGGGTGGTGGCTCCGGCCGAGATCCCGGAGTGGCGAGCCGGTTTCGCTCTTGTGGACGCTGTGCAGAAGATCTTTCCGGTCGCGACAGTGCAACTCGCACTCGATGGTGTGTGTCTGGCCCTGGCCGAGCGGAATTTCGGCGCCACCAATGTGGCAGCGGACTCCCTGTCGGTGGTGATCTCGCAGCGGATCGCCGCCGGGGTCATGGTTGGTGGGTTCGTCGTGGTGGGGCGTACCGGTAATGCGGGGCATTTCGGCCACGTCCTGGTCCCCGGTTTCGAGGACCTCTGCGAATGCGGGGGGCGCGGTTGCCTGGAGGCCATCGCGAGTGGACGCTCGATATTGCGATGGGCCAACAGTCAGGGATGGATCGGAAACTCCGTGGAAGCCCTCGCCGAGGCAGCGGAGGCCGGCGACGAGATCGCCGTGTCGGCGCTGCATCGGGCCGGCACGGCCCTCGGCCGGGCGATCGCCTCGGTGGCGTCGCTGCTGGACATCGATCTGGTAGTCATCGGCGGCACCGTTGCGAAATCTGGGCCGGCGCTGTGGAAGCCGCTCGCCGCGTCTGTGGCGACGCACGCCCGACTCGGCTTCCTGACCGCACTGCGCGTGATTCCGTCGGAGTTGGACCCATTCGGCGTACTGGCGGGTGCGGGTCTGCTCGCGATGATGGCCCAGGCGGCGGCCGACGAGGTCGGCGACGAGTAATCCGGGTCGATAAGGTCGCCTGGAAAACTGGCGGCTAACAGCGCGATTCGCCTTACGAACCGGCGTGGTGGTGCGGTGTTCGATCCGTGCCGTCACGCCGGTTCGGCTGCCGCGTCGTTCCATGCCGTTCGCACGCCGTTGCGTGGCGGAGTCGGAGCAGGTCAGGTGGGTTTCTCGGGGCACTCGGCGGTGCGCGTGTGCCCGGGAATGCCTGTGCCGCTGTTCATTCTGTCTTAGGACTAGGTTAAGAAACCAGCATTCGGTTTGCTCCGTCCGGTATGAATCACAAGACTTCGTTCAGGTGAACCTGTTCCTGACCTGTTGATTGGACCGCTAAACAACGGTACATTGAACAGGTCACGATCATGGCTCAGCGGAGTCATGATTCCGGAGGAACGGCTGGTACGGGCAAGCGAGATGCGTAGCGACGCAGTAATCCCATGGGTGACCATCGAAACGTTGACGCCGGACGCGATGTCCGTGGCTTCGGTGGGGGAAGCGCCGCGTGAGTTCGCGGGCTGGCCGCGGGTTCTCCAACGGCTACTGGCGAAAATGCCTGCGGTCTATGACAGTCTGACAACCGCGCGGTTGGCCGCGGCCATGCAGGCGGCACGCGACCAGGCCGAGGATGTGGATCTGCGGATCCCGACCCGTTCGGGTATACACGAGCTGAAGATCCGGCCGATATTCGGGCCCGCGGGCGATGTGCACGCGATCCGACTCTGGCTCGGACCGACGGCCGCGCAGACCCCGGAGTTGTGTGCCGCCGTCGGCGCGATCTGGGATCTGAATTCGCAAACCATTCAACAGCCCATCGGTGTCACCCGGCTCTCCGGCAGTGCGCCGGAGGAATATGTGCCGAGGATGTCGATCGCGGAGCTGTTCCATCGGATGTCGGCGTTCGATCGTCACGCGGAAGTACTCGATCTGCTCTACGACCCCAAGCCGGGGGACAAGCTGCAGTTCGATGTCACTGTGGCGCACAGCTCCGGTCGAACCGGGCGCTGGCGCATCACGATCCGGGCCCGTGACGACGAGCGGACCCGAGGGGCCTGGTGGCTGATCGAGGACGTCTCCTCCGATGATCAGCCCGCCTCGTGGGCCACGCTGGAGCGAGTCGGGTTGCGTGAGGCGCATCGACGGGCCGGAACTCACCTGGCGGTTGTCCAGCTCGAACACACCAGCATTTCGCATTGGCTCACCGATCCGGCGCCATGGGTGCGTTGGGATTATCTGTTCCAACCCATCGACGTATTTCATCCGGACGATCGGGTCCGGTTGATCGAGATCAGTGATCGGCTGCGTCAGGGGGAAACTGCCGGAGTCACGATGCGGGCTCTGAACTATGGCGGCGGCTATACGCCGACGTCGCTGCTGCTGTATCCGTACCCCGGATATTCGACTCGGCAGCTGGCGATCGCGCAGTTGGTGCGGGTCGCCGATGACGTGCCCGTGCTGGAGCCGCACCAGCAGGCCGTCGAGCCGCACGCGCCGGTCGGTTACGACGATCAGCTGCGTCATTGGCTGGTCGACCGCATGAAACGTAGCCCTGCCTAACTGATTGTCGTTGTTCCCAGGCACGGGAACAGCGGGGCAATTGGGACCGGTTCGGCTCTCTACCATTTCGAGAGTGCGGACAACGGCTGGCAGGCAGGCAGATTCGGGCGAAGAATTACTTCGCCGGATGGCCGCACGTCGCCGCCGCGACAATGCCATCGTCGCGGTCATTGCCGTGCTCGCGGTGCTCGGCGGTGGACGTACCATCCTCGGTTGGTTCGCCGATAAACCGGTCGCGAAGGCACCGGATACCATGTCGAGCGCCATCATCGGCCATGCCCGGCTGGCGGAGTCGTTCGCCGAGGAGTTCGTGGTCACCTACCTGAGCTCCGCCTCCGGTCAGCAGGAACGCCTCGGCGAGTACGTCGGTGCTGGACAGCAGATCACCCTGCCCGCGACCGGGCGACAGGTATCCGATCCGATCGTCGTGTTCACCTCGCGCAACGTGAGCACCGACGCGTTCGACGTCTGGTCGGTCACGGTTTCGGTCAAGGCCGCCAAGGCGGGCGCTGGCGCGGCGGCGACTGGTAATCGCGAGTATTACCGCGTAGCCGTATCGGTGGCAGCCGACGGCAGACGTCGCGCGTTGGCGGTGCCCGCGGCGGTCGAGCCGCCGGGACGCGGCATCGATCTGGTGCTGGGATACCAGAATCCCTGTGGCGCGGAATCGCCACTGGCACAGGTGTCCTCCGGATTTCTGTCGGCATATCTCACCGGCTCCGGCGATATCGCCCGCTACACCGTGCCGAACTCCGGTATCGCGGCACTACGGCCCGCGCCTTTCACTTCGATCGAGGCCACCACGGTGTCATCCGACGAAGGTGGCTGCGGTGTCGGCGGATCGAACGCCCGCGTACTCGTCACGATCAACCCGAAGACCGCCAGCGGTGCCGCGCCGACTCTCGCTTACCCCCTCACGATGATTCAGAACAGCGGGCAGTGGCAGGTGGAGTACCTGGATTCGATGCCCGAACTGCGCGAACCCATGACGGTAGTCGCCGCCGAACAAGGGTCGGGCAGCGCCCCGACCAGCACAGCGACCACAGCACCCAGTTCCGCGGTGTCGATCCCACCGGCGACACAGAACTGAACAGAAAGGCATCACCATGGGTAGTCAAATGAGCATCATCCTGTACAACGGGCTGATCTTCATCCGTTGGTCGGGGATGATCATCATCGTCGGTGCCGGCTTGATCATTCTCGTCTCCGAGGGGGTGAAGTCGAAGCTGTCGCCGGGCAGGCTCATCGGCGTGACTCTCTCGGCGTTGCTGGCGGTGGTGCTGTTCTGGACGTTGCCCACCTTGGCCAACTACGTACGTGTCGACACCAACACCAGGATCGTCCAGGATCAACCGATCGGCGGGGTGTACCGCTAGTGACCCAAGTCGTCAAGGTGTTCACGCCGATCAAACGGGTTCCCACCATGATCGGCAAGGCCCAGAACGGGCAGAAGCTCCCGTTCGGGCCGTACACCTTGCCGCAGATGATCGGTGCCGGGGTGCTCATGGTGATCAGCTCGGTGCTGGCCATGACACTGCCCGCGAATCCGGCCATCACCTTCGTGGTGGGTCTGGTGCTCACCGTAGTCACCGTCGTCGCACTGGGCTTGGTGCCGTATACGGGCGTGCGATTGGTATCGCGGATTCTGTGGATCGGCCGGCTGATCGTCATCCGCAGGCCGGTCTCCGCCTCGGGTATGCCGGTTGGTGAGGAGTCCGGGCGGCACACCCTCTTCGTCGAGGAGAGCGTGGTGATCCTGTTGCCAGATCGTAAGGTCGCCGATATCGATGACCGGGCAGCGGTAGCAGTACTGGCGAGCGAGCGTCCGCTCAACATTCTCGAAAGATGGAGCAAGGCATTGCCGCAGGCTGCAGATACGGGCAATGGCGCGTTACCCGGAGGGCGGAACTGATGGCATTCGAACGAGATCTGCAGCCGACCGCCGCCATTCGCGGACATCTGCAATTCACGCACGGCGGTCTGGTAACTGCCAACTACTTCATCAACCCGCTGGGTTATGGCTTGCGCAAGGCAGGCGACAAATTCGATGTCAAAGCGGCCCATCATTCGCTGATCAATAGTCTGCCGAACGGCTCACTGCTGCTCGGTATCCAGGCTCGCCTCAATACCCTCGACGTGCTGAGTAAAATGGTCGAGGGCGTTGATCTGGACGAGTGCGAAGATTACGCCACCGAGGTGGTGTCCTCCTTCGAGCGGGTCCGCGCGATTCAGCCGCAGACCCGGATATATTTGCTGTCGATCCCGGTCGGGGCCAGCAATTCGGGTATTTCGGCATTGTCGCGGATGTGGCGTGGCACCACGACGACAATCGATGCCGCCGCGCTGTCGCGTGCCGACCTGGATGCCTACGACGAGAAGGCCAATGAGATCCTCTCGCGCATCGGTGGCGATTTCGACCCGGTTCCCGTACCTGCCGCGCTGTTCCAATGGTTGTGGGAGCACTATCTGAGCCGCGGCGCGGTGGGCGATCCGGTCGCCCCGACCCGGGCTGGAGTGCTCGACGATGCGACATCGGCCGTCTTCCGATCGGCTGCCCTGGACGAGGGCGCACAGGCCGACAGCAATCGACGCATCCGCCCCTCCTTCGTGCCGGTGATCAAGGTGGTACAGCCGGATCTGGTTTTCCAACCCTCGTACCAGGCGGTCCTGACACCGCGCTCATTCCCGTATGCGGGCATGTCCTTTCCGGGTGGCAGTGAATTCCTCAGTGTGCTCGAGGGTATGCAGGACGTCACGGTCGACTGGGGCATGCGGATATCGACCAAACCGGCGGAGCAGGTGCTCAAGAATAATGAGCTGAGTCTGCGGCGGCTGGGTGAACAGATGGACCAGCGGGATCAGGAGGTTTCCTTCGCGCAGAACACGCTGATGTCGAAGGCGCAGATGTTGGGCGAGTACAACCAGCATTTCGAGGTCAACGGCGGTGAATCCGAGGTGTCGTTCACAACCGTGATCGCGATCGGCGGAGCATCGCGCGATACGACGACCGATGCGGTGAACACGCTCAAACGCCGGTACCGGCGCTTCAATGTGGAGATGACCGCGCCGGTCGGCGCGCAGGTGGATCTGTGGTCGATGCTCATCCCCGGCAGCCCCCCGCGGCGGGCATACGACGATTTCGCGCATATTGTGCCCTCCGATATGTGGGCGGGCTTCGTACCGTTCACCACCAGCCAGGTCGGCGATGACAGTGGGCCGGTAATCGGGGTCAATCTGTTGTCCGGAAATTTCGAGCCGATCCATTTCGGGATCATGGAAGCGGCGCTGCACGACCTGTCCGCGTCGTTTGCGGTCACCGGTGAGCTCGGATCCGGCAAGTCCTATTTCTTGAAGCTCATGGCGGTGCTCGTCCACGATATGGGCGGACAATTCCTCGCCATCGATCGCAGTCAGGTCGGTGAATGGGAGCATTTCGCGTCCTCGATCGACAATGCGGTCGTCATCGATCTGGCCAATCCGACGGTGTCCTTGGATCCGCTGCGCCTGTTCGACCCACGGATCGCGGGCGAGCGGGCATTGGATTCGATTCTGCCGCTGCTGGACCTGTCGCCGACATCCGGTCCCGGCGCGGCCGCCAGCAATCTGCTGTCGGCGAGGGGGGTTGCCGAGCACGGCATACGGAGTCTGCTGGACTTCCTGCAAGTCGTACGGCGGATGCGGGACACACCCGGGGTGGGTGAGGACTACACCGATTTGGCCGCTCGGCTCGGGACCGTGGTCGATCGGGTTCCGGTGCTGTTCGATCCGAAGCTGAAGCCGCTGCGGCTCGATGCCGCGGCGACGGTGGTCCGCAGCCACAATCTGGCCTTGCCGACGGCGGAGGAACTCACCACCCCGCACCTGTACAACCGGTTGCCGCTGACGAAGCGTCTCGGCACCGCGCTCTATGAGCTGGTCGGCGTTGCCGCCAGGGAAGCGTTCCTCACCGACAACGGCAGATTCGGTCTGCTGGTCGGCGACGAAGCGCACCATTTCACCCAGACGCAGGTCGGCTCGGCGGTGACTTCGGACTTCAGTCGTGACGGTCGAAAGCATTTGGCCGCAATCGGATTGGCGTCGCACGATCCGGCGACGGACTTCCAGGGTGCGGCGCACAATCTGATTCCCAATCGGTTCGTCTTCCGGCAGCGGGATGAAACGCTGGCCCGCAACAGCCTGGAATGGCTCGGCGTCGACCTGGAGGAGGCGCCGTTCCTGTTGCAGATTCTGCGCGAAGAGACCTCGCCCCCGGTCGGTCAGGGGCGGCAAGTACCGGAAGAGCGACGCGGCGAGATGTTCATGCGCGATGCGCTCAACCGGATCGGCCGCGGCAAGGTGCTCGGTCCGGCGCGGGAGGATCGCGCCGAGGCGATCAGCAGCACGCCCTCAGGGAAGGGTGCCGTGCGCTCCGCATTACCGCAACGTCAGGAAATCGCATGAGACTCCCGGCCACCGTGCCCACTTGGTCGCGCGCGTGGCATGGCTCCGATCTAGCGCGTGAACTGGAGTCTTGGGATCCGGTCCACTGGCAGCCGAGGGTGCTCGCGCACCGATGTTGGCTGTGGATCAACGCGACCCGGCGCCGACGCTGGATTTTCTGGGCGCTGGTCGCATTCTTCGTGCTTGTTGTGCTGCCGGTGGCGCTCGGCGCGGTGGCAGGCGCGCAATCCGATACCGACACCGCGCAGTCAGGCGGTAACAGCGCGCTGGGCGTTACGAATATGCGGGATTCTTACGGGGTTCCGGTGTCGCGGTATACATACATCACAAGTGACGGAAGCCTGTTCCACCCGCTGACGACCGTGATGGCGGCGGTCCTCGGCATTATGTCCGCGTTCTTCCTCCTGGTCGTGATCCTGCCGATCTGGGGGTTCAATGCTGCGATCAGCCTGAGTTGGCTCGATTGGATCCGCGCACCCTTGTCCGGAGCTGCCCAAAGCCTCACCGCGCAGCTCGCGACGACAGCGATGTTCTTCACATTTATCACGCTCGGCGCGTTCTTTGTCGCCTACTTCGTGGCTCGCGGTTTTTTCGCCAAGGCATCGTTCCAAATCGCGACTTTGCTCGTACTGGCGAGCCTGAGTGCGTTGTTTCTCAGAGATCCGCTGGGTGAGGTGTTGTCCGAGCACGGAATGATGGCCCAAGGCCGCGACGTCGGCCTTGCCGTGGCGGCGGGACTGAACGGCGACGGCAACGCGAATCCCACCGCGGTTGCAGACACCTTGCAGCAGAACATGGTCGACAATTTTGTGCGCCATCCGCTGCAGGTGTGGAATTTCGGTCATATTGTCGATGAACGGCCGGCGTGTGCTGCCGCGTGGTCGTCCGGTACATCGGCTGGCAATTCTAATCAGGTCAAGAAAGGCCTGAAGGCCTGTGGTGATTCTGCTGCGGCGTCGGCTGCGGACAATCCCGATATGGGGCAGATCGGTGCCGGACTGGTGCTGCTGCTTTTGATGTTGTTGGGGATTATGCCCTTCTTCGGGTATATGGGCATCAGGATCGTATGGTCCGGCCTCGACGCGATTTATTGGGGATTCATGGGCCTCTTCGGGTTTGCCGCGGGTGGCTATGTGTACGGCCCGACGCAGACATTCACGATTCGCAGTATTGTGCATGGCTTCTTTTCGTTCTTCCGGATGGCCGCCGAAATTATTTTCGTCGCGGTCGTGGCATTGATCGAGAACGAGATGCTGAAACAGGCGAAAGGCCGCGAAACCGCCGTATTGTTCATTACCGCGCTGGTGATGATCGTCGCCTTCCTACAGGCGAAACGCTTTACCCGCAACCTCGACCATGGCAACGAATGGATTGCCAACCGCTTCGCGCTGGCGGTGCAGAATGGCGGTTCGCGGGCGGGCGGGGGTTCCGGAGGCGGTGGAGTCGCACTCGGCATGGGCCAATTCGGTGCGGGCCACAAGATGTCGGGTATGGGAATGATGGCCCTGATGGGCGGCGCGAGCACGATTGCCAACTCGCCGCTGACCGAATGGTTGATGCTGGGATTGCCCGGATCGTTCCATCCACAGTCCAGGCTGAAGAGGGCGATAACCGAGGCGCAGGGCGGGGTATGGGCCGAGGATGGGCGGTTCGGTGGGCGTTATGGCTGGTATTCCCAGTCGTATATGAACCGCGAGCTCTACTCCAACAGAGCCAGACGGGAAGCCGGGGCTTACGGCGGTTTGGACACGTTCCGGGGCAACGCAGCGGGCGTGCAAGGCGTAATCGATGCCGGTGGTATGGCGGCCGATTCGTTCGGGGCTTTGCTCGGTGCCGGTGCGCGCAACGAGAGAGGGGCGCAACTCGCGGCTCGCTCGCGTGAGGTCATCGCCAAAGCCGGCCGCAACGAACCGTTCAAGGATAACGACCTCGGTTTCTTGGCTGCTGCGGTACGGCAAGCGCAGAATTCGGCACGCCTGCTCGTCAACGGAGAAGGCGGTAGTTCCCTCGAGACCGCTGCGGATTTCGCCACCTTGGAGCAGGCGGCCCGGGAATTCCGCCGAGTGCGGAGAGGCGGTGTTGCGCTGGATGAAGGCTTCCAGCTGAATGCCCCGCAGCTGGAATTTGTCAACCAATACATGGACGATAACCCTTTGGCTGCGAAGGCGAAGATGCAAGCTCTGAACGCGGTAATAACAAATGAGGCGCCAGCGGCAGGTACAGCGGCCCTCACGGAATATCAAGCGTTGCAAAACGCGCACATGAGCACGCATGGCGCGCCCTTGGACGTGGAGACTGCAGAGCGTATGAAGCAATGGATTATGAACGATCACGCCAGGCGCGCAGAGGAAAGAACCCACGAGCTCTTGGCGGATGTAACCAATCCGGAGTTGATTCGTAATCTAAGGGAAGAGGTCTACCGGGCCGGTAATACTGATTACTACGCAAACGGTGGCACTGGAGTTCCTTCGAACAATGTGACGCCGGTCGGTTATATACCGGGTACGAGGCAGCGTACGCCGCCTAATCCGAACTGGCAGCAGGGAATGCGGGAGGTAGCCCGATTGCTGGAGCCGGGGCCTAATTACTGATCAGGTCTGCGTCTGTTGAATTTGCCGGTTCTGGGCAGAGAGGGTATTCGATGATCGGTCGCCTGATGGTCCTCGCGATGATCCCGGCGTGGGCTTGGATTCTGCTCTTTTCTGTGGTTGGGGTGTGCGGGGTCGGGGGGATGCTTATGACGCTGGCGGGGAACACCTCGACGTCGGCGGCTGCGGATCTGCACTACCAATGCGATAGTGCGGTCGGTCCGGATCCCGCCGTCACGACAACGACATCGAGCGCTACCACCTCGCGCCGGGCAGCCGACACCATTCCCGAGTCCGAGGTGCCGACCACGAACCCGTACGCCGAATGGACCATCGCGCCCGATGACACCGATGCCTCGCAATGGCAGCGTTCCTGCGCGTCCGTGATGCGATCGGCATCGTGGCAGCTGCCGCCGCTGCAGACGGTCAATACCGGGCTCGCTGTGGAGTGTGCGCGACAGTTCGCGCTGGCTGTGGCCCGCAACCCGGCGACGCTCGGGCCCGGCCGCAATGGTTCGCCGGGCACCGTCGATGCCGCGACACTGACCAAGGTCGTCATCGATGCGGCATCGGGTGCGGCGATGACGGGTCAATGTCTCCAGACGGCCACGGGCACCGGGGACGGCACGGTCGGCTCGTCATCGGGTGCCACGATGCCGCGAGCGGAGTCGACT
The DNA here is from genome assembly GCF_000308835.1 of Nocardia vinacea NBRC 16497. Taxonomy (GTDB): domain Bacteria; phylum Actinomycetota; class Actinomycetes; order Mycobacteriales; family Mycobacteriaceae; genus Nocardia; species Nocardia vinacea. The sequence continues at coordinate 462 of NZ_BAGN01000162.1, read as the reverse complement.
CAGGTTGCCTGCGGGCGGCCGTCGAGCTCGACAACCACCGCTCGGTCGGCCGTCGTTTTGCCGAGTGCGGTTGCCGCCCAGGGGGTTTGCGGTCAGCGCGTCGATACGGCTGCGGTCTCGCCGGGGGATCTGGTCTTCTGGGACTACCGATCCAACGCCCCCACCCGAGTCGGTGTGGCCGTCGACGCCACCCAGATCGTCACTGTTGATCCGGATTCGGGGCAGGTCGTGGAACAGGTGCTGCCGACCGGAGGTGATGTTCGGGTCAAGCGGGTGTTGAAGGGGGATTCGTGACCAGTCCATTGGTGTGGGACGCCGGTGTGGAGCCGGCTGTCGATGACGGGGATGTGGAAGGGGATGCGGGGGATGGCGCTCTAGCTGGCGTAGTGACGCCCTGGACGCGAAAAGCACAACAGGGATCGAGTCCCGGATCGGGTGCGCCGGGACTGCCTGGGGCAGGTT
>NZ_BAGN01000163.1 GCF_000308835.1 Nocardia vinacea NBRC 16497 | reverse complement strand
CGGTGGCTACCGCGGCGGCGGTGGCGGCGGCGGTGGCACGGGTGCGCCCGGTGCAGGTGCCGGTGCTCCCGCGGCCGGTGGTTTCCGCGGTCGTCCCGGTGGCGGTGGCGGCGGTCGTCCGGGTGGTCCCGGTGGCCGTGGCGGTGCGGCCGGTGCGTTCGGTCGTCCCGGTGGCGCCCCGCGTCGTGGCCGTAAGTCGAAGCGGGCGAAGCGCGCCGAGTACGAAAGCATGCAAGCCCCCGCCATCGGTGGCGTGCGGCTGCCGCGCGGTAACGGCGAGATCATCCGTCTCGCCCGGGGTGCCTCGCTGTCGGACTTCGCGGAGAAGATCGATGCGAACCCGGCCGCCTTGGTACAAGCCCTGTTCAACCTCGGTGAGATGGTCACCGCGACCCAGTCGGTGAACGACGAGACCCTCGAGCTGCTCGGCAGCGAGATGAACTACGTCGTGCACGTGGTCAGCCCCGAGGACGAGGACCGCGAGCTGCTGGAGTCGTTCGACCTGACCTACGGTGAGGACGAGGGCGGCGAGGAAGACCTCGAACAGCGTCCGCCGGTGGTGACCGTCATGGGTCACGTCGACCACGGTAAAACCCGACTGCTCGATACCATCCGTAAGGCCAACGTCCGTGAGGGCGAGGCCGGTGGCATCACCCAGCACATCGGTGCCTACCAGGTGCTCACCCATCTGGGCGATAACGACCGGCTCATCACCTTCATCGACACCCCGGGTCACGAGGCGTTCACCGCCATGCGTGCCCGTGGTGCGAAGGCCACCGATATCGCGATCCTGGTGGTCGCCGCCGACGACGGCGTCATGCCGCAGACGGTGGAGGCCATCAACCACGCGCAGGCGGCCGACGTGCCGATCGTGGTCGCGGTCAACAAGATCGACAAGGAAGGCGCGAACCCGGATAAGATCCGGCAGCAGCTGACCGAATACAACCTGGTTGCCGAGGAATACGGTGGCGACACCATGTTCGTCGACATCTCCGCCAAGCAGGGGACCAATATCGAGCAACTGCTCGAGGCGGTCCTGCTGACCGCGGACGCGGCGCTGGACCTGCGGGCCAACCCGGATATGGACGCACAGGGTGTTGCGATCGAGGCACACCTCGACCGTGGCCGTGGTCCGGTGGCGACCGTGCTCATCCAGCGCGGCACGCTGCGCGTCGGTGATTCGATCGTGGCGGGTGACGCCTACGGTCGCGTCCGCCGCATGGTCGACGAGCACGGCGACGATGTCGTCGCGGCGCTGCCGTCGCGGCCGGTCCAGGTCATCGGCTTCACGTCGGTGCCGGGCGCCGGTGACAACCTGCTCGTCGTCGACGAGGACCGGATCGCTCGCCAGATCGCCGATCGGCGCAATGCGCGTAAGCGCAACGCACTGGCCGCGCGCAGCCGCAAGCGGATCAGCCTGGAAGATCTGGATGCCGCGCTGAAGGAGACTTCGGAGCTCAACCTGATCCTCAAGGGCGACAACTCCGGTACCGTCGAGGCCCTCGAGGAGGCGCTGCTCGGTATCGAGATCGACGACGAGGTGCGCCTGCGGGTCATCGACCGCGGTGTCGGTGGCGTCACCGAGACCAACGTCAACCTGGCGTCGGCGTCGAACGCGATCATCATCGGGTTCAACGTCCGGGCCGAGGGCAAAGCGACCGAGCTGGCCAACCGCGAAGGTGTGGACATCCGGTACTACTCGGTGATCTACCAGGCCATCGACGAGATCGAGAAGGCCCTCAAGGGCATGCTCAAGCCGATCTACGAAGAGGTCGAGCTGGGCCGGGCGGAGATCCGCGCGATCTTCCGTTCGTCGAAGGTCGGCAATATCGCCGGCTGCATGGTCACCTCGGGTTCGGTCAAGCGCAACGCCAAGGCGCGCCTGCTCCGCGACAACTTGGTGGTCGCCGAGACGGTCACGATCTCCACCTTGAAGCGGGAGAAGGACGACGTCACCGAGGTCCGCGAGGGCTTCGAATGCGGTATGACGTTGACCTACAACGACATCAAGGAAGGCGACGTGATCGAGGCCTACGAGCTGCGCGAGAAGCCGCGCGACTGATTTGTTCGTCGGTGGTCCGGTCCGGCCGTCAACGCTGGGCCGGACCGCCGAGACAATCTTTTCGTAGGCGCCGATACAGGAGGCTTGGGTGTACCTGGGTGCACTGGAGTTCGACATCCTGCTCGGAGATGTGCACTCGCTGAAGCAGAAGCGTTCGGTGATCCGGCCCGTGCTGGCCGAATTGCAGCGCTTCGGTGTGAGTGCCGCCGAGGGTGGGGAACAAGACCGCCACCGTCGCTCACTGCTCGGAGTCGCCATGGTCAGTTCCGGTATGGATCACCTGACCGAGGTACTCGACAAATGTGAGCGTCACGTCGCGGCTCGTCCGGAGTTAGAGTTGCTGGCAGTGCGCCGCAGGATCTTCGGACCCGAAGACTGATCCGCGGCGGGAACGACGGGCCCGGAGGCGGTAGCTTGCGTAACCACGCAGGACCCCGGTCCCGCCGCAAAATGAACACAGCAGTAGTGAGGAGGGTTCAGCCATGGTGGATCAAGCCAGGGCACGCCGACTCGCCAAGCGGATTTCCGCGATCGTGGCGACCGCGATCGAATACGAGGTGAAGGATCCGCGTCTGAATTTCGTAACCGTGACCGATGCGAAGGTCACCGGCGATCTGCGCGAGGCGACGGTGTACTACACGGTGATGGGCGAAACCCTCGACGTGGAACCGGATTACGCGGCCGCGGCCGCCGGTCTGGAGAAGGCGAAGGGTGTGCTGCGCTCGAAGGTGGGCGCGGGCACCGGCGTGAAATTCACCCCGACGCTGGCGTTCGTGCTCGACAAGGTGCCCGACGCGGCACGGGATATGGAAGAGCTGCTGGCCAGGGCGCGGGCCGCCGATGACGCGGTCGCGAAGGTGGCGGCCACCGCCACCCATGCCGGCGATGCCGACCCGTACAAGGTCGAACGCGAATCCGACGAGTGACGTGCGGTAGACCATGACGACGATGCCCGTCGACCCGGGTAGGGGGGTCGCTGTCGATGCGGTCGATTTCGGACCGGCCCTTGCCGCATTGAACGCGGCGCGTTCGGTCACCATCCTGTGTCATGTGCAGCCCGATGCCGACACCATCGGCAGCGGGCTCGCTCTGGCATTGGTGTTGCATCGGCGCGGTGTCCCGGTGTGGGTATCGTTCGCCGAGCCCGCCGAACTGCCCGCAACGATGCGGACGCTGCCCGGTGTGCAGCATCTGGTGCCGTCAGCCGAGGTACCCGCCGAGGTGGATCTGCTGGTTTCCGTAGACTGCGGCAGTGCCGGTCGGCTGGGTGCGCTCGCCGATCGATTGGCCGGGGCCCGAACGACTTTGGTGTTCGATCATCACCGCTCCAACACCCGGTTCGGGACGATCAATGTGATCGATGCCAGTGCGGAATCGACGACGAGTCTGATCGCGCGGTTGCTCGATTCCTGGCAGGTGCCGATCGATGCCGAAGTGGCACATTGCCTTTACGCCGGATTGGTCACCGATACCGGATCCTTCCGCTGGGTGCGGCCCGGCACCCATCACCTGGCCGAGCGGCTATTGGCCACCGGCATCGACGGTGCCGAGATCACGCGCTCGCTGATGGATACGCATCCATTCGGCTGGTTGCCGATGCTGTCGCGGGTGCTCGGCTCGGCTCGGTTGGAGCCGCAGGCCGGCGGTGGAACCGGACTGGTGTACGCCATTGTGCGGCGCGAGGATGTCGATGGTCTGCGCTCGGAAGAGGTGGAGAGTGTGGTCGATATCGTCCGCACCACCTCCGAGGCCGGGGTTGCCGCTGTGTTCAAGGAATCGCGCACGATTCCGGATCGGTGGACGGTGTCGCTGCGGTCGCGCGACAGTGCGCCGGGGGCGCAGGATGGTGTCGATGTGGCTACTGTCGCAACGTCTTTGGGCGGCGGAGGACATCGGTTCGCGGCTGGATACACCACTAATGGCACATCCGAATCGGTCGTCGCGGCGCTGTTGGCTGAACTCGGGTGAGTTCGGAAGTCAGCGGGGTTGCGTCGAATCCGATCGGCGCGGTGGGGCCGCGACGGATTCTCGGACTCGCCCTGCCGACCTTGGGTGTGCTGGTGGCGGAGCCCATCTATCTGCTCTTCGACCTGGCTGTGGTGGGGCGGCTGGGGGCGTTGGCATTGGCAGGGCTTGCGGTCGGCGGATTGATTCTGGCGCAGGTCAGTTCGCAGCTGACGTTTCTGTCGTATGGGACCACCGCGCGGGCGGCGCGGCGGCATGGGGCGGGGGATGAGCGCGGTGCGATCGGGGAAGGGGTGCAGGCGACCTGGGTCGCGGTGATCGTCGGGACGCTGGTTCTTGTTGTGGGGCAGGCGATCGCGGTTCCGCTGACGAATGTGATCGCGGGTGGTGGGGATATTGCGGGGGAGGCATTGGTCTGGGTGCGGATCGCGTTGTTCGGGGTGCCGCTGATTCTGATCGCGATGGCAGGTAACGGGTGGTTGCGTGGGGTGCAGGAGACGCGTCGGCCGCTGCTGTTCGTTGTTGCGGGACTGCTGGTTTCGGGGGTGCTGTGCCCCGTGCTGGTGCACGGGTTGGCGGGTGCGCCGCGGCTGGAGTTGGCGGGTTCGGCGGTCGCGAATGCGGCGGGCCAGTCCGTGACGGCCGGGTTGTTCCTGACGGCGCTGGTGCGCGCACGTGTTCCGCTGGCGCCGCACTGGTCGGTGATGCGGGCACAGCTGGTACTCGGTCGTGATCTGATCGCCCGCAGTCTCGCCTTCCAAGCCAGCTTCGTGTCGGCGGCGGCCGTCGCCTCCCGGTTCGGTGCGGCGTCGGTGGCCGCACACCAACTGGTCCTGCAGCTCTGGAATTTCCTTGCCCTGACCCTGGATTCGCTCGCCATCGCCGCCCAAACCCTGGTCGGCGCGGCACTCGGCGCGGGCGACGCCACCGGAGCGCGCGGTTTGGCGCGCCGCATCACCCGCTGGTCGGGTGGATTCGCGCTGGTCCTTGCGGCGGCCTTCGCGGCGGGCGCGACCGTCATCCCCGAACTTTTCACCGACGATCCGGCGGTCCTCGACCGCACCCATGTCGCCTGGTGGTTCTTCGTCGCCATCATCCCGATCGCAGGCATCGTCTTCGCCCTCGACGGCGTCCTCCTCGGCGCGGGCGACGCCGCCTACCTCCGCAACACCACTCTCGGGGCCGCCCTCCTCGGCTTCCTTCCCGCCATCTGGCTCTCCCTCGTCTTCGACTGGGGCATAGCGGGCATCTGGACCGGCCTCGTAGCCTTCATGCTCCTACGCCTCATCGCCGTAGTCTGGCGCGCAGAATCCGGCCGCTGGGCGCGAATCGGTACCGAAATCCCGCGTGTCAGTGCTTAGTGCGGTGCGCCGCGCAGGGTTTCGCATCCCGCGCATGTTTTCGCCGGGCGAACTCGTGCTCGGCGGGTAGCGGGTTGTCCAGTGATGTCGTGGCACCAGCTATTCCTGCCGGGTGAGTTCGTGTGGCGGGCGGCGTGTTGTCGGTGGTGTCGGCGGACGACTATTTCTGCCGGGTGAGTTCGTGTGGCGGGCGGCGTGTTGTCAGTGGTGTCGGCGGACGACCACTCCTGCCGGGCGCACCGAACGGCCGGCGACCGTCAAGCCGCTTTGGACGACCGATTCCACCGTGCGGTCCAGTGCGGGATCGTCGGTCTTCGCGACATCCGCCGCTTCCATAGTGAGCGAGTCGAAGGCGTCATCGGGGCGTGGGGTGACCAATGTGCCGCCGCGGCCGGCGATCAGGCGTTCGATGCGGGTGGCGACAGCTTCGAATGCTGCTCGCTCGCGCGGGGATTCGGCGGTGGCGGCGCAGGCGGTGCTGTCGGCGTGGAGGGCGAAGAGTTCCAGGACGAGGGGGAGGTCGGCGCCGCTGCGGTCGCGTCGGTCGCGGGCCTTGGCCTCGTCGGCCAGGCGGTCGATGGTGGTGGCTTGGCGGGCGATTACTCGGGTGAGGTCTTCGATGCGTTCCGCCAGGTGGGCGAGCGGGTCGGTGGGGTTCTCGAGTTGTGGTGCGCGGGAGTTGGCGGGGTAATGGATCTGCGGCGCGGCTGGCGCCTTGATCTGCGGCGCAAGGGGATCGGCGGTGTCGCCGGCTGGTGGCGAGGGGTCGGTGTGGGTTCCGGTTTGCGGCGCGGGGGTGGCGGAGGTCTCGGCCTGTGGTGCGGCTGGGTCGGTGAGGTGACCAGACCGTGACGCTGCTTGGCTGGTCGTCGTGTCGGCCCACGGCGTGAGGGGTTTGGCGGGGTTACCAGCTTGCGGTGCGATGGGGCTGGTGAGGCTTTCGAGCGGTGGCGTGCGGGGGCCGGTGGGATGACCGGTGTGTGGCGCGATCGGGTTGACCTCGACCTGCGGCGCGGCGGGGGTGGTTGGGTCCTCGGGGTGCGGCTCGGCGGGGTCGGTCATGCTCGCACTTTAACGCTGGTTCGCGGGGGCGCACCGATTGTTTTGGGCGGCATCGGGATCCACTGTCGGGAACTGGGCTGGTGTCGGATGTGGCTGCTACCATCGCGTCTCATGGGGGTCTACGGCATCGACCTTGGTACGACAAATTCGGCGATCGCGCGGATCGACGCTGATGGTCGGCCCGAAGTCATGATCGGTTTGAACGGCGAGGCGACGGTGCCTTCGGTCGTTTTGTTCGCGTCGGCGTTCGATCATCTGGTGGGCGAGGGTGCGCGGCGGCAGGCTCGGCTCGATCCGGAGCATGTGTGTGCGCTGGTGAAGCGGCGGATGGGCGATACGGACTGGCGTTTCGCCGCGCACGGGCAAACCTGGTCCGCGCCAGCGGTTTCGGCGCTGATCCTGAAAAGCCTTGCCGCGGATGCCGAATTCAGCGGTGGCGAACCGGTGCAGCGCGCGGTCATCACCGTGCCCGCCTACTTCGGCGACGAGGAGCGGCGCGCGACCATCCAGGCGGGCACGTATGCGGGCTTCGATGTCGCCGGTGTGCTCTCCGAACCGATCGCTGCGGCGCTCTCCTACGGTTTCGGCAGACTCGATGGCAGTATGGACCTCGGCAAACCGGGCCCGCGCGAGACAGTTCTCGTCTACGACCTGGGCGGCGGCACCTTCGACGCCACCGTCATCGAACTCGCCGACCGCCGCATTTCGGTGCTCGCGGTCGAGGGCGATCACCAACTCGGCGGCGCCGACTGGGATGAGCGCATCGCGCTGTATCTTTCGCAAAAGTTCTGCGAGGCGAACCCGGATGCCGAAGACCCGCTGGACGATTCGGCGGGTTCGCAGATGCTGGTGCTGGCCGCCGAACGCGCCAAGCGCGAGCTGACCGATGCCGAGCGCACCGATGTGGTGATCGCGCACGACGGCGCCCGCGCGGTTATCCCGCTGACGCGCGCCGAAGTCGACGCGATGACGGCTTCGCTCATGCGCCGCACCATCGACCTGACCCGCGATTGCCTGACTGCGGCGAGTAAGCGCGGTGCCGCATCCGTCGACCGCCTGCTGCTCGTCGGCGGCTCCTCGCGCATGCCGATGGTGGAGCGCGAACTGCGTAAGGAACTCGGCCTTGCCGGCGAACTGCGCGATCCCGACCTCTCGGTGGCGCGCGGCGCGGCACTGTACGGCGAAAAGCTGGAGATGGAACGTCTCGTCCTCGCCGACCTCACTACCCGCGGCCGACTGCGCGACGGCGCGAATATCGACGACGCCGCACCGGCCGATCTGGACCAATCGATCGCCCGCGTCGCCGCCTCCTTCGGACAGCCGGTCGGGCTGGTGCGCCGGATGCTCGAAATCCAGGTCGATACCGTCGTTTCGCGCGGTTTCGGTGTGCTCGCGCTCGACTATCAGTACGGGCTGGCGGCGACTTGGTTGGTGCATCGCAATTCGACGCTGCCGGTGAAGGTGCGTCGTTCCTTCGGCACCGTGCGCGCGGATCAGGACGAAATCGCGCTGACCATTGTGGAACAGCAGGGCCAGGCGGCATCGGCGCGCCCCGAGGATACGAAGGTGCTGGTGGAAGGGCGCATTCGCGGCATCCCCGCGGGCTATCCCGAGGGCAGCGAGGTGCGGGTGACCTTCGAGATGGGCTTCGACGGCGTCCTGCGCGTCACCTGCCATCACGTCGACGCCGATGTTCCATTGGTCCTGACCGCGCAGACCGGCGCGACCCTGTCGCAAGCGGATGTGGCGCGCGAACTCGATCAGGTTCAGCGCACCCGCCGCCGCGACAGCTGAGCCGTGGCCATGCAGGCGTTCGATCCGAACGACTACCGCAAGCGGGTGCTCGCCGATGTCGAGCGCCGCGGCGGGCTCGAGGAGTCGGATCCGTTCGAGCTCTACGACATTCCGCTGGACGAGACGGAGGCGCTGAGCGATGCCGAGATCGCCGCCCGGGTGGCGGAGGTCTGGGGTTTCTGGCAGCGCCAGCGCGACCATCCGAAATACCGGGTGCTGGTGGGGCTGCTGGTCGACGCGCATCCGAAGCTGTCCCGCGTACTGCTGGATTCGGCGGTCCGCCGCGCGGAAGCGGCGCGGATCCGGGAGATGCGCGAGCGCCGGGATGCGGACCGCTACGAGATGCTCGACGCGGCGATCTCGCGATTGGTGCAGCGTCACGGCGGGGTTCCGGCCGGGAAGGTGCCTGGGCTGGAGGAGATCGGTGCGATGGGTGGGCTCAGTGCCGCCGAGGTCGCGACTCGATTGCGCAGGCATCGGGTCATCGAGGACGCCCCCGCGCCTGCCGGTGTACTCACCGACCAACGCAGACAACAGATTCGGCAGTTGCTCAGCGAATGGGAACGGCTCATCGACGGTGAACCGACGCCGACGCTGTTCGCGCTGCTCCGGGTGGATCCGGCGAAAGCCGGTCAGACCCAGGAGATTCGCCTGCGCGCCGAGGCGCTGCGCGCGCGGTCGCGAGAGCTGCCGCCCGGTCGCATCCGAGTTGTGTTGGATGAGTTGCTGATTCACATCCACGATGTGCTCGAATCGGGCGAGGCGACGCTGCGGGAGTATCTGCGGGCGGTGGCCGAGGATGTCGCGAAGGAATTGCGGCCCAAGGTCAGGGCGGCGGTGCTGGTCGAGGATGAACTCGTCGGCGACGACTTCCGGTATCTGCTCGACGAGGCGATGCGGCTGGGTCTCGATCGGGCCGACGCCACCCGGGTGCTCACCGAGATCGCCGCGGAACTCGGTGCGCGAGTGACGAATTCGCCGCCTACCGCGCCGCCGCAACCCATATCGCGACCGCCTGCGCCCAGACTCTGGGAAGCACCGCTCAAGGCCGCCCGGGCGGCGCTGCGCGGGGGGCGCCCACGGGAAGCCGCGCGGTATGTCGAGGAGGCGCACCGGCTGGTCGGGTCCGACGGGGAAGGGCTCACTCCGATCCGGTCGGTATCCGATGAGGTGGACCGGGTGCTGAACGAGGCACAGGCACACTGGCGTGATGCCACGGCCGCGTGTGCGGCAAAGCGCTATGTCGAGGCGCTGCCGCATCTGGAACGGGTGCGCCGCACCGCATCCGATCTGCTGCCACCGAATCAGGTGCCGAGTATCGACCAGTTGCTCGCCGAAGCCCGAGAGGCCATCGCCGCGGCGGACCGGCTCGTCGCCGCGGCGCTGGCCGGACCGGCCGATGCCAGGATGCGCGAGCTGCTCGCCGCGGTCGAGGTATGCGCTGATCACGCCGGTGCGGCCGCTGCGCTCGCGGAGTCGCCGATCGAGGCCCCGCAGCGGGTCGAGGCCACGAGATTGGCGAATGGGTCGATGCTCGTGGTGTGGTCGCCGACATCGACGGATAACGTCGCCTACCGGGTGACCAGGTTGCAGCCGGACGGGTCGTGGCGCGTGGTCGGCCGCAC
>NZ_BAGN01000164.1 GCF_000308835.1 Nocardia vinacea NBRC 16497 | reverse complement strand
ATTGGGTGCGGGCGAGATCACCCGCGGACTGCTGCGATTTGGCCAGCCGTGTGCGCAACTCGTCGATGCTCGGCGGCGTGGTGGTTGACGCGGATGCGCCCGATGCCGCGGGGGAAGTGCCGGAAGGGGGCGGGGTGACTTCGCGGGTGCGGTGCGTCGGAGTGGTGCCGTCACCGTAAACGCCGATCACACGGTTGATTTCGGCACGCAGCGCATCCGCGTGTGCGGTGCGTTCGTCCGCGATCGCGGTCAATGCGGCATGCCGCTGCGGCGTCACCGCGATCGCCGCCGTCGCGGCCGCTGCGTCGGCGCGCGCCAGGTTCTCTTGTGCGGCAAGCGGATCGGGCTGATACACCGTCTTATCCGTACATCCGGCCACCGCGCCGACGGCTAGCACACCCACGGTCGTGCCGCCGGCCAGCCGCAATGCGGTGCGGCGGTCGACGATGCCGGTGCGACCGACGCCGGCGCTGCCGTGCTGGGTTTGATGCCGGTCGGTGGGGATGCCGGAAGTGCACCCGGCGCGCGGCGGGGCGGGGAGGCGGATTGGCACGGCACCATCGTGCCAGATTCGCGCGGCACGGCCGACCGAGCGTCTACCGGGCGGTCGGTGCGAGGCCCGGCACGCTGTGTTGCGGGCGCGTGGCCAGGAAACTTGCTCGAGGCCGCTGGTCCTTTACACTCTCGAGGCGCGTTACGCTAGATCTCCGGTAGAGAAATTTCCCGCCGTCTGACAACTGAACCAGGAGCCGCCCCACATGCCCATGCCGACGGAGGAAAGGGTGAGCCAGCTCGTTGCTGGGCTCGTCGAGCGCCGAGGATTCGACCTCGAGGGTGTCGAGATCTCGACGGCGGGCAAGCATGTGGATGCCCAGGCTCGGGTGAAGGTGATCGTCGACAGCGATGCCGCTTCCGATCTCGATGCCATTGCCGGACTGAGCACGGAGCTATCCGAGGCCCTCGACAGCGCGGGCGATTTCGGCGAGACGCCCTACCTGCTCGAGGTGACCAGCCCCGGCATCGACCGTCCGCTCACCGTCGACCGCCACTGGCGCCGCGCCCAGGGCCGCAAGGTGCGGATCAAGCTGCGCACCGGTGCCCCCTCGCCGGATCCGAAGTCATCGGACAAGTTCGAGGCCAGGGTCGGTGTCCTCACCGATGACACGGTGGCGTTGGTGCTCGGCGGGAAGAACAAACCGCACCGGGTGACGATTCCGCTGGCCGATATCGCCGAGGCGGTCGTCCAGGTGGAATTCAACCCACCCGGCGCGCGGGAACTGGAACTCGCGGGCGGAGTCGCGCCCGGTCGTCCGCGGCCGGGGCAAGAGGAAGCGGTGGATCCCACCGCCGATGTCCGGGGAACAACCGATGTACCAGATGAACCGACAGAATCTGTAGCCGCTGGCGACTGCCTGCAGGTCGCTCGAAACAACACAGCGTCCGATTCGCCGACCGAAGGGATCGTGGAATGAACATCGAAATCGAAGCCCTGCGCGCGATTGTCGCCGATAAAGGGATCTCGATCGAGACCGTGATCTCCGCGATCGAGTCGGCACTGCTCACGGCCTACCGTCATACCGAGGGCCACCAGCCCAACGCGCGCATCGATATCAACCAGAAGACCGGCGTGGTCCGGGTGATGGCGCGCGAACTCGACGCCGACGGCAATGTGCTCTCCGAATGGGACGACACCCCAGAGGGTTTCGGCCGGATCGCGGCGACCACCGCACGCCAGGTGGTGCTGCAGCGGCTGCGCGATGCCGAGAACGAGAAGTCCTTCGGCGAATTCTCCACCCATGAGGGCGACATCGTCGGCGGCGTGGTGCAGCGCGATGCCCGTGCCAATGCCCGCGGCACCGTCGTGGTGCGTATCGGCAGCGAACTGCACGGCACCGAGGGACTGATCCCGCCCGCCGAGCAGGTGCCCGGCGAGAGCTATGAGCACGGTGACCGGATCAAGTGTTACGTCGTCGGTGTCTCGCGCGGTCCGCGCGGCCCGCAGATCACCCTCTCGCGCACCCATCCGAATCTGGTGCGCCGACTGTTCGCGCTCGAGGTGCCCGAGATCGCCGACGGTTCGGTGGAGATCGTCGCGGTCGCCCGCGAGGCCGGCCACCGCTCCAAGATCGCGGTGCGCACCACCGTGCCAGGCGTCAATGCCAAGGGTGCGTGCATCGGCCCGATGGGTCAGCGCGTGCGCAACGTGATGAGCGAACTGGCGGGGGAGAAGATCGACATCATCGATTACGCCGATGATCCGGCGACCTTCGTCGGGAATGCGCTGTCGCCGTCGAAAGTTGTCTCGGTCACGATCGTGGATCCCGAAGCTCGCGCCGCACGCGTGGTCGTCCCCGACTTCCAGCTGTCGCTCGCCATCGGCAAGGAGGGGCAGAACGCCAGGTTGGCGGCCCGCCTGACCGGTTGGCGGATCGATATCCGCAGCGATGCCACCCCGGATGCGGGCAGCGGCAGTGTGCGGACGGAGGCGCATCGGAGTTGATCGATGCCCGCGAATCGAGCCCGCCGGATGACATGTTCGTAACTTCCGAAGGGGCGGGGTTCGGTGTTCCGAGCGGGACAGCGGTAGAGTGGTCTCAGGTTCAACGCGAGCCTTCGGTTTCTTTGTCCGAACGCACCAACGAGCTGGCCCCGGCGCACCGACGTCGAACAGCTCCGGAGCGGACGTGCATCGGGTGCCGAAAGCGCGAGTTGGCCGTCGATCTGTTGCGGATCGTGGCGCAGGACCGTGAAACCGGTGACGGTTCCGAGGTTGTTGCGATAGTTCCCGATCCGTGGCGCAGACTTCCCGGACGGGGTGCCTGGCTGCACCCCGTTTCAGTTTGTTTGCGCACCGCAGAACGACGCCGAGCATTCGGCAGAGCACTACGAGTGTCCGGAAATCTGGATATCTCAGCCCTGGAGAAGTACCTCGAGAACAGGCACGAGCACTCATGAGCACACCGTGAAGCACCAACGATGAACGTCCATCGGAGATAACCCGAGGTCGTGCGGGCCCGCCTTCCCTAGGCGGAGGCACTGCTCGACCTCTCAGTGAGGAGAGCAGTGGCAGGCAAGGCCCGCGTGCACGAGTTGGCCAAAGAACTCGGTGTCACGAGCAAAGAACTACTCGCAACGCTCAAGGAGCAAGGCGAGTTCGTGAAGTCGGCGTCCTCGACGGTGGAAGCACCCGTCGCACGTCGACTGCGCGAGTCGGTCGCGGGGAAGTCCGCCCCGTCGAACGGCACCACGAAGTCCGGGGCCCGTCCGGGACCGGCATCCACTCCGGCCGCGAAGCCCGCCGCAGGCGGCGGTCCGCGTCCGGGTCCACGTACCCCGTCGCCCGCGCAGGCGGCGACCCCGGCGGCTCCGGCCGCCCGTGAGACGGCGGCTCCGGCCGCGCGTCCCTCCGACGCTGTGCGTCCCGGTCCGGCCGCGCGTCCCGGTCCGGCCAAGCCGGCCGCCCGGGAAACCGCTCCGGTCCAGGAGACCCCGGCGGCTCCGGCCGCCAAGGCCACCCCGGCGCCGAGCACTCCGGCGCAGAGCGGACCGCGCCCGACCCCGGGTGGCGCACGTCCCGGTCAGCAGCAGCGCCCCGGTGCTCCGTCACACGGTGGTCCGTCACACGGTGGTCCGTCACACGGTGGTCCGCGTCCCGGTGGTGGTCCGGGAGCCGGCCCCAAGCCGGGTCCGAAGACTCCGCGCGTCGGCAACAATCCCTT
>NZ_BAGN01000165.1 GCF_000308835.1 Nocardia vinacea NBRC 16497 | reverse complement strand
TACGGCGTCGGCGTCTCCCGCATGGTCGCGGTGATCGCCGAACAGCAGCACGACGAGAAGGGGCTGCGCTGGCCGCGCGAGGTCGCGCCGTTCGATGTGCACGTGGTGATCGCGAACAAGGACGACTCCGCGCGCGAGGGCGGCGAACAGGTTGCGGCGCTGCTGGATACGGCCGGACTCGAAGTCGTGCTGGACGACCGCAAGGCCTCGCCCGGCGTGAAGTTCAAGGATTCCGAGCTGATCGGCGTTCCGTTGGTCGTGGTCGTCGGCCGCGGCTGGGCCGAGGGCAAAGTCGAGATCCGCGACCGCTTCACCGGCGAATCCATTGAGGTCCCCGCCGATTCGGTGGTCGAATCGGTGCTCGCGCAGGTCCGCGGCGGGCGGTAGCTTCGGCCTTCGACAACCGGTAGGGAAGCCCGGTCGACTGAGCCCAGTCGACCGGGCTTCTCGCATACGTCCGGACCTACGGTTCCGTAGGCACGATTCGTGGCGGGCGGTAATCGCGGACCCCCTCCTGGCTGCTGTTACCCGCTGGTAAGTTAGCGGCATGACGAGCACCGACGCGTTGTTGTTCAACCCGACCAGCTATGACCCGAAGCAGTTCGACGCCGAGACACGGCGGCTGCTGAAGGCCACCATCGAGTGGTTCGAGTCGCGTGGCAAGCGGCAGCTGCTGGCCGATGACGCGGATGCGGTGTGGGTGTCGGACTTCCTCGAGTTCGTCAAGAAGGAGCGCCTGTTCGCGACCTTCTTGACCCCGGCCGCCTACGCCGACGGTGACGCGAACCGGCGGTGGGACGGTGCCCGTAATGCGGCGCTGTCGGAGATCTTCGGCTTCTACGGCCTCGCGTACTGGTACGCCGAGCAGGTCACCATCCTCGGCCTCGGGCCGATCTGGCAGAGCGATAACGAGGACGCCAAGCAGCGCGCGGCCGCCGATCTCCTCGACGGCCAGGTGATGGCATTCGGTCTGTCCGAGCGTGACCACGGTGCCGACATCTACAACACCGACCTGATCCTGACACCGACCGAGCCGGGCAGTGCGGATGCGGAGGCCGGAATCCTGTTCCGCGCCAACGGCGTCAAGTACTACATCGGCAATGGCAATGTCGCTTCGATGGTGTCGGTCTTCTCCCGCCGCGCCGATATCGAGGGTGCGGACGGCTATGTATGGTTCGCCGCCGACAGCCGCCACGACAACTACGAGCTCATCGACAACGTCATCCACGGTCAGCTGTATGTCAGCACCTTCGCGCTGCACGACTACCCGGTGACCGCCGCCGACATCCTGTCCACCGGTCCCGAGGCCTTCTCCGCCGCGCTGAACACCGTCAATGTCGGCAAGTTCAACCTGTGCCACGGCAGCATCGGCATGGTCGAGCACTCGTTCTACGAGGCCATCACGCACTCCAACAACCGCATCCTCTACGGCCAGGCCGTCACCGAATTCCCGCATGTGCGAACGAATTTCGTGGATGCGTACGCGCGCATCGTCGCGATGAAGCTGTTCAGCGACCGCGCTGTCGACTATTTCCGCAGCGCAAGCCTGGAGGACCGCCGCTACCTGCTGTTCAACCCGATGACCAAGTCCAAGGTGACCTCCGAGGGCGAGACCGTGATGACGCTGCTGCTGGATGTGCTGGCTGCCAAGGGATTCGAGAAGAACACCTACTTCGCGCAGGTCGCCCGGTATATCGGGACGCTGCCCCGGCTCGAGGGCACAGTGCACGTCAATGTCGGCCAGATCCTGAAGTTCATGCCGAACTACCTGTTCAACCCGAAGGACTACCCGGAGATCGGCACCCGCCTCGATGCGGCCGACGACGAGTTCTTCTTCCGGCAGGGCCCGGCTCGGGGCGCGGGCAAGGTGCAGTTCGCCGACTGGACCCCCGTGTACGAAAAGCACGCCGATCTGCCGAATGTCGCGCGCTTCTACGACCAGGCCCAGGCCCTGCGCACCCTGCTGACCACGGCAGCTCCCGATGCCGATCAGCAGAAGGATCTGGACTTCATGCTGACCATCGGCCACCTGTTCTCCCTGGTGGTCTACGGCCAGCTGATCCTGGAGCAGGCGGCCATCACCGGCCTGGACCGCGACATCATCGAGCAGATCTTCGACTTCCAGATCCGCGACTTCAACGGCCACGCAACCACCCTCTACGGCAAGCCCTCCGCCACCCCCGACCAGCAGGCCTGGGCAGCCTCCGCCCTGCGCCCGCCGGTCACCGACCGTCCCCGCTTCGACCGTGTTTGGGCCGAAGTCGCCGCCTACGACAGCGCCTACGAAATGCGCCCGTAGTCGCGATCACACCGGCCACCCGTGCCGCG
>NZ_BAGN01000166.1 GCF_000308835.1 Nocardia vinacea NBRC 16497 | reverse complement strand
TGATGCAAGCACGGCACGCGCGCGAGTGCCTGGGGTCGGCTCGTGCGCGGTGCGATGACGGGGATGTGGTGGTCGCACCGTTGACGGAGCCGGCGCATTGAAAGGCGCGCTGCTGATCGCCGGAACAACCTCCGATGCCGGGAAAAGCGTTGTGGTGGCCGGACTTTGCCGCATGCTCGCCCGGCGCGGCGTTCGAGTCGCGCCGTTCAAGGCGCAGAACATGTCCAACAATTCGGTGGTCACCCTCGACGGCGGCGAGATCGGTCGCGCGCAGGCCCTGCAGGCGGCGGCGTGCGGGCTCGAGCCGAGTATCCGGTTCAATCCGGTCCTGCTCAAACCCGGCAGTGACCGACGCTCCCAACTCGTGGTGCGCGGCAAGGCCATCGGCACCGTCGGCGCGGGTGACTATTTCCGGCATCGCCAGGACCTACGCGAAGTCGTTGCCGCCGAACTGGATTCGCTGCGCGCCGAATTCGATGTGGTGATCTGCGAGGGTGCCGGTTCGCCCGCCGAAATCAACCTGCGCGCCACCGATCTGGCGAATATGGGGCTCGCCCAGGCGGCGCGACTGCCGGTGCTCGTGGTCGGCGATATCGACCGCGGCGGCGTGCTCGCGCACCTGTTCGGCACCGTGGCCGTCCTCGAGGCCGAAGACCAGCAACTGATCTCCGGCTTCATCGTCAACAAGTTCCGCGGTGATGTCGAGTTGCTGCGTCCCGGACTCGACCGGCTCACCGAGCTGACCGGACGTCGCGCACTCGGTGTCATTCCCTATACGGACGAGCTGTGGATCGACGCGGAGGATTCACTCGGCACGGTCGCCGACGCGCCGGTCGGACGTCCCGACCCGCCGGTCGGCGCCGAATGGCTCACGGTCGCCGCGATCCGTCTGCCGCGCATCTCCAATTCCACCGATGTCGAAGCGTTGGCCTGTGAGCCCGGTGTCGCGGTGCGTTGGGTCAGCGACCCGTCCCGGCTCGCCGATGCCGATCTGGTGGTGCTGCCGGGCAGTAAGGCGACCGTCTCGGATCTGGAGTGGTTGCGGCGCACAGGAATTGCCGATGCGCTACAGGCCAGGGCCGCATCCGGGCGACCGATCCTCGGCATCTGCGGCGGATATCAGATGCTCGGGAGTCGCATAGTCGACCGGGTCGAATCGGATGCGGGGACGGTCGCGGGTTTGGGGCTGCTCGATCTGGAGATCGAATTCGCCGACCCTAAGGTGCTGCGGCGCAGTACCGGGCGGGGTAACGGAATTCCCGTGCACGGCTATGAGATTCACCATGGTCGCGTCGAGCGCAGCGGTGACCCGGCCTGGCTGGAGCTGGACAGCTCGCCGACAGCAGAGGGCACTGCGCGCGACGCGATCTGGGGCACTCACCTGCACGGCCTGCTGGAATCGGACGAGTTCCGTCGCTCCTGGCTCCGCGAGGTCGCCGGCCACGCAGGGCGGCACGGCTTCGTCGTCGCCGAAAATACTTCGGTAGCGGCGATCCGCTCGTCCCAACTCGACCTGCTCGCCGACCTGATCGAACAGCACCTCGACATCGCCCACATCGAACGCCTGCTCACCGCCGGTGCGCCCACCGATCTGCCGACCATCGTCTCCGGCCTCGGCGTCGGCAGCACGCCTTTTTGATCGGCCAGCACAATCGCCGAATGTTGTGCGTTCCTGACTTGCGTGAACTGACAACGGTCCCGTGCGCAAGGCATCTCGGATTCTCAGCGCTAGGGAGGAATTGCGGACTCAGGCGCTAGTCCGGTCGTTTCCACTACCAGAGCTGCAAGCTCGGCCCTTACGGACCGGGAAGTCGACCCCGAGCGTGTACCGTGTTTCGGGTGAAATCTCGGCGGATCACGGTCGGTGACCGGGCATGGACCGTACGGGTCGACGGCCCGGAATCTCGGCACAGCGTGCTGCTGTTGCCCGATGCCGGTGATCCGGTCGACATCTACGACCAGGTGTGTGCGCGGCTGCACACCTCGGACCTGCGCACCATTGCGGTGGAATCGATAGCGGACCTGGATCCGGCGGGCGTGCACGCCATCCTCGACGAACTCGGCATCCCCTGGGTGAATGTCGCCGGACGGGGTGCGGGTGCGCAGCTGGGCTGGCAGGTCTGCGCGGGTGGTTTCGGCCGGTTCATCAGCCTTGTCGTCGCCGATCGCGGCCATCCCGCGATTCCGGCCGCCGACGGCACCGTCGCGGACCCCACGTGTCGGCCGGTGGAGGTTGCCGCCACGGTGCTGGTCACCAAGAATCTGCCGCGTTCGGTCGCCGATGCCTCCGGACGCTACGTCTACGGCGAATTCCGGGTCGTAGAGATCGATGTCGACAACGTGGCGACCGAGGCCGACCATGAATTGGCCACCGAGATCGTGCTACGCACCAGCCTCTGGTGATCCGGCGTTCTTCCTGTGGAAGGCCGCTAGCCAGTCCAACCAGCTGTCGAGTTCGGCGAAGGCCTTGGCCAGCGGTTCGGCCGAGGACAGGAAGACATCGTGGCGGGCGCCGTCGATCGGGACGATATTGGTTCGATCGCCCAGGCAGCCCGACCAGCGCTGAATCTGTCGGACATCGAGCACCGCATCCGCCACATCGACGGCCGGACCGTACTTGCGCGCGAATTTCGTGATGCGCGAACGCAGAATCAACGCGGGCACGCCGACCGAGAGCCCCCCTTGCAGCTTGGCGTGCCCGTTGCGGATCGCGCGCAGCCAGCCGAGCCGGACCGGGAAGCCCTCCAGCGGCTTCCAATCCAGGTTGTAATCCCACTCACCCGCGACGCTTTGGTGCAGGCTGTCGCCGTAGGAGCTGATCTTGCCGCCGGGTAGCTCGAACATCGACCGGAACCGGCCGACCATCTTGATCACCGGGGTGCCGACGGTCCGGTAGTACGAGGGGCCCTGCAGATCGAACCAGGGGCTGTTGAGCACCAGGCCGACAATGCCCGACTTGGCCGTACCCTTTGCCTTGTCGAGCCGGTCCAGCCAGAGCGGCACGATGAGCCCGCCGGTCGAATGTGCGACCAGGAGCACATTGTCGCCCGCCTCTTCCTGGACGATGCGCAGCGACTCGTTCAGCTCGGCGTCGTAGAGCGCCAGATCGGTGACGTAGTGCGGCGTCTGGCCGTCGCGCAGCGAGCGACCGCACTTGCGCAGATCCAGCGCGTAGAAACGATGCCCGCGTCCGGTGAAGTGTTCGGCGAGATGCTGTTGGAAGAAGTAGTCGGTGAAACCGTGCACGTAGAGCACCGCCGGCTCGGTGGCTGTGTCGTTTCGAGCGACCCGCAAGCGATCGCTAGTCGCGGCACCGGTGTCCGGGGTGTAGCGAACGAGAGTCGCGACGGCCTCGCCCTCGCCATCGGGGTCCGGACCGAGCGGCAGAGTGCGCTGCTCATAGCCCGCACCGAGGACATCGGGCTGCCATCGCTCGGCCGCCGGGGCGGTGATATCGGACACGCTGAGCGAGGCTTCGTTCGTCACAAGGATCAATCTAGCCGTAGTGACTGCTTGCAGGTCACTCGAAAGGGTCAGCGACGTCAGCGCGGTTTCGAAGGTCGAACCCAAGAAGGAATCTATGTCACATTCGGTAGGTTCGTTGTCGGACTTCGAACAGGTGAGGTGCACAATTGGGCTAGGTGAACGGCGGGTAACCTACACCTCGCCGAGTCACGCAGGACTCGCAACAACCACATAGCGCCCGTGCCCAGCAGGCCCACCGTGGGGGTGGGCGTGCGCAGAAGGACAAGGAAGTCGATCTACCCGTGCCGAACGCTGCCATGACTGAAAAGACCGATGTAGTACTCATCGGTGCCGGCATCATGAGTGCCACTCTCGGCGCACTGCTTCGGCAGCTGCAGCCGGAATGGTCGATCTCCCTATTCGAGCGGCTGGACGCGGCCGCCGCCGAGAGCAGCGATCCGTGGAACAACGCGGGCACCGGACACTCCGCACTGTGTGAACTGAACTACAGCCCGCAGAATCCGGACGGCTCGGTCGATATCAGCAAGGCCATCGACATCAACGAGCGCTTCCAGGTCTCGCGCCAGTTCTGGTCCTACGGCGTGGAGAACGGCATCCTCGGCGATCCCTCCGCCTTCATCAACCCCATCCCGCACGTCAGCTTCGTGCACGGCGCGGACAATGTGGACTACCTACGCAAGCGGTACGAGGCGCTGTCGCGGCATCCGCTGTTCTCGACGATGGAATACATCGACAGCCCCGACGAATTCACCAAGCGGCTGCCGCTGATGGCCAGGGGCCGCGACTTCTCCGATCCGATCGCGCTCAACTGGACCGATGAGGGCACCGATATCGACTTCGGTTCGCTCACCAGCGAACTGCTGGCCTACCTCGGCCGCTCCGGCGTCGATCTGGCCTTCGGTCACGAGGTGCGCGACCTCACCAAGCAGTCCGACGGCTCCTGGCTGGTCAAGGTGCGCAACCTGCGTACTCGCCGAACCCGGACGCTGATCAGCAAATTCGTCTTCGTCGGCGCCGGTGGCGGCGCGCTGCCGCTGCTGCAGAAGTCGGGCATCAAGGAGGCCAAGGGTTTCGGCGGCTTCCCGATCAGCGGTCAGTTCATCCGCTGCACCAACCCGGAGCTGATCTACAAGCACAAGGCCAAGGTCTACGGCAAGGCCGCCGTCGGCGCGCCCCCGATGTCGGTGCCGCACTTGGACACTCGCGTCATCAAGGGCCGTCCCGGTCTGCTGTTCGGCCCGTACGCCGGGTGGACGCCGAAGTTCCTCAAGGACGGCAAGAACACCGATCTGTTCAAATCGGTCAAGCCGAACAACATCTTCTCGCTGCTCGGCGTCGGCGTCACCGAACTCGGTCTGACCAAGTACCTGATCAGCGAGCTGCTCAAGTCCGAGGCGGGCAAGGTGGCCACGCTGGAGGAGTTCATTCCGCGCGCGGACGGCCACGACTGGGAGCTGATCACCGCGGGGCAGCGGGTGCAGGTCATCCGGCGCAAGGGCGCGGGCGGTGTGCTCGAGTTCGGCACGGCGGTCATCACCGCCGAAGACGGCACCATTGCGGGTCTGCTCGGCGCGTCACCCGGCGCGTCGACTGGTGTGAGCGCCATGATCGACGTGCTGCAGCGGTGCTTCCCACGCGAGTACGACGACTGGTCGCCGAAGCTGAAGGAAATGGTGCCCTCGCTGGGCGTGAAGCTCTCGGAGAACCAGGCGCTGTTCCAGGAAGTCTGGGATTGGTCGACCAAAACCCTGAACCTGAACGGTGTGTCGGACAACACGCCAAAGCACACCGCGGTGTGAGCGACGTGCTCGGAGGCGGTAGCTTGCGTAACCACGGAGGGCCCCGCGAACATCGCAAATTGGATACAGCGGTCGCGCCGACCGCGTAGTTGTGATAGCAAGACGCGATGATGTCAACGGTTGCACTCAAACGGTCCTGGGCGCTTGATCTCGACACCGCCACCCTGTATCAGCTGTTGAAGCTTCGCGTCGAAGTATTTGTCGTCGAGCAGAAATGCGCGTACCCGGAGCTGGACGGTCTCGACCTGCTGCCGGAGACACGCCATTTCTGGCTCGATGACGAGGGCGAGATCATCTCGACGCTGCGGTTGACCGAGGAGCACGAGAACGGTGTGAAATCGTTCCGCATCGGCCGGGTGTGCACGTCGGTTCCGGCGCGCGGGCACGGTTACACCACCCGGCTGGTGCAGGCTGCGCTCGCCGAGGCGGGTTCGGCGACCGTGCGCTTGAGTGCCCAGACCTACCTGGTCGACTTGTACGCCAAGTTCGGCTTCAAACCCGACGGGGACGAGTTCGAAGAAGACGGCATCATGCATCTGCCCATGCGCAAGGGGTAGCTCCCACGCGGAGGGTGCCGCCCGGCGGGCATTGTGGCGCGAATAGAGTTGGGGCGTGTCATTGCCCCGTACCGAAACCGCGCCGCATGCCTCTTCGCTGACCGGGGCGCGTCCCGGTGCCGATGGTGATGCGGGCTTTCCGTTCTCGGCGGTGGTGGGGCAGGAGCGGTTGCAGCTGGCGCTGATCCTGTGCGCGGTACATCCCGGGATCGGCGGCGTCTTGGTGCGCGGGGAGAAGGGGACCGCGAAATCGACTGTGGTGCGGGCGCTTGCGCAATTGCTGCCGCCCATTGTCGATGAGACGGGTGCGCGGCCCGCTCGGCTGGTCGAGTTGCCGGTGGGAGCCACAGAAGACCGGGTGGTCGGTTCTCTGGATCTGGAGCGGGTGCTGCGCGACGGCGAGCAAGCGTTCCGGCCCGGACTGTTGGCGGCCGCGCATCACGGCGTGCTCTACGTCGACGAGGTGAATCTGCTGCACGACCACCTGGTGGACGTACTGCTCGATGCCGCCGCGATGGGGCGGGTGCATATCGAGCGCGATGGGGTCTCGCATTCGCATCCGGCCCGGTTCGTGCTGGTCGGCACCATGAACCCGGAGGAAGGTGAGCTGCGGCCGCAGCTACTGGACCGGTTCGGGCTCACCGTCGATGTCGCGGCCTCGCGGAATGTTGATATGCGGATGTCGGTGGTGCGGCGTCGGCTGGACTATGAGGCTGACCCGGCCGGATTCGCCGCACGCTATGCCCCGGCCGACCGGGAGGTAGCCGAGCGGATTCTCACCGCCCGTGAGCGGGTCGCGTCCGTCGCGCTCGATGACGTGGAGTTGCGGCGGATCGCCGCGCTGTGTGCGTCGTTCGATGTGGACGGGATGCGGGCCGATCTGGTGGTGGCCAGGACCGCCACCGCGCATGCGGCCTGGCGCGGGGCGGATGCGGTGGCCGAGGCGGATGTGCGGGTTGCGGCCGAGCTGGCATTGCCGCATCGGCGGCGGCGGGATCCGTTCGATGAGCCCGGGATCAGCGAAGAGCAGCTGGACGAGGCGATGCGTGCTGCGGGGGAAGAGGCGGAAAAGTCCAGTGAGCGTGCGGAATTGGAGCAGGACGGGGCTGAGGAATTCGACGACGGCCGTTCGGACGATGGCGGTTCGAGTGGTCCCGCGGATGGTCCAGGTCCAGACGATGATCCGGATGGAGGTCCCGGCAACGGCGGTTCGGGCGCTCCCGGCCCTGACGACGGCGGTCCGGATTCGCCGGGCGGTGGGCAGTCACCGTCCGCGCGTGAGGGTCGTATCGGCACGCCCGCGACATCCGTTGTGACACCGCCGCGTTGGGAGGTGCCCGGCGTCGGTGAGGGCGCCGCAGGTCGCCGTTCGCGCGCACAGACCAGGCAGGGACGCACGGTGCGGTCCACTACCGATACCTCCGGCGGTCTGCATCTGCTCGGCACGGTATTCGCCGCCGCACCGCACCAGCACTCCCGCGGCCGAGCCGACGGACCGTTGAAGCTGGTCGCCGATGATCTGCGCGGTGCGTATCGCGAAGGGCGCGAAGGTAATCTGGTGGTCTTCGTGGTCGATGCCTCCGGATCCATGGCGGCGCGCGACCGTCTCTCCTCGGTTACCGGCGCGGTCGTCGCTCTGCTGCGTGACGCCTACCAGCGGCGGGACAAGGTCGCCGTGATCACCCTGCGTGGCGTGGAAGCCGAACTCGTCCTGCCGCCGACCTCCTCGGTCGATATCGCGGTGCGCCGCCTGTCCGGCCTTCGCACCGGCGGCAAAACCCCGCTCGCCGCAGGGCTTTTGAAGGCACGCGAGGTCGTGCACCGCGAACGT
This sequence comes from Nocardia vinacea NBRC 16497, assembly GCF_000308835.1. Lineage (GTDB taxonomy): Bacteria > Actinomycetota > Actinomycetes > Mycobacteriales > Mycobacteriaceae > Nocardia > Nocardia vinacea. The sequence continues at coordinate 25,186 of NZ_BAGN01000166.1, read as the reverse complement.
GTCCGCGATCCGCGCCGCCGCCCGATGCTGGTCCTGCTCACCGACGGCCGCGCCACCGGCGGCATCGATCCGGTGCCCCGCGCCCGCGCCGCCGCGAATCTGCTTGCCGCCGAGGCGATCACCTCGATCGTCGTGGACTGCGAACGCGGCATGGTCCGCCTCGGCCTCGCCGCCGACCTGGCCCGCACCCTCCGCGCAGGCTACCTCCGACTAGCCGAACTGACCGGTGACTCGGTCGCCGATGTCGTCCGCGCCGGATCCGGTCGCCCCGGCGCGACACGAGCCGCCTGATCGTGGCGCAACAGGCTGATGTGGCTGTTCTGATCAATGGGCTATCAAGGAGTTTCGATGCCTAAGGGTGTACCGGAGACGGTTCCGGATGACGGGCTGACCACGCGGCAGCGGCGGAATTTGCCGGTGCTCGCGGTGCATACGGGGCCGGGGAAGGGGAAGTCGACGGCCGCGTTCGGGATGGCGTTGCGGGCGTGGAATCAGGGGTTTGATGTAGCGGTATTCCAGTTCGTCAAGAGTGCCAAGTGGAAGGTGGGGGAGGAGGCCGCCTTTCGCACCCTCGGCCGTCTGCACGAGGAGACCGGTGTCGGTGGGGCGGTTGAATGGCACAAGATGGGTGAGGGTTGGTCGTGGACCCGCAAGCAGGGCACCGATGAGGACCATGCCGCCGCCGCACTGGCCGGGTGGCGCGAGATCGCGCGCAGGCTTCAGGCTGAGCAGCACCGCTTCTACGTCCTCGACGAATTCACCTACCCGCTCAAATGGGGCTGGGTCGATGTCGACGAGGTAGTCGAAACTCTGCGCAACCGCCCGGGTAACCAGCATGTGGTCATCACCGGCCGCGATGCGCCCGCAGCCCTTGTGGATGCCGCCGATCTCGTCACCGAAATGACCAAGGTCAAGCACCCCATGGATGCGGGGCGCAAGGGCCAGCGAGGAATTGAATGGTGACCGCACCGGGATCCCGAGAAGGGGCGCGGTTGTGAGTGGGGTTCCGGCGGTAGTGATCGCCGCGCCCGCTTCGGGCAGTGGGAAGACAACGTTGGCGACCGGTCTGATCGGGGCGCTGCGGCGCGCCGGACATCGGGTGGCGCCGTTCAAGGTGGGGCCGGACTATATCGATCCGGGGTATCACGGCCTGGCGGCTGGGCGACCAGGACGCAATCTCGATCCGGTGCTGGTCGGCGCGGAACGTGTTGTTCCGCTGTACCGCCACGGTGCCCACGGGTGCGATCTGGCGGTGGTCGAGGGCGTAATGGGCTTGTTCGACGGCCGTATCGACGAGTACCACGCCGCACCGATCGCCGAGGGTTCCACCGCGCAGGTCGCCGGATTACTCGGCGCCCCAGTGATTTTGGTCGTCGATGCCCGCGGCCACAGTCAGAGCCTCGCCGCTCTCCTGCACGGCTTCGCCACCTTCGACGCTGCGATCAGCTTGGGCGGTGTCATCCTCAACCGCGTCGGCAGTGAACGTCACGACCAGGTGCTGCGTGCCGCCTGTGACCGAGTCGGCCTCCCGGTCCTCGGATCACTACCGCGCATGGCGGAACTCGAGGTCCCCTCGCGCCACCTCGGCCTCATCCCCGCGGTCGAACACGGCCACGCCGCCACCGCCGCCGTCGAAGCAATGACCGACCTCGTCGCCGCCCACGTCGACCTCCCCACCATCGCCCGCCTGGCCCGCTCGACCAGCACCGCCCGAGCCTGGGATCCCGCGACCGCGATCCGTGGATTCGAGGACTCGGTGTACGCGAACAGTGCGGCTGCGGCCAGCGTCGACGAAGCGATCGCCGCAGACGTGACCAGCGCGTTCAGCGGGGCGAGCCGTTCGAAGGCCCAGGCCGGCGCGAGTACTGCCGGTGTCGCTTCTGCGGGCGTCGGCGACAGCGCGCGGGCAGCCGATGTAGTCGCCGAACGCGCGAGTCGTGCGAAGCCGACGGCCGCACAAGGCCCGGTTGTGTCGGGTGTGGTTACGGAGGCCGCGCTCGGTCCTGTGATTGCCATGGCCGGCGGGGCTGCGTTCACGTTCGGGTATGCGGAGCATCGGGAGTTGTTGGAGGCTGCCGGGGCACGGGTTGTGGTCTTCGATCCGCTGCGGGATGAACTTCCCACGGGGACGGCCGGTTTGGTATTGCCCGGTGGGTTTCCCGAGGAGCATGCTGCGGCGTTGGCGGCCAACGATCGGCTGCTGGCGCAGGTCGCCGAGCAGGCCGGGGCGGGCCTTCCGGTGCATGCCGAATGTGCTGGATTGCTGTACCTCAGCCGCTCGCTGGACGGCCATTCGATGGCGGGGGTAGTCGATGCGACAGCGGAATTCGGACCCCGCCTGACCCTCGGCTATCGAGATGCCGTGGCGCTGGCGGATTCCGCCCTATGGCGCGCGGGAGAACGGGTGCGCGGCCACGAATTCCACCGCACCCGCCTGGTTGCCACCGGTGACGACGCCTCTGCCTGGGGCTGGCACACTGCGGGCGAGCGCATCCGCGAGGGCGCCTTGATCCACCGCGTTCACGCCTCTTACCTGCACACCCACCCGGCCGGAAACCCCGGAGCCACAACCCGTTTTGTCGCCGCAGCCGCCCAATACGCCCAAAGCCGTGCCACCATCTGACACCTCGGCGTCCCCAACCGGCGAACCGACCCCGCAAGGCTGGGCCGTCGGTCTCGGGTTCCGGCCGGGCACATCGAGCGAGCGGATTTTGGATGCCCTGCGAGAAGTGCTGGGCGACAAGCCTATTGCCTACCTCGCGACCATCGATCGGCGCGCCGAGGAACTTCGTGGTGTCGCCGCTCATGTGGGCGTCTCGGTCCGCGCCTTTACCGCGGCCGAGCTCGCCCGGGTCGACGTGCCGAATCCCTCGGCACGTACCGATGAGGCGCTCGGCACCGCCAGCGTCGCCGAGGCGGCCGCGCTACTGGCCGCCGACGGTCCGCTCGTTATTCCCAAGCGGACCGTCGACGGAATAGTGATCGCGGCCGCGCTCGCGCCGAAATCACCACTGACGTAACAAGAGTCAGGACACCGTTCCCAGTGCGATCGGCAGGGACAACGGGCCGACAGTGAAGAACGACGGTGAGTAGGGAATATCGTCCGGATCGATGGTGAGCCGCAGGTCAGGCAGCCGCCGGTAGAGCGAGGCGAGGGCGAGTCGACTCTCCAACCGGGCGAGCGGTGCGCCGATGCAGTAGCGCGGCCCGTGTCCGAAGCCGAGGTGTCCGGTCTGTTCGCGGGTGAGATCGAACTGGTTCGCGGTCTCGCCGTACTTCTCCGGATCGACGCCGGTCGCCTGGTAGACCACACCGACCGCATTCCCCTTGGGAATGGCCACACCGGCGATCGTCACATCGGTCAGCGTGAACCGGTAGCTGGTCATCATCACCGAATGGCGGTACCGCAACGTTTCCTCGACCACATCGGCCCAACGGTCTTCGGCCTTGGCCACTGCGAGCTGGTCGGGATTCCGATGCAGTGCGACCACGGCGTGCCCGAGCAGATGCACCGTGGTCTCGTGACCGGCGATCAGCATCAGCCAGAGCACGCCGACCAATTCGTCGGTGGTGAGCTGATCGCCCGCATCGCGGGCCTGCACCAGATCCGAGGTCAGATCGTCGCCGGGTTCCTGCTGCTTGCGCTGCACCAATGCGTGCAGGAAAGCCCCGAGTTCGTTCTGGGTCGCGAACGCCAGCTCCGGCGGGGTGGTGTGCGCCAACAGAGTGGAGGTCCATTTCCGCAGCCGTGGCCGGTCCGCGTCGGGCACGCCGAACAATTCGGCGATGACCGCCATCGGCAGTGCGTCGGTGAAGGTTGGTACCAGATCCACTCCGTCACCTGCGGCGATCACCTCGTCCAACAGACCGTCGATTAGCTCTTGGATGCGGGGTTCCATCGCCTGCACCCGTCGAGGTGTAAATCCCTTCCCGACCAGACCACGCAACCGACGGTGATCCTCACCGTCCTTCGTCGACAGGTGGTCGCCCTGGACGATGGCCCGTAGCGGCCAGTCTTCCGGGATCGATCCGTCGTATAGTGCGGGCCAGTGCTTGGGGTCCCTGGCGAAGGTTTTGTTGTCGCCGGCGAGGATCTCCGCAACGGCGTTGTGCGTCAAGGCCAAATAGGCGGGCACGCCGCCCGGGAATTCCACTTCGACCACGGGCGCGGTCTGCTGCAGCCGGATGCAGGTGTCGAGCGGGCTTTCGTCGGCGGCGGGGAATGCGGGAAGACTTGTCATGATGACCCCTCGGGCGGTGCCGACCCGTTGGCACGGGTATGGACGATCGGTCGCTTACGCAACCAGACAAAGCTTCCGCCGAATCACCTTGTTCAGCAAGATGTTTCGCCGGTGGAGCCGCATGGTGCCAGACATCGGGCGCGCTCGCGGGCATGACAGTTCTCAGCCGCGGGAAGTCCATCGATTCGTGGTCATTCCCGTAGACCGGCGTGGTTTAGTGGGGCGATGGATATCCGAGGCATCGACAATGTGCTGGTTCCGGTCGGTGACCTGGAGGCCGCGGTGTCGTTCTACGGTGGCGTGCTGGGGTTGGCGGTGAAGTTCACACTGCCGGAGCAGGGGATTGCGGTATTCGATGTCGGCGGTGAGGTGGCCGGTGTCATGGCTCGGGTGGATCCGCGGGCGGGTGCAGCCGGATTGTCCGGAATGCGGCTGTGGCTGGAGGTACCGGATGCGGTGGCGGCCGCGGCCGAACTCGAAGGGTTCGGCGTACCGGTGGTCAGCGCACCGTTCGAGGTCGGAACCGGTTGGAGCGTAGAGGTTTCCGATCCGTGGGGGAATGTGATCGGGCTGACCGACTACCGCAAACGTCCCGAGTTGGCGCGGCCGACGAGCTGAATCCGGTGGGCGCGCACGAGTGCGTGCCCACCGAAAACCCTACGGCGCGACCGAACCCCAGTCTGCGAACCCGGTCGGGTCGTGCCGCCCGAGACTTCCGTGTTCGAACAGGCCCCACCCCTCGGAATCCCCGCAGCGCGCGTGTGCGACATGATCGATGACCCCGAACGGGATGCGCCCCGCGATGGCCGGATCGGTGAGGTCGTAACTGCTGCTCGAGGACCAGTCGCGCCCCATCCATCGACCGTGCAACCAGTCCGGATCCCCGCCGTATCCGCAGCCGACGTGCAGGGGGACATTGGTGACGGTCCGGACTTCGACCTCGAGCGGCTTACCGTCAGGGGTGGTCATCTCCAGCCGTGCGCCGATGGGATGCCTGGTGCCGGAACGGTATTCGATGTGGTAGCGCGGCCACCCCAGCTGTTCGGTGCGACCGTCCGGGAAGATGCGGACGGCGTCGTTGAGGGTGCGCTTGCCGTCCGGTTCCTCCTGCAGGATCAGCACGATGGCGAAGTCGTCGAAGCGCAGCGGCACGTACATCCACCAGAATCCGCCGGACGGTTCGGCGGCGGCCCGGCCCGGCGGCTCGGGTTCGCCCACCGGGCGGATGCCCCAGGAGCGGTCCCGGGTGCCCATCCAGACGGCCGGGTCGACGGTGCGATCCGTGCCGTCGACGTGCAGCGTTCCCTCCCACGAGCCGACCTGTGCGAACCGGGTGGCCTGGATGATCGGGCGGTTGCCGTTGAGGATCAGATGCGGTTGTTCCTCGACAGTGGGGAAGGATCCGTGCCAGGTGAGGTCGAAGCCGAGGTCATCGTGCTCGCAGATCACCCGGATCCGCTGCAGCGGTTCCTGCACCTCGATGCGGTAGCCGCCGACGCGCAGGTCGACGCCGCGATCGCCGAGCGCGTCGGAGAAGCGGACCGTGCGCTGGATGTCGCCACGTCGGACGCAGGCGTACGCGTCGATCACCCCGAGGTTCGGATACACCCCGCCGCCGGTGACGAAGAAGGTGCCGCCGTCGCGGTCGTGGCCGTTGAAATAGCTTCTGTCGTAGAAGTTCCGGTCACTGCTGGCGACTCGGGACATGGACAGGTGGGTCTGATGGATGGGGTATTCGTCGAGGGGCGAGGGAGCGGAGCCTGCGGAGCGACCATCGGATACAGCCATGATTTCCTCTAATCCCATTCGTAGGTTCCGTCGAGCAGCGCCTCCAGGCTTGCTCGGTGCATCACGTAGTCGTCGCGATCGGGGGTGTCGGTGTCCTCGCCGAAGTGGATCATCCGGCGCTTGACCCTGGCCATCACGATCGCGTGCCGCAGCGCGGCGTACACGATGTAGAAGTCGAGATCCCGAACCGTATATCCGGTTGTCTCCTCGTATTTCGCGACGACATCCGCGCGCCGCAGGAAGTCCGGCAGTCCGGGCTGATCGAAGCGGGTGGCAAGGTCCTGGAAGAAGCGGTGAATGAAGATGACCCAGGCGATATCCAGTTCGCGCGGGCCGAGTCCGGCCATCTCCCAATCGAGTACACCGACCGGGGTGAAGCCGTCGTACAGAATGTTGCCCGGTCGCGAATCGCCCCAACTCAATACGTCCGGACCGGGATCGGCGGGCCAGTGCGCGTCGAGCCAGTCGAAGGTTCGCTCGATCAGCGGAATCGGGTAGCCGTCATCGGCCAATGCCCAGCGGTACCAGTTGCGATGCCATTCGACATGTCGGCGCAGCGCTTGACCAGGACCGTCGAGCATCGGGAATCGCGTTGCCGGATCGGAGATTTCGTGCACCTTCGCAATGACCTCGACGGTCTTCGCGGTCAATTCCGCCCGCTCCTCGGGACTGGCGTCGAAGAGCCAGCCGATGAAGACATACGGCGGATTGTCCGACGGCACTCGGCCCTCGACCCGCCGCATCACGAAAAACTTTGTGCCGAGCGGCTTCTCGTCGGTCTCCAGCCAGCACAGCTCGGGGACCGGCACCGCCGAGGCGGCCGCGACCCCGGCCATGATCTGGTATTGCAGCTCCAGGTCGTAGTTTTCGAAGACCGGGAACGAGTCGGCCTCCGGTGTCATCCTGGCTACGAACGAACCGCCGTCCGCGCGCCCGTCCACACTCCATTCGGCGTCGAAGAGCACCGTCGGACTCGACATCCCCGCACCCTGCGGCCGCGACAGCGCCGAAATCCTGGGCGGGTGATCCGCGTGGACCTTGCCGTCCAGCCACCGGGACAGGTCCTCGGCGAGGGTGTCGAGGTCCCGCGCGCTGACGGTCAGCTGCCGCCGCGCGGTGGGATCGGGATCGTCGGCCATTCTTTGTCCTCCTGACGCATGTGCCTGCGGAAACTGTAACGCGTTCTAGTCGATGCTTACCGTAGAAATTCGAAGAAATCGAGCGACCCTCACTGGGTGATATTCGGTATTGACAATCCACTGCACCAGGCGGGGGTCATACTTCCGGCGGAGTCGCGTACGCCGCGGGAAGGGGGTGGAATCGGGGTTTTCCTGGAAGCGGTCGGGCTCTGGCACCGATACCGTCGGCTGACGTGGAGTCGTGAGAGGGAGGGATCGGTGTGAGTGCGGTCGGTGTAGAGGTTCTCGATCGGGCAGAAAGCGTCATACCGCCCGAGCAGCCCGTGCGGTGGAATCCGTTGACCAGGATCGCTTTTCGGTTCTCCTTCGGCTATTTCGGACTGTTCTGCCTGCTGTTCACCCAGATTCCCTTCGCCTTCGCCGGACTGCTCGCCGAATCGCTGTCGGACAATGCGGTGCTCTGGGAATTCCGCGCTTTGCGCCCGATCATCGAGCCGGCCGGACGACTGTTCTTCGATACCGATGTCGTGCTGCGCGAGGATTCGGGCAGCGGCGATCAATACTTCATGTGGACATTCGTCTTCTGTGTGCTGATCGCCGCCGCGGTGGCGACCCTCATCTGGACCGCGCTGGACCGGCGCAGGCCGAACTATCGGCAGCTGCAGGCCTGGTTCCTGCTCTTCATCCGGATGTGCCTGGGCGGGCAGATGCTGCTCTACGGGTTCGCCAAGGCGATTCCGACGCAGATGCCGGAGCCGCCGCTGGCGAAACTGCTGCAACCCTACGGTGAGTTCAGCCCCGCCTCGGTGTTGTGGAACCAGGTCGGGAGTTCACCCACCTACGAGATCCTGCTCGGCTGTGCCGAAGTGCTGGGCGGACTGCTGCTCTTCCTGCCGAGGACGGCGACGCTCGGCGCGATGCTGAGCCTGGTGAGCTTGGCGCAGGTGTTCGTGCTCAATATGACCTTCGACGTCCCGGTCAAGATCCTGGCCTTCCACCTCATGCTGCTGAGCATGGTGCTGCTCGCACCGCAGGCGCGGCGGTTGGCGAATGTGCTGGTGCTGAACCGGCCGTCCGACCCGGCCACGCAACCGGATCCGTTCCGCGGCAACCGAATTCGCCGGATCGCGATCGCGCTGCAAGTCGTACTCGGCCTGTGGATGGCAGCGGGTTTCGTGCACACCGGACTGAAGTACTGGAACGAAGGCGGCGGTGGCAGCCCCAAGCCGCCGCTGTACGGGATCTGGGCGGTATCGGAATTCACCCAGGACGGCGCGCCGGTACCGCCGCTGACCACCGACGAGACACGTTGGCAGCGAGTCGTTTTCGATGTGCAGGTAATGACCTACCAGAAGATGGACGGCACCCTGGTGCCCGCCGTCCCCGCTGTCGATACCGCCGCCCACAAGATCTCGGTGTCCGCGCCACCGGAGCAGCCGGACGCGCAACCCGCCCAGATCGCCGACTTCACCTTCGAACAGCCCGCGCCCGACCGTCTGACGCTCAACGGACAGCTGAACGGTCGGCCGGTGACCATCACCTTGCAGCAGGTCGATCTGAACAGCTTTCCGCTGCGCGGCCGTGGATTCAACTGGGTGCAGGACTATCCGTACTTCCGCTGAAATCGTTTGTCCGACGTCAATCCCCGGCTACCCCGATGTCTTCGTGCCAGAGCAGCGGTTGGTCGGCAATGAATTCGGTCATCAGGTCGATGCAGCGCTTGTCCTCGAGTACGGTCACCGCGACGCCGTGCTCGGCCAGCCAGTCATGCCCGCCGTGGAAGGTCTGTGCTTCTCCGATGATCACCGCGCCGATCCCGAACTGGCGCACCAGCCCGCTGCAGTACCAGCACGGTGACAGGGTGGTCACCATGATGGTCGAGCCGTAGTCGCGGCGGCGGCCCGCATTACGGAACGCATCGGTTTCGGCGTGCATGCTGGGATCGCCGGACTGCACCCGCCGGTTGTGCCCGCGTCCGAGCAGGGTGCCATCGGCCGCGAACAGGGCCGCGCCGATCGGAATCCCGCCTTCGGTCCGGCCGCGTAGTGCCTCCTGATATGCGACCTCCAGCAGTTGCTCTGCCTGTGTCATGGCTCCAACCTGCTGGTCTGATTGCTCCAGGTACCGTCACCCCAAGCATAGGGAGGCCGTCCCTGCGATCCACGACCGGCACGGTGCTCGTTATTGCGCCCTCGCGGCGGGTGATTGCCGGGCACGCGCACGCAGGACGTAGTCTCGAACACTGTGCCGAACACGTCAGTACCTGCCGATGACCAGCCGGAAATCAACCCGGACGACCGTCCCGCGAGTGATCCGAACTACCTGGTCGGGCTCGATCTCAATGGGCGGCGCGTGGTCGTGGTCGGCGGCGGCACGGTGGCGCAGCGCAGGCTCGGCCTATTGATCGCCTCCGGGGCGGACGTGCACGTCATCAGTCGCGAAGTCACCCCGGCCGTGGAGGGAATGGCTACGTCGGGGCAACTCACGCTGACATTGCGCGCCTACGCCGACGGCGATCTCGACGGCGCCTGGTACGCGATCGCATGCACCGACGAACCCGAGACCAATGCGGCGGTCGTCGAGGAGGCCACGCGACGACGGATCTTCTGTGTGCGCGCCGATATCGCGCGGCTGGGCACCGCGGTAACGCCGGCGACGGCTCGGCATGACGGCCTGACGCTCGGCGTGCTCGCCGGTGGTCAGCACCGGCGGTCCGCCGCGGTGCGAAATGCGCTGCTCGAGGCGCTGCAATCAGGTGTGGTGACCGACGATTCGACACCGATCACCCCGGGCGTCGCGCTGGTCGGCGGCGGTCCCGGCGATCCGGATCTGATCACGGTGCGCGGCCGCCGCCTGCTGGCCCGCGCGAATCTCGTTGTCGCCGACCGGCTCGCACCGCCGGAACTGCTCGCCGAACTCGGCCCGGACGTCGAGGTGATCGACGCGGCCAAGATTCCGTACGGGCGGGCGATGGCGCAGGAGGCGATCAATTCCGCGCTGATCGAGGGCGCCAAGGCGGGCAAGTTCGTGGTGCGGCTCAAGGGCGGCGACCCGTATGTGTTCGGGCGCGGCTACGAGGAGCTCGAGGCCTGCGTCGAGGCGGGCATTCCGGTGACCGTGGTTCCCGGTATCACCAGCCCCATCTCCGTCCCCGCCGCCGCGGGCATTCCGGTGACCCATCGCGGCGTCACCCACGAATTCGTGGTGGTCAGCGGCCACGTCGCACCCGACCACCCGGATTCCCTGGTCGACTGGCCCGCCCTGGCCCGCCTGCGCGGCACCATCGTGCTCATGATGGCGGTCGAGCGCATCGAACAATTCGCCACCGCTCTCATCGAGGGCGGCCGACCGGCCGACACCCCGGCAACAGTGATCCAGGAGGGCACCCTCCGCACCCAGCGCGTCCTGCGCGCGGACCTCGGCACTGTTGCCGCCCGCGTTCGCGAAGAAGCCATCCGCCCGCCGGCGATCGTTGTGATCGGCCCCACAGCGGGCTTCTCCGCCGAATCCGCCGCACCGCGAGCCGAGTCCTCCGCCGGGTGATGCCGCACAACCGCTGGGATCCCGCAACTGGAAGGTGTCACAACCGCCCAGTGACTTTCGCTATGACTAGATGAATCGCACCCGCGGGAGCGGAGACCTGGGTTCCGGATCAATTACAGTGGCTCACCGTGCTCGATAATCCCCCTGCGAAGATGCAGTATCCGGTGACGCAGCGGGCCTTCGGGCTCGCCATACTCGTGCTGAGCGGGCTGCAGCTGATGGTTGTGCTCGACGGCACCGTGGTCATTTTCGCGCTGCCCCGACTGCAGGAAGAGATGGGCATGTCCAGCGCGGGCGGCGCGTGGACGGTGACCTCCTACGGCCTGACCTTCGCCGGTCTGATGCTGCTCGGCGGGCGGCTCGGAGACACGTTCGGTCGTAAGCCGATGCTGATGCTGGGCGTCGCGTTGTTCACAGTCGCCTCGCTGCTGTGCGGGTTGGCGCAGGGCCAGGCCATGCTGATCGCGGCTCGCGCCGTGCAGGGCGCGGGCGCGGCGATTGCGGCGCCGACGGCATTCGCGCTGGTGGCGACCACGTTCGCGCCGGGAAAGGCGCGTAATCAGGCCATTGCGATCGTCGGCTCGATGGTCGGCATCGGCTCGGTCGGCGGTCTGGTGGTCGGCGGCGCGCTGACCCAGCTGTCCTGGCGGTGGATCTTCCTGATCAATGTGCCCATCGGCGTATTGATCATTCTCGGTGCCCTGTTCCAGCTCGCGGATACCGAACACCACCGATCGCCACTCGATATCCGTGGCGCGGTGCTCGGCACCGTGGCCTGCGCGTCGGTGGTGTTCGGCGCGACCGAGGGGCCCGAGTTGGGCTGGGGCAGTCCGGCCGTTATCGGTGCGCTGGTGGCGGGTGCGGTGCTGCTGATCGTCTTCGTAGTGGTCGAGCGCACCGTCGATGATCCGCTGCTGCCGTGGTCGCTGTTCGACAGTCGCGATCGGGTCACCACCTTCATGCTGATCTTCCTGGCCGGCGGCGTGCTCGGCGCGATGACCTTCTTCGTCGCGCAGTTCCTGCAGAACGTGCTCGGCTACGGCCCGCTGGTCGCGGGTATCGCTTCGATCCCGTTCACCATCGGCATCGGCATCGGCGGCGCGGTGGCCACCAAGGCGGCGCTGTTCGTCGCACCGCGCTGGTTGGTGTGCGGCGCGGCATTCGTCCTGGCCGCCGGACTGCTGGTCGGCTCGCAGCTCGACGGCGGCGTGAACTACCTGACCACCCTGCTGCCGCTCTTGATAGTGATCGGCTTCGGTGTCGGCGTGGCAATGGTGCTCGCGCCGCTGTGCGTGCTCGTGGGGGTGCCTGCGTCCGATATCGGTCCGCTGTCCGCGGTGAGCCAGATGTTCATGAACCTGGCGACACCGGTATTCATCGGTCTGCTCACTCCCATCGCGGCATCGCGCACCATGTCGATGGGCGGGCGCACCGGTAAGGCGGCGGATATGAACGAGGCCGAGATCTTTGCGCTCGGCAGCGGATACACGCTGGTGCTCGCGGTCTGCTCGCTGGTCGCGGTGCTGGCGGGCTTCATCGCGCTGACATTGCGCTATTCGCCGAGACAACTGGCCGAGGCACAGCACGCGCAAGAGGAATCGCAGCGGACCGGCTCCATGCCGGTGGTGCCGCGGACCGGGCCGCTACCTGTCATCCGTCGCTCTGACTACAGTGGCTGACTGTGCCAGACAATCCCGCTACGACGCCATATCCGGTGACGCGGCGGGCCTTCGGCCTGGCGATCCTGGTGCTGAGCGGGCTGCAATTGATGGTCGTGCTCGATGGCACGGTGGTGATTCTCGCCCTGCCCCGACTACAAGACGAACTGGGTCTATCGAGCTCAGGTAGTGCCTGGATGGTCACCGCCTACGGTCTGCCGTTCGCGGGTCTGATGTTGCTCGGCGGCCGGATCGGCGACTCCTTCGGCCGCAAACGCATGTTCATCGTCGGCGTCGCACTGTTCACACTGGCCTCGCTGCTGTGCGGACTCGCGCAGAACGAGGGCATGCTGATCGCGGCCCGCGCGATCCAGGGCACCGGCGCCGCGCTCGCGGCCCCGACCGCACTTGCCCTGGTAGCGACCACTTTCGCGCCCGGCCGGGTGCGTAATCAGGCGATCGCGATCTTCGGCTCCATGATGGCGGTCGGCTCGGTCGGCGGACTGGTGATCGGCGGTGCGCTCACCGAGGTGAGCTGGCGGTGGATCTTCTTGATCAATGTGCCAATCGGTGCGTTGATCCTCGCGGGCGCGGCGCTGCGGCTGCGCGACACCACCCATCAGCGACTACCCCTGGACGTGCGCGGGGCCGTACTCGGCACCCTCGCCTGCGCGTCTCTAGTATTCGGCGCGACCGAGGCACCCGAATTCGGCTGGGACAGTCCGGTCATCATCGGTTCGATCGTTGCCGGTCTGGTGGTGTTGATCGTCTTCGTGCTCGCCGAACGGTGGGTGGACAACCCGCTGCTGCCCTGGTCGCTATTCGATAAGCGCGATCGGGTCGCCACCTTCGGCGCCATCTTCCTGGCCAGCGGAGTGCTGGCCGCGACAACCTTTTTCGCGGGATTGTTCGTTCAGAATGTCGTCGGCTACAGCCCGCTGGTCGCCGGGGTCGCGTTCATCCCGTTCACCATCGGCGCTGGTATGGGCACCGCCACGGCTTCGCAACTGGCGATGACGGTCGCGCCGCGCTGGCTGTTGAGCGGTGCCGCGGCGATTCTCGTCGTCGGACTGCTGTTCGGCTCGACGCTCGAACGGGGCGTGCCGTACTGGCCGACCCTGCTGGGACTTTTCATCATGATCGGATTCGGCATCGGTGTCGCCGTGGTGATCGTCCCGCTGTGCGTATTGGTCGGTGTCGCGCCGAAGAATATCGGCCCGCTCTCCGCGGTCGGTCAGATGTTCATGAACCTCGGCACACCCGTCGCGATCGGCCTGCTCGCGCCGGTCGCCGCATCCCGCACGCTGTCGCTCGGCGGGCGAACGGGTAAGCCCGCCGGTATGACGCCCGCGGAGTTGGATGCGCTCGGAAGTGGTTACACGCTGGTGCTTTTCGTCACCGCCATCGGCGCACTGCTGGTGGGGCTGGTGGCACTGACATTGCGCTACACGGCGGCCGAGGTCGGCCAGGCGCAGCACGCAAGGGAAGAGGCCGGACAGGGCTGATCCGCCCGGCCGTGAGCTCACAGGCGACCGGCGACCTTGCGCGGGGTCACACGCACGATTACGCGCGGTCCGTCATTGACGGAGGCGGGGTTGAATTCGACGTACGGCAGCCCGGTGTAGTGCGCCGACAGCTTGTCGGGGAGCGTCTTGTCGGGATCGGGGGTGATCGTGGCGGTGCCGCGAATCTCCGCGTACACGTACGGATTATCCGGTGGATTGATCATTATCGTGATCCGCGGATCACGGGCGAGGTTCTTGCCCTGCTGCCGATCCACCGTCGTGGAGAACAGCAGGTCGTCGCCATCGCGCTCGAGCCAGATGACGGTCAAATGGGGTTGTCCGTTCGGTCCGATCGTCGCCGCGGTCGCGAAGACCTTCGACTCGTCCAGGTACTTCTTCAATTCCTCGGAGAGCACAGCTGTCATGGGTTGATGGAACGGTTGCCGACTCGTGAACATTCCCGATCCGGTCGAAATCACCTGTCGGTCCTGGAGTTCGAGTCGGCGGTCAGATCGCGAATGAGCAGTGCGGTATGCAGTGAGGTACGGGATTCACCGTCCTCGAGGTCGACGTCGAGAATCCGCTCGATGCGGGCGAGCCGGTCGTAGAGGGTCGGTCTGCTGATATTGAGTCGCTTGGCGAGTTCGGTCTTATTGCCCGCGACGTCGAGGAACTGTCGCAACGTGCGGGTCAGATCGGCCGCATGCCGAATGTCGTAGCGCAGCAACGCGCTCAGTTCCGTTTCGGCGAAGCTCTGCACGCCGGGATCATTGCGGATCAACGAGAGCAGTCCGCGCAGCCGGATATCGCCGCTGCGATAGAACGCCCGCGGCACCCCCGCGCGAGCGACGGACGCGGTGGCGGTGGCGGAACGTGACCACGTGGCGTCCCGGGAGCGCGGCCGATCAGATGCCGCGTCCAGCGATAACGCGACCTCGGCGACATGCGCCGCCTGCGCCAATTCGCGTGCGGTGTCGAGCAGTGAATCCGCTTCCGCGCCAACGCCTATGACCACCCGCCGCACCCCCTCCACCCGCCGCACCTCGGCGATGATCGCCGAGCACACGATGCGGAGCGTGTCATCGAGATCGGCGCTGCGCGGGACCGCGAGCACCATGCCGACCCGGTCGCCGTGCTCGGCCGCGGTCAATGCGGTCGCGTTCGACAGTCCGAGACCGTGGATGACCGCGTCGAGCACGCCCGCGCTGCGGCGCTGCCTGGCGACCTGATCGGATTCGGCAAGGGCGGCAACGTCTATCGCGAGCGGAACGTAGTGCGCGCGTCGGGTCAACAGGCCCAACGCGGCGGCCCTGGCCTGCGCATCGCGCTCGTCGAGGACGCGACCGTTGACCATATCGTCGATGAGTCCGGTCTGCGCTTGACGATGCAGGCCGAAGCGATCCTTATCGATCATCCGGTGCAGCGTCAGCGTCTGTGCGGCACGCTCGAGCACCATGCGGGCACGCGGCGTCGCCAGCCCGCTCGAACGCAGGATCAACCGACCCCAGCGCTGGGTATGCGGGCCGACCTGGACCACATCCCAGCCCTCCGGCAGCAGTCGCGAGGTGGTCTCCCAGTTCTCCAGAATCGCCGAGGTGCTGGTGTGCCGGGCGGTCAACGCCAGCACCCGATGCGCCAGATCTTCCAGTACGACCGAGGAATCGAGCATGTCGGCGGCCGTCTCGACGATTTCGGCCAGCGCGGCGCGGCGCACGCTGAGCTCGGTGAAGGTCTCGTGCACGGTGCGCGCGAATTCGAGTTCGGCATACTGGTCGGCCACGATCACTCGGTGCACGGCCTCGGTGATTTCCACGAAGCGGGTGACGCGATGCAGCGCGATGACCGGGAGTCCGAGTGCGTCGGCGGTCTCGGCGATGATCGGCGATAACCGCGGCACGGCGTCGCCGAGTTCGATGACCAGTCCGGCCACCCCCGCGTCGGCCAGCGAATTCAGATACGCGACCGTCGACTCGTCGCTGCCGGTCAATGCCAAGCCCGTAGTCAGCATCAATTCCCCGCCGACCAGCAACTCGGCGACATCCGGCAGGTCGCTGACGTGCACCCACCGCACCGGCCGATCCAGCGCCGCCGCACCGACGACCTCCGGCTCGCCCGCGCGCACAACCGGCATGGCCAGCACATCGGCGACAGAGAGCAGCATCTGACAAATCGTAATAGGAAATCCGGAATCGCATACAGAACGTCTGGCCGAAATCGGGCAGCGATGGTGCAGAGTCGAAACCACGACACCATCCGGCGCTCAGGATCGAATCGAGGAGATATGCAGACGATCGCGCACTGGCTCGACGGCAAACCCTTCGCGGGCACGAGCTCGGCGACCGCGCCGGTGACGAATCCGGCGACCGGAGTGGTGACCGGACAGGTCGCACTGGCCGGTGTCGAGGATGCCAGGGCGGTGATCGCATCGGCGAAGGCGGCGTTCCCGGAATGGCGTGACACCTCGCTGGCGCGGCGCACACAGATCCTGTTCCGGTTCCGCGAACTGCTCAACGAGCGCAAGGAAGAACTTGCCAAACTGATCACCGCCGAACACGGCAAGGTGCACTCCGATGCGCTCGGCGAAGTGAACCGCGGCCTAGAAGTGATCGAATTCGCCTGCGGTGTACCGCATTTGATCAAGGGCGGATTCACCGAGAACGCCTCGACGAAGGTGGACATCTTCTCGATCCGCCAGCCGCTGGGCCCGGTCGCGGTGATATCACCGTTCAACTTTCCGGCGATGGTGCCGATGTGGTTCTTCCCGATCGCGATCGCGGCCGGAAATACCGTGGTGCTCAAGCCGAGCGAGAAGGATCCGTCATCATCGCTGTGGCTGGCCGAGCTGTGGCACGAAGCCGGTTTGCCCGCAGGGGTTTTCAATGTGCTGCAGGGCGATAAGGTCGCGGTCGACGAACTGCTCGACAATCCGCATATCAAGGCTGTCTCGTTCGTCGGCTCCACACCTATCGCCAAGTACGTCTACCAGCGCGGTACCGCCAGCGGTAAGCGCGTGCAGGCGCTGGGCGGCGCCAAGAACCACATGGTGGTGCTGCCCGATGCCGATCTGGATCTGGCCGCCGATGCCGCGGTGAATGCCGGATTCGGCTCCGCGGGCGAGCGCTGTATGGCGATCAGCGTGGTGCTGGCGGTCGGTGCGGTCGGCGACGAACTGGTCGCCAAGATCACCGAGCGCGCGAAGACCATCAAGACCGGTGACGGCACCCGCGATACCGATATGGGTCCGCTGGTGACGCGCGAGCATCGCGATCGCGTCGCCGCCTATATCGATGCGGGCGAATCCGACGGTGCCAGTGTCGTTCTCGACGGTCGCGGCATCCAGGTCGATGGTGAAGCCGATGGATTCTGGCTCGGCCCAACGGTTCTCGATCATGTGGGTAGCGGGATGAGCGTCTATACCGATGAAATCTTCGGCCCGGTCCTGTCGGTCGTACGCGTCGACAGCTACGACGAGGCGCTGGAACTGGTCAACGACAATCCCTATGGCAACGGGACGGCCATCTTCACCAATGACGGCGGCGCGGCCCGGCGCTTCCACAATGAGGTGGAGGTCGGCATGGTCGGCATCAATGTGCCGATCCCGGTGCCGATGGCCTACTACAGCTTCGGCGGCTGGAAGAATTCGCTGTTCGGCGATTCGCATGCACACGGCATCGAGGGCGTGCATTTCTTCACCCGTGGCAAGGCCGTCACGACGCGTTGGCTCGATCCCAGCCACGGCGGACTCGAACTCGGATTCCCCCAGAACAAGTAGCTACGCAGGAGAATTCGATGACCCTCCCGAATGGATCGGCACCCGAGCTCGCCCGGCTGGCCGCCGCCCGCGCCTACGAACTCGACCGCCGCCACGTATTCCACTCGTGGTCCGCGCAGGCGCACCGTACGCCGATGTCCATTACGGCCGCCCAGGGCTGCTACGTATGGGACGGCGACGGTAATCGTCTGCTCGATTTCTCCTCGCAGCTGGTGAACACCAATATCGGTCACCAGCATCCGAAAGTCGTTGCGGCGGTACAGGAGCAGGCTGCGAAGCTGTGCACCGTCGCACCGCAACACGTCAACGATGCTCGCTCCGAGGCCGCCCGGCTGATCGCCGAGCGGACTCCGGGCGAACTCGACAAGATCTTCTTCACCAATGGCGGCGCCGATGCCGTCGAACACGCGGTTCGGCTGGCGCGCCTGCATACCGGCCGCTACAAGGTGCTTTCGCGCTACCGCTCCTATCACGGCGGCACCGAGACCGCGATCAACCTCACCGGCGACCCGCGGCGCTGGCCCAACGACCACGGCAATAGCGGAGTCGTCCACTTTTTCGGTCCTTTCCTGTACCGCTCGCAATTCCATGCGAGCACCGAAACCGAGGAAGCCGAACGGGCTTTGGCGCATCTCGAGCAGACCATTGTTTTCGAGGGTCCGGACACGATCGCGGCGATCGTGCTCGAATCCATCCCCGGCACAGCGGGAATCATGGTTCCGCCGCCCGGGTATATGGCGGGTGTCCGGGCGCTGTGCGACGAATACGGCATCGTCTTCATCGCCGATGAAGTGATGTCGGGGTTCGGGCGTACCGGAAAGTGGTTCGCCATAGAGCATTTCGAGGGTGTTATGCCCGATCTGCTGACCTTCGCCAAAGGGGTGAACTCCGGCTATGTGCCGCTCGGCGGTGTCGCGATCAGTCCCGCCATCGCGGCGACCTTCGATGACCGTCCGTATCCGGGCGGGCTGACCTATTCGGGTCATCCGCTCGCGACGGCCGCCGCGGTCGCGACCATCAATGCGATGCGGGACGAGCGAATCGTGGAGAACGCTGCCGATATCGGTACCCGCGTACTCGGACCCGGCTTGCGCGAACTCGCCGAACGCCATCCCAGCATCGGTGATGTGCGCGGCACCGGAGTATTCTGGGCGCTGGAACTGGTGCGGGACAAGCGAACTCGCGAACCGCTCGCACCGTACGGCGGCACCAGCGCGGCCATGAACGAAACCGTTGCCGCGGCCAAGGCGGCGGGCCTGCTGCTATTCGTCAATTTCAATCGGCTGCATGTGGTTCCGCCGTGCATTATCGACGAGACCGAGGCCAAGGAAGGCCTGGACATTCTCGACCACGTGCTCGGACTCACCGACAAGCACGCGCTCTGACCATTCCTGTTCCAACGCAAGGGAACCCGAGGGCGTAGCCTGCCCCCGGGTTCCTTGGTGCCACCCAAATTCGCGCACCGGGTCGGTGGGATCGGATCAAACTGATACGACGTGTCATACGATTAGACCATCTTCCATTGTGGCTGGAAGAACGGGATTTGAACCCGTATCTCGTCGCGATTGTGTCCTTCCTCGTGATCGGGTGTTCGGCGGCGAATGCTCAATCTGGAGCGAGAGTCTGAGATTCCGGCTGCCTCTACCGATTGGGCTATCCGGGCCTGTGCCCGGAGCGGGATTCGAACCCGCACTGTCACCGTGTCTTCAGGCTTATCTTCAGTTTGAGTTTGCGCTCTTGCGCTTCCCCCGCACACGGCGGGGGAGTCTGGGGGTCGGGGGCGATTTTTCGCCCCCGACCGGTTCAGCGGAAGAGGTAACGGAAGATCACATCACCGGTCTTGCGGTCGGTGACCTGGCTCCCGTTGGCCTCCTCGCGGGCGAATTTGACTGCCTGCTGAAGCTTTTCGACGCGCTCGACCAACTCGTTGACCCGGCGGGCAGGCAGCGCACCGGAGAACTTCACCGTGGTCCAGTAGCCGATGGCGATGTCCTCGTAGTACACCTCGACCTGCGCCGGATGCTTCTCGGTCGCCTCGGCCTTGACGTGGTTGCGTGGCACCTTCCTGGTGCGGATGGTGCGCACGGCGTCGGTGCGCCAGGTGTCGGACGAATCGTCGAATGCCCAGGCCTCGGCGGCGTCGAGCACCGGCAGCTTCTTGACGAAGGTGTGCAGGTCGGCCAGCTGCTTCTCCAGGAACAGCAGGTACGACACCGGTACGGCGGCCAGCAGGGTCTCCTCGTCGACGCGCACGTCGGCCTTGGCCTCGCAGTTCGCCCAGTCCTTGGTCGCCGTCACATCGAACAGCCGGGTCAGCGTCGCGGCCGTCTGGTGCAACACCTCCTCGGACTTGACCTGCACCCGCGTCGACTCCGGGGGAAGCTGTTCGCCCTCTTCATCTTTCGGCTGATAGGTACGCGCGATACCGGACAGCAGCCCCGGCTTCTGCAGCTGACTCTGGGTTTCGGCCAATTCGCGCAGCGCGCCGCTCTTGACGCCCTTTTCCACCGCGATGATCTGATTCAACTTCGTCATCAATTACCTCCCCGGGCGCCCTCGACGCCATCACATTCCTTGTGCGGCCCTGTATTTCGGACTTCCCCCGCCGCTCGCCGAACACTACAGACCGATCATTTCGCGCGCATCCGAGTTTTGGCGTGCGGGACGGCTGATGGCGGTCGAGGTCATCAGCTGAACCGAGCTTCGCGCCGCGCCGACCACGCGGTTCTCGGCTGCCAGGCGCGCATTTGAGACTGGTGCCGGCGCTTTGCAGCGGTCGCCAGAGCCGACCTCGACACCGAATTCGGCTCCTTGGCCGGCTCCAGCGCGTTCGAGTGCGTCGAATCGACGCCCCGCGTCCTGGTGGCGGCGCTGCTCATCGCCGCGTAACCGTCGTCGAAGCCTGTGACCGCCAGCCGCGACATCGGGGCGCACCGACGGCATGTCGGAACAATCGCGGCCTCAACTCGGTTGGGACCGGGCATGACAACGCTTGGATTGATCGGCAGCGGGAATATCGGCGGCACATTGGCACGGTTGGCCGTCGCGGCCGGACTCGATGTCGTGGTCAGTAACTCGCGGGGGCCGGAGACGCTGGCGGAGCTGGTTGCCGAGCTCGGGCCACGGGCCCGTGCCGCCACCGCCGCGGAGGCGGCCGCGGCCGGTGACATCGTCGTGGTCACGGTGCCGTTGAAGAACTACCGGCAGGTTCCGGTGGAGCCGCTGGCGGGCAAGGTCGTCATCGACACGAACAACTACTACCCGGACCGCGACGGCACCTTCCCCGAACTCGAGGACGGCACCACCACCAGCAGTGAACTGCTGCAACGCCACCTGCCGACCTCGAAGGTCGTCAAGGCCTTCAACAATATTTTCTATCCCCACCTGGCCGCCCTCGCCCGCCCCTCCACCGCCTCCGACCGCTCGGCCCTCCCCATCGCAGGCGACGACGCCGACGCGAAAAAGGCTGCCGCCGAACTACTCGACACCCTCGGCTACGACATAGTCGACGTCGGCTCGTTGAACGAGAGTTGGCGCGCCCAGCCCAATACCCCCGCCTATGGCGAGCCCTACGCCGCGGATCTTCCGTTCTGGGAGCACCCCGCTGCCCCCGCGGCTGCTGACAAGATCCGAGCCGCGTTGGCCGCCGCACAGCGCTGACCGCGCGCAGGACAGCGCGGTGCCTACTGCTCGCTGCCTGGCGAGGCCTGAGCACGCTGCCTGCGGTGGCGCATACATAGTGGACGCCGCGCATAGGTTGCAACTCTTGCGCGGCGTTCACTGGGTATGCGCCACCCGCCGGTCACGGCCTCGCGCCCACTGCGGGCTGGCTCATTGCTGGATGCTCGCTGCAGGGGGCGGCGGCACTCATGGTGCCGTGCTCGGACTCGTCCGTGCCGTCGCACCGCGGATGAGAAGATCGGCGCGGTCATCGGAGCCTGGTAGGCCGCAGGAGGTGGCTCGGTGGTCAGGTATGGCGTGTGTGGTGTGGAGTTGTGCACAGGGGGCGAGTTGTCCACAATCCGTGGATTGGGGCTTTCGGCTGGGTGGGGTCGGTCGAGAACATCGGGGAGTGGACGTACCTCGAACTATTTCCCGTCGGAATGCGCTGGAAGCCGGATTCACCGGACGTGAGCTGAGCAGGCGACCTTGGCAGCGGGTGTGCCGGGGGCAGTACCTGAGTGCGGTCGATATCGGCGAAATGACTACTGAACAAAGGCATCTGGTGCTGACCGGTGCTGTCGCCGCAGGCTCCAGTTCAGCTGCCGTCGTCAGTCATATCTCCGCGGCTGTCGTGCACGGTCTGCCGGTGTGGTCGATTCCGTTGGCACGGGTTCATTTGACGCGCAATCGAAGAACCGGGGCACGCAAGGGGAAGCGGGTCATGATGCACGCCGCGTCCATCGAGTCGGATGAGGTGGTGCAGATCGGCGATCTGCGGGTGACGACCGTGGCGCGCACGATCGTCGACCTGGCCAGAACCGTGCCGTTCGAACAAGCTGTCGTGGTGGGTGATGCGGCACTGCGCCTCGGGCGTACCAGCAGCGCCGAACTGGCGGAACAACTACTGCGGGCGAACGGCCGCCCGGGCTGCCCGGCCGCGCGCCGCGTCATCGACTTCCTCGACGGCCGCGCCGAGAGCCCCGGCGAATCGCGGAGCCGGGTTGTGTTGTGCACTGCCGGACTGCCCGCACCGGAACTCCAGTCGACCGTCCTGGATATCAACGGCGGATTCGTCGCCCGAGTCGATTTCCTGTTCCCGACGCTGGGCGTTATCGGCGAATTCGATGGAATGATCAAGTACCGCAACAACTCCCGCCGCGGCTCACCCGAATCCACCGTGATCGCCGAAAAGCTCCGTGAGGACGCCCTGCGCGCGCTGGGTTGGGCCGTTGTCCGCTGGACCTGGCCTGACCTGGACACCCCGGACCGCTGGCTGACCCGACTGGCCCGAGCCGCGGCCTTCGCTCACCGCATCCACCGAGCAGGCACCTGGCGCCCCACCGAGCGCGAATAACCCGCCGCAACCAACCGCCTTCCGCGAGTGAACCGCTCGCACAGACCCAGTGCGCGCCGCGCACAAGCTGCAACCTATGTGAGCCGTGCACCGGCCATGTGCCAGCCGTCCGTCGGGTGTGCGTTGATGCAGGCGATCCAGAGCTCGCGGAAGTCACCCTTGCGGTCCCGGTGGGTGTAGGTGCGCGAGTGAAGCGCTCGCACAGAGTCAGTGCAGGCTGCACATAAGTTGCGACCTATGTGAGCGGTGCGCTGGTCATGCGCCAGCCGCACATCAGCTGGTGATGATGATGAGTTCGGTGGGGGAGGCTATTTCGGTGCGGAGGCCGGATTTGGTGGCTATGCCGGCTACCGCGCGGATGTCGGTGGGGTCGGCGCGGGTAAGGACGAGGGCGCGGGCGAGTAGGCCCTTGTGGTGTTTGTTGAAGTGGCTCACCACGGTTCGGGAGCCGTCGGGGTGTTCGGTGAGGACATTGGCGGTGATGGCATCGGGGATGCGGCCGAGCTGCTGGTAGGTGCCCGAGCGCAGGTCGATGACGAGTTCACCGGCGGCTTCGGCGACCAGGGCGTCGGGCAGGACATCGCGCCAGATCGCGGAAAGCGTCGGCAGGCCGGGAAGTTTGGAACCACCGGAGAGCCGGTAGGCGGGGATGAGGTCATCGGCGCGGACGGCGCCGAACAGGGCGGAGCCGATGCCGAGGCGGGCATAGGCCTTGGCGCGTTGGACCTTGGTGAAGGAGCGGGCATCCAGTGCGTCGTAGAGCACGCCGGTGTAGCGCTCCAGCGCGGGCCGGGTCGCTGACGTGCGCAGCGTCGCATTGCGCGCGATCTCGGTATCAGCCCCCTTGCCGAGGCCGAGCACCGCGCGCGAAGCGTCCGGGTCGGCGGCCAGCTTGACGACCTCGTCGATGAGCCGGTCACGCACCGCCGTGAGCTGCGGCATCGCCAGCGACTCCAGCTCCAGCGGCACATCGGTTCCGCCATCGGACTTGGTTTCGGAAGGGGGCAGCAGCACCAGCACGAGCGGATAGGGTACCGGCGTGATCGGTCAGGGCTCGGAGGCGGTAGCTTGCGTAACCACGGAGAGCCCCCGATCACGCCGAAATGGGCCAATGCGTTGCAGACATCGTCCGGCCAGCGACTACCCTGTCGTTCCGTGATCACCCGCCTCTCCCACCTGTTCCTGCGTACCCTGCGCGACGATCCCGCCGACGCCGAGGTGCCCAGTCACAAACTCCTCGTCCGCGCCGGATATGTGCGGCGCATCGCCCCGGGCGTGTACTCGTGGCTGCCGCTGGGCCTGCGGGTGCTGCGGCGGGTCGAGCAGGTCGTGCGGGAGGAGATGAACGCCATCGGCGCGCAGGAGATCTCGCTGCCCGCGCTGCTGCCGCGCGAACCGTACGAGACCACCAACCGGTGGACCGAATACGGTGACGGCCTGTTCCGGCTGCAGGACCGCAAGGGCGCGGACTATCTGCTGGGGCCTACGCACGAGGAGCTGTTCGCGCTCACCGTGAAGGGTGAATACAGCTCGTACAAGGATCTGCCGGTCACGCTGTACCAGATCCAGACCAAGTACCGCGATGAGGAGCGGCCTCGCGCGGGCATTCTGCGCGGCCGCGAATTCATCATGAAGGACTCCTACTCCTTCGATCTCGACGAGGACGGGCTCGAGGCCAGCTACAACGCGCATCGCGAGGCCTACAAACGTATCTTCGACCGGCTCGACGTCAAGTACGTCATCGTCGCGGCCACCTCAGGTGCGATGGGTGGCAGCGCGTCGGAGGAATTCCTGGCGGACAGCCCGGTCGGTGAGGACACCTACGTGGTGTGCCGCGAGTCCGGCTACGCCGCGAATGTGGAAGCGGTGGTCACGCCCGCTGCCGAACCGCAACCCATCGAGGGCCTGCCCGCGGCCGTCGTACACGACACGCCGAGCACCCCGACCATCGCGACGCTGGTGGATTGGGCGAACAGTGCGGGCATCTCCGCGCAACCTGTCACCGCGGCCGACACCCTGAAGAACATCATGGTCAAGCTGCGCCACCCGGACGGTAAGACCGAACTGCTCGGTGTCGGCATTCCGGGCGATCGCGAGGTCGACGACAAGCGCCTCGGCGCCGCGGTCGAACCCGCCGAGGTGGAACTGCTCACCGAGGCCGATTTCGCCGCCAACCCGTTCCTGGTCAAGGGCTACATCGGCCCGAAGGCATTGCAGGCCAACGGTGTTCGCTACCTCGTCGACCCGCGCATCGGCACCGGCACCAGCTGGATCACCGGCGCCGACGAACCGGGCAAGCACGTCGTCGGCCTGGTCGCGGGCCGCGATTTCACCCCCGACGGCACCATCGAGGCCGCCGAGGTGCGAGACGGCGATCCCTCGCCCGACGGGCGCGGCGTCCTGGTATCCGCCCGCGGCATCGAGATCGGCCACATCTTCCAGCTCGGCAACAAGTACACCGATGCTTTCGAGGTCGATGTGCTCGGTGAGAACGGCAAGCCGGTGCGGCTCACCATGGGCTCC